>NZ_CADDZT010000010.1:196433-200617 GCF_902812655.1 Candidatus Frankia meridionalis | reverse complement strand
ATGCCGGCCCACCGGGAGCCGGGAGCCGGGATGCCGGCCCACCGGGAGCCGGGAGCCGGGAGCCGGCCCACCGGGATGCCGGCCTCGCGGCTTACCGATGAACGGTATAGTCTCCGCTTGTACGCGAGAAGTGCCATCCCCGGGTTCGCGACCCGGCCGGTTCCACTACCGTGGAAGGTCCAGCTCCCTCGCCTTATCTTCCGCCGGCCTGATGACTGAGCTGTCCAGCGTCGCCAGCAAGGTATCCTGGTTCTCGTAGTGCAGAATTGGCAGTACCCAATGATATCTTCTTTGTAGGTCGATGAACATTCCGTAGGCGGCGTTGGGAGAAGAATCAGAAAGATCCGGAAAATTCGATCCTGCCAGGAGCGGCCGCACCGGGACAATGCACTGGGGAATAATCGTTGCCAACTCATGTGGCACACTGCTGGGATCAGTGAGATCCGCCACGATGAAACGTGCCAGGTGGGCCAGAACGCTCACGGTCTCAGTAGAGTCCCGCCGGGACGGCTGCGCGAAGTCGAACAGTACGGGTAGGTAGTCGTGCCGGCGTAACTCGGTCCGCAGGGAATCCAACACCGGTTTACGATCGGCGGAGAATCGACCAAGGATCAACACAACTTTCGATGTCACAGTGTCGATGACGTCCCGCAGCCGTTCATTGTTCAACAACAGGTACATGAACTGGGCGACATCGATATTATCTACCGTTAACGCGGACTCTTCGTCGGCTGGCGTAATAACCAGGTCCTGCTGCATCGTTCCCGTTAGTCGTGTCTTCCAGACGGTGCTTCCATAGACACGGCAGCCCGAAATGTCTGCACCAGAAAGATCCATATCGACCAGGCGGGCCAGCGCAAGGCTGCCACCGCGGAGAACAGCATCCGCTAGGCACACACCACTTAGATTGGCGCCTGTGAAGTCAACCCGGGGTGCAGCTGCCCGACGCATGACCGCGTTATCCATGTCGGCGGTGCAGAAGTTCGCCTCGGTGAGGTCGGTAGCAGTGAGATCGGCATCCCTGAAGCTGGCTCCGATCAGCTCGGCCGACACGAGAGCGGCGCCTGTGAGATTTGCCCGGGTGAAATCCGACGGTGTGGCGGAAACTCGGGTAAGGTCCGCGTCTCGCAGATCGGCGTCGTGGAAGTCGGCACCGGACAGGTTTGCCCCGGCCAGGTTTGCTCCAGTCAGCTTCGCTCGGCGTAGGTTGGCCCCCATGAGCTTGGCCTCGCGTAGGTCCGCGCCGGTCAGATCGGCCAAGTGCAGCTTCGCGCCGGTGAGGTCGGCCCCCGACAGATCGATGCCCTTATAACTTCCGGTCAGATAAACCCCGGACAGCTCCAGGTATATAGATTCCTGTCGTCGCCAAGTGTTCCATCCCTCGACACCAACCGTATTCAGGAAAGACACCAGAGGATGGTCGTGAGGCGGGCGGTCGATTTCAGTTTCATACAGAGCGAGGGCTTCTTCATATTCATTGTTCACCGCCTTCCAGCGGACGTTGATGTCTTTCCAGACCATCTGTCCCGCAGGTGAGAAAGCATCATCGTCACGCCGCAGCGAATCGGACTCTGCCGCCAGTAGGTTGACACGCTCCTGGATGTCAGCGATGCGCCGTTCCAGCTCCTGCACGGCCGGTCGCGGGCCCGTCGCCTCGGTACCCACAGGCTCTGCCACCGGCCTGCCGCGGAGTCCGCGCAACCCCCGGCTCAGGACCAGTCGGAGCCGGTCGACAGGCCCGCCCCCGGTCAGCTCCCTGTCGAACAACCACGCCCTCCCCGTCCGGTTTCAACCGCCGCCCGCATCCAATGATGCAATACTTACACAAAGAGTGGAGCTCCGACGCAGTTGCCAATCATGGACCGCGCCGGCCACAATGACCCGACGCGCCGCGGATGCCGACGGCAGCCGTCCCCGCCGTCACCCTCCGGTCGGGGCCTATGCTGACCTGTGCGACAGGCACGCGGTTCCGAGGAAATCTGAACCGCCGGACCGTCCCGACGGTCGGGGGTGCCCTCCTGTTCGGGCGCGACATCGACCGCGACCGGCTGTTCCCCACCCGATTCCGAGTCACCCTGTTCACGGCACGGGTCGGCACGCCCTCGCTCGACCCGAAAGACCAGACGATCCTCGACGCACTCACTGACCACGGCGCCCTGACAAGCGAGATTGCCAAGAAGATCGAACTGTCCACCCGCGCCACCAGGACCCGCCTGGCCAGACTGGTGGAACGCGGACTTGTCCGAGAGCTCGGCGCGGGTCCGCGCGATCCCGGACGCCGCTACTTCCGCGCAACCTGAACTGGAGCCGCCGCGGCTGGTGGACGCCAGCCGGCACGCCGGTCTGACGCTCGCCGCGAACATCGCGGCCGACTGCGACGCCGAACGAAGGTCGGCAAACTCTCAACCATAGAACCATGGGGGGTCCAGGGGACTCGGCCCCCTGGGCAGACAATGCGAAACAAGCAGGTCAGACCCTGTCTGACACACTTCACCCCGAGTGGAGCGGGCGACGGGAATCGAACCCGCGTTGCAAGCTTGGGAAGCTCGTGTTCTGCCTCTGAACTACGCCCGCGTAGTACGAACAGCATCGTACAGTCTCGCGGCGGCACCGCGTCCAGGACCCGGCCGGGCGCGCCGGAGCCGCGCCGACCGGCCCGAAGTGGTACGGCGGAAGCGGCCGGCCTGGGCGGCGGACACCCCGAGCCGCTAGCGTGCTGGGACGTGCTGCTGTCTGACCGGGATATCCGGGCCGAGATCACCGTGGGACGGGTGTGCCTGGAGCCGTACGATCCGGCGCTCGTCCAGCCGAGCAGTATCGACCTGCGGCTCGACCGGTGGTTCCGGGTGTTCCAGAACCACCGGTACAGCCACATCGACCCCGCCATCGAGCAGGAGGACCTGACCGATCTCATCGCGCCGGACGGCGACGAGCCGTTCGTCCTGCATCCGGGTGAGTTCGTACTGGGCTCGACGCTGGAGGTCATCACGCTGCCGGACGACCTCGCCGGCCGGCTGGAGGGCAAGTCCAGCCTCGGGCGTCTCGGCCTGCTCACCCACTCCACCGCGGGCTTCATCGACCCGGGTTTCTCCGGCCATGTGACCCTCGAGCTGTCGAACGTCGCAACCTTGCCGATCAAACTCTGGCCGGGCATGAAGATCGGCCAGCTCTGCCTGTTCCGGTTGTCCTCCCCGGCCACGCATCCCTATGGCTCGACCGTGTACGGCTCCCGCTACCAGGGCCAGCGCGGCCCGACCCCGTCCCGTGCCTACCGCGACTTCACCCGCGCCGCCGTCCCCCCGGGCGACCGCGACCCGGAGTAACGGAACGTGACACAAGGTCGATCCCCGCGGCAGAACAGTCAACCGGTCGGCTGAGAGCGGAAGCGCACGGGCTGCCGGCCGGCCGGTTGGGCGGGACGCGGCCGGGCCGGCATGGGCGGCACGTCACGGCATACCGGGCGCTCGACGGACACCTCCACCGCCTCACCGTGGTGGACGATCTCGATCGGATCACCACGCAGCAACGTGTAGGACGCGGTGGAGTCGGTGACCTCGACCCGTAGCCGCCGTCCCCGCGGGCACAGGACGAACGCCAGCCGGCTGATCCCCTCCGGCAGGCGGGGCGCAAACGACAGGACCCCCGGGTGGTCGCGCAGCCCGCCGAATCCCTCGACCAGCACGATCCAGCTTCCGGCCAGCGACGCGATGTGCAGGCCGTCGACGGCCGCGCCGTGCAGGTCGCGTAGGTCCACCAGGGCGGCCTCCCGCAGGTAGTCATGGGCGAGACCGAGATGGCCGACCTCGGCGGCCAGCACCGCCTGGCAGGACGCGGACAACGAAGAGTCACGGACTGTCAACGCCTCGTAGTACGCGAAGTTACGTACCTTCTGCTCGTCGGTGAACGCATCCCCCCGGCGCTGCATCGCCAGCACCAGATCGGCCTGCTTGACCACCTGTTTGCGGTACAGGTCGAAGTAGGGGAAGTGCAGCAGCAACGGGTACTGGTCGGGACGCGTGTGCGCGAAGTCCCACACCTGATGGCCGGTGAACCCCTCCGACTGGGGATGCACCCCCAGCTTCTCGTCGTAGGGGATGTACATGTCCTCGGCGGCGTCCCGCCAGGACGCGGTCTCCTCCGCGTCCACACCCAGTTCACGCGCCCTGTCGGGGTGTCGCCGGACC
>NZ_CADDZT010000010.1:186711-195852 GCF_902812655.1 Candidatus Frankia meridionalis | reverse complement strand
GGTCCGGTCACCCCGTCGATGTTGAAGCGGCCGTCCAGGTCGTGGTGGCCCAGGGACCGCCACAGCCGGGCTGTTTCCACCAGCAGCTCCAGGCCGACGTCCCGCTCGAAAACGTCGTCCTCGGTGGCCGAGACATACCGGACGACCGCGTCCGCGATGTTCGCCCCGACGTGGAACGCCGCCGTGCCCGCCGGCCAGTAGCCGGAGCACTCCTCCCCGTGAATCGTCCGCCATGGGAACGCCGCACCGGACAGGCCGAGCAGGCGGGCCCGCTCCCGGGCCATCGGCAGGGTGGCGTGGCGCCACCGCAGGGCGTCGGCCGCGGCGTGCGGTGTGGTGTAGACGAGTACCGGCAGTACGTGGCTTTCCGTATCCCAGAAGGCGTGGCCGTCGTAGCCGGGACCGGTCAGGCCCTTCGCCGGGATCGGCCGGCGCTCGGCCCGCGCGCCCGCCTGCAGGACGTGGAACAGGGCGAAGCGGACGGCCTGCTGCACCTCCGCGTCACCATCGACTTCGACGTCGGCCCGAGACCAGAAGTCGTCGAGGTACGCCCGCTGTTCGGCGAGCATCCCCGCCCAGCCGGTCTGGCGTGCCGCGGTCAGCGCGGCGGCGGCCTGGTCGCGCAGGGCAGGCAGGGACCGCTGCTCCGACCAGCCGTACGCGATGAACTTGACCAGCCGCAGTTTGCGTCCCGCCGGCAGCATGGCGGTCACGGTCACCCGACCGGAATCATCATCACTTTCAGTGGTCACACCCATCCCGGGGCGACCCTCGATGACATGGTCCATGGCTACGGCGACCCGGATGCCGCTGTGCCGCGTCCGGTGCACCAGCCCGACCTGAGGGCCGCTGCTGCCGTTCCATTCCGCCAGCAGGGGCGCTTCCAGAACGGCCGCCGCCCGTGGGTCCGCACTCTGCGGCGGCAGCTGTTCGTTGGCGACCAGCTCCGACTGCACCACCATCCGCGCCGGGGCCTCCAGCGGCTCGACCTCGTAACAGATCGCCGCCATCGACCGCTGGACGAAAGACACCAGGCGCACCGACGAAACCCGGATCGCCTGGCCCGCCGGTGACACCCACTCGGCCGTCCGGCTGAGCACACCTGCGCGGAAGTCCAGCACCCGTTCGTGTTCCCGCAGGTCTCCGTACCGGACGTCGAAGGGTTCATCATCCACCAGCAGACGGATGAGTTTGCCGTTGGTGACGTTGATGACGGTCTGACCGGACTCCGGGTAGCCATAGCCGGCTTCCGCGTAGGGCAGTGGGCGCAGTTCATGGACGGAGTTGAGGTAGGTGCCCGGCAGGGCGTGCGGCTCGCCCTCGTCCAGGTTCGCCCGCAGCCCGATATGCCCGTTGGACAGGGCCAGCAGCGACTCCGACTTGGCCAGCTGATCCGGGTCGAGACCACATTCGCGCAGGCACCACGGTTCGACCGGAAACGACACTTTGCCGATCATGACCGGCATCCGCTGTCGCCGCTGTCGTCCCGGTCGCCGCTCTCCTCGCAGCCGCTGTCGTCCTTGCCCAGCAGATCGGCAAGATCGGAGACGATGACGTCGGCGCCGTGTGCCCGCAGGGCGTCGGCGTGCCCGACCCGGTCGACGCCGACGACAAGGCCGAACCCGCCGGTGCGCCCCGCCTCGACCCCGGCGAGCGCGTCCTCGAAGACCGCTGACCGTGACGGCTCGGTACCGAGCTCACGGGCCCCGGCAAGGTAGGTGTCCGGTGCGGGCTTGCCTGCCAGGTGTTCGCGTTGCGCGACAACACCGTCGATCCGTACGTCCAGCAGGCAGTCGATGCCGGCGGCGGCCAGGATGTCCGCGCAGTTCGCGCTCGATGAGACGACCGCGCGGGGAACGCCCGCACGGTCCAGCGCACGCAGGTAACGTACGGACCCGGGGTACGCGGCAACCCCACCGTGGCGGATCCTGGACAACAGGAGTTCGTTCTTACGGTTCCCCAGGCCGTGAACGGTCTGGGAGGATGGTGGATCCCGCGGGTCACCGGCAGGCAGCTCTATATGCCGGGATGCAAGGAATGACCGGATCCCGTCAGCTCGCGCCTTGCCGTCAACATAGGTGGGATAGTCATCAGCGATATCAAACAGGGCAAAAGAGTCACCGGCACGTTCCGCGCGCTGCCGCAGGAAGCGATCGAACGTCTCCTTCCACACGACTGCGTGAACGGCGGCTGTCGCAGTAAGCACGCCGTCCAGGTCAAAGAGGCATGCCTTGATGCGTTCGGGTAGTCCGAGCATCCGTCCCATCCTCCCACCGGTCCAGACGGTGTCCTACTACCCCAGGATGCCCACGTCCGCTCTCCGGACCAACGAGGTACCGTCGCGCGGGCGCTCAGAAGCGGGCCTAGCAGGGGAGAGAGGACACCGTCCGTGACAACGGTCAGCAGCGGCGGCCGGCCAACCAGGACCGCCGACATCAAACAGCACGGTGGTGGCGGCATGGCCGGCGATAACAGGAACGGGAACGCAAGCGGCGGCGGGGACAAGAACCCCCAGCTGTTCCGGCCGGTGCGTTCGGCACTACCGGCGTGGGACCGCCCGTGGGTGCCGACCGTGGCTGCTGCCCTCGTGTTCGTCGCGGGCCTCATCGACATCGTGTCCGCCGTGACCCCCGAGTGGCGTAGCCGCCTCGAGGTGCTGCGCCAGATCCTGCCCGGGGCGGCGTCGAGGCAGGCCGCGGCGTTCACGGTCGTGGTCGGGCTCCTGCTGCTCCTGCTCGCACGCGGGCTGCGCCACCGCAAACGCCGCGCCTGGCACGGCGTTGTCGCCCTGCTCGGGGCCAGCGTCGTCCTGCATGTGGTCAAGGGCCTCGACTTCGAGGAGGCCGCCGCGTCCGCGGCTCTGATCATCGGACTGCTGCTGACCCGTCGCGAGTTCCAGGCCAAGGGTGATCCGACCACCCGGTGGCGGGCACTGTGGGTCGGGTTGACCCTCGTGGCGGCCTCGGTGACGGTCGGCATGGTCCTCCTGCGGATGGGCGCCGGGCGCCTTGTCGGCCCACATCCGCTGTCGGCCCAGGTCACCCATATCGTGGAAGGCCTGGCCGGCATCCACGGACCGCTGCGCTTCTCCTCCGAACGGTTCTCCGACCTGGTCACCCGGGTCCTGCTCGCCATGGGCCTGCTCACCATCGTCACCGTCGTGTACCTGGCGCTCCGGCCACCGGAGCCCCGGCCGAGACTGTCCACCGACGACATCGAGCGGATGCGCGCGCTGCTCGCCCGGCACGGGGACACCGACTCGCTCGGGTACTTCGCCATGCGCGCTGACAAGACTGTCGTGTGGTCGCCGACCGGGAAGGCCTGCGTCGCCTACCGGGTGGTGTCCGGCGTGATGCTGGCCAGCGGCGACCCACTCGGCGACAACGAAGCATGGCCGGGCGCGATCCGGGAGTTCCTGCGGATCGCCGCCGAACACGCCTGGATACCAGCGGTCATCGGCTGCTCCGAGACCGGTGGCAAGGCATGGGAACGCGCCGGCCTGACCGCGCTGGAGTTCGGCGACGAAGCCGTTCTCGATGTCACGGCCTTCACCCTGGAAGGCCGTGACATGCGCAACGTGCGGCAGGCCGTCGGCCGGGTCGAACGTGCCGGCTACACCTACCGGGCCCAGCGGATGCGTGAACTGCCCGCCGAGGAGCGGGAGCGGTTGAAGGCCCAGGCGGAGGCATGGCGGGGCACCGAGACCGAACGCGGCTTCTCGATGGCCCTCGGTCGGATCGGCGAGCCCGCCGACGACGACTGCGTCGTGGTGATGGCGTTCGACCGCGGTGCGGACGGGCACAGTACGGACGGGCACAGTACGGACGGGCACAGTGCGGACGACGACCGCGGGCGCGATCCCGGTGGGGACGATGCGGGTGGGGACGATGCGCCCGGCGACGGCTGCACGCCGCAACTGCGCGCGTTGCTGCACTTCGTCCCGTGGGGACGTCGGGGTCTGTCGCTGGACCTGATGGTGCGCGACCGCGATGCGGACAACGGGTTGAACGACTTCCTGATCGTCTCGGCCGTGCGGGCCGCGGGCAAGCTCGATGTGGAACGTCTGTCGTTGAACTTCGCGTTCTTCCGGTCCGCGCTCGAGCGCGGCCAGAGACTCGGCGCAGGGCCGGTCACCCGCTGGTTCCGGTGGCTGTTGGTCTTCCTCTCACGCTGGTTCCAGATCGACAGCCTCTACCGCTTCAACGCGAAGTTCCAACCCGAGTGGTCGCCGCGCTACATCTGCTTCCCCGCTAACCGGGATCTTCCTCGCATCGCCCTGGCCATGCTCGAGGCCGAGGCGTTCCTGGTCTGGCCGCAGCTCGGGCTTCGTCCTGTCCTGCGCCGGATCCTGCCGTCCAGGCGCCGCCGCCCGACCTGCTGAGTGCCCGTCCGCGGACGGGCAACCGACGGACGGGCAACGAGGAAACGCCCGGGACGATGTGAATCCGCACGACAGCGGATTCACATCGTCCCGGGCATCAGGCCAGGTCAGGTCGACCGCATCACGTCAGCCGCCCGTCCGGGCTCCGCTCCCGCCGGCCGACGTCTCGGAGCCGGACCCGGACCCGGAGCCGGACGGTCCCGTACCGTTCGCCGATCCGGCGGTGTCCGCGGCAACTTCGACCCCGGATGCGGGCACGCCGGCCCCGACCGGGACCGGGGCGGCCAGTGAGCGGGCGAGCAGCTGGGAGACGTCGAGAACCTCGACGCTCTCCTTCGCCCCGCCGGACTGCTTCTTCTCGGTCACCGCGTCGGTGAGCATGACGATGCAGAACGGGCAGGCCGTGGAGACGATGTCCGGGTCCAGCGCGAGCGCCTCGTCCACCCGTTCGACGTTGACCCGCTTACCGATCTTCTCTTCCATCCACATCCGGGCGCCACCGGCACCGCAGCAGAACCCGCGCTCCTTGCAGCGGTGCATCTCCTGGCTGCGGATGCCGGGAATGCTGGCCAGGATCTCCCGCGGCGGTGTGTAGACCTGGTTGTGCCGGCCGAGGAAACACGGGTCGTGGTAGGTGACCGAGGAGTCCACCGGTTGGACGGGGACGAGCCTGCCGTCCTCGACGAGCTTGCCGAGCAGCTGCGTGTGGTGGATGACCTCGTAGGTCCCGCCGAGCGCCGGGTACTCGTTCGCCAGGCTGTTGAAGCAGTGCGGGCAGGTAGCGACGATCTTCTTCGTGGCCGCGGCGTTCAGGACCTCGATGTTGGCCTTGGCCATCTCCTGGTACAGGTATTCGTTGCCGAGCCGGCGGGCCGGGTCACCGGTGCAGGACTCGCTCGTGCCGAGGATGGCGAACGACACCCCGGCGATGTGCAGCAGTTCGGCGAACGCCCGGGAGACCTTCTTCGCGCGGTCCTCGATCGCGCCGGCGCAGCCCACCCAGTACAGGTATTCGACGTCGTCCGGGATGGCCTCGCCGTCGTCGAGCACCCGGACCTCGAACGCCAGGCCTTCCGTCCACTCCGTGCGGACCCGGGGTGAGACACCCCACGGGTTGCCGTTGTTCTCCAGGTTGCGCAGCATCACGCCGGCCTCGCTCGGGAACGCCGACTCGATCATCACCTGGTAACGGCGCATGTCGATGATGTGGTCGACGTGCTCTATGTCCACCGGGCACTGTTCGACGCAGGCGCCGCAGTTGGTGCACGACCACAGGACGTCGGGGTCGATGACCCCGCCCTCCTCCTGCGTGCCGACGAGGGGACGGTCGACCTGCGGCTGGCCCGGCTCGGGCACCCGCCCGAAGCCCGACTCGGGGACGTGGTGCACGGTGTGCTTACCCGAGGCGTCCTCGGTGGCGCCGGTGGCCGCCTTGGCCGGGGCCTGCTCGCCGTCGGCTGCCTTGGCCGCGAGCAGGTACGGCGCCTTCGCGAACAGGTGGTCACGAAGATCCATGATCAGGAGCTTCGGTGACAGCGGCTTGCCGGTGTTCCACGCCGGGCACTGGCTCTGGCAGCGTCCGCACTCCGTGCAGGTGGAGAAGTCGAGCATGGCCTTCCAGGAGAAGTCCTCGACCTTGCCGACGCCGACGATCGGGTCCTCGGCCTCCATCAGGCTCTCGATGTCGGGGGTGCTGCCGAGCCGGCCGAGCGCCTTGGGCTCACGCTTGGTGATGACGTTGATCGGCGCGAGGAAGATGTGCAGGTGCTTCGAGTAGGCGATGAGCACCATGAAGGCCATGATGATGGCGATGTTGAGCAGCAGGAAGACGGTCTCGATGTGCTCGTTGGTCGACTTCGAGAAGACATCCAGTGGCCGGCTGACCAGGTAGGACGCAAACGCCCACCTGGTGTCGCCCTGCGGGTGGGTGCCGGCGTTGAACTGGGCGCCCCGCAGGACCAGCAGAGTGACGATCACCGATGTGATCATCCCGAGGATGACCCAGGCCGGGCCGGTGTGTGAGCCGTAGAAGCGCGATTTGCGCTCGAGGCGGGCGGGGGCGTTACGCAGCCGGATGACCGTGAAGGCCGCGAGCCCCACCAGGACCGCCACGGCGAAGAAGTCCTCGATGAAGCCGATCATCGCCCAGTGGCCGAACAGCGGAATGTGGAAGTGGCGGTCGAACAGCGCACCGAACGCCTCGATCACGGTCAGTATGAGGACCGTGAAGCCCCAGAAGGTGAAGGCGTGCGCGAGCCCCGGGACCGTCCACTTCAGCAGCTTCCGCTGCCCCCCGACCTCGCTGATCTCACTCCACAGGCGCTCAGCGGCCCCGTCGAACCGACCGGGAGCCGGCTGGCCCTGGCGGATCAGCCTGAAGAGCCAGTAGAACCGGCGTCCGGCCACCGCAAGAGCGACAACGGTGATCACTCCACCGATAGCGAGTCTCACTCATCCTCCTGTTACTCCTACCGACGGCGTAGCCTACCGCTACTGGTCGGTAACTTGCGCGTTGAGCCAGCCCGCCGCCTCTGCACCTACATCGGCAGCCACAACCGGGCCATTTCCACCTTCCTCCTAGCGCGGGTCACACGTTGCCGCCATGTGGCCCGAACAGCATCGGAGCAACACCCGACCATGGCGCACCTGGCCATCCGGAGCAAAATATCGCTTTTCGTGGCGCCTCCACTACGGAGCCATACCGGACCAACGTCCCGCCAACCCCGGGAAACTCGGACCAAATGTTGGGTTTCCCTTGTCGAGAGATGGGGTCCGGTTGCAGGATGGGTGCGGCCCGTAACACACGTGCGCGCTGTCGCGACGACGCTCGGCGCTCGGCGAAGGGGTCGGGCTCCGAACGGCGTGACCTCACGATCCTGGTGGACACGATGGCGAGTATGACGAAGAGCCCGATCAGGAGCCCGCTACGCGGCAACACCGCAGACCGCCCCGGCTACTCCCTTGAGCTGGCATACCGGCAGGCACGGGAGCAACACTCGCTGATGCGGCGCGAACGGCTCACCCACACCGTGCCCCGCGCCGCGCTGCGTGCTCTGCCGATCGGGCTGTTCTTCGCGGTACTGGCCGCGACCGGCCTGAACCTACCCACGACTGTCGCCGTGTCCGTGTACCTGGTGATCCAGCTCGGCTGGCCACTGGTCGTGATCGGCAAGTCGTTCGATCCGGTTCCTGAGATCGAGGCACTGAGGGAGGGAGCCGAGGCCGAACGCAGGACAGCCCGGACGATCAACAGGTTGCGCCGGTACGGATATGTGATCATGCATGATCGCCGGGTGCCCGGTTCCGAGGCGAACATCGGGCACCTGCTGGTCGGGCCCGGCGGGGTCATGGTGATCATGAGTGACGCCTCCACCGGCGCGGTGCGCTACGCCAAGGACGGGGCGAAGGTCGACGGGCAGTCCCTCAAGAAACCGCTGGACCTGACCAAATGGCTCGGGGACGAGACGCGTAGCCAGGCGCGCACAGCCATGCCAATGATCAAAGTTCCGGTGACGCCCATCCTGGTCATGGTCGAGGCGGGCGTGATGTGGAGCGACGGCGCGATCGACGGCGTGACCCTCATCAGCCTGAAGGACCTCGTGTCCTACGTCCGCGCCCGGCCGGACCGGCTCAACCCGGCCGAGGTGACGAAGGTGGTCGCCGCCGTCCAACGCCTGTTCCCGCCATGCTCCTTCGATCGACCTGCCGGCCACCTCGCCGTCGACCGCAACCAGTGGCTCGCTGTCATGGATGCCCTGCGCACCATCCGCGAACGGGACGGCGACGCCACCGGCATGCTGGACCAGCTGGCGCAGATCGAGACCGATCTCGCGCGCATCGCCGAGCCGAGCGGCCGGTCCGCCATCCCGGCGGCACGAACCGATGGCGACGACGACAACGGGGACGAAAGCGACGATCTTGTCAACGAGCTGATGGGCCCGGACGACCCGAGCCCGGTTCGCCTTGCCGACGGCGCAGCGGACGGCCGGCGGCGCGGTCGGGTGCTCCGGGCGGTTCGCCCGCTGCGGCCGGCTCCGGGCAGAGCTCCCCGTAACCCCGACGGTTCCGCCGACGACTCGGGCAGTGACCCATCGGATCGCGAGGGCCCGGCCGGCGCCTGAACCGGATCACGCGCCTTCCCTCAACCCGACACACCACGTAACGGCCGGCGGGAAAACCCGCCGGCCGTTGTCGTGCGTCCACTACCTGACGCCTGGTCACCGGTATGTCGCCGCATCATGGGTGCATGTACTCTTATAGAAAAGCTGAGTCTTGTTAACTCAGGTTTGACGGGTGTGGGATTATCGGTCGATCCTGAGTCGGAAGGACTCAACTACTGGACGAACGTGCCGGCCCGGCCCCTTGCGGAGCCAGCAGCCGGACCGTCCCGATCTGAGAGGTACACAGACATGGCACGAGCGGTCGGTATCGACCTCGGCACCACGAACTCCGTCGTGAGCGTGCTCGAGGGCGGCGAACCCACGGTGATCGCCAATGCCGAGGGCTCCCGGACGACTCCGTCCGTCGTAGCCTTCGCCAAGAACGGCGAGGTCCTGGTCGGCGAGGTCGCGAAACGGCAGGCGGTCACCAACGTCGAGCGCACCATCCGGTCGGTCAAACGCCACATGGGCACCGACTGGAAGATGAAGGTCGACACCAAGGACTTCACCCCGCAGCAGATCAGCGCGTTCATCCTCCAGAAGCTCAAGCGGGACGCCGAGTCCTACCTGGGCGAGCCGGTTACCGACGCGGTCATCACC
>NZ_CADDZT010000010.1:182168-186682 GCF_902812655.1 Candidatus Frankia meridionalis | reverse complement strand
ATCGCCGGTCTCAACGTCCTGCGCATCGTCAACGAGCCCACCGCGGCAGCGCTCGCCTACGGCCTGGACAAGGGCGAGAAGGAGCAGACGATCCTGGTCTTCGACCTCGGCGGCGGCACGTTCGACGTCTCCCTGCTGGAGATCGGCGACGGCGTCGTCGAGGTCAAGTCGACCTCCGGTGACACCCACCTCGGTGGCGACGACTGGGACCAGCGCGTCACCGACCATCTGATCAAGACCTTCTCCGGTCAGCACGGCGTCGACCTCGGCAAGGACAAGATGGCCCTGCAGCGCCTGCGGGAAGCCGCCGAGAAGGCCAAGATCGAACTGTCGCAGTCCAGCCAGACCAGCATCAACCTGCCCTACATCACCGCCTCGGCGGAGGGGCCGCTGCACCTCGACGTCACCCTCACCCGCTCGGAGTTCCAGCGGATGACCCAGGACCTGATCGACCGCTGCAAGCACCCCTTCCAGCAGGCCGTCAAGGATGCCGGCGTCAAGGTCTCCGACATCGACCACGTCGTGCTCGTCGGCGGATCCACCCGCATGCCGGCCGTCGTCGACCTGGTCCGCGAGCTCACCGGCGGCCAGGAGCCCAACAAGGGCGTCAACCCCGACGAGGTCGTCGCCGTCGGCGCGTCCCTGCAGGCCGGCGTCCTCAAGGGCGAGGTCAAGGACGTCCTGCTGCTCGACGTCACCCCGCTGTCTCTCGGCATCGAGACCAAGGGCGGGATCATGACCAAGCTCATCGAGCGCAACACGACGATCCCGACCAAGCGGTCGGAGATCTTCACCACCGCCGAGGACAGCCAGCCCTCCGTGCAGATTCAGGTCTTCCAGGGCGAGCGCGAGATGGCCTCCTACAACAAGAAGCTCGGCATGTTCGAGCTCACCGGCCTGCCGCCGGCACCCCGCGGCATCCCGCAGATCGAGGTCACCTTCGACATCGACGCGAACGGCATCGTGCACGTCTCCGCCAAGGACCTCGGCACCGGCAAGGAACAGTCGATGACGATCACGGGCGGGTCGGCGCTGCCCAGGGACGACATCGACAAGATGGTCCGCGACGCCGAGCAGTACGCGGAGGAGGACCGTAAGCGTCGCGAGGAGGCCGAGACCCGCAACCAGGGAGAAACCCTCGTGTACTCCACCGAGCGCTTCCTGGCCGAGAACGGTGACAAGGTCGACGCCACGGTCAAGGCCGACGTGGAGGAGAAGCTGTCGACGCTGCGCGGGGCGGTCGGCGGTACCGACATCACAGCCATCCGGGAGGCCACGGCCGAACTCGCCAAGGCCAGTTCGGCAATGGGCCAGTCGCTCTACGCGGAGTCCGCCGCCACGGCGGCGGGCGGCGCGCCGGGCACTGCCACGGACGACGATGTGGTGGACGCCGAGATAGTGGACGAAGAGGAAAAGAAATGACCTCGACCCACGGGGACGAATGGCTGCACAGCATCTCCACACCGGACGAACCGGTAATCGTCAGGGACAAGCGACGCATCGATCCGAAAAGCGGGCAGGTAAGAGTGGACGCCATCCGGGTGGACACCGTCACCACGAGCGGTGAGACCACCGCGCCGCCCACGGCCGCGGGTTCGGCGACTCCGCCGGCCGCGCCATCCCCGGCCAGGGACGAGGAACTGCTGGAACCACTGCGTCTACAGGTCGCCGAACGCACCGCCGACCTGCAGCGGCTCAAGGCCGAGTTCGACAACTACCGGCGTCGGGTCGAGCGGGACCGCCAGGCCACAGCCGACCAGGCGGCGGGAAAGCTGCTGTCGACGCTGCTGCCCACCCTCGACGACATCGGCCGCGCCCGTGACCACGGTGATCTGGAAGGCCCGTTCAAGGCGGTCGCGGAATCGCTGGAGGCCACCCTCGAAACGGCCGGGCTCGAACGGTTCGGCTCCCGGGGGGACGAGTTCGACCCGCTTGTCCACGATGCGCTCATGCACACCTACTCCTCGGACGTGACCGGGCCGACCTGTGTGGACGTCTACCGTTCCGGTTACCGGCATGCCGGTCGGGTCCTGCGACCGGCCCAGGTATCGGTCGCCGAACCAGCATCGGACGCCGACGTGGACGACGCGGCGGTGGAGAGTGTGCCGGGTGCGGGAGACGGCTCCTCGGAACCCCTCGACTAGCCGTCGAGTAGTCAATGCCATGTGACGTTTCGTCCGACCGGATCCGCATCAAGCGTCGGTACACGACATGATGATGAAAGGAGGGGCGCCGTGAGTGTTCGTGACATGGTCGAGAAGGACTACTACGCCGCTCTCGGCGTCCCCAAGGACGCCTCGGCGACCGACATCAAGAAGGCCTACCGCCGGCTTGCCCTGGAGCTGCACCCGGACAAGAACCCCGGTGACCCGAGGGCCGAAGCCCGGTTCAAGGAGGTCTCCGAGGCGTACGACGTCCTGTCGGACCAGTCCCGACGCCGGGAGTACGACGAGGCTCGGGCGCTGTTCACCGCGGGTGGGGTCCCCGGCGGCCATCCTCCCGGCGGTTACGGCTATCAGCCGGGCGGGTTCGGCTCACCCGGTTATGGCGGGGCAGGCGCGTACAACCTCGATGATCTGTTGGGCGGGGCCGGCGCGGGCGGCGGTCCCGGCGGCATCGGTGGCCTGTTCGACAACCTGTTCCAGCGGTCACCGACAGGCCGTGGGCCACGCCGCGGCACCGACATAGCGGCCGAGGTCACGATCCCGTTCGAGAAGGCCCTGTCCGGTCTGGAAGCGACCGTCCGGCTGCCGGGTGCGGCGACGTGTGTCACCTGCATGGGGCGTGGTGCCCGGGTAGGGACGACGCCACGGACCTGTACGACCTGCCGAGGCCTGGGTGTGGTGTCACGGTCCCAGGGTGGTTTCGCGCTGTCCGAACCGTGCCGTGACTGCCTCGGCAAGGGGTCGGTCATCGACTCGCCCTGCCCGGACTGTCTCGGCACCGGACGCCGGGAGCGGGAGCAGCGGATCCGCATCCCACCGGGCGTGGCGGACAGCCAGCGCCTGCGGGTCCGCGGACGCGGATCACCGGGCGAACGCGGCGGGCAGGCGGGCGATCTTGAGGTGACCGTCCATGTGCTGACCCATCCGGTCTTCGGCCGGGAGGGGCACAACCTGACGATCACCTTGCCGGTGACCTTCACCGAGGCGGCGCTCGGCGCATCGGTGAAGGTACCGACGATCGACGGCGCCCCCCTGACGGTGAAGGTTCCGTCCGGGACGTCGAGTGGACGGCGTCTGCGGGTACGTGGACGTGGGGTGCCCCGAGGCGGCGGCGGTCACGGTGACCTCATCGTGACCATCGAGGTCACGGTGCCGAGGCCGGCGGATCTGTCCCCGAAGGCGCGCACCGCGCTGCAGGACTTCGCCAACGCCCATCCCGAAGATCCACGCATGTCGCTGATGGCACAGATGGAGGGCCGGTCATGAAACCACGACCGAGCCGCACGGCCGATCCGCCGAGCGCCGCCCCGGCCGGTCCGCCGGCGGCACCGCGTCCCGGTCCCGCGCACGACGACGACACACCCGTGTACGTGATCTCGATTGCCGCCCAGCTGGCCGGTATGCACCCGCAGACGCTGCGGGCCTACGACCGGCTGGGGCTGGTGACTCCGGGTCGCACGTCCGGGCGTGGTCGGCGATATTCCGTCCGGGACGTCGCACTGTTGCGCGAGGTTCAGAGGCTGTCCCAGGAGGAGGGGGTCAACCTCCAGGGCGTCCGCCGGATCCTGGAGCTGGGCAGTCGGGTCATGATGTTGCAGGCAGAGGTCAGGAAGCTGACCGAGGAGCTGGCTGCGGCCCGCGCCGAGGCCGAACGAAGGGTCGCCGAGGCCCACCGGAGCCACCGACGTGATCTTGTGCCCGTCGACCGCAGCGCGATCGTGGTCTGGCGACCAGGCCCACGCCGGTAGCCGGCCAGGCCCACGCCGGCGTACATTACGCCGGCCGCGTTCCCTCCGTGCGCCCCGCGCCTCAGACATGAGTGGGAACGACTCAACTGTATTGAGCGTTGGAAAAGATGGTACGAACAAAACGATCATCTTAGGACTCCCATGAACGCTGACCGGCTCACCGCCCGCTCGCAGGAAGCCCTGTCGTCCGCTGTCGCCCGCGCCACCGGCGACGGTTCACCACTCGTCGACCCGCTGCACCTGCTGGTCGCCGTCCTGAGCCAGACAGGCGGCGTTGCCGTCGACCTGCTCGAGGCCGCCGGGGCGCCCCTCACCCAGGTACGCGCCCGCGCCGAGGCCGCGGTCAGCCGGCTGCCGCACGCCACCGGCGCGAGCGTCTCCCCTCCGCAGCTTTCCCGGCAGCTCATCACCGTCCTCGACAATGCCGAGCGGCAGGCGAACCGGCTCGACGACGAGTACACCTCGGTCGAGCACCTGCTGGTGGCGCTCGCGGAGGAGGGCGGCGAGGCGTCCCGGGTGCTGACCGAGTTCGGCGCCACCGCCGACACCCTGCGCGGCGCGTTCGACACCGTCCGCGGTGGCGTCCACCGGGTCACCAGCC
>NZ_CADDZT010000010.1:170252-181709 GCF_902812655.1 Candidatus Frankia meridionalis | reverse complement strand
AAGACCGCGATCGTCGAGGGCCTTGCCCTGCGGGTCGTTGCCGGTGACGTGCCCGAGTCCTTGCGCGGCCGGCGGATCGTCTCACTCGACCTCGGCTCGATGGTGGCCGGTTCGAAGCTTCGCGGCGAGTTCGAGGAACGGTTGCGGTCCGTCCTCAACGAGATCCGGTCCGCCGAGGGCCAACTCATCACGTTCATCGACGAGCTGCACACGGTGGTCGGCGCCGGTGCCGCCGAGGGCGCAATGGACGCCGGCAACATGCTCAAGCCCATGCTCGCCCGTGGCGAACTGCGGATGATCGGCGCCACCACCCTGAACGAGTACCGCACCCGCATCGAGAAGGATGCGGCCCTCGAACGCCGGTTCCAACCGGTGCTGGTCGGTGAACCGTCCACCGAGGACACCATCGGCATCCTGCGTGGGCTCAAGGAACGGTACGAGGTACACCACGGTGTCCGGATCACCGACGCGGCACTCGTCGCCGCCGCCACCCTGTCTGACCGCTACGTCAGTGGGCGCTTCCTGCCCGACAAGGCCATCGACCTGGTCGACGAGGCCGCGTCCCGACTGCGGATGGAGATCGACAGTCGGCCGGTGGCCATCGACGAGCTGGAGCGGGCCGTCCGGCGCATCGAGATCGAGGACATGGCGTTGTCCAAGGAGAGCGATGACGCCTCCAAGGAACGCCGTGGGCGGCTCCAGCGCGAACTGACCGAGAAGCGTGCGGAGCTGGCCGGCCTCACCGCGCGCTGGCAGCGGGAGAAGAGTTCCATCGTCGAGGTGCAGAAGGTCAAGGAGGAGCTGGAGAACGCCAGACGTGCCATGGACGTCGCCGAACGCGATCTTGATCTGGCCAAGGCCGGCGAGTTGCGCTACGGCACGATCCCGACGTTGGAGAAGCGGCTCGCCGCGGCAACCGACGCGCTGCCCGGATCGGACGAGCCCGGCAGCGCCATGCTCAAGGAGGAGGTCGGCCCGGACGACATCGCGGATGTCGTCGCGTCCTGGACGGGCATCCCCGCCGGCCGGCTGCTGGAGGGCGAGACCGCCAAGCTGCTGCGCATGGAGGACGAGCTGCACGCCCGTGTCATCGGGCAGCACACCGCGGTGCGGGCTGTCTCCGACGCCGTGCGCCGCGCCCGCGCAGGCATTTCCGACCCGGACCGGCCAACCGGCTCCTTTCTGTTCCTGGGCCCGACCGGTGTCGGCAAGACCGAGCTGGCCAAGGCACTCGCGGACTTCCTGTTCGATGACGAGCGCGCGGTGGTGCGCATCGACATGAGCGAGTACGCCGAGAAGCATTCGGTGGCCCGGCTCATCGGTGCCCCGCCCGGTTACATCGGATTCGAGTCCGGCGGGCAGCTCACCGAGGCGATCCGGCGCCGGCCCTACAGCGTCATCCTCCTGGACGAGGTGGAGAAGGCGCATCCGGAGGTGTTCGACATTCTGTTGCAGGTGCTGGACGACGGACGGCTCACCGACGGCCAGGGCCGGACGGTCGACTTCCGCAGCACGATCGTGGTGCTGACGTCCAACCTCGGGTCGCAGTTCATCGCCGACCCCACGCTGTCCCCGCAGGCGCGGCGCGAGTCGGTGATGGTCGCCGTCCGGGAGGCCTTCAAGCCCGAGTTCCTCAACCGGCTCGACGACATCCTGGTCTTCGACCAGCTCGACAAGGACGACCTCGCCCGCATCGTCGACCTCCAGCTCGACCTGCTGCGGGCTCGGCTGACAGACCGGCGGATCACCCTGACCGTGGCCGAACCGGCACGCGGATGGCTTGCGGACAAGGGCAACGACCCGGTCTACGGGGCGCGCCCGCTGCGTCGGCTGATGCAGACCGCGATCGGTGACCCGCTTGCCCGGGAGCTTCTGGCCGGCGCCGTCCGGGATGGCGACGAGGTTGCCGTGGACGTCGACCCGACCCGACCCGGATTGCGGGTTCAACCCACCATCCGTACTGCGTGACATACCCTCCGAAGTCGCCTAAGGCGATAAATCAGGTCAATCGGGTATCGTTCGTTCAGTAGCCGGGGGACGCTAGGGTGTGCCTGTGTGCACGCCTGGTTCGCTGACCCGTCGCGGCCTACTGGCGGGGGCAGCCGTGGCCCTCGCCGGGTGTTCAACCGCCGGTCGTACCACCCGCGGTACGACCGGCGCATCCTCAGGCGAAGTACCACCGTCGGCTGCGACCACGCCCGCCCCTGCGTCGCGGACGGCAACACCGACCGAAGCCGCGGGCACCCCGCCTGCCCCGGGTGGGCCAGCGACCGAGCTGATGCACGCGACCTCAGGCCGTCCGGAGGTCGCGCTGACGTTCCACACCAACGGTGACATCGGGGTGGTCGACGGGCTGTTCGCCGCCGTGGCACGGGCGAAGGTACCGATCACCTGCATGTTCGTGTGCAACTGGCTGGAGCGGTATCCGGACTACGCCCGCCGCGCCCGCGACGCCGGGCACGAGATCGGCAATCACACGTACACCCATCTCGCCGATCTTGACCGGCAGGGCGCGCCGGTCGTGCGAACCGAGGTGGAGCGCTCGCGGGATGTCCTGGAACGGGTGACCGGTGGAGCGGGGGACTACTTCCGGCCGTCGGCGATGCACCACAGCACCCCGACGGTGCTCGCCGAGGCCGGCCGCGCCGGCTACGCGCACTGCCTGTCCTACGACGTCGACCCACTCGACTACACCGACCCCGGTGTCGACGCGGTGGTCACCCGGACCCTGGCTGCGGTGCAACCCGGCTCGGTGGTGAGCCTGCACTTCGGGCACGCCGGTACGATCCCCGCCTTCCCCCGGATCATCGCCGGTCTGGAACAAAAGGGGCTCCGCCCGGTGACGGTCCACGACCTGTTCGCCTGACCCCTGCGGAACGCATGTCCCGGTCGATACGCCGTCACCCGGTCGCCGAACGCGGAACACCGCCCACGCAACACCGCCGTGACCCATCAGTGGTCGGATAGTCACTGTTTACGCTACGATCCCGGCACTTCTTGTGACTTCGTACTTGTGACCTGGCCCTGACCATGCCGGAGCGATGTATGACGGCAATGATCCGTCGACTCTGCCAATTCCTGAATCACGAGCCAGGCGGATGAACCGTCCCACCGACTGGAGTGCCCTGGACCTGGACGGCGACCCGACCCCGGGTGATCCGTTCTCTGTCCGCCAGCTTGCCCGGCGGTTCTCAGAGTTCACCGCGGACGTGGAACACGCCTGCGGGCAGGTGACGGCGGTGACAGCCGGCGAGGTGATGTCGTCCTGGACCGGCCGGGCCGGCAACGCCTTCCGCGACGAGCTGGGCGCGTTCCCCGAGCAGTTACACACGCCCGAGACCTCCTACCGGCTGGTCGGCGAAGCACTGAACGCTTACGAACCGGTTCTGGACGCGGCGCAGGCGCAGGCCGACCGTACGCTGCTGCAAGGTCGGGAGGCACGTGCCCGTCGCGATCAGGCGCAGATGCTGGTAGCTCCGGCCTGGACCATCCTGACGTCGGCGTTGTCGACCATTACGGGCCTGACCCCGGCCTTCCACACCGCCGCAGGCGTTCCCCCACCCGATCCGGCGCAGGTGGCGCAGGCGATCCGTGATCGGGACACAGCCCAGATTCGCCTCGACCAGGAACGCAACTCCGTGCAGGCCGCCCAGGACGATCTCGATGCCGCCCGCCGACTCGCCCTCGCCGCCGGACAGATGCGTGAGAGGCTGCGAGCACCTGCGCCCACGCCATCCGCGACGCCTCCCACGCCGGCATCCGGAACAAACCCTGGTGGTCCTGGGAAGGTCTGAAAGAACGGTCGGGGACGGTCTGGCATGCCGCCGTCGGAGTCGCGAAAATCACCGTCGCGGTACTGGGCGTGGTCACCCTTGTCATCGGCGGCCCCCTCGCCTGGGTCGTGCTCGCCGCCGCCCTCGTCGTCCTCGCGGACACCCTGGTCGGATATGGCAACGGCCGGGCGTCCTTCTGGGACGTCGGTTTCGCCTTACTCGGCTGTATTCCCGGCGCCAAGGGGCTCACCACGGTCGGCGGACTCGCCCGTGGCATCCGAGGCGCCGCTGACGCATTACACGACGGCCGTGCGGTCGCGGGCGTTCTCCACGGCGGCGCCGCCCTCGCCCACAGCACCGTCGACGCCACCCGCGCCCACCTCGCCGCTGTAGTCACCGACCTCCGCCGAAATCTAATCCATACCGTCACGGTGGTCACACGGCTGGGTCCCCGTCCCGCATCCGCGGGCGTCTGCGACATCGGATACCTCGGCGACGTTCCAACGTCCGGAAATTCGCTTATGACCGATGCCCGTGGGGCCTCCGGCCGCAGTGGTGAAAGCCGCAGACCATGGGGCATCAAGCGTTCGAGCGTGGACAAAGAAATGCAACACCCGAAGTTTGGATCCTTCACTCGTGAACGCAAGAGCCAGCTCTGGTGGTCGAAGGATCTCACGGGTCACGGCGGCTCCACATGGAAGGTGTTCGAGGAGAAGGAGCGCGGGTTACAATGGGTTGCCGACGCCGATGAGTACGGCCAGTTCATCAACAATAAGCACAAGGGGAATACAGGAATGTCCATATCCTGGAAAGAATTCAAGATCCGATGATCGAAACCGCCGACGAGTTCGTCAGACTCCGCCAGAGCGAGGACCGAGAAGAATACTCGCGCGCAGCCGAGGAAGAAGCGCCCGTCTCTGTCTGGATTGAAGTTGTCGAGAGGTACCCCGATATGCACTTCTGGGTCGCCCACAACAAGAAGGTCCCGATCGAGGTACTCCGCATTCTGGCACGCGATGGAGATGACCGGGTACGAGGCATGGTCGCTCGCAAAAGAAAAATCTCCGAAGATATCCTGACAGCCCTTGCCGCCGATCCTGATGAATCCGTGAGGAACGCGGTGGCACTGAACCCGAGAACCCCGCGCGCACTACTTGAGATGCTCGCACGGGACCCATGGGAAGTCATACGAAAAAACGCCCGAAAAAGAATCGAAGAGACCATGCCCACCACGTGAAATTTTATGGGAAGAACCGCTGGCACCAGATCCGGCAGCGAGGGAAAGTGTCTTATTGGATAAGAGTCGAACTGTCACGGCGAATCGACAGCAAGGCCGTCTACGAGTTCGGGCGCGACGGCGCGGTCGATGGCCACGTCACACTCGACACCGAACGCCAGGAGCTGTTCCCCTGTACCGAGGATGGAGTCGCGACGTCCTCGATGCGTCTTCTGATACAGGAGAACGAACTCGTTGATAAGAACCCGGAAATTGACACCCATAGTTTCCTTGATGCGGCTGTCGGGATAATCCGCAGTGGAACGCGGGAGCCGATCCCCCGAAATCTGGTAGTAGATATTTCGGATAATTTAAAAAATAATCGAATTCCTGACGTAATTGAGTACGCGGCCCGCCGAGCTAGTCGATCACGAATCTGTACTTCGGGAACAAATGGCTGCGCCGGTCCGGTCGCCAGCGCAGCCGAGGTGACTACGGTCAGGCGGAGCAGGACCAGACGATCGAGCCTGCCAGGGTGCGGCCGGCCGACGTCTGAGCGGTGAACGAGACCGAGCCGCCCGCCGATGTGATCACAGCGGTGGCCGGCACTGCGTCGATGGCGTACTTCCCCTCCGCGGACGAGCTGACGGACACGGTCACGACCGCGGGGTAGGTCGCCGGGCCGTGGTAGTTGGCGATGCGGACCGTGTCTGCGACGGTGTAGCCCCGGATGGTCCCGGTCGCGGACGCCGCATACCGACGTCCAGCGGTTTCGCAGCTCACGAGCGTATCGACATGGCCGGACACGGCGACCGGAGACGTGATGTCCACCGTCAGGGAGCCGGGACCACCGGTTCCGACCCCGACGGGCGGCACACTCGCGGACACCGTGTTCGCGGACACCGCACTCGTGGATGCCGCACTCGTGGATGTCGTGCCCGGTTGGGCCGTGGCCGCGCTGGCAGCCGATACCTGCGCGGCACCGGCCTGGCATGCGGCCAGCGGGAGCAGTGCCGCACCGGCGAGGATCGCCGTGGCCGTATGACGACGGATGCGCGTGTGCTGGTTCATCTTCACGTCCACCTGCTTCGAGAGGATCGGGAGGGTGCGCGGTTTCGAGCGACAGGACGAGGACACCAGGCCCGTGTGAGAACCATTTCGATGCTGGATGTGAGTCGCGTTCGAATTCGCTCAACTCCCCCACCACGCCGGCACCGTGGGCCGACACCCCGATGGGGCCGGGCACCCCGATGGGGCCGGGCGCCCCGATCGGGCCGGCATCCCGATCGGGCCGGGCACGTCCGGAACGAATCCACGGGTTCGAACCCGACTCACATCTTCGACCGGTGTGATGGCACCGGACGCACCCGCACAGAACACATACGCAGAGCACATGCAGAGCAGACGCACAGGGGACACGTACATGGGTGACAGCGCAGGCGGCACACCGCACCAGCCGCGGGTTCTGGTGGTCGACGACGAACCGAACATCGTGAACCTGGTACGGATGTCCCTGAGATTCCACGGGTTCGACGTGGTCACCGCGACCTGCGGCGGGGATGCGCTCAACGCGGTCGGGGACGCCCGACCGGACCTGATGGTGCTCGACGTGATGCTGCCCGACATCGACGGCTTCGAGGTGTGCCGCCGTCTGCGCGACGACGGAACCGACATACCGGTGATCTTCCTGACCGCCCGCCACACCAACGCGGACAAGGTCGCAGGCCTGACCTACGGCGGGGACGACTACGTCACCAAGCCGTTCTCGGTCGACGAGTTGGTGGCCCGGGTCCGTGCGGTGCTCCGGCGGACGCACCGCGAGGAACCCTCCACCGTGGTGAATCTCCTGAGGTTCGCCGACATCGTGCTGAACGAGGACACCCATGAGGTGACCCGGGACGGGCATCCTGTCGAGCTGTCCCCGACCGAGTTCAAACTGATGCGATACCTGCTCACGAACCCACGCCGGGTCCTGTCCCGGGCGCAGATCCTCGACGCGGTCTGGACGTACGACTTCCACGGTGGCGACACCGTCGTGGACCAGTACGTCAGCTACCTGCGGCGCAAGCTCGGGCAGCACGGACCGCCATTGATCCACACACGACGCGGGTTCGGATACATCTTGTTGGAGTCCGGTGCCTGCGAGTAACCCACGCTGGGGAGTGACACTACGGACCCGGCTGATGATCGGCCTGCTGGCCCTGCTCACGACCGGGTTGTCCGCCGCCGCCGCCATCAGCATCCTCGCGCTGCGCACCTACCTTTTCGATCAGACCGACAACCAGCTGCGCGGCGCGCAGAGCCTGGCCGCAGCCCGCGCCGCCGCCATCCTGCCCCGCCTGGCACCCGCGCTCGGCGCCGAAGGTCTGCACCGTGCGATCGCCCCGACCGACTACGTGATGGAACTGCGTCAGCACGACGGTTCCGTCCTGGTCGTCACAGGGAACGGAAGCGGTCCCACGCCGTCCCGTCCACTCATCGACACCGTCACCGACCTCGACACCCGCATCGCCTCCGGAACCCCGTTCACCATCGTCGACGGCGGCAGGCGGTACCGCGCGATCGTGGGGTCGCTGCCGGCCGACGGTGGCACCGACCTGGTCGCCATCCCGCTGCGCCCGGTCACCGCGACCGTCACCCGGCTGGTCGGCGTCGAGGCCGTGGCCGGCATCGCCGTCCTCGCGCTCGCCGGTGGCTCGGCATGGCTGCTGCTCGGGCGTGGCCTGCGGCCGTTGCGGGACGTCGCGCAGACCGCCGCGGCGATCGCCGGCGGGGACCTGTCCCGCCGCGTACCCGACTCGCCCCTGCGTAGCGAGGTCGGTCGGCTTGCCGCCGCGCTCAACGTCATGCTCAGCCAGATCCAGTCGGCGTTCGAGGAACGGATCCGCTCGCAGGAACGGCTGCAGCGGTTCGTCGCCGACGCCTCCCACGAACTACGGACGCCGCTGACGTCCATCCGCGGGTATGTCGACCTGATGCGGCAGGGTGTCGTGCCACCGACGGGTGTGGACGACGCCCTGCGGCGCGTCCAGCAGGAGACCGCCAGGATGAGCGCGCTGGTCGACGACATGCTCTACCTGGCGCACCTCGACGAGCACCGGCCCCTGGACCGCTCGGACGTGGACCTCGCGGCGCTGTTGCGCGACGCGGTCGCCGACGCGGCCGCGGTTGAGCCGGACCGCCCCATCACGCTGACGTGCCCCGACCGGTACGTGATCGTCGGGGACACCGACGCCCTGCGCCAGGTGATCGGGAACCTCCTGTCGAACGTGCGGGTCCACACTCCCGTGACGGCCCAGGTCGAGGTGGAGCTTGCCCACGACGATGACCGCGCCTACCTCGAGGTTCGCGACTTCGGGCCGGGCATGCCGCCGGAAGCGGCCGGGCGGATCTTCGACCGCTTCTGGCGGGCGTCGGGGGGCCGCGACCGGGTCCACGGCGGCAGCGGCCTCGGCATGTCCATCGTCGCGGCTGTCGCGGCCGCGCACGGGGGCACCGCCGAGGTGCGTTCCGCTCCCGGCGCCGGAACCACCGTCCGGATCGTCCTCCCGACGGGTGAACCCGGACAGCCGTAAGCACGCCCCTGTCGCCGCTCGCTCCGGGCACATCGGATGTACCTTCGGGCCGTGCGGAAGCTGGCGGTTGCCGACGAGGTCCGGGTGGCGCTGGAGTCGGGACGGCCGGTGGTCGCCCTGGAGTCGACACTGATCGCGCACGGTCTGCCCCGGCCGCGCAACCAGGAGGTCGCCGCTGAGCTGGAAGCCCTGCTGCGTGACCGCGGGGTGACCCCGGCAACCATTGCCGTGATCGACGGGACGCCCACGATCGGTCTGGACGCTGATGCGCTCGCGCGGATCGCGGGCTCGACAGATGTCGCGAAGCTGTCCGTGCGGGACCTGCCGGTGGCCTGCGCGCTGCGCCGCACCGGCGCGACCACGGTCGCCTCCACATCGCTGCTCGCCGCCCGCGCCGGCATCCGCGTGTTCGCCACCGGTGGGCTCGGCGGGGTGCACCGTGGCTGGGCCGACAGCGCCGACGAATCCGCGGACCTGGTCACCTTGGCCCGCACCCCGGTGACCGTGGTCTGCGCGGGGGTGAAGTCGATCCTGGACGTCGGCGCCACCCTCGAGCGGCTCGAAACCCTCGGCGTGACCCTGCTCGGCTGGCGGACGGACATCTTCCCCGGCTTCTACCGGTCACGCACCGGATTCACCCTCGACTGGCGGGTGGACGCGGCCGGTGAGGTCGCATCCGTCATGGCGGACGCGGACGCCCTGGGCCTGCGCTCGGCCGTGGTCGTCGCCAACCCCGTAGGAGAGACGGACCAGCTCGACCGCCACCTGCACGACCGGGTCCTGGCCGAGGCGCTGGCGGAGGCGGCCCGACGCGGCCTGCGAGGAAAGGCCGTCACCCCGTTCCTGCTCGAGACGTTCCACCGCGAGACGGCCGGCGCGAGCCTGGAGACGAACATCGCGGTCGTCCGCAACAACGTGACCGTGGCCGCCGACATAGCCACCGCCTGGTCCGGCAAGCCTGGAGTCCCGCGTGGCTGAACGCCCGTACGTGCTGCTGTCGGCCGCCATGTCCGTGGACGGCTACATCGACGACGCCACCGACCAGCGGCTGTTGCTGTCCGACAACGCCGACCTCGACCGGGTCGACGAGGTCCGCGCCGGTGTCGATGCCATCCTGGTCGGCGCGAACACCATCCGCCGTGACAACCCCCGGCTGCTGGTCCGCTCGCCGGCCCGCCGCGAACAGCGGGTGACCCGCGGCCTGCCGGAAAGCCCCATCAAGGTCACCGTCACCAGCCGTGGTGATCTCGACCCGACCGCGGCCTTCTTCACCGCCGGAGCGGTTCAGAAGATCGTGTATGCCGCGGGCCCGGCGATGGGCAAGATCCGCGAACGCCTCACCGGGGTGGCGATGGTGTCGGTCGTGGACGCCGGGGATCCGCTCGACCTGGGCGTCGTCCTGGCAGACCTCGCCTCACGTGGCGTGCGCCGGCTGATGGTCGAGGGCGGCGGTACGGTCCACACCCGCTTCCTCACCGCCGGGCTCGCCGACGAGCTCCACCTGGTGATCGCGCCGTTCTTCGTCGGCGACCCGGCCGCACCCCGCTTCGTCGGCGCCGGCACGTTCCCCCACGATCCGGGCCGACGGATGGAGCTGGCCGAGATCCGCCGGATCGGTGACGTGGTGCTGCTGCGCTACCTGCTCGGCGGGCCGACCGGGACAACCGGGGCTCACTGTTCGAGGCCGACCCGGGCGACAACGGCGACGGCGGCTGGCGCAACCGGCTGATCTGAGGCGACAACCTCCATGTACTCGCGAACCTCGCTTCCACGCCGAAATCATCCGGAAGCGCACTTCCGCCCACAGCGACTCTCGAGACCTCTGAGCGGTGCATGAAGACATCCGCCCGTTCGGCGCGGCACACTACTGCCCGCTTCCCTGATCGCTGTCGGGAGTGACAACGCGGTCCGGGTGTCACCGGCGGACGTCTTCCGGCCCGTGATCCGGACACCGGAAATCACTACAAACCGCCGGCTGTCAATCGCTACCGCCTCAACCACCGACCTGCGACGATCGATGCTTCACGGCGGCAGGGGGTGCGCTGGTGGACGACAGAGCACGGAAGGTTGTGGCAGCGCAGGCGGGACGCCGACGCATGTGGGCGATCCTCCTGATGTGGATCATTATCGCGGTGGTCGTCACCCCGCTCGCGTCCAGGTTGACCGGCGCGCAGAAGAACGACGCCTCCTCGTTCCTGCCTGACAGAGCTGAATCCACCCGGGTCCTCCAGGCCCAGAAACAGCTTCCGGGCGGGGACGCCCTACCAGCGATCGTCGTCTTCGCGCGCGTGCCCGAACTGACCGCTGCCGACCGGACGGCGGTAGCCGAGCTCACCCACCGCCTCGACGGGTTCTCCGCGAGCCCGGTCGGCGCTCCCATCCCCTCGCCCAGAGGCGACGCCCTGATAGTCGGCGTGAGCCTTGCGCAGAACGCCGACGTCGTGAAGTTCACCGACAGAGTCAAGGACATCCGCCGGATCGTCCGGGAGTCGGCACCACCCGGCCTACGGACATCGGTCACCGGACCAGCCGGGTTTCTGACCGACTCCTACGATGTGTTCAGCGGCGTGGATACCACGCTGCTGTTCGTCACCGGCGGCGTTGTCGCGGTCATTCTGCTGATCGTGTACCGAAGTCCCTTTCTGTGGTTCGTCCCGCTTCTGTCGGTCGCCATCGCGGATCAGACGGCCACCGGTCTGATCTATCTCGCGGCCAGATACTGCGGTCTCACCGTCAACGGGCAGAGCGCCGGCATCCTGCGGGTTCTCGTTTTCGGCGCCGGCACCGACTATGCGCTGCTACTCATTGCCCGCTACCGTGAGGAGCTGACCCGCCACACCGACGCCCACGAGGCGATGCGGATCGCAATCCGCCGGGCCGGACCCGCGGTCGT
>NZ_CADDZT010000010.1:166299-169923 GCF_902812655.1 Candidatus Frankia meridionalis | reverse complement strand
CGACCGCGGGCTCGGTCCGGTCGGCGCGATCGGCATCGCTTCCGCCCTCGTGACAATGATGACGCTGCTTCCGGCTGCACTCGTCGTATGCGGGCGTCGGCTGTTCTGGCCGTTCATCCCCCGCTATGGCGCGGACGCCGTGGCGGAATCCGGATTCTGGTCACGTACCGGCGCGACAATCGCCCGACGGCCGCGCACCGTCTGGATCGCGGCCACCCTGGTACTCACCGGCCTCGCGTTCGCAGCCCTGCACCTGAACACAGGCCTACGCCAGGACCAGGGATTCACCGGGTCGGTGGACTCTGTCGTCGGGCAGGAACTCGCGGAGCGCAGTTTTCCCGCTGGTGCGACCTCACCCACCTACGTCATCACGAACACCGCCGCGGCGGACGAGGTGCTCGCCACCATCGGGAAGAATCCCGGCGTCGCCACTGCCGTGGAAAACGGCCGCAGCACGGGAAAGGCCCAGTTCCTGGTCGTTCTTTCGCCGCCTCCTGACACGCGCGCCTCCTTCGAAACGATCAACCAGCTCCGGACGGCGGTTCACGCGATACCCGGAGCGGACGCGTTGGTCGGTGGAAACACAGCGGTGAACCTCGACGTGCGCAACGCGTCCGTTCGCGACCGGAAGGTGGTCATCCCGGTAGTGCTGCTGATCGTGGTGGTGATTCTCGGGCTGCTGCTGAGAGCAGTCGTCACCCCGCTGATCCTGATCGCGACCGTGGTCCTGTCGTTCCTGGCCGCGCTGGGTGCGAGCGCGCTCGCCTACGACCGGCTGTTCGGTTTCGCCGGAGCCGACCCCTCGCTACCGCTGCTCGGATTCATCTTCCTGGTGGCACTGGGCATCGACTACAACATCTTCCTGATGACGAGGGTCCGGGAGGAGAGCGCGAGAATCGGCCCCGGACCAGGGGTCCGCCATGGGCTGGCGGTCACCGGCGGCGTCATCACCTCCGCCGGTGTCGTGCTGGCCGCCACCTTCTCGGTGCTGTTCATCCTCCCGCTGGTGCAGCTCGCCGAAATGGGCTTTCTGGTGGCGTTCGGGGTGCTGCTCGACACTCTGGTGGTGCGCTCGGTTCTCGTCCCCGCCCTCGCCCTGGACATCGGCCCGAAGATCTGGTGGCCCAGCCGCCTGGCAAAACCGCCCGCGGACCGGCCCAAGCCGGCGGACACCAAGCCTGCGGATACCGGGCCTGCGGACACCGGGCCAGGTAACGGCACCGACGACCCTGTGCCCGGCAACGGCAACGGCTCTACCAACGGGACTAGCCGAAGGTCGGAAACTCCGGCCCAAAGATCAGGCGCCACAGGTTGACAGCATCCTCATGCCGGCCTGCCTGCTCCGCCCCGACCGCGTCATCCGCGTGGACTCGAGCGAACCGCACCGACTCCCGAAGCGCGTCGAAGTCCGCCGGCTGCAGGTAGGTCGACAGGTCACCGCCGACCTCCGCCGGGTCGTAGGCGGCGAACCCCTTGGTTTCGAGGTGGTTGAACACCGCGGCCAGCGCCTGCCGGGTGTTCAACCCACGGTTGATCAGAACCTTGCCGGCAAGGGCCTCCAGGTGGAACGAGCGCAGATGGCTGCCGCAGACCCGGTTCCACGCCTTGAGCAGTCGCACCGCCGAGGCGACCCGCGGGCCGGCGTCCGCCATCCAGCTCGCGTGCCGCTCCGGCCGGGTCGGCAGCCAGCCGCCGACACAGTCCGGCATGACATAGCCGGCACGCGGGTGGTCGAAGGCAGGAACGAGATGGACGTCCGGCGCCGAGTTGTAGACGATTCGCATGGCCTGGCCACGCGTGCCGATCGTCTGGACGCGGTCGCCGCCGATCGCGTTGCGGACGCAGAGAAGCAGGTCGCGTGAGTCCCAGCGGAAGCGCTTCCACGCACTGTTGGCCGCGCTGAACACGACGAAGATGTCCACCTCGTCCAACGGCCGGATCATCGTGTCGCGTCCCGCGGAGCCGATGGTGGCCACACCCACGAGAGGCAGCGTGCACCTCGGCGGGAAGATCACCCGAAGGGCCTGCTCGGCATCGTCCCGGCGGGCGTCGATGACTGCCCGGTCGTCGGCATTGAGTCGGATCAGGTCATCGAGCTTGGCGAAGGCGCGGGCGGTGGTACCGACCAGCAACGGGCCGGTCATGGCACCCGTGATCGGCCCGGTCGGCGGGTTCACCGGGGCGGGCCCCGGATCGTCCGGGAACAGCGGGTTGCGTGCTCCTGGCGTGGACTCGTCCGACCGACGCCAGTGCGGCGGAATAATCAAATGATCATACGTAACCTCGGACGCAGGGGCCCCCGTCGGACCCGATACGTCCGGACTCCCCATGGCCGCGATTTCGCGCCGGGTTTCCACGCTCACTCTGAGAACCTCCCAGGCGCCTGCGCGCCGACCGTACGGTCCCCCATCCCGTGACACGTGCCGATGACCGATCGACACGGACTTGCGAGGTGGATGGCCGACCTACGCCATCCACCTCGCGACATCGCTCCTTATGGTGCCGCATCCTGCCACACCGTAGACATCGGGGTTGAAACGGTGACTTAAGGCTAACGAAATGGTGGATTACGGCGGTGGTGGCCGAAACCAGACCCGCCAGCCCTCAGGCAGCACTATGTCGGTCGGGACGAAGGCGGTCGCGACCGCAAGCCGCTCGCCGGTCCGGTCGCCCACCCGTACCCGGGCCTCGACCACCACCGAGCCGCGGAACTCCAACCAACCGGCCAGCGCCCGCAACGCCTCGGTGGCATACCCCTGACGCCGGTAGGGACGCCCGATGGACACCGAAACCAGCGCCCGCCGGCCCACCCCGTCCACCGCGAGCAGACCGACGGCGGCCGAGTCGTCGCCACGCACCGCCCAGGTCATCACGCCACGACCGGCACCGGCGCGACGACGCAGATCACGACGTAGCGCATCCGTCGGATCGTCGGTCGCGTCGACCGCGATCCCCTGCGCCCGGTGCAGAAGCACACCGGCCAGCAGCGGTCCCAGTTCCTCGGCCACGAAACCGGCGTTCCACACCGTCAGAGGAAGCGCCAGCAGTCGCAATGTCGTCAGGGTTGGCCCTTCACCCACGGCGGGCGGGCTCCTGGACGCCGAGCAGCCCTCGCTCTCTCAGCAACACCTCGGTGCGGGCCATCCCCTCGTCCAGGCTGACGCCTGGCTGCCAGCCCAGGATCCGCCGGGACTTGGCGATCGAGTAGGTGCCGGTGCGGACCAGTTCGGCCAGCGCGAGCGGCCCAAGATCTATATGGGTTCGGGGATGCAGGCGCGAGCTCACCCGTCCGGACAACCAGCCATGCCCCGTGAGTACCCGGTCGGCGGTGTCGACAGCACGAAGGACCGCGGCCGGCACCGAGCTCGGCTCCGGCACCCCCGCCATCCGTGCATACCGGCCGAAGAAGTCCGCCGCGGAAACGCTCTCACCGCCGGTCACATGCAGGATCTCGCCGACCGCCTCCCCCGCCTCCGCGACAGCAATGACCGCGCAGACCAGATCATCGATGTGGACCGGGCTCAGTACCCCGCGACCGGAGTCGACAAGGACGAAGCGGCCCGCCCGTAGCAGCAGCAACGGCCACAGCGTCCAGCGGCCGGCACGTGGCCCATAGGCGTCGCC
>NZ_CADDZT010000010.1:161967-165945 GCF_902812655.1 Candidatus Frankia meridionalis | reverse complement strand
GCCGCGGCGATGGCCGTGTGTTCCGCGGCGGCGAGAGCGTCGGCTCGCGGCAGACCTGTCACGGTGACGGGCGCGGTCTCATCCACCAGATCCGGGAAGGAGCTGCCCAGCACACTCACGCAGGAGACATGAACCACCCGGCCGACACCAGCCCGTTCACAGGCCTCCAGCACCCGGACGGTACCCGCGACCGTCACACGGCGCAGCTCGCCCTCGTCGACCACAGCCGGCCGGCTCGGCGTTCCGGCGCGGACCGCGGCCAGCTCACCACCGGTACCGACAGCCGCAGCATGCACCACGAGATCGGCCCCGACCAGCAGTTTCTCCCAGTCACCCGGACGTGTGACGTCGGCCATGACAATGCCCGGACCACGGCGGACGTCGATCGGGACAACGTCGTCACCGCGCCGGCGGAGCTCGTGCACAACCGCGTCCCCGATGAATCCGCCGGCACCGGTCACCACCGCACGAGCCACGTCCGCCCCTCTCGCCCCTCGGCAGCCCCCGGGCCGGTCACCGTCGGCAGGCCCTGCCGACACGCCCCGCTGACACGCCTTGCGTACCGACCCGCCGCGCCTACCGGCCGGTCACTCCGGTCGCACCATATCGACCCTACGTGACCAGAGCGCCAGAGCAGGAGATGCCTCACCCGGATCCGGTAGAGATGCCCGATGCGAGGAGTCCGACTCCCCTGCGAAGTTCCTACGGAGTCCCGAAGTCCTGCGTCCAGTAGGTGCCGTAGCTGCCTCCGGTGGCGTAGCCGACACCGATCTGCCGCAGCGAGCAGTTGAGGATGTTCTCGCGGTGCCCGGTGCTGTTCATCCAGCCCGTCACAACCTCCGCGGCCGTCTGCTGGCCGGCGGCGATGTTCTCCGCGGCGATCGAGAACTGGTACCCGGCGGCGGCCATGCGTTGGAAGGGTGTCTGACCGTCCAGATCCGTATGGCTGAAGTAGTTGCGTGTGGACATGTCCGCGCTGTGCGCCTGGGCCGCAGCGGTCAGCCGGGAGTCCACCGTGAGCGGCCCGCAGCCGGCCTTGGCCCGTTCGGCGTTCGTGAGCACAACAACCTCGGAGGCGGCGTCCGAGGATGCCGAAGGCTTGCTGGCAACCGTCACCACCGGGTACGCCGGGGAGGTCGACGGAGGTGCTGTGGTCGGTGCCGGCTGCGAGGAGGAGAGCGGCACGGCCGATGGGCCGATCGTCGGCTGTGCCGGCGGACGCGCGGGCGCGCTGCTCGCCGGCGCCGGAGTGTTGATGATCCGCATCCGGCTCGTCCGTACGCGTAGTGCCTGCGACGCGTGGAAGACGACCTCGTTCAACGTGTAGGCGCCGTCGGGCACGGACCGGGTGTCGAGGTCGGCCTCGTACGGCGCGGCAGGTACGACGCGGACGATCGTCCCAGGCCCACGCAGGACATAGGCCACCCAGGTCTGGCCGTCGGCCGGGACGGAGGTCTGGACCCGCACGGTCCCACCGACCGTGCCTCGGTCGATGATTCGATCCGACACCGACTGGGCTGCGAGTTGGACCGGAGCCGTCGACGACGCGAGCGCCTGGGCCGCGACGACCGACGTGTCGTCACCGGCCGGTCCGCTCCGGTTGATGACCGCGGTGGCGGCCAGGACACCAGCCGCAAGGACGAAGACGAGCACTACCAACGAGGCGCCGAACCATCCCCGGTGGGAACGGCGGTGCTTGCGATGTCGATCCATGGAACCTTCCGTGTGGTCGGTCCCCCCTGTTCATGCGTCCCGCCGTTGGTGCGTCCCCTCTGTTGGTACGTCCCCGCCGTTCGGCATCAAGAGTAGCGAGTACTAGGCATGACGGGCCATCGGGCATCGCTTTTGACCGAATAGTTGTGAGCAGACCGGGCCAGCCCGACCCAAATCAATACAACAACTTGACTCTTTGTGCGGCATTGACTACCCGCCACGCCGACCGACTGCACGCACATCCACACCCGCCTGGAACGATCTACGGCAGAGGATCCCGGTTGCACCACCCGGCGGGACGAGCCCGCACCCGCGAGAACAGGGGCAAACGTCCACACCCGCCGGACAAACCGGGCAGCAATAGGGGTCAGAGTGCCAAAACGCTGGTAGAAGGCATCGGTTCGGGAAAGTATCCGCACGTGACGGCGTTCGAGACAGGGCCTGCCCAACCGGTGCCCGATAACACGACCCACGACGGCGCCGGCCATCGCGACCAGCCGCACCCGCCGGTCACGCTCCACCAGCCCGCGGGGGCCCACTCATCATACCCTTCGCGCAACTTGCCATCCACGACGCATGTCCGGAACGGGCAATTGTCAACCAATCGGACATGTGACCCCGACAGCCTACAGGAGCCAGACCCATGCCCATCGCCACCCCAGATGTCTATGCGGAGATGCTTGACCGGGCCAAGGCCGAGGCATTCGCCTACCCCGCGATCAACGTCACCTCGTCCCAGACCCTGAACGCCGCCCTGAAGGGCTTCGCCGACGCCGGAAGTGACGGCATCGTGCAGGTCTCCACCGGAGGGGCCGAGTTCCTCTCCGGGACGAGAGTAAAGGACATGGTGCTCGGCGCTCAGGCACTGGCAGAGTTCGCCCACCATATCGCCAAGGCGTACCCGGTCAACATCGCGCTTCACACCGACCACTGCCCCGCGGACAAACTTGACACCTATCTTCGCCCCCTTCTCGCGATCTCCAAGGACCGAGTTCTCAAGGAAGGCCGCGAACCACTGTTCCAGTCACATATGTGGGACGGCTCCGCGGTCGAACTCGAGGAGAATCTCAAGATTGCCGACGCGCTGCTGACCGACGCCCATCAGGCGAAGATTATTCTGGAGGTGGAGATCGGGGTCGTCGGCGGCGAGGAGGACGGCGTCGTCGGCGCAATCGACGAGAAGCTGTACACCACGCCGGGAGACATGTTGCGGACCGCGGAAGTCCTCGGCACCGGGGAACGGGGTCGCTACCTACTGGCGGCAACTTTCGGAAATGTGCACGGGGTGTACAAGCCGGGCAACGTGAAGCTCCGTCCAAGCATCCTGCGGGACGGACAGCAGTATGTCGCGGAGAAGCTCGGGCTGCCAACCGGTGCCAAGCCGTTCGACCTGGTCTTCCACGGCGGCAGCGGCTCCGATCTGGCTGAGATTCGCGAGACGTTGGGCTACGGTGCGATCAAGATGAACGTGGACACCGACACCCAGTACGCGTTCACCCGGCCGATCGTCGATCATATCTTCAGGAACTACGACGGTGTCCTCAAGGTGGACGGCGAGGTCGGCGTCAAGAAGCAGTACGACCCGCGCAGTTACGGCAAGGCCGCGGAGATCGGCATGGCCGCCCGGGTGGCACAGGCATGCGAGGACCTGCGATCCGCCGGACGCGCGCTTGCCGGCTGACCCCGCCCACGGCCACGGGACGAGCCGGGCCGGGCCCGGTCAACCTGATCGAACCAAGCTGATCCGACCAAGCTGATCCGACCAAGCTGATCGAACCAAGCTGATCCGACCCACCGGTGGTTCCAGACATCCAGAACCAACCGCAACGCGCTCGCCAGGCCGGACACGGTGTCCGCCTGGCGAGCGTTCGCATTTCCGTCGCGGCCACTCCGCCGTCGGTTCGTCCTCCCATATCCCACCTGGCACTGGGTTATGTGCTTTCGCCGACGTGGCGCAGATTTCCGCCCCAGGTACTCGACGGCCTGAATCGGCAACAATAACGTGGACCACGTATACGACCGGATCGTGCACGGATGGCATTACCCGGCCAACCTGTTTGATCGTGACCGCCCCGCCACAATCCAGCAATTCCGGCGATCACTTATGTAATGAGCGCACGAGCGCGCGCGTTAGCATCCGATCTCGGGTTCATCAAGAGCGACCAGCCTGGTGTGCGCATGCTCACGAAGCATATTCGTCACTTGTTCGGCCACCAGCAGTGCCGGTTATTGTCTGCGCCATGCTCGCGACAGAGTGAGCATGCG
>NZ_CADDZT010000010.1:157661-161619 GCF_902812655.1 Candidatus Frankia meridionalis | reverse complement strand
TCGGACGGCACGCCGAATCCTGCCCTCGTCCGACGAACGCCAAACTTGCGGCAGGAACGGGGGACCCACTTTTGGGCGCTGAAATCGGGCGTCCTCGGGGTGAAGCCGCAAAAGCGGCCGGGCAGTCCCAGCCCGAACCCGACAGCTCACCTCGCAGGCGTGGGGAAGGGCATCACCAATATGTCCAGAGCACGTTCTCGCGGTCGACATCGTGGAACCAGCCAGGCCCGGAGCCGCGCCCGGACCCTGGTTGTCGCCCCGGCCCTGGTCGCCGCCGTCGGTGGGAGCATCGCGATGTCCCAGCCGGCCAGCGCCGCGACCACATGGGCGGGGCTCCGCCAGTGCGAGTCCGGAGGTAACTACTCCACCAACACCGGCAACGGTTACTACGGCGCCTACCAGTTCTCGCTGAGCACCTGGCGGAGCCTTGGCTACACCGGCCTGCCCAGCGACGCTTCGCCGGCCACCCAGGACGAGGCCGCGCTGAAGCTCGCTGCCCGCTCCGGCTTCGGCCAGTGGCCGGTCTGCGGCCTGGGTATGGGCTCCTCCCAACTCGCGTCGGGCGCCAGTTCCTCAGGCGCCGGCACAAGCGGGCGGACGAGCGGCGGCAGGGTGAACATCAACTCGTCCAGGTCGATCGCCGCCTCGGTCCCGCCCCGCGTCGTGCTGAGCGCGGACACCGGATCGACGTCCACCGGCAGGCCACTGCTCACCGTGGGGTTGATCTACCAGGTCCGATCGGACGTGCATTCCTGGCAGAACCAGATGAACAGCCTGGGTTACCACATCCGGGTCGATGGTCAGTACGGTCCGGAGTCGGCCGGCGCGGCCAGCCGCTTCCAGGCCGCCAAAGGCCTGACGGTTGACGGGATCTGCGGCCCGAGGACCTGGGCAGCCGTCTTCGGCTGAGCCCGGCCGCCGAGGACCTCAGAGGCTCGGGTGACACGCGAAGAAACATGATCACACCATCTATGGCCGAGTGGTGACGGCCGATACATAACCAAACACACAACGAGTCGGGCCGATCCACGCCAATATGACAACAAACACAACTGAAAAACACGGCAGCGATCGGCCCGATTACTCGGTGTTACGAAAATGACCGGCGACGACCCCGACTCAGGGGTGCCCCGATCGCCGGGTAGAGTTTTGAATTTGGAGTTCACCTAGTCCATTTGGGCGGTACGAGCCAAGCCGCTGTAGTTCATCCGACACCCGGGTTTGCTTCGAAAGGGCCAGGCTCGCTACAGTCCTTCCACTCGCCGGATCGGTGAGGCCGCCCGGACGGACGCCGAGTCCTGTCCCCGCCCGACGCGGCAGGATCTACCGCGGAGCCATACGGACAGGAGTGGGGGAACCACATCCGGACGCTGGAACTTCTCAGCGTCCTTGGGGTAAAGCTGGCAGCGCCCGTTGGCGTTACCGGCCGGGCACGTTCCCAGCCCGCACCCGACAGCTCACCTCGTAGGCGACGGGAAGGATCCAGATGCCGTCCGTTGGCAGGCACCGTGCCCCGCAACAGTCATCCACCGCTGTAAAGGTCCTGCGGACCACCGGTGCGGTGACAGCACTTGTGGGTAGCGGCCTCGCTGTCGCAGCAGTTCCCGCGAACGCCGCAACCGCCGACGACTTCGCCAAGCTCCGCCAGTGCGAGTCCGGTGGCAACTACTCCATCAACACCGGCAACGGCTACTACGGCGCCTACCAGTTCGATGCGGGTACCTGGCATGGTCTCGGGTATTCCGGTCTACCCAGTAACGCGCCGCCGGCGTTGCAGGACGAGGCCGCCTACAAGCTCTACGATTCTCGTGGCTGGTCCCCGTGGCCGTCCTGCTCGGCGAAGATGGGCCTCACCAACAACGGCCCGGCCCCGCAGTCATCGGCCGGCACATCCAGTTCCGACGCTGTGGAACGAGCGATTACTCCGCAGGCGCCCGCGATGACGCTCGATCGCGCAAAGGCAGAGCTGCACTCGGCAGACTTCGCGGGGACCACGCTGTCCACCGATCTGGCGGGCCAGGTCCGCGCCGACGCCATGGTCTGGCAGGCCTCGATGCGCGACAGGAAGTTCGTCTTGACCGTGGACGGCCGCTACGGCGCGGAGTCGCAGGGTCTGGCCTCGCTCTACGGCTACCTCACACGCACGACCGATGGTCAGAGCGGTGTGGTCGGCAAGAACCTCTGGGACATCACCGTCACCAACCCGACGGTCCTGTGACACCTGTCCGGTAACACCCGAGGACCGTCCGACGGCGCAAACGCCTTCGGATCCTGATCCTGCGACGGACCCGCAGGCCCACCCCCCTCCCTACGGGTCCGTCGCAGGACAAATCCTCACCCCGGCACAGCGCGACCGCGATCGGACAGGATGGACACCATGACGACCTCGCCTGGACGACCGGATCTGCTCGGCGGTCCGCCCCCGACGAAACTCATCCTCGATCCTGCCGCGGCCGACGCGCTGGGCGCGGGCGAGGATCCCAAGGCGATCGCCGGCCGCTTCCCCGAATCCAGTCTGGCCTGGGCGACGCTCGCCGAACTCGCCCTGAACGCGGGCGAACCGGTCACCGCCTACGCCTACGCCCGGACCGGATACCACCGAGGCCTCGACCAGCTTCGCCGCACCGGCTGGCGAGGGCACGGACCGATCCCCTGGTCGCACGAGCCCAACCGGGGGTTCCTGCGAGCACTCGCGGCGCTGGGTCGCGCGGCCGCAGCCATCGGCGAGGACGACGAGGCCACCCGCTGCCGCGACTTCCTCGTCGACAGCGATCCCGAAGCCGCCGCTGTGCTGGGCCTCAAGACCAGCTGAACCGGTTCGAACCTGGCTTCGGCCTGTCTCGACCGCGTGGTCACGTCGACCGTCCAGGCCCTACCGACGCCTGGCGTAAGTTACAGGCGACGTAAGTAGCGCGCGATGTAAGTAGAGGCGTATGGCATTCGTCAATCGCACCGAGGAGCTTGCCGCGCTGGAGCGTTGGTGGGACTCGACCGACCCGCGCCCGGCGGTGGTGTGGGGACGACGAAGAGTCGGCAAGACCGCCCTGTTGCAACACTTCGCCGACGGACGGCGATCGGTCTTCCACACGGGTGCCGGCCGCGCGGCCTCCGGCGAGCTGGCGCAACTGTCCCGGCAGGTTGCGAGCGGTCTACCCGGGCGGTACCGGGATCTGCTGGCCCGCCCCTACTTCGACTGGGACGACGCCCTCGACGATCTCGCCTCGGCGGCGGAGCATGAGCCGCTGGTCGTCGTCCTGGACGAGTTCCCCGAGATTGTCGCGACCTCACCCGACCTGCCGGGAGTGCTGCGGGCCTTCCTCGACCGCATAGCAGGCAGGACGAAACTGCGGCTGCTGTTGTGCGGGTCGGCAGTGCGGCACATGACCGCGCTTCAGGAGCAGCGGGCGCCGTTGTACGGCCGGTTCGACCTGTCGCTGTCGCTGCATCCGTTCCGCCCGCACGAGGCCGCCCTCATGCTGCCCGGGCTGGCACCGGCCGACCGGGCACTCGTGTACGGACTGGTCGGCGGGGTGCCGCTGTACCTGTCTTGGTGGGACCAGGACGCAAACGTCACCGACAACCTGCTGCGGCTGGCATGCCGTCCCGGGGCGTCCCTGCTCACCGAAGGACAACTCGTACTGGCCACGGCGGTGGAACACGGCGAGCATCCGGCGGCGGTGCTGCACGCCATCGCCTCGGGCCGAACACAGCACAACGAGATCAAGGACCACATCCGGGCCGAGCCGACCCGCACCCTGGACCGGCTCATAGAGCTACGGCTCGTCGAACGGATCATGCCGGTGACGGACACCCCACGCAGCCGGCGCCGTGTCTACCGGATCGCCGACAACTTCCTCGCCTTCTACCTCGGGGTACTCTCCCGGTTCCGTGCCGAGATCGACCGTGGGCTCGGGGAAGCTCTGCTGCCGGTGCTGGTCGAAAGCCTGGATGACCATCT
>NZ_CADDZT010000010.1:148366-157635 GCF_902812655.1 Candidatus Frankia meridionalis | reverse complement strand
TGGGGCGCCGGTGGCCAGGACGAGATCGACGCGGTCGTGCTCGCCGGTCGGGACCGGCGTCCGGTGCTTGCCGGGGAGGCCAAGTGGGCTCGGACCGTCGACGGCCGAAGGCTCGCCACGGGCCTACGGGAAAAGACCCGCGCGCTACGGTCCGGCGTACCCTCCATGCCGCCGCGGGACGATCACGGGGATGCTCCGGACGTGACAAGCGGTTCGGGAACGGTCCGGCTCGCGCTCTGCGCCCGCGAGGAGATCCGCAACCCACCGTCCGGCGCCCTCACCGTCACCGCCGCGGACATCTTCTCCGCAAGCCGAGCCCCGGCAAGGTCAACAACACCGTCGGGGTTCGGCGGACGAGCCGGTGGCGCTCCGGGCGTAGTCAGTTCAGCCCGAGTACGACGCGCAACGCGGCATCGACATCAGCCATTCGGGCCGCCGACAGATGACTGACGAATTGGCCCAGGCGTTCAGGGTCGACCGCGGCCGTTTGCTCGACCAGGACGCGGGTCACCTGATCTCCGACCTCGATCTCAGGCCGGAACGATGCCGGCCGGGCACTGGTGGAGGTAGGAGCTACAAGCCATGTCGACAACGGGAGCAGGTCGGACTGCACGACGACGGCATACCGGTTGCCGCGCTGTTCGTGGCCGCGTGCGTCGCGGGGAGCCCGCACCTGGTACACGTCACCACGCACGCAGCAGCTCCATGTCAGCAAGCACGGCCTGTGCCTCGGCCCGGTCGACCGGGTCGGCGGCAAGAACCTCGGCCTCGGCTCTCAGCCGCTCGGCCTGACGTCGGTGCCATGCGGCCAGGATCGCCTCACGGATCACCTGCGACCGATCCCGTTCACCGGCTGAGAGGTCGGCCAACGCCCGGTCGACGCCCTCGTCCGTACGGAAGGTAATCGTAGCCATGCCACCCACTGTATTACTTCACGTAGTACGGCGCCTGGTTGATGTGAAGTTACGACTGAGACCACCGACAGCCGTTGGCCAACCCACTCATGCGGGCTGGCCGGCATCGTGCCTGGTCGGACCGGGTCGAACGGGGAGGAGGATGCGAGATTCGAACTCGCGAGGGCGCCTCCCCCAAAGATCGCCTCCGGCGATCCCCGGGGACCCCTGCGAACAGGAGCAGGTCTAGCGGAAAGCGTGACCAGCGCAGAGGATGATTCGGTGCTCTGGTGGAGACCACGACCCCGGACCTGTTGAGCAGGTTCGGGGCTGGCGTCACGCCTGTCCATACAGCATGGCCAGGTCGACCAGCTGGATGTCGGGGGAAGTCCCGGCGGCGTTGCGCGCTTTGTCGTTGAAGCCTGCTCCGCTGAAACAGATGAGCTGGGTGTGGGTGGTGTCGTAGCGTCCGGCCTGGGCGATGAGGTCACGGATGTGCTGGAGGCGTTCGATGTGGGCGATGCCGATGGTGTCGTTCCATTTGGCTTCGCCAATGGCGAGCAGTGGTGGCTTGGTACCGTCGGCGATTCCGATGACGGCTGAGTCGACTTCGTGGCCGGTGCGGGCCTTGGGGTCGTGGACGATGCCGTGTCCGACGCGGGCGGGCAGGCCGCCGAGCAGGTCGGGGTCGGCGTGGTGGAGGGCCCAGACGCGGCAGACCTGTTCGAAGTGGGGGCCCAGCACGTTGCTGGTGAAGCGGCGGCGGCTGGCCTGCCAGACTCGGGCGGCGTTGCCGGGGCGTTCCAGTTGGTCCCAGACCGGGCGCATGATGGCGTGATAGAAGCCGATCAGTGGTTCGGCGATGCGGTAGGTGGGGCGGTTGTCGCGGAAGGCGTCGGCGTCCCGGTGCAGCAGCCCGGCGTCTTCGAGGACGTTGATGGGGTGTGCGATGTCGGTGGCTTTGCGTTCCAGGTAGCTGGCCATGCCGCCTCGGGTGGCGTTGCCGTCGGCGACTGCTGCCAGGACGGACAGGTACAGGGCGGTGTCGCGCAGGTCGGGTTCCTCGGCGAGTAGGTAGCGGGCCTCGCGGAAGAGGGGGGTTTCGGGGTTGAGGACGGTGCGGATGACCCAGTCGTCGAAGTCGTCGGGTCCGGTGGGGGAGTCGCCGCGGGCGAACTCGCGCCGGTAGGCGGGCGTGCCGCCGACGATCGCGTTGACCTGCAGGGCCAGGCGGGGGTCGGTGATGTTCCAGAACTCGGCGGCGAGGCGATGGTCGAGGGGGCGAACGACCAGTTCAAGCCCGGCCCGGCCGCGTAGCGGGGCGTTGCCGGACAGTAGCTTGCCCATGAAGGACAGAGCCGAGCCGCACAGCAGCAGCCGGGCGCGGGAGGCGGTGCGCTGCTCGCGCAGCGGCCGGAGCGCCTCCTGGATGATGGAGGGCAGCTCCGGGTTGGCTCGGGCGAGGTACGGGAACTCGTCGATAACCACGGGTACGGGGCGCTCGGAGCCGAGGGCGAGGAGTGCGTCGACGGCTTCGTGCCAGTTGGCGAAGTGGTACGGGCTGGCGGGCCGGACATGGGCGGTGAGCGCGGTGCTGATCCGGCGCAGTGATTCGGCGTCGACGGCCTCGGTCGCACCGAAGTAGAAGCCCCCGGCGGCCCGGCAGGCGGCGTCGAGCAGGAAGGTCTTGCCCTGCCGGCGCCGCCCGGAGACCGCCCCGAGCGTGGCACCGGGCTGCTGGTCGATGATGAACCGGGTCAGCGCCGACCACTCGTAGTCGCGGTCGAACATCTCGGCAGGTTTGTCCACGCGCCACTCCTTGGGAGATAGAGATGTAGAGGCACGTATCTATAAAACGTACTCCTGTATTCACACGGCTGCGGCGAGCACGCAGGAACGGGCGGTCTTCAGGGGTGACCTGGTCACCAGGCCCGGCGGCGCGCAGGATCGCACTCAGGACTGCGTCGGCCGACGCGGCGTAGCTGTGTGAGAACTACGGCATGTTGGCCTCCACCACGGCCCAGTACTCACGGCCGGTGTCGGGGGGTCCCGGTGGAGGGGCGCGGTGTCGAGCAGGAACAGCCGGTAGTCGACGGCGAAGGTCCCCACCGAAATAAATGTAACCAGGACGTGGCAACCTGGCTGGGTCGCCTGCTGTGGGAGGAGCCACCGGACCCCGCCGAACCGCCCGACCGGAGCAAGTGAGACCAGAACTGAGACCAGATGATCGACTGCCGAGCCGGCCAATGTTGATCGGCTCGGCAGAAAGCCTGGTACCACAGGGCGGAGGATGCGAGATTCGAACTCGCGAGGGGTTGCCCCCAACACGCTTTCCAAGCGTGCGCCCTAGGCCACTAGGCGAATCCTCCGTCGATGAGCCTATCGGATCCAGCAGGTGCCGGAGCCGGGGGCAGCAAGATCTCTGTCGGGGCGATGCTGAAGAGCCATCCGACAGGCCTTAGACTCTTGGGAAGACCCCTCGCGCGGCGTCACCCTCGTGAACTCCCCCAGGGCCGGAAGGCAGCAAGGGTAAGCGGGCTCTGGCGGGTGCGCGGGGGGTCGTCTTCGTCACGGGTCATGTGTACGTCGTTGGGGCCCGCGGGTGCCGACGAAGCGAGCGAGTAGGCCGGTGATTCTGTGAGCGGCGCGCTGTACAACCGGTACCGTCCAGCCACGTTCGCCCAGGTCGTCGGTCAGGAGCACGTCACCGGCGCACTCATGCAGGCGTTGCGCACCGGCCGTATCCACCACGCCTACCTGTTCAGCGGGCCGCGCGGCTGTGGCAAGACATCGTCCGCGCGCATCCTCGCCGCATCCCTGAACTGCGTGAACGGTCCGACGCCCGAGCCGTGCGGGGTGTGTGAGCAGTGCGCGGCGATCCGCGTCGGGGTGTCCATGGACGTCACCGAGATCGACGCCGCGTCCCATGGGCTCGTGGACGACGCCCGCGACCTGAGGGAACGCGCGTTCTTCGCACCGGCTTCGGCACGGTTCAAGGTGTACGTCATCGACGAGGCCCACATGGTCACCACGGCGGCGTTCAACGCCCTGCTCAAGGTCGTCGAAGAGCCACCGCCCTACCTGAAGTTCGTGTTCGCGACCACCGAACCCGACAAGGTCATCGCCACCATCCGGTCCCGAACCCATCACTACGCGTTCCGACTCGTCCCACCCGGCGTACTACGCGACCATCTGACCTCGATCTGCGCCTCCGAAGGTGTCGACGTCGACCCGGCGGTGCTGCCACTTGTCGTACGGGCCGGGGCCGGGTCGGTACGCGACTCGTTGTCCGTCCTCGACCAGTTGCTCGCCGGGGCCGGGCCAGACGGCCTCGGCTATGAGCGGGCGGTCGCGCTGCTCGGGATGACCGACGGCGTCCTACTGGACGAGGCGGTCGACGCCCTTGCCGCGCATGACGGCGCCACCGCGTTCACCGTCGTCGACAAGGTCGTCTCTTCCGGGCACGACCCACGCCGGTTCGCCATGGACCTGCTGGAACGGTTACGGGATCTGATCGTGCTCGCGGCCGTGCCGGACGCGCCCGAAAAGGGTCTGTTGGAGACCTACTCGGTCGACCAGATCGAACGGATGCGCGACCAGTGCGGGCGGATGGGCCCGGCGGAGCTGTCCCGCGCCGCCGATGTCGTGCACGCCGGCCTGCTGGAGATGCGGGGGACGACCAGCCCCCGACTGCTCCTCGAGCTGGTCCTGGCGCGGGCTTTGCTGCCCGGCGCCGGCTCCGACCCGTCAGCGCTGCTGGTCCGCCTCGAGCGGTTGGAACGGCGGGCGGACCCGGGCGGCCCGACCGCAGGCCCGACGGTGGCGGGGGGTCCGACGGTAGGCCCGGCCACGGTGACGACATCCGCAACCGCGGCCGGCACGGCCACACCGGCGGCGTTCCAGCCGGCCCCGCATCTGTCTGCCGCGCCGATCCCGCCGACGTCCTCCGCCACGGGGTCCGCACCCACGTCACCGGCGGGCCGGACGTCCGAGTCATCGCCCGCGCCGGCTCCCACGGCCCGGATACAGCCACCGCCCCCTGCCCCGTCTCCTTCCGCCGCCACGTCATCGACCGGTACTGCCCGCGGTATCGACACGGGCGGTCTGCGGGCGGTCTGGGATGACGTGCTGCGCGCCTCGCGATCACGCAAGCCCGCCACACACGCCCTCCTACAGGAGTACGCCTCGGTCGCGGACGTCCGCGGAGACGAGGTCATCCTGGCGTTCTCGGTTCCGACGATCGCCCGGATGTTCGGGCAGGGCAGCAATGTCGAGGTCCTGCGCGCCGCTCTGACGGAGATCATCGGCGGGACCTGGCGGGTCACCATCGGCCCGCCGGGCAGACCACCCGGCGCAGTGGCCGAGCCTAGTGAGCCCAGCGGGTTCGGCGGATCGGACGGCCCTGGCGGGTTCGGTACAGGCGGTGGGTTCGGTCCCAGCGGGTTCGCCCCGTCGGGGATCTCGTCCGTCCAGGTTCACTCCGGGCCCGTCGCGGCAGCAACAACACCGGCAGCGGCAGCACCCATGGCGTCGACCATGGAACGTACAGTGGGCCGGGCCACAGTCGTCTCGCCGCATTCAGGGCAGACCGTCGCGGAACCAGCACCCGGGCAGACTCCAGGTACCCGTCCGGGTACGCCACCCGTCGATCGTCAGCAACCACGCGCGGCGACCCACCGCGGCGCCACTGCTACGGGCAACAGGAACGTTTCACCACCATCACCCTCCACTACCTCACCCTCGGTTACGCCAACGGCATCGGCCAGACCGAAGACCAACCATGCCGACGTCGACGACGAGCCGTCCCCGGACGACGACGACGCACCCGGGCACCCGGGTTCGTCCCTGTCGGGCGAGGATGCCGCAATGGCGCTGCTGCGGTCCGGCCTCGGCGCCACCGTCATCGAACAGATCACCGGCTGAACGGCCGCATCCCCCGAAGGCACACCAGGCCGCAGGGCACACAGGTCAGGTACTTGGAGCAGCCTCGGACGGGGCGGACCGAGGACGTAGGCTCAGGGGCATGCCGAACCCGCAGATACCACCGGGCGCCGGGCCGAACATCAGCCAGATCCTTCAGCAGGCCCAGCAGATGCAGGCCCAGTTGATGACCGCCCAGCAGGAGCTCGCCGACACCCGGGTGGATGGCACCGCCGGCGGCGGCCTGGTGAAGGCCACCGTGACCGGCGGCGGCGAATTGGTCGACCTCGCCATCGACCCCAAAGCCGTGGATCCGGCCGACACCGAGACACTGGCCGACCTTGTCCTTGCGGCCGTCCGGGACGCGGCCGGCAACGCCCGGAGTCTCGCCGCCCAACGGATGGGCGAGGTCACCGGTGGGCTGGGTGATGCCCTCGGTGGGCTGGGCGGGTTCGGTGGGCCGGGTGGAGCTTCGAATCCCGCGTTCCAGGGAAGGCCGACGGCTCTGCCGGGTGGCTTCGGGTCGGGGTCCGGCATCCCCGGCATCGGATGACAGGCGCCGGGCTGGTCGAGGCGCACGCCCGGACAGGTCGGTGACGATCGATGTACGAGGGAGTCGTCCAGGATCTGATCGACGAGCTCGGCCGACTGCCGGGTATCGGCCCGAAGAGCGCGCAGCGGATCGCCTTCTACCTTCTTTCCGCGGACCCGACGGATGTGCGGCGGCTGGCGACGGCACTGAACGAAATCAAGGACAAAGTCCGGTTCTGCCGGATGTGCTTCAACGTCGCGCAGGCGGAGCTGTGTCGGATCTGCGCGGACCATCGCCGCGATCCGGCTCAGATCTGCGTCGTGGAGGAGCCGAAGGACGTCGTCGCCATCGAACGGACGAGGGAGTTCCGCGGGCGTTACCACGTCCTTGGTGGCGCAATCAACCCGATCGGCGGAGTCGGCCCCGACGATCTGCACATCCGGGAACTGATCTCACGCCTGGCCGACGGAACGGTGACGGAGCTGATTCTCGCTACCGATCCGAACACCGAGGGTGAGGTCACCGCGTCCTATCTTGCTCGGCAGATTGCGCCGATGGGCCTGAAGGTCACCCGTCTGGCCAGTGGCCTCCCCATGGGCGGGGACCTGGAATGGGCGGACGAGGTGACTCTCGGCCGCGCGTTCGAAGGCCGCCGCGTCGTCGCCTGACAGGTTCTGCCCTGTACGAGGTGGGACGGTGTGACCGTCCTCGGCACATGGACGCCGCCGGACGCATCTCGGCTACTGTGGGCAGCTCTCACCGGGGCCGACAAGCGAGACCGGAAGACCGCTCAGGTGACTGACCGGCAGACATCAACGGGCAATCCAGGCGGCGTTGGCCTGCTGCGCTCAGTTGCCTTCTGTACGCGTCCTCCGCCTCGGCTGAGGTCCCGGCTGAGGTCCCGGCTGAACGCCTTGGCCGAGCGCCTTGGCCGAGCGCCTCGACCGAGCAGTGCATGACAACAGCTGGACTTCGGTACCACCGGTACTACCGTCAGGAGCAGAAGACCGATGATCATCAGTGCGCACGTGGGTGCGGGGGCGCTGGTCGGCACGGCACTGCGTCGACCCCTGCCCGCGTTTGCAGCCGGGTTCGTCTCCCACCTCGCCATGGACATGGTGCCGCACTGGGGCAACGGCCCGGGCCTGGGCTGGATCCCCGTCGCCCGACGCGACGGCGTGGCGGGCCTGGCCGCGATGGGCGTACTGACCGCGGCGGCACCACCCGGACGCAGGATCGCGGTCCTGGCCGGCATGACCGGTGCCTGCCTTCCCGACACCGACAAGATCGGAATCTATTTCGCGGGCCGCAGCCCGTGGCCGCGTCGTTTCGACCGCTTCCACGGACGCATCCAGCGGGAGTCCGCCGACCTGCTGCCCCGTGACGTCCTCGTCGCCGCCATGCTCAGCGTGACCGCCGCAGGACTCCTGCAGGCCCTGGGTCGAAGCCGGCCGCCGCGCCGGTGAACCCGACGCCGCCTCCCGGTGAGGCCCGGCCAAAGGCAGCGCGACCATGGCTCCTCCCGCGCTGCCGGCGGCCCCACCCGGATGACCCGGCCAAAGGCGCGGCTGCCACCGGTCCGTACTCTTTGCTTATGTTGAAGTGCTGAATTGTTGACAACAGGGGAATCCGGCGATGGGACGATACGGGGAACGGGTCTGGTCCCCGAACCCGGCCGCGCCGTTCCGCGGACGTCGGACGGGGGTGTACCGCCCATACCATCCCGATCTTCTTGCCGAGTCTCCACCGGCTCTTCGGAATGATCTTTTTGTGCGTGCGGCAGCAGTCGAAGCCGGCATCCGATCGCTGACCGGTACCGTGATGGCGAGCCTTGATCAGACAGCCGGCTTCCTCCTCCGGTCGGAGGCCATCGCGTCCTCCCGGATCGGGGGGATCCAGGTCGCACCCCAGCAGGTCGCCCTCGCGGAGTTCGCTGCCGGCGCCGGCTCCGGCAGTGTCGTCGAAGGTTTCAGCGCGAGCGCCCGCAGGATCGCCCGTAACATCGCCACACTCCGCCGCGCGGTCACCGATCTCGCCCGCGCCGAGACGGTCACCCTTGACGGCATCGTCAACCTGCAACGCACCCTGCTGTCCAGCCGTCCTCACACCGGCCTGCGAACGGTCCAGACCTGGCTCGGCGGCAGCGAGTGGAACCCTCTCGACGCGGGGTTCGTCCCTCCGCCTCCGTCCGAGCTGGCGGAGCTGATGGCCGACCTTGTCACCTACGCTTCCGGTGACACCCACCCACCGCTCATCCAGGCCGGGCTCATCCACGCCCAGTTCGAGACGATCCAACCGTTCAACGATGGCAATGGGCGGGTCGCACGGACGTTGATCCATACCGTGCTGGCCCGTCGGGGGCTGGTCACCCCGGCTGTGCTGCCGGTCAGCCTCGTCTTCATGACCCGATCGGACGAGTACGTGACGGCGTTGACCGCCTACTGTTCCGAAGGCCCGCCGGGCGGCCATGCCGCGCGTGCCGCGCTGAACCAGTGGCTCACGTTCTTCCTCGACTCCGTGGTCGTGGCCGTGGAGCAGGCCCGAACCTTCGCCGAGGAAATCGCCGAACTGCGCCGATCCTGGGACGCCCGGCTTTCCGCCTTCCGAGGTCAGACCATTCCGGTCCGCAACAGACCTCGGGAGCCATCGACGTCCGATCGGTTACTCGCCGAGCTACCCGCGTCACCTGTCATCACCGGGGCCAGCGCGGCAGACCTGTTGGGCGTGCCGGCGCAGGCAGCCTGGGCGGCGGCGGAGGAACTCGTCGAGGCCGGCATCCTGCGGCGCCGCCAGATCGGGCGCGGCACCACCGGCTACCTCACCCGGGAGGTGTCGGACCTGCTCACCTTCGCCGAGCGTCGCCTTGCATCCACCAAACGACAATAAACACCTCTCGACGGGCCCTGCCCTCGGCGACCCGGCCG
>NZ_CADDZT010000010.1:140841-148116 GCF_902812655.1 Candidatus Frankia meridionalis | reverse complement strand
ACACGGCCGGGTCAGCCGGACGGGAACAGTACCGCGGCGCCGTTCACCCGGTCGGCCGCCAGGTCGATCAATGCCTCGTCCGCCCGGTCGAGCGGGTAGGACCGGACCGTGACCGCAAGCCGGTGCCGCTGGGCGATGCCGAGGAACTCGCGCCCGTCCGCCCGGGTGTTCGCGGTCGTGCTCCGCAGCGACCGTTCCTGGAACAGGTGCCGTTGGTAGCTCAGCACCGGGATATCCGACAGGTGGATGCCGGCTATCGACAGTGTCCCGCCCCGGTCGAGTGCACCCAGCGCAACCGGCACCAGGTCACCGACCGGGGCGAACAGGACAGCGGCGTCGAGCGGTTCCGGTGGGGCGTCGTAGGCCCCTGCAGCCGATGACGCGCCGAGTGAGAGCGCGAGCTGCCGAGCCTGCGGGGACCGGGTCAGGACGTGGACCCTCGCGCCCTGGGCCAGCGCCACCTGCGCGACCAGGTGCGCGGACGCGCCAAAGCCATAGATCCCGAGCCGACCGCCGGGTGGCAGCTCGGCGCGGCGCAACGCCCGGAAACCGACGATGCCCGCGCACAGCAGCGGCGCCAGTTCACCGTCGGAGTAGCCGTCCGGCAGTCGGTAGGCGTAGTCGGCCCGGACGACAGCGTACTCGGCGTAGCCGCCGTCGGCGTCCCAGCCGGTGTAACGGGACGCCAGGCACAGGTTCTCCGCGCCACGCCGGCAGTAGGCGCAGGTCCCGTCGGTCTCCCGCAACCAGGCGATCCCGAGACGATCACCGAGAGCGACTCCGTCCACTCCGGGACCGATCGCGTCGACATAGCCGACGACCTCATGCCCGGGAATGGTGTGCGGTCTGCGCGGCCGTAGGTCGCCCTCGGCGAGATGCAGGTCGGTGCGGCAGACACCGCAGGCGGCAACCTGCAGCCGCACCTGGCCGGTGGCCGGTTCGGGCACGGGGATGACCACCCGGCGCAGGGGCCGCGCCGCCGCGGGCGCCGTTGTGGCGATCTGCCACCCGGTCATCGTCGGTGTCATGGCCATGACGTTCCCAGATTCCAGAAAACGGAATCATGCCTGGCCGGAAGGGTTCCACCGGCCAGGCACTCGGCGTGCTCCTGTCAGCGAACGTCAGATGTTGACGCCGTGGTCGCGGGCGAGGCCACCGAGATCGGTGTGTCCCTGGCCGACCGCGCGGAACTTCCATTCGGCACCATTGCGATAAACCTCGCCGAAAATCACCACGGTTTCCGTGGAGTAGTCCTCGGACAGGTCATAACGGACCAGCTCGGTACCGGTCTGATCGACAACCCGGATGTAGGCGTTGCGCACCTGGCCGAAGTTCTGGTTCCGTTCCTGCGCCCCGTAGATCGATACCGGGACGACAATCTTGTCGATCTCGGCCGGTACCTGGCCGAGGTTGATGACGACCGACTCGTCGTCCCCCTCACCCGCGCCGGTCAGGTTGTCGCCGGTGAGCACGATGGCGTCTTCCGGGGATTTCAGGTTGTTGAAGAAGACAAAGTGCTTGTCGGTGAGGACCTTGCCGTCGGCCTTCACACCGATGGCGGAGGCGTCGAGGTCGAAGTCGGTTCCGGTGGTGGTGCGGGCGTCCCAACCGAGCCCGACCGTCAACGCGGTGAGCTGGGGCGTGCCCGCCGCGGCCGCCTGCTTGGTAAGGCTGACGTTGCCGCCCTTGGCGAGGCTGATGGCCATGTGTAGATCGTCCTTTCTGGCGGGGTCCGCCAGATCGTCTCCACCTCATGGCGGATCATCTCGACGGATCGTACCGACTGATGCCCAAGACAGATGCAGGGAGAACCCTCGCACATGAGGAGTCGGCGGCCCACCCCCGGTCGGGCTCTCCACCTGTTCAGACCCCCACCACCGGCCACGACAGTAATACCAGCCATGGCCGCCCGGCTCCCGCCGGACTGGGTAGCCTCAGGACCTATGGCGGTCGTAGTGGCGAAGTTCGGCGGCTCCTCCGTGGCGGACGCGGACCGGATCAAGCGGGTCGCCGAGCGGATAGTGGACCAGCGCCGCTCCGGCGACGACGTCGTGGTCGTGGTGAGTGCGATGGGGGATACCACCGACGACCTGCTCGACCTCGCCGAACAGATCACCCCGCTCCCCCCGGCCCGCGAGCTCGACATGCTGCTCACCGCCGGTGAGCGCATCTCGATGGCGCTGCTGGCCATGGCCATCTCGAACCTCGGCGCCGAGGCGCGGTCGTTCACCGGCTCCCAGGCCGGCGTGATCACCGATTCGGTTCATGGCAAGGCCCGCATCATCGACGTCACCCCCGGACGCATCCGCAGCGCTCTGGACTCAGGCGCGATCGCCATCGTCGCCGGCTTCCAGGGAGTCAGCCAGGACACGAAGGATGTGACGACGCTCGGTCGGGGCGGCTCCGACACGACCGCCGTGGCACTTGCCGCCGCGTTGCAGGCCGACGTCTGTGAGATCTACACCGACGTGGACGGCGTCTTCACCGCCGATCCGCGGATCGTGCCGGACGCACGCCGCATCGAACGCATCTCCTACGAGGAGATGATGGAGATGGCTGCCTGCGGAGCCAAGGTGCTCATGCTCCGGTGCGTCGAGTACGCACGCCGCTACACAGTCCCCGTGCACGTCCGGTCGTCGTTCTCGTCGAAGCCGGGTACGTGGGTCATCGAGATCCCGGAGGAGGAACTCGTGGAACAGGCCATCATCCGCGGGGTCGCACACGACACGAGCGAGGCGAAGGTGACGGTTGTCGGCTGCCCGGACAAGCCCGGGGTGGCCGCGGCGGTGTTCCGGGCCGTCGCCGACGCCGACGTCAACCTCGATATGATCGTGCAGGTCGGGTCGGCTGCCGGCACGGGCCGTACCGACATCTCCTTCACCCTCCCGAAAACCGACGGGCGCATCGCGCTGACCGCGTTGGAGAAGGTCCGCGCGGCGATCGGGTTCGAACGGACCCTGTATGACGACCACATCGGCAAGCTGTCGCTGATAGGCGCCGGGATGAAATCGCACCCGGGGGTGTCGGCACTCTTCTTCGGCGCCCTTGCGGACGCCGGGGTCAACGTAGAGATCATTTCTACGTCCGAGATCCGGATCTCGGTGGTCATCCGCGACACCGACCTGCCGGTGGCGGTCCGGTCCGTACACGGCGCATTCGACCTCGGCGACTCCGACGGCCAGGCTGTCGTCTACGCGGGATCCGGCCGATGACCGCGCCGACGGCCGGCGGGTCCGGCGCTCCCGCGGGGTCGGTGTCTGCTCGGCGTCCCACACTGGCGGTGGTCGGGGCGACCGGCGCGGTCGGCACGGTCATGCTGTCGCTGCTGGACGAACGTCCGAGCATCTGGGGTGAGATCCGCCTGATCGCGTCGGCCCGGTCCGCCGGACGCAGCCTGCAGGTCCGTGGTGTGGACGTCGAGGTGCTGGCGCTGTCCCCGGATGTCTTCGACGGCGTCGACATCGCCGTGTTCGACGTGCCGGACGAGATCTCCGCACGATGGGCGCCGATAGCGGCGTCTCGGGGGGCGGTAGCGGTCGACAACTCGGGCGCGTTCCGGATGGACGCCGACGTCCCGCTTGTCGTTCCGGAGGTGAACGCGGACGCGGTTGCGGAGCGCCCACGCGGGATCATCTCCAATCCGAACTGCACCACGCTGTCGATGATCGTTGCTGTCGGCGCGCTGCACCGCGTGTTCGGGCTGGAATCCCTGGTCGCGACGTCCTACCAGGCGGCGAGCGGAGCCGGCCAGGCCGGTATCGACACCCTTTACGCCCAGCTCGCCACGGTCGTCGGCGCTTCTACCGCCGGAGCCGGCGGTGGTAGCGGGTCCGGGCTCCGGCTCGGGCAGAGCACGGGGGACGTCCGCAAAGCGATCGGTGAGGACGGGCTCGGCCCGTTCCCGGCACCGCTGGCGTTGAACGTCGTACCCTGGGCCGGTTCACTGAAGGACGACGGCTGGTCATCCGAAGAACTGAAGATCCGAAACGAGTCACGGAAGATCCTGGGGATTCCCGGGCTCAAGGTTTCCGCCACCTGCGTACGGGTACCGGTCGTGACGACCCATGCGGTAGCCGTACATGCGCGGTTCTCCCGTCCGGTGCTGGCACAGGAGGCACGGGCCGTGCTCGATGGAGCACCTGGCCTGGTGGTTCTGGACAACCCCGAGGCCGGGGAGTTCCCGACACCCGCGGACGTGGTCGGCACCGACCCGACCTGGGTCGGACGCATCCGGCAGTCGCCCGACGACCCGCACGAGCTGGCACTGTTCGTCTGCGGTGACAACCTTCGCAAAGGTGCGGCGTTGAACACGCTCCAGATCGCCGAACTACTCGTGTCCCGCGGTCTGTAGGCAGGTATCACCGGATTCGATGATCCGGTGATACCGGGGACACACCACCCGGTGGATTCGCATGACAAGAGAAACAATGGGCAACCCTCGACCGACGCCAACGAAAAATCGTCGCCGCCGGACCGGGCATGACAGAAAAGTGCGGAAAACCAGCGAAAACGGCAACCAGTCAAGATGGAAAAACAACCGCAGTCGCTTTACAACTCGACGGTACTTTACAACTCGACGAATCATCCGCCGTTCGACAAACGAGGAGGGTCCGCCCCCCGATCCGGAGATGGCGGACCCTCGCCCGATGGCTGTGGTGGAGTTACGTCCCTCGTGGCTCAGACGACCCGAACGGCGTCAGCCTGTGGACCCTTCTGTCCCTGGGTCACTTGGAACTCGACCCGCTGCCCCTCTTCCAGGCTCTTGTAGCCGTCCATGTCAATCGCGCTGTAGTGAACGAAGACGTCCGAACCGCCGCCGTCCACGGAGATGAAGCCGAAGCCCTTCTCCGAGTTGAACCACTTAACCGTGCCCTGAGCCACGTGCCGTTCTCCCTGCTGGTGCAGTCAGGACCCACACCGCGCGGGCCCCGGACCGTTTGTCATGGGATTTTGCACTCCCATGACAGTGTTCGTCAGTGGCGTCCCTTGTAGACGCCAACCACCGAACTTGGCCATGGAAGACGCTACACGGCTACGGGCCATGACGGGAGCCCTCCGGGCAAGGAAGTCCACTACATACCTCACGTAACGGATGGCGTCACAACGTCCGATGTAACCGACCGCGACCAGCCGCTGTGGGGCGCTGGCGCGCCGGGGAAGGCACGAACTGTCCGGATGCCGGCGGCGGCACTATGGGAGGACTCGTGGGAGGAGTCGTGGGAGGAGTCGTGGGAGGAGTCGTGGGAGGAGTCGTGGGAGGACTCGTGGGAAGAACTGTCGGTGGGGGCTCTAGGGTTTCGATCGTGGTCACCCTCACCCCCGAGACGACCGGTACCACTGCGACAGCCGGTACCACTGCGACAGCCGGTACCACTGCGACAGCCGGTACCACTAGGACGGCCGGAGGCGCACCGCTCGGCGAGGTCGAGGTGCCCGCCGCCCGGGGAACGGCCCGAACCACTGAATTGACTACTCACCGTAAGGCACGTGGCGCGTTCTTCACCCCTGCGGCGCTGTGCGACCACATCGCGGGCTGGGCTGTTCGAGACCCGCACGACAGTGTCCTCGAACCCGCCTGTGGGGAGGCCGCATTCCTGCTGGCAGCCTCCCGCCGGTTGCAGGCGCTCGGCGGTGGCCGCGACAGCGGGCGGCTGCGCGGCGTGGAGCTGCACGCTCCGAGCGCCGCGGCAGCGGGCAAGGCCGTTGGCGCGGGCGGCACCACGGCCGAGATCACGGTCGCGGACTTCTTCTCCGTCGAGGCACATCCCGAGTTCGACGCCGTCATCGGCAACCCACCCTACGTGCGGTACCAGAACTTCCACGGCGAGGCCCGAGCACGGGCCCGGACCGCGGCCCTGCGAGCCGGCGTACGCCTCAGCAACCTGGCCGGTTCCTGGGCTGCGTTCACCGTGCACGCGTCGCTGTTTCTGCAGCCCACCGGGCGCCTTGGGCTGGTACTCCCCGCGGAGCTGCTGTCGGTGAACTACGCCGCGCCCGTCCGGCAGTTCCTGCTGGAGCGCTTCCGCCACGTCCAGCTGGTGCTGTTCACCGAGCGGGTCTTCCCCGGGGTGCAGGAAGAGGTCGTCCTGCTGCTCGCGGAGGGCGCCGGGCCAACCGACCGGTTCGAGGTCCACCAGATCCGCGACCTGGCCGAACTGGCCATGACCCCGACAAGACCCGCCGTGGCCACACCATCAACCTCGACCGCCAACCCGACCGCCAACCAGGCGACGACCGGTCCGCAGGCGTCCTGGATGTCCGCGTTGATCAGCGTTGCGGCCCATCGGACCCTGCTCACGCTCACCGCGGACGGCCTCTTCGTGACCCTGGCCACCTGGGGCCGCACGACACTGGGCGCGGTCACCGGAAACAACCGCTATTTTGCCCTGAGCCGTGACCGTGCCTACGCCCTCGGGCTCGGCGACGACGAGCTGGTACCGATCTCTCCGCCAGGCTCCCGACACCTGCGAGCGCTTACCCTGAGTAATCAGGACTGGCGGGAGCTAACCAATTCCGGTCTGCCAACCCTGCTGTTCCGGCCAGGTTCACGGCCGTCCCCCGCAGCTCGCGCCTACCTTGCCGAAGGTGAGCGCGCCGAGGTCGACCAGGCATACAAGTGCCGCGTCCGAAGCCCGTGGTGGCAGGTACCGCTGCAGCCCGAGCCCGCGGACCTGCTGCTCACCTACATGAATGCCCACACTCCGCAGCTCGCGACGAATCTGGCCGCGGCAGCACATCTGAACTCCGTCCACGGGGTCGCGCTCGAAGCCGAACACCGGCGCACCGGACGAGATCTGTTGCCACTCGCCGCACTGAACTCCGTGACGATGCTCGGCGCCGAGACCGTCGGCCGGGCCTACGGCGGCGGCATGCTCAAACTCGAACCGCGTGAGGCCGCCCGACTTCTGGTACCCGCCCCGGAGCTGGTCGAGCGGCTACGTCCGCAACTGTCCGGAGCCCGGCGCACGGTGGCTCGGGCGCTGGCCGCCGGCCGGCTCGTCGACGCCGTTGCCGTCGTCGACGAGGTGCTGCTCACCGACGGGATAGGACTGAGCCGCGGTGCCCACGAGGAGGTCGCGGCCGCACGCTACGCCCTGTGGTTCCGGCGTAACGCCCGCGCCAGCCGTTCCGTGGGCGGGACGAAGTGAGCCGCCGCCCGGACAAGCTCGTGGCGTACGAGCCGGCGCGTGGCGGCGAGACATCCGAAAGCGGCGCGTTAACGAAGGGGATCGACGCCTGGATCGCCCACGAGCTGCGCCCCGCCGAGCCGGGACC
>NZ_CADDZT010000010.1:139315-140263 GCF_902812655.1 Candidatus Frankia meridionalis | reverse complement strand
GGCGGGACAGGCGGCTCCATGGATGCTTTCATGCTTGAGGAGCCGGCTGGAGGTACGCCCTCGGCCGGGACAGTCAGCCGCGGGGACATCGGGTGGTATCCACCCACCCGGGTTCCGGTCTCGCATGGGGGTACGCACTGACCATGACCCTTCCTACGACGCCTTTCGGCACGACCGGAATGGATATCACCCGGGTCGGCTTCGGCGCCTGGGCTGTAGGCGGTGCCGAACACGAATTCGGATGGGGTGCCCAGGACGACGAGGAGTCCGTGGCGGCCATCCGGTACGCCGTCGAATCCGGGGTGAACTGGATCGACACGGCAGCGGTGTACGGCCGCGGGCACTCCGAGGAAATCGTCGCACGGGCCCTGGCCGACATCGGCGAAGCCCACCGTCCATACGTGTTCACGAAATGCGGGATGGTCTGGGATTCAGACCCGGCAGGTCCACCTGCCCGGGTCGGCGCGCCTGACTCCATTCGCCGGGAAGTCGATGCGTCCCTGCGGCGCCTCGACATCGACCGGATCGATCTTTACCAGTTGCACTGGCCGCCGCGGGACGAGACACCGGTCGAGGATGCCGTCGCCACCCTGCACGAGCTGCGCACGGAAGGAAAGATCCGGTCAGTGGGCGTGTCCAACTTCAACGTCGGGCTGCTCGAGCGGGCCGCATCGGTCGGTGGCGTCGACGCGCTGCAGCCGCCGTTCTCCGCCATGAAACGGGGCGTCGCCGCGGATATCCTGCCGTACTGCGCCAAACACAACATCGGGGTAATCGTCTACAGCCCGATGCAGTCGGGGCTACTGACCGGATCATGGTCTGCGCAGCGGTCGGCCGACCTTCCGTCCAACGACTGGCGGAGCGGGTCGCCCGACTTCACCGGTGAGTCACTGCATCGCAACCTTGCTCTGGTCGACGCTCTGCGAACCGTGGCGAAACGGCACGATA
>NZ_CADDZT010000010.1:137651-139073 GCF_902812655.1 Candidatus Frankia meridionalis | reverse complement strand
GACCGGGGCGATCGTCGGCGGCCGTCGTCCATCCCAGGTCGACGGCTGGATCGGGGCCGCCACCCTTACCCTGACCACGGATGATCTCGATGACATCGAAGTCGCCATCGACCGGCTCCAGGTCGGTTCCGGACCCTCCCGACCATGGGGTTGACCAGTTGACCAGTTGACCAGTTGACCGGGCTGGCTGACCGGCCGGCCAGCCCGGGGCGTCATCGGAAAACCACCGTGGGGAACGCGATGGCCTGGTGACCCGCGTCGCAGGGTGATCCGTCGAGCTGGAGTGGGCAGACCGCGCCGGAGAGGCCCAAGTCGCACCGGGCCGAATATGAATACGCCGCTATGTGGACGAAGTCAAGATAGGCATGTGTCCGGTAGGAGCCAACGGGCGGGTCGTCGGCCGACAAAAGGCGTTGACCTGTCTGGACGCCCTCATCCAGATCCCACATGTCGGTGTCCGGGCGACGATCCATAGGACGGTTGGCCATGGCGGAAAGCGCGACGAACAACGAAGCTCTGCAAAAGGCTCTGCAAGAAGCCCTACAGGAGGCCCGGAAGGAAGCCCGGCAGGAGGCCCGCCAGCGGGAACTGGGCAAGTTCCTACAGGCGCACCGCGAGCGGGTCCCCGGGCTGCCTCGAGAGGACGTCGCGGCGGCGTCGGGTCTCGGGCTCGCCTGGTACACCTGGCTGGAGCAGGGACGGGTGCCCGCGTCCCACCAGGTCGTCGACGCGGTCGCCCGGACGCTGCATCTGGACGACAACGCTCGTCAGCACATCCTGACCCTGGCAGGTCTGCACGCGCCAACATCGGATGATCACCATCGTGGCCTTGTGGGGCAGCTCCGACCCGTGCTGGACAGTTGGCCGACGAGCCCGGCGCTGCTGCTGGACCGTCGCTTCGACATCACCGCGTGGAACGAGCCCTACGCGGCGCTGTGGACGGACCCGGGCCTGGTCGACGAACGACGCCGCAACCTCGCATACCTCCTGATCACCAGCCGCCTTCTGGGCAGCATGCTGCGCGAGTGGGAAACGGTGACAAAAGATGTGCTCGCGCAGTTCCGGAATCGGGCCGACCACGATCCCCAGGACGGACGTACCCGAGAGATACTCGCCCTGCTCGCGGCGGAGAGACCTGATCTGAGGCAGTGGTGGGAAAGCCCACCGGTACACGAGTTCACAACACGGACGGTGACGGTAAACACCGCTACTGTCGGCGAGATCCGCCTGATCCTGTCGTTGTTCCGTCCGGTGGACGGCCCGGACTCGACGCTCCTGCTGCAGACCCCGGCGAGCTCCACGGACCAGGTGCGGGTCCGACAGCTGACCGAGTTGCCGACACGATGGGTAGGAATCGACCGGAAACACGGCTATTACGACCATTAGCAATGTTTGCGACCATCAACAATATTGCGGATGAGA
>NZ_CADDZT010000010.1:134982-137567 GCF_902812655.1 Candidatus Frankia meridionalis | reverse complement strand
GGTGCGGACTACCGAAGCCAGCATCGGTGACTACGCCGGGACGCCTCCGGCCAGAAGTCGACGAAATCCCGTTCCGCCATCCGAGCCCGGCATTCTTCCAGGCCCAGCAGCAGCCCGAAGGTGAACGCCGTCGGCTCCCCCGCGTCCTGGGACGCCGTCCCCCATTTCCGGAGCAGTCCCTGCGCAATGGTGGCGTCCTGGTGGGTACCGAGCAGCTCCTGGATCTCCTCGGACAGTCCGGCGAACGCCAACGCGTCGGGTCCGAAGACCGGCACGGCGGTCTCGGCCGCATAGCGCAACCGCTTCGCCTGCTTACGAGCGCTGTGCAGCTGGATGTCCCGGCCATGACCGGACGGGGTCGCCAGGGCCGCCTCGACCTTGCGGGTCAGCCGGCGGTCGGCCCGGCCGATCAGCTTGGGCAGGGCGGTGCGCGCAGGTTCGGTCGCCGGCCCGTGCAGTGGTCCGGCGACCAGCGCCCGCAGGTCGGCGACAAGCGTCAGGTAACGCTCGCCGCGCAGCATCTCCAGCGTCTCGGTGCGCGCCGCGTCCTGCCCGGCGAGCAACCGGCTGTCGATCGTCTCGACGACCGGGCCACGCACCAGTTCGTCCGGCAGGGCAGCCACCCGTCCGTCGAAGTACTCGACCATCACCTCGGAGTCGCGGGCGGCGGACAACGCGCCGGCCAGATCGCGCAGCTCCCCGTCCAGATGGATGGCGAGCTCCGGATCGAACATCGGTGCAAAACTACGCAGAGTGCTGCGAAACCGGCGAGTTGCCACACGCATCTTGTGGACGGAGTCCGGCACGTTGAGGCGGACGCGCGGGTCGGCGGCGAGCAGTGCCTCCACCTGGGCGGCCAGGTAGGCACGGACCACTTCGCCCGCCGGTGACTTGGGCCGCAGCCTGCCACGGGAAACCGGCACAGCAGGCCGGCGCTGTTTCGCGAGCACCGGCCCCAGCACCCGCGACAGCTTGGAAACGTCGGGAGACACCGATGCGCCGGCTGCGGTCAGGGTGGCGCCGACCTTGTCCAGCAGGCTGACGTCACCGGATCCGACCCGTTCGACCTCGATCTCCCGCCACCGGCTCGGCTCGCCCTCCCCCGCCACCGCCACCGCGTCGAGGGTCTGGGCGCTGACATGGTCGTCGACCACCTCGGCGAGATCAGCGCCGGCGGCGTCGCGCAGCCGGACGGCCGTGCGAGTCGTGACCAGCCGTGCCACCGGTCGAAGCGGGACGCCTCCCAGGTGCACGGACACCAGGTCGACAAGATCGCCAGGTGGGGTGCGTTGCGACCATCCGCCATCCACCGCGGCGCGAGCAACGGCCGAGACCTCCGGAACGGGATCGGCCGCGGCCGGTGGACGGCCAGCCACGGCCGGCTGACCGTCCCCGCCGGTGTCGGCCGGGTCGAGCGGACGCTGGATCTCCTCACGCTCACCAGCCTTGATCGGCAGCTTCAGGTGCCAGCCTTCGTCGTACCCGCCGGTCCGCCGCCGGAAGGTAATCCTGTTGTGGGCCAATCGGAGATCGTCGGTGTCGTAGTAGACAGCCTCGAGAATGACCGTCTCCGGCTCGGTCACCGCTGTGACGCCGGGCAGCCCGTCCAGCGCGGGCAGCACGAAGACCGGTCCGACCGCGAACTTACGTTCCACTTCCCTCAGTTCGCCGCCCATGTCGTCCCCTTTCATCGCATACGACCGGATCATCGCGGTCTGGTGCCCCGCGGTGCCGTCGGCCCACCGCGCCACCGGCCTACCCGAGCGGTCTTCGGCCACCCGGCCACCCGGCCACACACGATCACACACGATCACACACGAGTAGTCACACCAGGTGAGCACAACCCGGCCGAGGTAAGTCCGACCCTCCCGTCGGCAACGCCACGGCCACCTTTACCTCATCTGATGGACGATGAATAGACAACTATTGTTCAGCGTATGTTAACCTTCTCGCGACCCCGACGCTCGCCACCTGAGGACCTCATGCTATAGGGAGCCAGGAGACCCTTCCGGCCAGAAAGGTGTAACCGACGAAGGCAACCGCGTCGATCAGGGAGTGTGCGACGACAAGCGGGCCGATCCGTCCCCGGCGCTGGTAGATCCGACCGAACAGCAGACCCATGACCAGGTTTCCGACGAAGCCGCCGATGCCCTGGTAGAAGTGGTACGAACCGCGCAACAGCGCGCTCGTCGCCAGCGCCCGGTTGTCGCTCCAGCCGAGCTGGCGCAGCCGTGTCAGCAGATAGCCGACCACGACGACCTCTTCGAGCACCGCGTTCTCCACCGCCGAGAGCACCAGGACGGGGATGCGCCACCACACGTCCGGCAGGTCTGCGGGGACCACAGTCAGGTTCGTGCCGGAATGCCAGGCGATCAGATACAGACCGAGTCCGGTACCACCGACAGCCGCGGCGAGTCCCGCCCCGAAGACAGCGTCATGACGAGGTTGTCGACGGTCCAGCCCGATGGTGGCCAGGCCTGCGCCGTCCCGGACGAACATGTGCAGTGCCAGAAAGGCGGGCACGAGCGCGGTCGCGATGCCCACCACCTGAAGGGAAAGGTCAAGCCACGGGCGTCCCGGGGCCG
>NZ_CADDZT010000010.1:122186-134492 GCF_902812655.1 Candidatus Frankia meridionalis | reverse complement strand
CGGCCCCGGAGCGGTCAGGTCACCGATGTAGCGGACGACCGCCCACAGCGCGGACGCACCCAGCGACACACCGAGGACGAGCCAGACCTCGCTGACGAGCAGTCGCCTGGGCTGTGGGTGCCAGCGGCCCCCGCCATCAGGCCGACCGGTCGTTGCGTCACCGACCGGTGACATGTCGACATGTGACATGCCGACGTCGGCCGATGCCGTTTCCCGTTCCTCCCCACGCACTTTCACCCGCCGACCGTAGCCCTCGGTGCGGGCCGTCCAGCCGCAGTGCCTGCCCTGTCCTCGGGCGCTCTTAATGATGAAGGTCGGCGCCCGCGGGTTCGGGATGGGCGAACACCCGGAACAGCCAGACCAACGCCGGGATCAGTACAGCCACACCTGAACCGATTGCGATCAACATGGCCCGCAGGTTCTCGGTGGGTGCCGCCGCCGACGCGGCGTCGATCTGCCCGACAACCAGGTCGGGGTACTGGGCGGCGGCCCAGCCCCACAGCACGCCAGCCACCGCGAGGCCGGCAGCCAGCCGGGCCGCGGTGAAGTGACGTAGCCAGACCAGCACCAACGCACCGGTCCCCCCGCACGCCGAGACCGCGACGAACGGCAGGCCACGGGACGGGAACCGGTCGGCGACCACCGGTGCATCCCGCCACAGCAGCGGCAGCAGGGCCGCGGCGAGCCCGCCCGCGACGACCGCGCTGCCCAGCGCCCGGCGGCGGAACCCCTCGACGAGATGCTCGGTCGCGGCTGACCGGGCCGCGTCCCGACACAGGTACACCGCGGCGAGAAAGGCGGTCACGGTGACCGTGAACGCTCCGGCCACCAGGCCGAACCCGCTGGTCAGCGGGGCGCTTGCGTCGCCTGGCCGGGCGACACCGCTGGCCATGGCCGCTCCGCAGACGCCGAGCATGAAGGGGGTGACCGTGGACGCGACCGCGAACACGTGCCCCCACCAGTGGTCCGGGCCGGCCGCTCCCGCGCCGTAGGCCCGGTAGACGTAGGCGACACCGCGCAGCACGATGCCGACGAGGGCCAATGCCATGGGCAGCTCCAGGGTGCTGCCGATCACGCCGAACGCCTGCGGGAACCCGGAGAACATCGCTACGATCACGAAGATCAACCAGACATGGTTGGCCTCCCACACCGGGCCCAGAGCGGACGAGATCAGGGCCCGCTGTCCGCCGGCGTAAGGTCCGCGTGCAAGCAGGTCCCAGACGCCTCCGCCGAAGTCGGCTCCGCCGAGCAGGGCATATGCGGTCAGCCCACCGACCATGACCATCAGCAGAACATCCGCGGCGCTCATCGGCCCGCCCTCTGCATCCGCACGATCCGCACTGTCGCGTCCTCGTCCGCGTCCTGCGCGCCCGCACCCGGTCGCGGGTCCGGGCCGGCCGGCCGGCCGGCGATTGCATCCGGGGCCGGCACGCCGGTCTCGTAGGTCGGCCCGCCGGTGGCCATCCGCCGCAGGATGAGCACCAGCGCCGTTGCCAGCCCCAGGTAGAGGACGAGCGTGCCGCCGAACGCCCAACCGATGCCGGGGCTGGTGGTCACAGCGTCGGACACGAGCATGCGGCCGTAGACGATCCACGGTTGGCGTCCGCCTTCGGTCACCTCCCAGCCGGCCAGCATCGCGATCACGGATGCCGGACCGGTGCCGGCCGCCGCGAGCAACCACCCCCTGCCCAGAGGGATCAGCGGGCGGACCTTCCGGCGCCGGCGCCACAGCGCCACCGCCCCCACGGCCACAGCGAGGGCGATGACCGCGCTCCCGAGCCCCACCATCGTGTCGAAGGCAAGGTGGACGACAAGTGAGTTCGGGCGTTCGCCCGGTGGGACGGCATCCAGCCCGGTGACGGTGTGGCCGGGCTTCCAACCGGTGATGACCGACAGCAGGTCGGGGATCTCAATGCCATACCGGATCTTTCCGGTCGTACCGTCGTAAATGCCGCCGATGGTCAGCGGCGCGTGTGGCCCGGTCCGGTACAGGGCCTCCATCGCGGCAAGCTTCGCGGGCTGCTGGGCGTCGACCACCCGCGCCGCCCAGTCGCCGACGACGAGCTGCAGCGGGGCGCAGGCGAGGACTATGACCAGGCCGACCCGCAACCCACGACGGTGGTAGGCGTCCCGCCGGCCGCGCAGCATCCCGACCGCGTACACCCCGGCGACCACGCCACCCGTGCACATCAGCGCGGCGAGCAGCATGTGGACGACCTGAGGCGGAGCGGACGGGACGGTGAAGGGCGCGAGCGGCTCGGCGGAGACGACCCGCCCGTCCACCTCCCGCACGCCCCGGGGAACGTTCATCCACGCGTTCGCGGTGATGATGAAAAGGGTGGACAGTGTCCCGGCGATGGCGATGGGGACCATCGTCCACCAGTGCGCCCGAGGTGACAGGCGGTTCCATCCGTACAGGTAGAGGCCAATGAACACCGCCTCGATGAAGAACGCGAAGCCCTCGAGGGTGAACGACAGGCCGAGCGCACCGCCGTAGCGGGCCATGAACGCCGGCCACAGCAGGCCGAACTCGAAGGACAGCACAGTCCCTGACACCGCACCCACCGCGAACAGGACGGCAAAGGCCCGCGACCACTTGCGGGTGAGGGCGTACCAGACGGGGTCACCCGTCCGGATCCAGCGACGTTCGGTGTAGAGCAGCAGCCAGGGCATGCCCACCCCGAAGACCGCGAAGCAGATGTGAAACGCGAGCGAGAAGCCGGTCTGCCCACGCGCAAGATCCGTGGAGGCGGCGAGGACCATCGGTGGACTCCTCCTGCCCGTCCTTCGTAGCCGGACGATCTTCGACAAGAAAGGATCTTCTATCCTCCGTAGAACTTCTACGTTACGTAGAATACGCCAGCCGAGGACGCGCCGAAAGCGACAAAGACACCACCACGGATGCCGAATGCATCCGGACCGATATGGTGGGTGACGCCCTGTTCTGTCGACGACAACGACGCGAGGTGCCTGCCCCGGCCCCGCGACGCCACGTCCCTATTGCCGAGCGCTCTTACCCACAGCCAGCGGATGGATCGGATGAACGACGATCAGGACTGGACCGCACCATCGGCCCGACTGCTGGCCATGCGCCGGACCCAGCTTGCCGTCGTCGCCGTTCCATCAGCTGTCACCGCCGGACTGCTCGGCGCCATCCTGGGTTCCACCTGGCTGGGCGCCGAACTGGCCCTGGCGATCGCGGCGGTCGCGGTGATCTGGGAACGCATCCTGCATCGCCGGGTGAAGGCCTGGGCGTACGCGGAACGCGACGACGACCTGCTCGTACGCCAAGGCATCATGGTCCGCCGCCTGTCGGTGGTGCCCTACGGCCGGATGCAGTTCGTCGATATCACCGCCGGGCCGTTCGAGCGCATGTTCGGACTCGCGACGGTGCGCATGCACACCGCGGCCGCAGCCAGCGACGCCCGCATCCCGGGACTGGCCGCAAACGAGGCCAGCCGGCTGCGGGACGCGCTGGCGCGTCTGGGTGAAGCCCGCGCGGCCGGGCTGTGAAAGGGCCGGCCGTGAACGGCTCCGCACCGGACGCCGCCGTCGGTGAACCGGCGACGAACGAACCGGCGACGAACGACCAGGTCGCTGACGGCGTGGCCGGCGGATGGCATCGCCTGCACCCGCTGTCACCGCTGGTCCGGGCCGGCCGCCACGTTGCGGTAATCTTGATCATCATGCTGTCCGGTCAGGTGACTCGGCAGCAGGATGGCGGCACTGCGGGCCGGTACTGGGAGCCCGCGGTGGTCGCCATGGTCGTCCTCGTCGGTGTGGTCTCATGGCTGGTCACCCGGTGGCAGATCGACAACCGCACGCTACGGATCGAGACCGGACTGCTACGCCGAAGCTCCCAGCGTTACCCGCTGGCCCAGATCCAGGCGATCGACCTCGTGGAATCGGGGCTCGCCCGGCTGTTGGGGTTGGCGGAGCTCCGTCTTCGGATGGCGGCCTCGACCGGCACGACCGGACGGTTGGCCTGCCTGAGGAAATCGGACGCGGAGATCCTGCGGGCACGGCTGCTCGCACTGGCCCATGGCGTCGCCGAGGATGCTCCGCCACCCCCCGCGCAACTGCTGTTCGCGGTCAGCACCCGCAGGCTGGTCGCCTCGATGGTGTTCGGCGGCTGGGGAACAGTCCAGATATTTCTGGCTGTCGGCCTCACCGTGGTCGCGACGGTGATCCCTGCGGCCGTCGGGGCGTTGGGCGGTGCCGTGGCGTTTGCCATCGGCCTGGCGACATCCTTCTGGCGACAGTTCAACAGCGGCTTCGAACTCACCGTCTCCGCCGCCGCGGACGGGCTCCACCTGCGGTCCGGCGCGGTTCAGACCGCCTCGGAGACCATCCCGTTCGGCCGCGTCCAGGCGGCCCGGCTGGTCGAACCCCTTCTGTGGAGGCCGTTCGGATGGTGCCGGCTCGAGGTGGAGGTGGCGGGCCGGCGGGTCAGAAAGGAGAACGGGCCGGAGGGCCGGCAGCTACGCGTGATTCTGCCGGTGGGAGACCACGACCAGGCGCGCTACCTACTGTCCCGACTCGTCCCCGGCGCCCCCGCCGCCGACCGGCGCGCCCCTGCGCGAGCCCGATGGAAGACTCCGTTGAGCTACCACTTCCTCGCCTGGGGTAGCAGCGACCGCTGCGTGGTTGCGACCAGCGGCCGGCTGCGTCGGGTCACCCAGTGGGTCCCGCTCGAAAAGGTGCAGAGCATCCGCCGGGTCCAGGGACCGTTCCAGCGGACGCTCGGCCTGGCGACTCTCCACCTTGACACAGCCGGTAGAAGCGTCCATGCGAAGCTGACCGATCTTGGTATCGACGATGTCGACCGCCAGCTGAGCATCCTGCCAGGGCTCTGCCGTGCGGCCCGCCAGAGCCCATATCGGCCCTGATACCTGGTCAGACCCTCGCACGGGTCGGACCAACAGGTACCGACGGTCGTTGCATCCGTCGTAAGGTGGGACCATGGCACGTCTGGGTGACCTTGAGCGGTCGGTCATGGATGTGCTGTGGGACACCGACAGCTGGCTGACCGCGCGCGAGGTCGCCGCCCGACTCGACCACGAGCGTGATCTCGCTTACACGACCGTTCTCACCGTGTTGGAACGTCTTGAACGCAAGGGCTTCGTCCAACGGGAGCGCGCCGAACGCGCTCACCGCTACCAGGCGTCCAGTAGCCGGGACGCGGTCGTCGCCGAGGCCATGCTCGCGGCCCTCGACACCACTGAGGACCGCAGCTCGGCACTGGTCCGTTTCGTCGGATCGGTGTCCCCGGCCGAAGCCGACATCCTGCGCCGCGCGCTGACCCAGCCCGCGGACGTCGACGCGGACGTCGACGCGGATGCCGGCACCGAGCAGTCCGACGCAGGCCGGACCGACACCCTGGACATCGAATCGGACACAGCGCACGCGCATGCGGTACCGCCGTCTTCGGACGGAGGTACCGTTCACCCGCTATGACGACCGCGGCCATCCTCGCCCTGTTCGCTGGTGCGCTCGCATGGCCGGTCCCACGGGTACTTGCCGTGGCTCACTGGCCATCCCGCTGCCCACGATCAGCCATCGTGCTGTGGCAGGCGGTCGGGCTCGCCGGAGGGGTGTCCGCCCTCCTCGCGGTGATTGCGTTCACCTTCGCGCCGCTGTCCGCCAACCTTCCGGTCGGCGTGCGCGACCACGCCGACCACCTGGCTGCCGGCGAGCCCCTCGCCGGGCTCGGCTGGATCAACGTGATCGGTCTCGGAGTGGCATCCGCGCTCACCGCCCGATTGTTCGGCGTCCTCGCCCTGTCCACCTCGCGGACCCTGCGGGAACGACGCCGCCACCGCCACCTCGTTGATCTCGCCGGCCACGACCACGGCACACACCCCCGTTCATCGACGGCGGCGGACACCGGCGCGGCCAGGGACGGCGCCGCATCGGGAGAGGTCCCATGCGGGCTGTGCGAGCACGCCGAACGGGTCCGCCGACACGGCCGGCTCCGCGTCCTCGACCATCCCGTCGCGGTCGCCTACTGCCTGCCCGGAATGCGCCACACGCGGGTCGTCGTCTCCAGGGGCCTGCTGACCGTGCTCACCTCGGACGAGCTGGCAGCGGTCCTCGCCCACGAGGAGGCTCATGCCCGCGGCCGCCATGACCTCGTCATCCAGCCCTTCGTGGCCTGGCAGGAAACCTTCCCGTTCCTTCGGCCGGCCCGCGAGGCGACCGCCGCGGTGTCGCTGCTGGTCGAGATGCTCGCCGACGACGCCGCAGCCCGGCGGACCAGTGGGCAGACCCTCGCACGCGCACTGGCCCGACTCGGTGTCGCCCGGTCCCCGGTGCCGGTAGGGGCGGTCGGCATCACCGGAATGCCACAGCAGGGGGCGACCGCCCAGGGCCGGTCGCCGCATTCGGTACGAGGCAGTCAGAACAGGCGGGCCAGGGCGGACAACCGCACGGATGGCACGCGTCGCGGTCGGCTTGCCGAGCTCACCCGGCCTCCGGCCCACGCCCCAGTGATCGCACGTATCTCACGCCTGCTGGACCCGTCACCCAGTGCACCCCTGTGGGCGCATGTGACGATCTATCTCACCGCGGCCTGTGTCTGTGCCTTTCCCGTTTTCGTCCTGCTTGCTACCTGACCAGGCCGACTACCCACCGGCCCGGAAATCGGGACTGCGGCGAACTCGCCCGCCATTCGGTCGCCGGTAATCCCGATAAATTCCACATACTTTCACTGACATCAACGAGGCGGATATCCCGGAAAAGACTTCACCCTGCGATCTTTCCGATCGGTGACCACTTCGCACGTTTGGTTACATCTGGTACAGGGCACCAGTAATCCTACGACACATAGATGACGGGATGGTGCATCCAACCACATGGCATCACATCGTCACTGACCGCGATAACGTCACATACCTCCAACCCGGAGTGCCCCCTACCGCAGCTTCCGCCAACCACAGGGCAGTCACATGGAATCGACGCCGTATCCTCGCGGCTCACGCCCACCGATGATTCGTCATGCGGGCGTCCAGGGCAGCCATGACCTGCTATCGGGCCGACGGGGAAGCCTCGAAATGATCTCGCAGCTCGCGGACCTCGCCCCCATCGGTTTACTGGTCGTGGACGCAGAGCTACGGGTACGCATGATGAACCGGACGATACTGGAAATAAACGGTCTGTCCGTGGCGGACATCGGTGACAGGGTCATCTCCGATCTGCTCCCCGATGTGGAGCCCTACGCATGGGATGTGATCCGGCAGGTGCTGGCCACCGGGGAGCCGATCCTCGATGTGGAGATCACCAGCACCACCCCGGCGACCTACCCCGACCAGCGCATCTGGCAGGTTTCCCACTACCCGTTCCGCGACTCGGACGATGCCACGGTCGCGGTTGGCGTGACCGTGGTCGATGTTACCAAACAGCGCCACGCCGAGGCGGAGCGCGATGCTGTGGAACAACGGCTGCGCCTGTTGGGCCGGGCCAGCGGGCTGCTCGGAACCTCACTGAAGCTTTCGGACACGCTGGACTCGATCGTCGAGCTCATCGTCCCGGAATTCGCGGACAACTGCGAATTGCTGTTGGCCGACGAACCTCTCGACGCTGATGCGAGGCCGGATTCGCTGACGCTGCGCGGATTCGCGTCGGCCACCTGGCCGAGCTCCTCCCCTCGACCCTGGGACCCGCTGGAGACCATCGGTGTGCCCGTCGAACTCGGCCCGGACAATCCGGCTCATCAGGCGCTCGCCACACGCCGGCCGGTGCTTTTCACCATAGACGACCGGGTGATCCGTAGCGTCCATGTCCAGGAACCGAGCCGATACCGCGCAGATGCGCACTTCGAACGCATGGCAGTCGACATGGCCATCGTGGTTCCGCTCCTGGTAGGTCGGCAGTTCTTCGGCGTTGCCTACTTCGGCATCGGCCAGTCCCGGCGTCGTTATACCGACTGGGACGTGCAGACCGCGGCCGAACTGGGCAGTCGAATCTCCAACGCGGTGGCCAATGCCCACGCCTACGCCCGCCAGCGCACCGCCGCCATTACTCTGCAACGCGGCCTGCTACCCCACAACACCCCGGCTCTCGAAGGTCTAGACATTGCCTGGCGCTATGAACCGGGAACCGCCGGCACCGAAGTCGGGGGCGACTGGTTCGACGTCATCGGGCTGTCCGCCGGTCGGGTCGCTCTGGTCATCGGTGACGTCATGGGCCGGGGCCTCGCCGCCGCCGCGGTCATGGGCCAGGTCCGCACCGCCGTCCGCGCCTTCGCCGCCCTCGACCTGCCCGCCGCCGACGTCCTCACCCACCTCGACGACCTCGTCCAGACGATCGGCAGCGGCCCCGAGGACACCCTCGTGAGCTGCATCTACGCCATCTTCGAACCCGCCACCGGCACAATCTGTCTGGCCAATGCCGGCCACCTGGACCCCGTCCTCGCGCGCCCCGGCGGGGAGGTCCTGCTCCTTGCGGGCCGAGGCGACATCATCCTCGGCGTCGGCGGCCAGACATTCAGCGAAACTCGGCACCCGTTCCCGGCCGGCTCCACGCTTGCCCTGTTCACCGACGGCCTGGTCGAATCCCCGTCCATCGACATCGACGAAGGCTGCCGGCGTCTTCAGCGCACCCTACGGACCCTCACCAGCCTCAACACCAACATCCCTACAGATGATCTCGATGAAACCGCCGACCGACTGCTGTCCCTCCTCGACCGCGGCGAAGGTTATGACGACGACGTCGCCCTGCTGCTCGTCCGCGCCACCACCACAGCCACCACCGCCACCACGTCGATCGCCCCCGAGCCCCGGGCCGCCAGAAGCGCCCGTGCGACCGTCCTCGCCGCCCTCGACGACTGGGGAGTCGCCGAGGACGCCTTCACCGTCGAACTTCTGGTCAGCGAACTGGTCACCAACGCGATCCGCTATGCGCACACCCCCAGTCGCCTCGTCCTGCGCCGAGGACAGCACGCCCTCTACGTCGAAGTCTCCGATGAGGACACCCGGGTGCCCCGCCTGCTGCATCCCACCTTCGACGACGAAGGAGGCCGTGGCCTGCAGCTCGTCGCCGAACTGGCCACCCACTGGGGTGCTAGACCCACCCGCACCGGCAAGACCGTCTGGTTCCAGCTGGACATCCCCAACAACGCCATGCAGAACGGCTTCCGTCCCTCCGCGGGGGACAACCACTGATCACGGGTCGGCGAACGGCGCGCTTCCCGTCCAACGTCGATCCCTCTTACGAGCTCCGCGACGTCCAGGGGACGCCCGAGCCTCCGGGTCAGTTCGTAGGGTGCGGCGAACGCCCGCTCCAGCGGGATCTGCTGGTCCCAGCAGGTATCGGAACCATGGAGTGGAAAGACGTCGTCCGGACCGACATGCCCCTCGCAGCACCCCCTGACCTCTGCCGCACTCCCGTCCATCCCAGCCCGCACCTGCGTGTAGCACAAGTGCTATTCTGGGGAGATGAACGAGATAGGGCTTCGCGAAGTGCGGCAGAACGCAAGCGAGCTGGTGCGGCGCGCCCAGGCCGGCGAGCGGTTGACCATCACTGTTTCCGGCCGGCCGGCAGCCGTCCTCGGCCCGGTGACCCCGCGCGCATGGCGGCTTTGGGACGACCTCGCGGATGTCTTCACCCTGCCGACCGACACCGACTGGTCCGGTGATCGCGAACTTATCGACGACACCCTCACAGATCCCTGGGAAGATCGATGAATCGTGGCGTCCTCGACACCAGCGTGCTGGTCGCGACCGATGTCGCGCCGATCCCTGGCGAACTGGCGGTCAGCGTCATCAGCATTGCCGAACTCCAGTTCGGTGTCCTCGTCGCCAAGACACCCGAGGCCCGCGCGAACCGACTCGCCCGCCTCAGCGCACTCCAACGAAGATTCGACCCGTTACCCGTCGACGACGCCGTCGCCGACAGCTACGGACGACTCGCCGCCCGAGTCGTCGAAGTCGGACGCCAGCCACGTGCACGGACGATGGACCTGCTGATCGCGGCTACCGCGCACGCCCACGAAGCCAGCGTCTACACCCGCAACGCCGCCGGCCTCGCCGGCCTCGAAGGCCTCATCAGAATCATAAAGATCTAGGAGTCTGGGCCGCGAACGCCCGCTCCAGCGGGATCTGCTGATCCCAGCACATGTCGGAAACATGGAGCACCTGATCAACCAGCCGGTGGACATGCCAGCGGCGTAGGGAGGAGGCCGACGAGCTCCTAGCATCGGTCTCGTGCGTATCGGCCCACGGGAAGTGGAGGACGCCGGTGGGTTTCGTGAGTGGGCCGACGGCCTGCCGGGCTCGGCTCTGCGTGGCCGTGTCCGGGCCTACACCGGTTTCCGAGAAGAGCTGCTCAGCCCGGTACGTCGGCGGGAGACCCCTTCGGGCGAGTGCATCGTGATCGTCAGTTTCGGAGACGGGTCCCGCGCGCTGCCCACGCCTGGCGCCCAGGTCTTGAAGACGTATTCCTCGTTCATCGCCGGGATACATGACCGGCCAACGCGGACCGGGCATGACGGCCGTCAGCTCGGCATCCAAATCCGGCTCGATCCGCTTGGCGCGTTCTCGCTGTTCGGCGTGCCTATGCACGAGCTGGGCAATCGGGTCGTGGCGCTGTCCGACCTGCTCGGCTCTGACTCCGAGCGTTGGGCCGGAGGGCTGTCGGAGGCGAAGACGTGGAAGGAGCGCTTCGCGCTGCTTGACTGTCTGCTCACCGGCAGGATCGCGGCCGCCCGGTTCCGTCGCCAGAGGTCGTGTGGGCGTGGCGGACGATGCGCCGGGCCGGCGGGGCGGTCCGAGTCGCTGACCTTGCCGCGCGTGCCGGACGCAGTCATCGGTACCTGGCAGCCCGGTTCCGTGAGCAGATCGGGACGACTCCGAAGATCGCGGCACGAGTGCTGCGGTATGAGCGAGCCGCGCGGCTGCTCACTCGCGGAGACATGGCGCCGGCGCAGGTGGCGGTTATGTGCGGCTATGCGGATCAACCGCACCTGACTCGGGAGTTCACCCTGTTCGCGGGGGTGACGCCGGCAGCGGCGCGGCGCTTCGCGGACTGATGACCACAATCATAGGGCGACCTTTGGTGTGCGGTCAGCCGGTCAACTTTCTTCAAGACCGCGCCCGGACGCCCAGCCTACCGTCCCCGTATGACCAAAAACCCGCCTCCGTCGTCAAGGAACCATGCCATCTATGATCCCGCGCGAGGGTATCCCGTCATCGTGCCGTGCGTGCTCTACGATGACCCCTTGGCCGTTGTTGGTTGGCTGACCGATGTACTCGGCGTGCGAGAAATCGTCCGGGCCGCTCTGCCGGGCGGCTGGGTCGGACATGTCGAGGTGGAGCGGGACGGCTTTATCATTTTGCTGGGACGTCGAGGTGGGCAGTTCGCCGGGACCGTGAGCATCACTCAGATCTTTGTCGATGACGTTGCCGCGGCATGCGAACGCGCGGTCAATGCCGGGGGCTCGATTCTCGATGCGGCGGATGATCGGCCTTGGGGCGTCCGGCAAGCGGTCGTGGCCGATCCCGAGGGCCAGCGATGGGCGCTTACCCAATACGTGCGCGACACCGATCCGGCGGATTGGTACGGTCAGATTCTCGGGTCCATGCATAGTTGAGCTCTACGTTTCTACCTGACCAAGGGTGACGGGTCGTCAGGCAAACCCGGAGCAGAGCCCATCTGACCGGAGCCTCGAAGATCTCCGAGAACCGAAACCTGTCAGGCCGTCCCGGCCTTGGCCGCGGCCTTCATCTGCTTCTTGTAGTCACGGACCTTGTCCCGGGTGATCGTGTCAGTGATGTCGGCGATCGAGCAGAACGTTGCGTCCTCCCCGAAAGGAGCCGACGCCTCCTGCCAGCCGGGAGGGGTCACGTCGAGCTGCTTTCCGAGCAGCGCCACGAAGATCTTGGCTTTCTGCTGCCCGAACCCGGGCAACGCCGAAACACGCCGCAGCAGTTCACGACCGTCTACGGCGGTTAGCCACACGTTCGCGGCGTCCGAGTCGTACTTGTCGACGACCAAACGGCACATCGCCTGGACCCGCTTGGCCATCGATCCCGGGAAGCGGTGCAGCGCCGGCCGCTGACAGAAGGCGGCGGCGAGCGCATCCGGGTCCGCGTCTGCGAGTTCCGCGGCATCGAGGGGACGCCCGAGCCTCCGGGTCAGTTCGTAGGGTGCGGCGAACGCCCGCTCCAGCGGGATCTGCTGGTCCAGCACCATTCCGATCAGCAGCGCCAACGGGTCGTTGGTCAGCAGCTCGTCGGCCTCGTCGATCTGACTCAGGTGAAGTCCCACGCCCATCACGGTAGCCGGATCGGCGTAGCCGTGGCATCGCTG
>NZ_CADDZT010000010.1:116768-121882 GCF_902812655.1 Candidatus Frankia meridionalis | reverse complement strand
CGACGTGGACGAGACCGGATTCGAGGTCGCGAACCGCTTCCAGGGCAGGCACCAGGTCGGTGTCACGGCTGAACGGGATGCCGACGTCGTAGGCGTTCTTGCAGGCGAGGCGTACGGAGGCGACAGCCAGTGCCACGCTCGGGCTCGTTCGGGTTCGGCTCCGTCACGCGGGACGTAGCCGGCTGGCCAGGGCCACGGCGTAGCCGAGGGCGACGGCCAGGGCAGTCGCGCCGTCTGCGAGCCACATGCCCCGTCCCCACAGACCGGGCACATAGAGGTTCCAGTAGCCGGCCAGCAGTAGCGCTCCCGCGGTGACGCCGAAAAGAGTCAGGCCCATCGCCGGGACGAAGTCCGGTGTCGCCGCCCGCGGCCGGCGTCGCAGCACGACCGTCGCGACGCCGAGGATCACCAGGCCGACAATCGCGCCGCCGACGTGGAAGACCAGCGTGTCGGCGGCATTCTCCAGACCTGCGGCGCGCGCGCAGCTCGCCGCGGCCGGATGCACGGTGAGCCAGTGCGCGCAGTCGCGCGCCGACACGGCGACACCGGATGGCAGCCCGTACACAAATGTCCTGCCCGCGAGCACGGCGAGCAGCCGTGCCAACAGCGCCGACACTCCGATTGCCGCCAGGCCGGCCGCAGCCATCCGGATGCCGGCCACCGCCAGCGCGGCGAGCAGGAACGGCCGCTGCGCGCGGTGGGCCGCCCTGGCCACGGCGCGCGGGGAGCCGAAACGCTCGATCGCCCTGATCTCGGCCGCGGCGGCATCCACTCCCGCCTCGATCTCCGCGTCGGCCGCGTCGCGCAGGTGCGCCTCGGTCTCGACCAGCAGGCGTCGGATCTCTGCCGCCGGTCCCTTCGACCGGACCAACAGCTCGTCCAGGTACTCCTCGATCGTCATCCGGCCACCCCGAGAACCGCGTTCATGCTGACGGAGAACCGCCGCCATTCGGTGGTGGCCACGGCGAGCGCGGTCGCGCCCTGGGCCGTAAGCCGGTAGACACGCCTGCGGCGGCCGTCGTGCGTGTCCCAGTCGCTTTCCAGCAGTCCCTGCTTCTCCAGCCGGTGCAGCGACGGGTAGATCGTGCCCTCCGGCATGTCGAATGCTCCGTCGCTACGTCGTCTCAACTCCGCGATCACCTCGTACCCGTGCCCCGGGCCCATGCTGAGCACAGAGAGGATCAAGGTGTCGAGGTGCCCCTTGGCGCGATCAGCTCCCATACCTAGGTAGTCTAGGGGTAGTCGCGAGCAGGGGGAAGAGATGAGCAGATCGTGGGTCGTACCGACAGCCGTACCGCTCGGGGTCGCCGCCGGCTTCCTCGGCGCCCGAGTCCTCCTCGTCGGCTCAGGCGTGATCCTGATCCCGTGGGGGCTGTTGGCCGTCCTGCTCGGCATTGCGGCACGCCGACGAAGCTCGGCCGCCGCCGCCGGCGGCCTCTTCGGCTTCGCCCTCGCCCTGACCTTCATGATCGCCGGATACGACGGCACCGCGTCACTCGCCTCGACGCTCGGGCCCTTCGTCCTCCTCGGACTTGTCGGCGCGGTCGCGGGCGCGGTCCCTTCCGCGGTGGCCAGGCTCGCGGTGACCAGGCTCGCCCGCCGGAGGGCCCACGCGTCCACCGTCGGCGACCATGACGCGCCGCTCGGCGCGGAGCCCGTCCAATGACTAGATGACCTCGGTCGGCAATTCGTTCCTTGTTTGTCCGATCTGCCGGTCCAGCACCATTCCGATCAGCAGCGCCAACGGGTCGTTCGTCAGCAGCTCGTCGGCTTCAGCGATCTGACTCAGGTGCAGGCTCACACGGTTCACGGTAGCCGGATCGTCCAGGAGGGCCTAGCCACGGCTATCATCGCCTCGCGGTCCAGCGCGTGCGCGCGGACCTGCCCTACCGGCGCCAGTTTGGCCATGGCGGCCGGCCTGGCCACCGGGGCGAACGCCGTGACGCCGGCGGCGGCCGACACCGACACGGGTTCGGTCACGATCTCGCTTACCGAGCCGGTGGCGATCATCGGCACGGCGGACACGACCGTCTCCTGCACGGCCGGTCGGCTGACCTACCAGGCATCCGCCTCGACTGTTCCGATCAAGAGCTACACAGTGTCGTTCACCGTCGTCGCGGCCCCCTACCACGGGCCAGGAACGTACACCGGGCTGCTCACCCTACAGTTGACCGAACCCGACGGCACCGTCATCACCCTGCCCGCCGCCGCCGCGCCGACCACCGTCACGGGTGGGTCCTTCACCATCGACCTGACGGCCCCCGGCGGCATCCCGGTCGACGGCTCGCTCGCATGGGTGTGCTCAGCGTAAGGAGGCTCAACGGCGGCAGGGCCGGTATCCGGCCCTGCCGCCGCTTCACGTCCAGGTGTGTTGGCCGTGCCCGTCAGCGGCGGCCGCGGCGGCCTGGGCGCAACCGTTCGCTCAGGCGATGCTGATACCGCCGTCCACCGTCACCACCGTGCCGGTGACGTAGCTGTTGACCATGAGGAACAGCGCGGCAGCCGCGGCCTCCGCGGGGGTCGCGACCCGGCCGAGAGGGAGCGCCGCGCCGGCGGCCGCGACAGCCGAGTCGCCCGCCGGGCCGTCGGCCGCTCCGATCAGGCCGCGGAACAGTGGCGTGTCGGTGCTGCCCGGCCGTACCACATTGATCCTCGTCGGGCGGAGTTCCAGGGCGAGCGCACGAGCGTATGCCTCGATGGCTCCCAGCGAGGCGGCCCCGAGCGCGACCCCGGGAGCCGGTCGGTTGATGAAGATCCCGGAAGTGAAGGTCAGCAACCCGCCGGGCATCAACCTGGACGCGGCCGCGCGGGCCACGTGGTGCGCTCCGAACAGCCGGCCATCAGGTGAAAGAGCCACCGCTCGTATGCCCCGGTCGTGGCCGGAGAGCGTGGCCAGCCGGACCGGGCCGGCGGGCGTCGCCGAAGAGCCCGAGGGGGTGAGGGGCGCCCGATCGTTGTCGAGGGCGAACACGAGACCGACGACGAGAGCCCCGACAACGGCCGCGGCGCCCAACGTCAGGGCGAGACTTCTCTGAATAGCCGTCGGCAGGCTCGGGCACCCGCCTCGGGGGCCCGGGTAGCGCGGCACCCGCCCCCGGAACAACGCCCGGGTGGATCTTTTACCGTCACTCGCACGTCCCGCCCGCACGACGAAGTCCGGCTCGACCGTCGGTTTCACCCTGCCGGAAAGAGCCGCCGCGATGTTCGCTGCCAGGGCCACCCGCGCGTCCCGCTCATACAGCCCGAACAGGTCGAAGGAGATGATGCCTTCGAGGAGGCCAGGCCGCTCGCACTCCTCGACGCGGACGGGAAGCAGCCTGCCCGTGAACCGCCGCGGGTCCGCCTCCCGCGCGGCCCGCCACTCCTCCACGCCGTAGGTCGGCCAGGGAGCGCTTCTCGAGAGCAGGACCAGGAGGTGCGTTGAGCGCTCGATGGCCTCGTCCAGCAGCCGCAGCCAGTGTGAACCAGGCACTTCATCCCAGACCCTGATCCTCACCGCGTAGCCGGCTTCCTCCAGCTGAAAGGCGATCCATTCCGCCCATTGCTGGTCCGAGGCCGCGTAGGAGACGAAGAAATGGGGTCGGTCGCGGGTGCTGTCGTCCTTATCGGGAGCGCTCATCGGTCACGCGCCGCGGGAAAGCCCGGCGGGGTGTGCGGAGTTGGCGTGATGCCAGCGTTCCACCGCCGATCCCGGCCGGATGGAATCGGCGGTTCTATCCGGCGATTGTCCACAAGGTCACGGTGCCCTCGTGACCACCCGTGGCCAGGATGGAACCGCCGAACGCTGCCGCGTACGCGTCCGATCCGAGCTCGAGCACCCCCAGCCGGAGCGGCGGAGTGCCAGCGGCTACCTTCCACACCACCACCCTGGTACTTGAGTTGCCGGCCGACACCAGAAACCGCCCGTCCGGGGAAAACGCCACTGCCGCGAGGTCCGCGGTCACCCCGACGAGGGGATCCAGACTCGCGGGATGAGCCGGATCGGCAACGTCCCACAGCCGGACGCGACCGCTGAAGCGGCTGGCCGCGGCCAAGGTCCGCCCGTCGGGTGAGAACCCTACCGCGACGGTGTCGCCCTCGTTTCCCGCCGTGCTGACCAGGGTCGCCACCCGGACCTGCCGCCGGGTGTCAGTGACGTCCCACAGCAGGGTCGTGCCGCGCCCCGAGCGGACGGCCAGCAGGCGGCCATCCGGCGAGAGCGCCAGCGCGCCGCCGATTGTGCTCGCGTCCTCGATCGCGCTGAGCTGCTTCGGGGTGGCCGGGTCGGCGACGCTCCAGACTTCAACAACGTCCGCACCACCCCGCGCGAGCAGCCGGCCGTCCCGCGAGAACGCGAGCGCATAGGCGGGGCCGCGCCCGCCGGGCAGGCTCGCGAGCACCTTTGCGTCCAGTCGGGCGGGGAGGCTCGGGCGGGCCGACGGCATGGGTCCAGGGCCGGACGTGCCGGTGGGACGGAGCGCGAGCACCGCGATGACCAGCACCAGCAACAGCCCAACGACCAGCACGGACGTGAGCCAGGCCCGCCCCCGGCCGCGTCGCGGCCCACCCGGTCCGGCTCGGGCCGCCGGATCGCGGCCGGTGGCGTCGAAGGCCTCGAGCAGGCGGCGCCGCGCGACGTCCCGAGGGACACCGAACAGGTCGATGGAGGCGTTTACACCAGCCCAGGTAGGCGGGATGTCTTCTGTGCGGGCGACGATTAGCCGATGCAGCGTGCCCGCGGCAAGCGCGTCCCTCGCGGTCTCCCACTCCTCGCGGGCGTGCCGCGAGTCAAGGTAGGCTCGCGATACGACGGCCAGCACGGTATCGGCGGTCTCTATTCCTTGGCGTACCCGCCGACGCCACGGTGTGCCCGGCACGAAGTCCCAGTCCTGCACCGTCACGGCGAAGCCCGCGTTCTCCAAGTGCCAGGCGATCCACATGGCATCGCCTTTGTCCGCTGAGGCACGCGAGATGAAGACGCCTTCTCGGCCATCCGGCGGGTCTGGCCCGGCCGTAACGTCCGCGTTCGTGTTTGTCATCGGTCCGGCGGCGAGACGTCAGCGGTAGCGTGCTCCTCGCACGCCCATCTCGCTCGTCCTTTCCGAAACCCGCTGGTCCAGCACCATCCCGATCAG
>NZ_CADDZT010000010.1:109900-116545 GCF_902812655.1 Candidatus Frankia meridionalis | reverse complement strand
TGACGGCCTGCGGGTCCAGGATCACGCCCTGAGCAGCCGCCATGTCCGTTATGTAGCGGGCAAACCGTAGGTGCAGCCACACCTTGACGAGGCTGGTCATCGCCGACACGGCGAGACCCGCGATCGCCAGGACGGGGACCATGTCCAGCGCGGTCACGACACCGACCGCCGCTACCCGCGGGGAAGGCGCGGTTGCCACCAGGGGTGGCCGCCGAACGCCACGTTGATCACCTCAAAGACTCGAGCCAAGTCCTCGTAGGCCATGGCGCGCTTCGCCGGGGCTGCGCCCATGGGCTCCTCGACCTCCCTTCGCATCACGGTCTGACAACTAGCGATGGATTTTTTTGGAGCCGACCCAGAAGGCTGTCGACTACCTGCACGGACGAGGCTGGGCCCCCGAAGGGGCGACCTCCTCGCCACAACATTTCCAGATTTGCGACCCATCAAGACTCTCCCAGGCCAGACCCGGCGTCCGGTGACCCGCCCACGAGCACTTCAGACGAGCACGCGCATACGGTACCGTAGGCCGTGTCAACACGTCTCAGAGGATTATCGAAGTCTCGAACCAGCCGTCCCGCTCGGCAGGTCACGCGGCAGCAATCCCAGGAGAGGTCCCAGATGATCGATCGCCGAGCTCTCTCCGACGATCTCGCCCGAGTGGTCCAGGCCCTGGAGGCCACTCTGGCGTCGGATGCGCGCCGCTCGGCCACCCAGGCGACAGACACAGCCATCGCCTGGGTTGTGACCACGCTCCTGCTTCGTTTCTGCGAGGACAACAATCTCGTCCCCACCGGGACCCGACTCGTCCCGCCGCAGTCGATGTCTTCCAGCAGCGCAGGCCCACAGGCTGACGGCAGCCACGGCGGAACCGCCCTGGATCACCTCACGTCCTGCCTGGCGGCGTTCCTGAGGACGGGATTTTCGACCGTGTTCGACGGCGTGTTCACATCCGACTTACTGCTGACGATCCCCCCCGATGCCGTGGACACCCTGGTGTCCTTCTGGAGCCGTCGCGACCAGGGAGACGAGCTCCACTACGACTTCACCGACCCGACGCTGGACACCGGCTTCCTTGCGGATGTCTACGAGCGGCTCTCCGACTCCAGACGAAAGGAGCATGCCCTCGTACCCACGCCTGACTTCGTGGCGGATCTCCTGCTCGACCTGACGCTCGATCCCGCGATCGAGGAGGTGGGCCATAAGCATGTTCGGCTGATCGACCCGGTATGCGGCTCCGGGCAGTTCGTTCTGGGAGCCTTCAACCGCCTGTTCAGCGCGTGGAGCCGGAAGGCGCCTGAGCTTCCCGCAGGTCACCAGGTACGCCACGCCCTGGCAGCGGTGCACGGTGTGGATCTACTCCCGTCGTCGGTCGCCCTCACCCGATTTCGGCTGTTCGTGACCGCTTTGCGCGCCGCTGGGGTGGCCGGGCCGGTCGATGTGGCGGACCTCGACTGGCCGCTCAACATCAGGGTCGGCGACTCACTGCTCGGACCAGAGAACCCGCGGGCAGACGAGACCGAGCAGACCCACGGGACGGGCTATCACGTTGTCGTCGGGAACCCGCCCTACCTCACTGTCCGGGATCGGGACCTCAGCCATCGCCTCCGGGAGCGTTACTACACCTGCAGCGGATCGTTCACGCTGGCGGTCCCCTGCACACAGCGGTTCTTCCAACTGGCTCGTACGGCTGACACCAACGGACGGGGCGCCGGCCACGTCGGCATCCTGACCTCGAACTCCTTCACGAGGCGGGAGTTCGGGCGACGGCTGGCCACGGAGTTCCTCGCCGAAGAGGTGACGCTGACCCACGTCCTCGATGCGTCTGGCGCCTACATTCCCGGCCACGGCACCCCGACCGTGCTCCTTGTCGGCCGAAACCGGCGACCCGACATGTCGCGGCCCGTAGCCGTCGTGCTGGCCGAGCGCGCCGAACCCACACTGCCACCTGTACCTCGTCAGGGGCAGGTATGGCAGTCGATCCGTCGACACGCGCGTACGGCCGGCCTCGCCGATCGCTGGACCCGGTCCGTGAGCCTGGAGCGGCGTGTCCTTCGCGAGTTTCCGTGGCAGCTGACCGACAGCACCGCGCGGGCTCTGATCGCCCGCATGTCCAGGCAATCCGTGTTGGGGGACGTCGCTACCCGCATCGGGTATTCGGCCATCACCGGTGCGGACGACGCCTTCGTCGCACCGCCGGACGTCTTCCGCAGACTCGGGCCAGCGGAGGAGGGGGGCCTGGTCCGGATCACCACGGGCTCCGAAGTACGCGACTGGGCCGTTCAGACCGACAGGACCGGCTTCTTCCCCCGACGCGACGATCACAACGTCGAGGACATTCGCAGCTACCCGCGCATCCATGACCGGCTCTGGCCCTACCGAACGACCCTGCGGGAGCGCCGTGCCTTCGGCGCCCTGCACCGCGTCTCTGGGCGGCCATGGTACGACTGGACGCAGATAGCGGCGCGGGCGGGTGGCGACGGACCCGCGATCACCTTCTCCTGGGTGGCAAGCCACAACCACTTCGCGCTGCAGCGCGGGCGCGTCATCGCGCTGCAGTCGGCGCCGGTCATCGAGCTTCCGCAGGATTCCACCCGAGCCCGGTACGTCTCCCTGGTCGGGCTCCTCAACAGCTCAGCCGCATGCTTCTGGTTGAAGCAGCATAGCCACAGCAAGGGATCCGGCCTGAGGCAGGAAGGCGGCGGGGAGGCATGGCAGGAGTTCTATGAGTTCACCGGGGCCAACCTCCGTAGCCTTCCTCTTCCCGATGATTTCACGACGTGGCAGTCGGGTCTCCTGGATGGGCTTGCTCAGGAGCGGGCAGCCTGCACTCCAGAAGCCGTCAGCGCCTCCGGAGCACCGACCGGGGCACGCCTGGCCGAGGCCCGACGCCGGTGGGAGAGCGTCGGGCGAGAAATGGTCGCGATTCAGGAGGAGCTGGACTGGACGATGTATGCCCGTTACGGCATCCTCCCCGAGCCCGGCGAGACCCTTCTCGCTCCGGCCGAGAGCATCCCACCGATCAGTCCGGGTGAGCGGGCTTTCGAGATCGTGTTGGCCAGAAGGATCGCAGCACGCGGGGAGAACACGACCTGGTTCTCCCGCCATGGCTCGACGCCGATCACCGAGATCCCCGAAAGGTGGCCGGCCGCATACCGCGATGTCGTCGCCCGTCGAGTGGACGCCATCGAGCGCAGCGACGATCTGAACCTGTTGGAGAGGCCGGAGTTCAAGCGGCGGTGGCACAGCGACGGCTGGGACACGATGCAGGCCGGCGCGATTCGCCGGTGGCTGTTGGACCACTGCGAGACACAGCATCTCTGGTACGAGAATCGCGACGGGCTCCGCCACCCTCGACCACTTACGATTGGTCGTCTGGCCAGACTCGTCCTGACCGATCCCCAGGTGGCCGCCGTCGCGGCGCTCCTTGCACCCGACCGAGACCCAGCCGAGGTCCTCACCGATCTTCTCGTCGAGGAGCACGTTCCGTGCGCGGCGGCTATGCGGCATACTCCGGCGGGTCTCGTGAAGCGGGCCGACTGGGAGACGGTCTGGGCGAACCAGCGCGCAGAGGACGCCAGTGAGCCCAGTTTCCAGACGGCATCTATGGTGCCACCGAAGTACACCTCCGGCGATTTTCTGCGTCCAAGCTACTGGCGAATCCGTGGCAAACTCGACGTTCCAAATGAGCGTTTCATCTCTTACCTTCCTATCGGCCCACGCATGCCGGACCAGACCCTGATCGGATGGGCCGGCTGGGAGACGGCCGAACGAGCGCAGGTCCTAGCCGATCTCCTCGCAACCGGCGGGGCGGGTGGCGACCAGCGGTCACGGATCACGCCGCTCCTGAATGCCCTGCACGAGCTCCTTCCGTGGCTGGAACACGCGCGGGGACGGCCAGGCCCCGTGTATGAGTCCGCATCAGGCCTGCCGTTCGCCGAGTACTTCTCCAGGCTCCTTGAGGAAGACAACGGAACGCTGGAGGATCTTCGGGCATGGCGCCCGGAACCACCTCGTCGGGGAAGACCCCGGAAGATCCAATCCTGATCACGAGATCAGCCGCACGGCGGATGCAGGGTTCGTGACGACCCGCCGGAGCCCCCGGCCATCAGGCCACGGCGGTCACGTCGTGTAGTCGGTGTAGTCCCGGCAGGCGCCGTAGTCGTCGGCATCCAGGTAGCCGCGGACCGGAACGGAACCCGCGGCGCCGCCAGCCCCAGTGGGTCACGGACCGAGAAGTGCCAGCGGGACCACGGCGACATCATCACGTCGGCGGTAGGCGTGCTCGCCCGCGTAGATCACGAGGACGTCAATCAGATCTTCTCCGATGCGGTCTCGTAGCCAGTTCAGATGCCTGACGTCGGAATCCTCGACCCGGTCCGCCAGCTTGACCTCGACCGCCAGCACGCGGCCGTCCGAGCGCTCGACTATCAGATCGATCTCGTGGTCGTTGTTCTGGGTGCGCAGGTGGCCTACCCGGGCCTCGGCGGCCTCCGCGTAGGTGTGGAGGCTGAGCGCGGCGAGGTGCTCGAACAGTGCCCCGAGGATCGTGCCTGCCGACAGGACGGTGCTGCCCTGCTCGGCCCGCAGCAGCGCGGAGTCGTCGAGTCCGAGCAGCCGTGCGGCCAGCGCGGGGTCCGCCAGGTGGTGTTTGGGGGACCGGCCGAGCCGCTCGAGATGGTTTCGGCTGGGAATCCACGGTGGTACCGCGTCGAGCAACCACAGCGACGACAGGGCGTCACGATAGGCGAGAGTGGTCTCCTTGGCTGGCTTGTTACCCAGGCCGGGAGTCGCCGCATCCAGGATTTTCGAGTAGGCCGTCGTCGTCGACGTGGCGGCGGCATAGGCGGCGAGCCAGGCACGCAGCACCGTCGGTCGCCGGATCGGGTAGCCCTGTTCGGGGAACTCCCGTTGAACGACGTTGTCCAGGTACGCGTCCAGTTCGGCTCGACGCGCCCGCGGTGGCAGGCCACGGAGGGCGGGAAAGCCCGATGCCGTGATCTCCTCGACGTAGTCCGTCAGCCGAAGCGAGGTGGCGCCGCCGATGTCGCTGTTTCCGTCGAGGAGTGCAGCGAGGCTCACTGTCGGCTTGTCGACGTCCCGCTCGGCCAGACTCAGCGGACGCATCCGCAGGGGCACGATCCGACCCGCGCCCGAGTGAACCACCGCCCCTCGCGGTGCGGAGCTGCCCGCGATGATGAAGTGGCCGGCTGGCGAGCCGGCGTCGACCGCGCGCCGCACGTGGTCCCACACCTCGGGAAGGCGCTGCCACTCATCGACCAGGACTGGCCCCGGCAGCCGGGTCAGGATGCTCGGATCGGCGGCCACGATCTCCCGCTGGCCGGGAAGGCTGAGATCGATGATCGACGCCGCACGCCGCATCGCGGTCGCGGTCTTGCCGACTGCCTTCGGCCCGTGGATCGACAGAGCGCGAAGATGCGGCTGAAGTGCGTCCAGTGTGCCGTCGAGGACACGGCGCCGATAGTCGACCACGTCTCTAATCTACCAACGACAGAGATTCTAGTCTTCCAATAGCAGATCGATAGGTCTGCCGATCCAACCTCGTCGACCCTGGCCGCTCTCGCCGCATCGGGACCCGGCCGTTACGGTCGACGACGGGCCGGTGTCACACTCCGCTGCAGGCTCGCTCCGTTCCGGGCTCGCTCCATCGCATCGGTTTCGGGTTCATGGCACAGGTGCGCCTCGCCCCGCTGTCCGGCGGCGGCGCGGGCGTAGCGGCGGGCCAACATATCGAAAGCGTCCGCGAGCTCGGGCGGCCCGAGGACCTCGACGTCGGCGTCGAACCGGCCGACGGTGGCGGCCAGGCTGGGCCACGACCAGGAGCCGACGACGAGCCGGCAGCGGTTCGGGCCGAGCTCCTCGACGATCCCGTCCTGGGAGTACTGGGACACGAAGGCGGCGGGCAGATCGACGATCATCTCCCCGCTGCACGGCCAACGGTCGGGGCCTGCGGAGCCCTGGAAGCGCTGGGCGACGAAGGTGGCCACGTCCCCGCCGGGCAGCTGGCGGGGGGTGAACCGCGAGCCGGCCGGGGGACGCGGGGTGATCCGGTCGGCGCGGAAGGTGCGCCAGTCGTCGCGGTCCAGGTCCCAGGCGACGAGATACCAGCGTCCGCCCCAGGTGACGAGGTGATGGGGCTGCACCCGACGCGGCGGGGAGACATCGGCCGGCACCGACCGCGACGGGACGGCGTAGTCGAAGCGCAGCTCCTCCCGGGCATGGACGGCGGCACCGAGCGTCACCAGAACGGCCGGCTCGACCCGCGGGTTGGGCCGGCTTCCGCGGCGTTCGACCGCGGTGAGCCGCAGCGCGTCGACCCGGTGGCGCAGCCGCGCTGGCATGACCTGCCGGACAGTGCTCAGTGCGCGGGCCGCAGCCTCCCCGATGCCGGCACCGGACGTGACGGCGAGCTGGAGCGCGACGGCCAGGGCGACGGCCTGCTCGTCGTCGAACAGCAGCGGCGGCAGTTCCGCCCCGGCATCGAGCCGGTATCCGCCATCGGGACCCTTGGTGGCCCGGATCGGATAGCCCAGCTCACGGAGGCGGTCGACGTCGCGGCGCACCGTGCGCGGGCTGACCTCGAGCCGCGCGGCCAGCAGCGCCCCTGGCCAGTCCCGGCGCGCCTGC
>NZ_CADDZT010000010.1:108528-109414 GCF_902812655.1 Candidatus Frankia meridionalis | reverse complement strand
GCAGGCGCGCTGATGTCGTCGGCATGCCAATGAGATTGCCTGAAGAAGAGGCCAGAAACTGACCGCTTCCCGGACGACCGTGGTGGTCACAGCCGACAACGGCAACGACCCAGAAGGGGCCGATCACGATGACGACCACGCAACCCGTAGCCCTCGACGCAGAGCGGGCCGACCTGCTCGCCGAACTCGCCGTGGCCCGAGCCAGCCTGATCAACACGACCCGCGGTCTCAGTGACGAGCAGGCCGGCGAACGCCCGACGGCCAGTGCCCTGTGCCTGGGCGGGCTGATCAAGCATGTCGCCGCCGGCGAGGAAGGCTGGATGCGGTTCGTCCTCGAGGGACCCTCGGCGATGAACTACGCGCTACCCGACGGCGTCACCTGGGAGGAGTTCATGACCGGCACCGCACGTGAATACCCGGCCTGGGCCATCAAGCGCCAGAACCAGTTCCAGATGCTGCCGGGTGACACGATGGCCGGGATCGTCGCCCGCTACAAGCGGGCCGCTGCCCGGACCGACGAGATCGTCGCAGCCATCCCCGACCTGTCAGCGACGCAGGCACTGCCGGAGGCGCCCTGGCACGAGCCGGGCGCGCGGCACAGCGTCCGCCGGGTACTGATCCACATCATCGCCGAGACCACCCAGCACGCCGGCCACGCCGACATCCTCCGCGAAACGATCGACGGCCAGACCGCGACCTGACAGCCGTCGGCCTGACGGTCGCTGGCCCTCGCAGCCTCCGGCTGGTGATCCGGGCTTGGACGGCCTCGGTAGACACGGACTACCGCAAGCTCACCGCCGAGTCGTCGCCCGTCGACGATCCGCTACGCCACGCGCACGGGATCCACGTGTCCGTTGAGCACGGATTGTCCCGTCCCGCTCCATCC
>NZ_CADDZT010000010.1:105907-108145 GCF_902812655.1 Candidatus Frankia meridionalis | reverse complement strand
ACGCTCGATTCCCCTTCGCCAGCAGCAAGCCGGACCGACTCGATCATGCACAAAATGGACGCCGGGTATCGGCCCCCCACCACCCACAGCCAATCATGGACGGACGCAACGACCCCGCGCCAGCTCCCAGCGCCGACACGTAGCACACCTAACGCAGCCTAACAAGATTCCCACTGCCTTACAACATCGTGTTAAGCTTGCGTCAGGCTCTCTGGGAGGCTACGGCATGGATGCAGGCGGACTGGCCGAGATCGTTGCGTCGCTTCGCCGGATCGGCCGGGACGACGCAGGTCTTGAGGTCAAGCGGGCGTCGACCGACAAGCTGCCCAGTGAAACCATACAGACGCTATGCGCATTCGCGAACACTCCAGGCGGCGGCGTCCTGATCCTGGGTCTCGACGAGGCCCGCGGGTTCACGGCGACTGGATGCGAGCAAGCCGCGAAGCTCGCAGCTGACATCGCGGGAGTGTGTCGGGACGGCCTCGTTCCGCCGGTCATGCCTCTGATCAGCACTCCGGAGTTCGAAGACAGAACCTTGGTGATCGCCGAGGTACCGGAACTCGACCCTGCAGACAAGCCCTGTTTTCTCCGGGGCAAAGGGCAGCCCAATGGCTCGTACATCCGTATATCGGACGGAGACCATCGACTCACGTCATACGAAGTGAGCCAGCTGCTCATCAATCGAGGCCAGCCGATTTTCGACCTAGAACCCGTCGAAGAGGCACGCAGAGTCGATCTGCACGATGAACTCGTCGCGGACTATCTACGGGACCTTCGCCTCTCCCGACCTGCCTTGGCCCGCCGGGACGACGATGATCTACTTGACCGGTCCGGAATATTGGTAAGAAGCGCGCTCGACAGCCAGCACCTCGTGCCGTCGCTGGGTGGGCTGCTCTCGCTGGGCCGGGATCCGCAGGGTTTCGACTCACTGCGCGGATGTGCGATCACTGTGACCGTATACCCTACGCCACGCAAGGGCGAGCCCGGTCCAGACGGCCAGCGATTCCTGGACGACAAGATACTTGAAGGTCCGGCACCGATTCTTCTCGCGGAGGTTATTGACATCCTGTTCGCGCGCATGAGCCGGCGCGGAATAGTAGCGGGAATTGGCAGAGAGGACCACTGGGAGTATCCACTAGAGGCACTACGAGAAGTCTTGGTCAATGCGGTGGCTCACCGGGACTACAGCCCAATGGCCAGGGGGACCCGCATCCATGTGGAGATGTACCCGGATCGCCTTGAGGTAATATCACCGGGCGGACTCTTCGGGCCCGTCAGCATCGACCGGCTGGGGCTGGGAGGCGAGAGCATCGCGTCCGCTCGTAACCGGGTACTCGTCGACATCCTCGAGAACGTGCGTTTTCACCGAGATCGAAGGGCCCTGTGCGAAGGGCGGGCGACCGGTATCCCCACCGTTCTCAACAGCCTGCGTCAGGCCGGGCTCGTACCCCCCAGGTTCAAGGACAACATAAGCGAATTCCGAGTCGTCATGCCAAACAGGGCGCTACTCGACGAGGACACCCGGACCTGGCTGTTCTCGTTGGGTGAGCAAGGCATCTCCCCGACACAGGAGATGGCCCTCGCGGTACTTCGGACTGGCCGGGCGCTGACGAGCGACGAGTACCGTGTCGAACTCGCGGTGGACAGTAAGGTCGCTCGTCGCGAGCTGGGGGATCTTGTCCAACGAGGTCTGGTCAGAATGGTCAACCAGCGCCGATGGGCGAGGTACGTCCTTGACGACGCGGCCGAGGATCGGCACCCGACGCTTTTCTCGGATCTCCTTGAACACGAGGCACGGCACCAACCCGCGGGAGTCGCCCGCAACAAGAGCACTCGCGAGTCCACCACACGGAAACAACGTGTTCTGGAAATCCTGACCGCCGAGTCTCCTCTGACCCGCGCGGAGATCGCTGCTCGTCTTTCCTTGGGTGATCGGCAGGTTAGCTATGAGCTGACCAAGCTGATCGGCGAGGGACTGGTCGCCCGAACAACCGCGTCCTACAGCGACCCTAATGCCGCGTATCGCCCCACGAGCCAACCGGTATGAGCTCCACGCCTTTTTCTGACCGCAGTACCGGTGCAAGCTCTGACCCGTCAATCGCTGGCGCGGGCTCCGGCCCGTCAAACGCCGACAGGGTCGCTCACTGTGGTCCTTCACTCCGGCACCCGCGGATCCACAGATCAGATTCTGACGCTATACAGTCAGGCGAGTACGAACTGTCCCGTCTCGCTCCATCT
>NZ_CADDZT010000010.1:100923-105568 GCF_902812655.1 Candidatus Frankia meridionalis | reverse complement strand
GTCGATCTGGCTTAGGTGCAGTCCCACGAGAACACCGTATCGGGCCTGCCGTCGACCGTGGGCCAGCTCGCCGTTCACTCCACAGCTCAGGACACGCGACGGCTGCCTGACGCGGACAAGATCCGAAGTGAGCGACCCCGATGCGTGCGCTCTGAATGGAGCGTTGCTCTAGAGTGTTACTCCATGACGGGTAGCACGGGCTCCAGAAGCCGGGAGGACATCGTTCGCGCGGCCCTGGCGTGCGCGAACGAGCAAGGGTGGGAGTCCACGTCGTTGCAGGCAGTGCGGCTCCGGGCCAGGGTCAGCAACGGCAGCCTCTTCCACCACTTCCCGAACCGGGAGGCGCTCGCGGGCGCGGTCGTAGCCGCGGGGCTGTCCGATCACCAGTCGGTGCTGGCAGCCGAGCTGCGCGCCACTACCGACGCTCATCGCGGGGTCACTCAGGTCGTGATTCGTCATCTGCAATGGATGCAGGACAATCGATCACTCGCACGGCTGTTCCTCACGACGCCAGCCACCATGCTGCGATCAGCGCTCGATCCGGCCGCCGTCGCCGAGAACCAGACCTTCTTCCAGGATGTCGCGTCCTGGCTGCGGAAGAACGGCTGGTCCGGCTCCCCGGACTTGGCGCTGATGCTGGCGCTGTGGGTCGGCCCAGCCCAGGAGTACGCCCGCCACGGGTTGGAATCCGCCCCCGAACGGCTCGACGCCGCCGCGGACTACTTGGCCACCGGAGCCTGGCGCGCCCTACACCCCCTGTTGAACGACCCGGAGGACCAGTGAACACCATCGTGTTGGACCGATACCGACGCGCCCTCAGCGGGGTTGACGAGGTCGTCGCCCGGATCGGGCCGGACCGCTGGGATTCCATGTCCCCGTGCCCGCCCTGGACAGCCCGCGACGTGCTGGGTCATCTCATCGACGGCCAGCGGCAGGTCGCGGCACTGCTGACCGGGCGGGGACCCCGCCCGCCGCACGACGAACCTGGCATGCTCGCCGGCGCGGCACCCGCCGCCGCCTGGCAGGCCGCCCACCGCGACATCGAAAGTGTCCTGGCAGAGGCCAACCCCGCCGTGCAACGAGCGACCCCGATGGGTCCGCGCAGCGTCGCCGACATCCTGAGCCTCGCCCTGATCGAGCCCCTCGTGCACGCCTGGGACCTCGCCCAGGCGACCGGCGACACCGTCCACCTCGACCCCGAATCCGTCGTGGCAACTCTCGACGGTGTTCGGACCCTCGGCGGTCAACTCGCCGCGACTGGCATGTACGCCCCCGCCCTCGTCCTGCCCTCGGACGCCGACGCTCAGGACCAGCTCCTCGCCGCGACCGGACGGAAACCCTGAGAACGGGTGGTCACACGCGGCTGACCCCAGCGGATCAACCGCTTTCGCGAGTCGCCCGACCAGCCGGATATCCACTTATGCCTGGGGGCTGCTCGAAGGACAGATCAGTGCCGCCCTCGGAGATGAAATGACCGTGCTTCCGGCCTCGATCCGCCGGCGACCGACATCCTGGCCGAAAGCACGCCGCCGACGCTGACCCGTCTACCCACCGTTCCTTGTTTGTCCGATTTGCTGGTCCAGCACCATCCCGATCAGCAGCGCCAGCGCGTCGTTGGTCAGCAGCTCGTCGGCCTCGTCGATCTGGCTCAGGTGCAGTCCCACGTCACCAGCGTAGCCAGTCGGGTCACGGCGGCCCGGCCTACAGCGGTCAGATCGCCGCGTAGTTGATGTGATCCCACCACGCCCGTAGTCGTCCAGGTCAGTGAGCGTCGCGAGACGGTCAGCCAGGGATGCGGTCAAGGCGATGATCAAGAATGGCCAGCGCAGCGTGCAAGACGTCACAGCTGGTCATCGAGCGCAGCCAACGTAACCGAGGAATTCCGGCGCGCCACCGCGACGATCACGGCTGGCGCGCGATCGGGGTGTTCTGGCCAGCCGCGAGCCACCACCTGCCGTCGCGACGGACCAGAACATACATCGCCATCTCCGAGAAGCCCGACGGCTCGGTGCCGTCGGCTTCGGGCAGCGCCTGCCTCCGGACCTGGGTGATGACGACATCAGGCGTGGGCATGAGGGTCTGCACCGGCTCATAGCGGGAGCGGGCAGCCGTCTGACGGTCCATCAGCAGGTGGTGCACCGGGTTGAGCGCGTCGAACCCGGCCAGCGTCATCCCGTAAGGACTGCCCCAGAGCACGTCGGCCGCGAACTGACGGTCGAACTCGTCGGCGTCGCCGTGGTCGAGGCCACCCTGCAGGTGCTCGACGAGCCGGCGCACGGCCTCGTCGGCCCGAGCGCCGTGATCGGGCTGGTGCAGAAGAGGCCGGGCTGAGGACATTGACGGCGTTGGCATTGCGGACCTCCCAGGTGCGCGGGTCGGGTGCGACGGGTCCGACGCTAGGGGGTCAAGCGCACTTGAAGGCAACCTTCTCGGGACCCATCATGGCCACGTGGATGAGATGTGGCATGTCTCCGGGCTTTCGGTCGGGCAGGTCGCCGAGCGGATGGGCATCGCCCGGTCGGCGGTGCGCTGGTACGCCGACCAGGGCCTGCTGCCCTGCGAGCGTGGAGTTGGCAATGAACGCCGATTCTTCGCCGACGTCCTGTGCCGTGTCGCGATGATCCGGGCCGCCCAACGCGTCGGCCTGACTCTCGAGGAGATCCGCGCGGCGCTGACCGCGCTGCCACCCGGCGCCGTGCCGAGCGCCGAGGACTGGGAACGGCTGGCCGCCCGGCTCCGCCAAGTCGTCGCCGAACGTATCGACGAGCTCTTCGGCCTGCTCGCCGAACTCACACCAGCCCAGCTCAGCGCCGCCGACGGCGTACCACCGACGGCGAGGACGGTCCCGCCCGGGTCGAACTCGACAGCGGACCCGAGGCCACCGGGTCCGGGCAACGGCTCCGCGCCGCTCCCGGCAGCTGGCCCGATCGGCCACAGCTCAACGCGGGCGCCCACCGGAGTGCCATCCGCGCCCGGGACGACCTCGGATCCCGGGCCTTTTGGGGCTACCTGGGCCTGGACGCCTTCTGCCAGGCTGAACGCCAGAGTGGGGACGACGGGCCGCCACGGGTAGCCCATGGTCGCAGGCAATGTCGGCTGCCGCATGTCCCAGAAGACGACGTAGTGGCTGTCCGCGACTACTTCCTGCGCCGACGACTCGAAAGGCCCCCGACTGTATGACTGGGCGTTGATCGCTACCACGGACAGCGCCGGTCGGGGCGGCCGGCGCCGTGACGTCCTGGTGCGTAGGTCCCACGACGAGAAAAAGGAACTGGCCTTCTTCCTCGCCTACACCCCCCGGCCCGCCACACTCGCCCAGCTGGTCACGGTAGCCGGCCGCCGCTGGCCGGTGGAGGAATGCTTCCAGGCGGGTAAGAACGAGGTCGGCCTCGATCATTACCAGGTACGGCTCTACCACGCCTGGTACCGGCACATAACACTGTCGATGCTCGCCCATGCCTGGCTGGCGACGATCGCCAGGACAATGTGGGAGAAGGACCCTCCGCCAGCTCCTCCAGTGAAGACCGCTGTGATGTACGAGCGCATTTGCGGTGGCATCGTGACCGCCGAACCAGCCAAACCTGAAAGGAACACGATGATCCCCTTCTCGCTTAACGAGATCCGCCATCTCATTTCGCACATCTGGGAGGATCTTCGGCCTCGCCCAGCGCTCTGGCGCTGGTCGGCGTGGCGCCGCCACCACCAAGCACTGGCCCGCTACTACCACTTCATCCGACGCATCCAGGCCGCCCGGCCTACCACCGCGCCGGCCGCAGCCACTTAGAGATCACTGTCACTGCCGTACTAGAGAGGATCACGACCGGCGCGAGCTTTTTCGCAGGTGGTGGAAAGCGGGTTGACGGTCTGCTGCTGACCCGGGGCTACGTCAGTAGCCTAGTCTTCTGCGAGATCAAACATCACCAGACGGACCTACTCCACCACAAGCTGTACCGGGAACCCGATGTATACCAGGCATCGAAAGAATTGAGCGGCGGCGTAGCGCGGGTGTAGAAGACCGCATACAAGGCCATCCGCGGCATCGTAGACAACATCAGACAGCATTACTTGAGCGATGGCACACCTACGGACGTTTCGTACTCGGTCGTGCGTCCACGTCAGGTGCTGGTGATAGGAAACCTCGCCCAGCTGGGGGCTGGCGGACGCATCAACCCGGAGAAGTCGCTGAGTTTTGAGCTGTACCGGCGCTCCATGCACGAGGTGGAGATCCTAACCTTTGACGAGCTTTACCAGCGCGCCCAGTACATCGTCAGGGAGTCGGCCGGAAACGACGACATCCCGGGTTGATACGCGGCTGGCAAGGGGGTGCGGAGTGCCGGTAGCGGCGCGGATGACGACCATACGCCGCGCGCATGGCGGCCCCATGCCATGCCGCTCACCGTTGCCGTAGGCGTCCCGGGCCGGGTTGAGGTCACTCCCCGGTCCGGGTCGTCACCACGGCCAGCGAGGGAGCGCAGATGCCCGGGACGGTGTACGGCTACATCAGGATGGAAGACGACCACGAAGCCGAGATAGACCGGCTCCATGACCGGCTCAGTGCGCACGCCGCCGCCGAGGGCCAGGCCCTTGCCGATGTCTTCGTGGACCGGAACATGCCACCCGGCCAGCTCATCCGTCCCGGCCTCAC
>NZ_CADDZT010000010.1:99699-100561 GCF_902812655.1 Candidatus Frankia meridionalis | reverse complement strand
GTGAGGCCGGAGCGCGGCTGATTGCGACCGCGGCCGCCGGCGACGGTGTCCAAGCCCAGCCGTCGTGACAGCCCCGGCGACCTCGACGAGCGCACGCCCGCGCCTGGCGCGCTCGTCCACGGTCCGGCGGTTCGAGGCGACAGCGAAGACCGTGAGCGGCCCGCCAGCACACCACGGCGACGTTGGCCGGGTGGGGCTTGGCCGCAATCGCGGACACGGCGGCGCTGCTGGCGTCAGAGCTCGTGACCAATGCGTGCCGGGCATCGGCAGGCCGGAGCAATGTGATCGCCATGCGCCTGACCTGCACGGACACCGACGTGGTCATGGAGGTGTGGGACGCCAACCGGACCGCGCCGGTGCGGCGGGAACCTGGGGATGACGCCGAGGGCGGACGCGGTCTGTTGCTGGTGGACACCCTGAGCGCCCGGTGGGCCTTCTACCGCCCCCGCTCCGGCGGCAAGGTCGTCTGGTGCAGCCTGCCCCTGGCGGTTCCTGACGGTGTGGCCGAGGAAGAAGCCGAACCGCTGCCCCACCGGCCCGCCTCATCCGGCCCCGCCCAACCCATCGAGGTCTTCACGGACCTGTTGGTACTCCGGCGGGTGGCTGATGGCCTCCGCGCCCTGGACTGGGACCTCCCGCCAGGTGAAGACGCGCGGCCGTGACGGCACCGGCCCGCCGCCTCTGGTCTGGGCGCTCCTGCCGCCGGAGGATGGAGGGGACGGCCGCCCGCCATCAAAGGAGTGCCATGCCCTCGCGCGACACCGCCGTTTCGCTCCGCACCTTCGACGGGCTCCATCTGGCCGGAACCCTCGTGGCGCCGGAGGCGACGTACGAACGGGCCGCGGTCATGGTCCACGGCGGC
>NZ_CADDZT010000010.1:98543-99393 GCF_902812655.1 Candidatus Frankia meridionalis | reverse complement strand
GCCGCCGGGCTGGCGGAGGCGGGGGTGGCCTCGCTGCGCTTTGACCTGCGGGGCCACGGGGAGAGCGAAGGACAGCAGGAGGAGACGACCCTGACGGCGCACCTGAACGACATCGCCGTGGCGCTGGCACGGGTGCGGGAGGACACCGGGGCACAGATCATTCACTTGCTCGGCACCAGCTTCGGCGGCGGCCTGACCGCCTACTACGCCGCCAAGCGACCGGCGGAGCTGACCCGGCTGGTGCTGCTGAACCCCCAGCTGGATTACAAGAACCGGTACGTCGATCAGAAGCCGTACTGGCACGGCGACGCCCTGGACGACGAGGCCGCCGCCCGCCTGACCAACGACGGCTTCATCCGTCACTCCCCGACGGTCCGGCACGGCCGGGCGATGCTGGCGGAGGTGTTCTGGATCAGGCCGATTGAGGTGGTCGGGGAGATCGTGGCCCCGACCCTGATCGTCCACGGCACCAAGGACACCTTCATCTCCGTGGATGCCTCCCGGGCCGCAGCTCCCCGCTTCCAGGCTGAGCACAAGCTGGTGGAGATCGAGGGCGCGCAACACGGCTTCGCCGTGCATGAGGACCCCACCTACGCCGACCCCCAAAGCCAGACGTGGCAGGCATTCGTGATCCAGACGGTAGCGGACTGGCTCACGGCGGATTAGACCAACAGGGCAGCGCGCAGCTGGCGGGGGCCAGGCCGGGTCTGCCACGGCGTCAATATCTGGGCGGCCCGCGTCAGCTCCCGGGTGGTGCGGCTGGAGCCGGTGGCCGTCGCCAGGCGCAAGGCGGTCAGGCCTTCCTCGGCGGCGTCGTCAGGCTCGCCGCCTAACGCATGCGCGACGGCCC
>NZ_CADDZT010000010.1:87338-98518 GCF_902812655.1 Candidatus Frankia meridionalis | reverse complement strand
GGTAGCCAGGACTTCGCCGTAAAGGGCCGCAGCCCGGCCCGGCTTTCCCGCCTCGATGTAGCAGGTAGCCGACCGCAACAACCAGGTGCCTTCGTCGTATCCGGCTCCCAATGCCTCGGGATCGTCGTCGGCCTCGCCCAGCAGCGCGCGAGCCTCATCAAGCTTCTGTTCGACGACGCCGATGGCGTCCCCCACCATCGCCAGGCCGCGCGCCTCCTGCTGCGTGACCTCGGCCTGGACCCGGGGCGGCAGTTGCCACGGGCCATACCGGGCGGCTTGGGCGAGGGTCAGGACCCGGGCGGCGTCCCGGTCCTCATAGGCGGCCTGGGATTTGCGAAGCAGGATGTAGCCCTGCATCGGCAGGTCCCCGGCCTCCTGCGCCCACTCCATCGCCCGGTCATACCAGTACGCCGCTGAGCTGGCGTCATGAAGATCACGGTAAAGCCAGCCCGCGAACTCCGCCCCATCCGCCCCGACGCTGAGCAGCGCACGCCGCACCTGGGGCCGGACATCCCGGGCGCGGGACTGGATGGCGTCGAGCACGCCCAACACCAGGGGCAGCGCCCGGAGCGGCCCCATCTGGCCGTCGTTGGCTTTGCAGTGGGTGAACTGCTGGCCGAAGTAGCCCACCACTGTCTCATCCAGGTAGCGCCCGGCGTCCTGCATGGCGGCGGCCAAGTGCTGCATCTCCTCCAGGCTTGCCAGCGGAACGACGTGCGCCGCCCCGGGCGCGGACCGCTCCCCGCGGGGCATCGGCACTGGCGGTGCGCCGAGGCCGCCCGCATCCGTTGCCAGCTCCGCAACCAGCTCCGTGAGGCCGTGGGAGTGCGCGGCGGCACGGTCAATGGGAAGCGCCACCTGTTGCCCGCCGACGATGACCGGCACGGTGAGCACCGGCGTGTGGTTCCCGGCGCCAGCCCTGGTGCGCGGCTCCCCGGGACGGTCGAACCAGAGCAGTTCCCCCGGGATGCCAAGGATTTGGCTGTACCGAATGAGCTTCGTCAGCTCTTCCGGGGCGCGGCCGTTCTCAATCCGGCTGAGCTGTGCCTGCGTCAGGCCCAGCCACGCGCCCACCACTTCCTGGGGCAACGTCTGCGGGTGGTGCGGGTGGGTGCGGTAGGCGTAGATCACCCGGCCCATGTGCCAGGTGGCGAGGGCGTCGCTCATCTGGTCCAGCGCCCAGAACTCCGGGGGCACCTCGGGCGGGCGAACCCGGGCGTCCACGGCGGCGCGCTGGCAGGTTCCGCACATGGGCTGCGGGTTGTCGACGGCCAGGCGGCGTTTGCACCGGGCGCAGTGCCGTAGGTCAGGCGTGGTCGTCATGCCTGACCATCCCCCGTTCCGTAACCGTTTGGGCACGATCCGGACCCGACCGTAACACCCTCCGGCGCAGTGTCTATGCGTCTCGCGTATGCCCGGAACGAACCACAGGCGTGGTCGGGCGCGTCCCCCAGCCCGACCCTGAGGACATCTCCCATCCCCGGGTGTCGTGAAAGGGGGTTGTCGTGACCCTCACGGTTGCCGTCCCGGTCTTCGGGCCTCCGGCCGCTGGAAAAACCACGCTGACGGCGCGCCTCAGTGAGGCCCCGGGCACCGCCGTGTTCCGCCTTCGTGAGCATGTCCCTACCACGATCCTGGCGGCCACGGCCACGAGCGCGAAACGCCTGGGCTGGATTGACGATTTCACGGTCATCGCCACCCTGCGGGCCTACCTGGAGGACCTGGCGCGGGCAGACGGGGTCCGCACGGTCATCTTCGACAACTTCCCCGGCAACGCCACCCAGGTCTGTCACTTCCTGGCGGCCCTACGCCAGCAGGCCCCAGGCTGCGCCGTCGTCGCCGTCGAACTCACGGTGAACGTCACCACGCTGTACCGGCGGGCCTACCACCGCCGCGTCTGCCACCGCTGCGAACGCGACCCCATCCGTGATCCCCGCCTCCCCGCCGAAGCCCGCGCCGACGACCCCCAGCGCTGCGCGCGGTGCGGCGGCATCCTCCACCCCCGCCGTGGGGACGCGCCCCGGCTTCTCCGCGCCCGGTTGCAGCGCTACCGCCAGACCGCCGACGGGATCAAGGAGGCGTTCGCGGGTGGCGGCGTCACCGTCCACGCGCTCGACAGCGGCACCACCCCAGAGGTCACCGCCCAGGCCGTTACCGCCCTCCTTACCGCCAGGAGCAGCCCCGCATGACCACCTTCCTTGATCTTCCCCACGTGCGCCCAGGGGACGACTACGGCCACGCCCGGATGCCGCGCCGGGCTGACGCTCCCGCCCCGGAGCGCATTGACCGGATCACCTACGGCCGCTTCCGCAACGTCTACCTCTACATCACCGAGGCTTGCCAGCTGCGCTGTGAACACTGCTACATGGGCGAACGGCTGGAGCGGGCGTTGAAGATGCCGTTGCCCCAGATCACGGAGACCCTGCGAACCTGGCGGCGGATGGGCGGCAGCAAGCTGCCCATCCTCGGCGGCCCGGCACCGCGCAGACGAGCCGGCGTGACGGGACTGGCCGTAGCCGCTGTGGTCGCAGCGGGGCTGATCGCGGTGGGCCTGATCGCGGCACGCCGACCAGCGTCACCGCCAGCCGTTGGCTGGGGCGCCCGGCTACGGCGCGCGGCGGTCCGCCTTCTCCTCCTTACGGCCGGCGCCTTTCTTGTCGCACGGGCCGGATACATCCTCGCCACCGAACACCCCAGCCAGCCGGAGACCTACCAACACGCCTGGGGCGGCCCTCACTACATCGGGTTCATCGCCGTGCACGTCGGCCCCGCCATCCTCGTGCTGTTCCTGACCGGCCTGTCGCTGTATCGCAGGTTGACGGGACGTCGCCGAGGATCCACACGCACTCCCGGTCAGATCAGCGTGTAGTCAGCGTCGTCGCGGCATGCCTCATAGTCCTCGGCACCCAGATAGTGACACACGGAAGCTGAGAGTCAGGGAAGCGAATCCGGCTCGCGCCAGCCCAGGTGGCGACCTCGACGTGGACGAGACCGGTTTCGAGGTCGCGAACCGCCTCCAGGGCAGGGACCAGGTCGGTATCACGGCTGAACAGGATGCCAACGTCGTAGGCGTTCTCGCAGGCGTTCTCGCAGGCGAGGCGTACGAAGTCAACGGCCAGTGCCACGTCGATGCCCTTCTCCTGGGCAGGCTCAACCGACCAGCCCTTCGGGTACCGCAACTGGCGGCGTACCACCGTCACCCGCCGGTCACGTGCCCACCGGCTCGCCTGCCTGTCGCTGGCCCCGGCAGCCGCTGGCTGATGGTCCGGGCTCGGACGGCCACGATAGACACGAACGGACGTCAACTCGCCGCCGAAGCGTCGACCGGCGACGATCCGCTCAGCCACCCGGCCAGGATCAACATGACCATGCTGACGCGGCACGTCGGCCGGCAGGAACCTACTACGCGCCGAAAAGTGAACGTTCTGGTAGTCGATGAAGACCGCGACTCGTGGGGTCATGACGTAGCCGATCTAGAAAAAACCCCGCCAGTCCCGGAGGACGGCGGGGAGAAATTATCTGACACGCTGCTGGCGCAGACACTGGCCCGTCAAACGCTGACACGGTGGCCCGCCGTGGTCCTTCGCTCCGGCAGCCACAGGCCGACCAGACGCTACGCAGTCAAGCGGATGCGGACCGTCCCGTCCCACTCGTTCTTTCCGACACCCGCTGGTCGAGCACCATCCCGATCAGCAGCGGGAGCGGATCGTTCGTCAGCAACTCGTCCGCCTCGGCGAACTGGCTCAGATGCAGTCCCACGTTAGTCACCGTAGCCGACCGCGCCGAGGCGGCTGGTGCGGCGCTGCTCAGTTGGCCGTGTAGTCGGAGAGACCCGAAGTCCCGCGCGGGACTTCTCCACATCCGGCAGGCGGCGGCTCAGTAGCGCGCCCCGACCACCTGGGCGCCGAGTCCGTCGAGCATCGCCAAGTCGTCACCATCCAAGGCGACGTCGGGCGCGGCGACGTTCTGCTCCAACCACCGACGACGCTTGGTACCGGGAATCGGCACCACCGGGACGCCGAGCCGCGTGGTTCGCCCGTGCACCCACGCGAGCGCGACCTGCGCCGGGGAAACGCTCTTGCGGGCGGCAACTTCGGCGACGACTTCCGCGATCTTGCGGTTCGTCTCGGCCGCCGTCCCAGTGAACCGCGGGTTGCTGCCGCGGAAGTCACGCTGGTCGAAATCGACGCTTGCTGTTGTTGCGGTCAGGAAACCGCGTCCGAGCGGCGAGTAAGCCACCAACGCAATATCCAGCTCGCGCAGGGCATCGAGCACGTCTGTCTCGGGATCGCGCGTCCACAGCGAGTACTCACTCTGTACCACCGTGATCCGATGCACAGCGTTCGCGCGTCGCAGCAACGCTCCATCGACCTCAGACAGCCCGAGGTAGCGCACCTTGCCCTCTGCCACAAGCTCGCCCATGGCCGCGACCGTCTCCTCGATCTCGGCGGTCTGCGGAGGCCGGTGCAGGTAGTACAGGTCGATAACGTCCACTCCAAGCCGTAGCAGCGAGGCATCACAGGCGCGCCTCACATATGCCCGCTCTCCTCGAATGACCCGTGCCGCGTCGCCGCCGGAGCGGTCGATGCCGAACTTGGTGGCCAGTTGCACCTGGTCACGGCGGTCGTGGATGGCCCGTCCCACCAGCACCTCGTTGTGACCGGCCCCGTAGATGTCGGCTGTGTCAAGCAATGTGACGCCCAGCTCGAGCGCACGATGGATAGTCGCGACCGACTCGTCCCAGTCCGCGGCGCCATACCACTCACTCATACCCATGCAGCCCAGTCCCTGGGCCGAGATGGCCAGTCCGCCAAGGTTCACTTCGCGCATGTCACTGCCCCTTATCCGCCGCGTGAATCGTTTCCTGATAGACGTGAATCTTGTTCTCCAAGAGATCGAGGCACTCCTGCTGGGCGACAAGCGCGGCCCGAACCACATCCCGGTGCTCTTCGAGCAGAGCAAGCCGCTCGGCCTCGCCCGCACCGGCCCGTACGAGCGTCGCGTAGCGCTGCATGTTCCGCACCGACATTCCGGTCGACCGCAGGCGAGTGAGCAGCAAGATCCAATCGATGTCACGCTCACCGAACCGCCGACGCCCGCCAGCGCCCCGTTCGATCCGATCGAGCAATCCGATCCGTTCGTACCAGCGAAGGGTGTGCTCGGTGATGCCGACCTTCGCGGCGACCTCACGAGTCGTCCACGTCGTCATCAGGCGACACTAAGCCTTGGAGTGCACTCCAACACAAGCGCTCAGAGATGACGAACGCGACGCCCACGGTGCGTTCGTTGCGTCTTCGCGGAGCGGGCGGCCGGTGTTGAGCCGCCCAGTACCCGGAGAAGCGGCGTTCCTGAGGCGACGATCAATCCGGGGAGATCTTGAACCGCCGTGGCCACTCCATCTTTCCGAACCTGGCTGGTCCAGGACCATGCCCACAAGGAGCGCCAACGGGTCGTTGGTCAGCAGCTCATCCGCCTCGTCGATCTGGCTGAGGTGCAGTCGCACATCGACACCGTAGCCGTCACGCCGCCGCCCTCGTGACCGAGACGGGCGCCAATCGCCGTAAGGCGCCTACGCCATGATCAGCAGCCGCTTCGACATCACGTAGTGTATCCGATATGTCCGGCAGGGGTAACACGGCGAACCAACGGATCTGGGTCGCTGTGCTGCGGGTCAGCCCGGCCGTTCGGGCAAAGCTCAGCAGCAAGCACGGCCTTGACGCGAAGGAGGTGGCCGCGGCGCTCGTCGGCGTGGACAAGCTTGTCGCGGCCTGGGACGACGATCCCGAGCGAGGGCGCAGGGCCATGGTCGAAGCCTGGCTGGGGGCACGACGCGTCTTGGTGGTCCTGTACCCGACCAGAGAGGACGGCGAATGGAATCTTGGCAGCGCCTACCCGATCGGCCAGTAGAACAGCCGCGCCGCATGGTGCACGATACGGTCATGACCACTGTGGAGGGAGACTTTTACGAGGACGACGAGCCGCTCGCGAAGATCCTCGCGATCTGGGAACGCACCCCGAAGACGCTGACGGTCTCGTCGCCATCGAGTCAGGAGCCATCAAGCCTCGTTGTACTCGAGCGTGAGGTCTACACGATGAGCCAAGCCGCACGTCTGCTGGGCGTCAAGCCAGCGACGCTGAGGCGCTGGATCGACGGCTACACCCGAGCCGGCGCCAGCTACGAACCTGTAATCAGGCCACGTCGCACCGGAAGCGAAACGGTCACCTGGGGTGAGTTCGTCGAGGCTGGCTATCTCCGCGAGTACCGCGTCAGGCACAGGGTGAGCCTGCAACAGCTTCGGCCGGTCGTGCAGATGCTCCGCGACCGCCTTGGGGTGCCGTACCCCCTCGCTCACGCCAGGCCATACGTCGCGAACAGAGACTTGGTCCTCGATGTGCAGCAGCAGACAGGCATCACGGGCGAGCTTGCCATGGTGGTCCTTCGCAACGGACAACTCATTCTCGCGCCTGGAGCCGAAGCGTTCGTCCAGAAGATTGACTTCGAGCCAGGAGGAGTAGCGGTCCGGCTCTATCCGGACAACAAATCGAGCCCCGTCGTATTCGATCCGCTGCACGACCTGGGGGAGCCAACCGTTTTGGGTATTCGGACGGCCAGCCTCTACCGCCGATTCGTCGCGGGAGAGTCCATCGCGGCTATCGCCGGACTTCACAAGATCCCCGAGGCGGACGTGGAGGCAGCCATTCGCTACGAGAGCCGTGTGCGCGGCTACGGGCCTGCCGCATAAACTCGCCCGATCTCAATCGCGCCAGCCCTTCCAACCGGCCGAGCTACCGGGTAAGCCGTGTGCTCCTTCCAGCATCGTCAACCCGACCGCCGCACAACTTAGAATGACAAGCCGAGCACAGCCTCCTCCATGTTTGACTTGAGCGCCGCGGCCCTACATGGCTGGCCGCGGCATCTGAATACCTGGCCGCCGCGACCAGCGCCGACTGGCTCGCCGATATCCGGATATTGCGCGACCTGGTCGGGACAGCCGACGCAGCCGACGCCACTTTGGCCGATGTGGACGAGACCGGTTTCGAGGTCGCGAACCGCCTCCAGGGCAGGGACCAGGTCGGTATCACGGCTGAACAGGATGCCGACATCATAGGCGTTCTCGCAGGCGTTCTCGCAGGCGAGGCGTACGAAGTCAACGGCCAGTGCCACGTCGATGCCCTTCTCCTGGGCAGGCTCAACCGGCCAGCCCTTCGGGTACCGCAACTGGCGGCGTACCACCGTCACCCGCCGGTCACGTGCCCACCGGCTCGCCTGCCTGTCGCTGGCCCCGGCAGCCGCTGGCTGATGGTCCGGGCTCGGACGGCCACGATAGACACGAACGGACGTCAACTCGCCGCCGAAGCGTCGACCGGCGACGATCCGCTCAGCCACCCGGCCAGGATCAACATGACCATGCTGGCCAGGCATGCCGGCCGGTTGGAACCTACTACGCGCCGAAAAGTGAACGTTCTGGTAGTCGATGAAGACCGCGACTCGTGGGGTCATGACGTAGCCGATCTAGAAAAAACCCCGCCAGTCCCGGAGGACGGCGGGGAGAAAGTGCAATTACTTTAGGCACCCGACGTTCAGCGTGTCAAGAGCGCCAAGAGGCAGAGCACGCCGAGGACACGATCCTCTCAACTGCCACCCATCAGGCCCGATCGAACACTTTTCGTATTCAGATCAAGACAAAACGTCCAGCTCCGTTCCTTGTTTCCGAATCTTGCCGGTCCCCATCAGTCTCGGAAGGATGGAGTCGGCGCCAGAGTTCCAACGGCGCTGCGAACGCACGTTCCAGAGGGATTTGTTGATCTAGAACCATGCCCACCAGGAGTGCCAGGGGGTCCGCGGTGATGAAGGCGTCCGCCTCTGGATCGCCGGACAGGTAAAGGCCCATGCCCGCCAGGGTACCGACGACGAGAACCCCGCCGGACTGGCACATCCGACGGGGTAGGTAGGCGCGTTAAGCGCGCCAGACCACTTCCACCCGTCCAGGGCCGAAACGGTTTTTCGGGCCATCGGCCGCCTTGAGCACGACGGCCTCGATGACGGTGCCGATGATCTCCCTCCGTTGCTCTACTTCGAGGGAGGGCCAGGAGGCGGCCACGTTGGTCATCCCCGGACCGCAGTGAGCACGCAGCCACTCGGTCTGCTCCGCCTTCAGAGTCAGGATGACCTGCTCCTGCTCGCGGACGCGGGGGAAGACGTAGGCGCCCGCCAACTCGTCGCGGTCGTAGGCACCCATCAGGTGCCGGCCACAGTAGCCGCAGCAGATGATCCCGGACAGCAGATACTTGCGGCCGCCGGTGTGCACATGCTTACTCGTGTGGCTTGGATCGCGAAGCTTGGCTACAACTTCCATCCAGGTATCCAGCTCCAGGATGAGATCTTGCCGGCCCTTGACCGGCCTACCTTCCGGGTCACGGGCGTAGCGCTCCTCTATCGGTATGGACGGCGGACCGTAAACCCGCCAGCCGACCATCCGCGGCGAGTTGCGAAGCACGGCCTTCTGCCAGACCTTGCCCGTGGCGCTGGGGATGCCGAGGTTGTTCCAGCGGCGACAGATCGTGTGGAGGCCGACACCTTCGAGGATGTCGTCGACCCCGGCGACCAAGAGCGCGGCTTCCGCCTCGTCCTTGGTCCGCTTGTCCGGCAGCCAGCCGTAGGCGCGGTGCCCGCCGGCGGGCACGCCGGATGGTGCGATCCGGGGATGGGACGCCATCCGTGCGGTGGACGCGGGCCACGCCTTCGGCGACTACCGGGCGAGCAGCGCGAGAATCCTTTTCATGGCGTCGTCCCGGGCAGCACGGTCGAAGGCCGGGGTGTCCGGCCAGAAAAAGGCATGTTGAACCTCAGGACAGACGACCATCTCGTGCCTGACACCGGCCGAGCGCAGGGCCACGGAAATCTTGTCAAGCTGGTCAGAATCGATCAGGAAATCATTTCCGCCGACTATGAAAAGCAGCTCTCCGGTGATTCCCGGTGTCAGTTCGAGGGTGGGCTCGGGCCGACTGAGCGGAATATCGGTGCTCGGGAGCCAGCCACCGTACAGGACGGCCGTTCGGGCAATCGGCAGCGTGGCCGCGGCCAGATAGGCCAGGTGCCCCCCTGCGCTGAAACCCACCACCGCAGCCTCCCGGACCGCGTACTGGTCCGCCAGGGCCGAGATGGCGGCCCGTACGTCGGCGATTGCCCCGGCACGCGTCATCCTGTGCAGCAGCGCGAAACCCTCACCGCGCCCGGCGTCGTCCCGGGACATACACCGGCCCGCTTCAGCGTCACGGTGGTAGAACTCCGGAGCTACAACCACGTGTCCCGCGGCCGCGATCTCGTCGGCAACCGAACGGATATCGGGGGTCACCCCGAACAGTTCATGCGCCACGATGACACCGACCGGGGCGTACACGCCGTCGGGCCGAGCGCAGTATGCGGGCATTGTGGTGCCGTCTTCCACAGGTATCTCGATCCGCTGCTGAATAACGTCCATGCAGAACAGTCTTCGCCTCCGGAGGGATGCGTGACCACAGCACGCCTCTACTGGTACTGACATGACTAGGCTGGTAGCGCATGGGACCTGATGGGGATCCGGCCGCGTTGGGCGAGTTGCTCCGATCCCGGCGTGCCCGGCTCACTCCCGCGGCCGTGGGTCTCCCACCGGGAGCACGGCGGCGCACACCCGGCCTGCGCCGCGAGGAGGTCGCCCTGCTCGCGAACCTGTCGCCCACCTACTATGCGTTTCTCGAACAGGGCCGGCCGGTCCGCCCGTCCCCGCAGGTTCTCGACGCGCTCGCGGCCGCGCTCCGGCTGGACGCCGCGGAACGCCAGTACCTGGACGTGCTGGCCTATGGCCGCCCTGGCCACGCCGGGTCACGTCCCACAGTCGGTGGACCGTCGGAGCCGCCGGCCGAGGTGGTCGCGGCTGGCGTCGTCGATCTGGTGCGGCGCCTGGACCCACATCCGACCTTCGTGAAGGGGCGCCGCTGGGATGTGCTGGCCGCGAACGCGGCGGCGCGTGAGCTGTTCACCGACTGGGAGGCCCGGCCGCCGGTGGACAGGAACCTGGTGCGGTGGATGTTCACCGACGATCAGGCGAGGCAGGTCTATCTCGACTGGGAGCACGAGGCGCGCGCCATGCTCGGACGATTCCGGCTTGCGACCGCGGCGTACACGAACGAGCCGAGCGTCGCCGCTCTCATCGCCGAACTCCTGAGCGACAGCGCGCATGTCAGGCGGTGGTGGCCGAACCATGACGTCGTCTCGATCGGCGGCAGCGGCGTGAAAAGACTCCGGCATCCACGCCTCGGTCCGGTGGAGTATTCACATGTCGTGCTGAGGGTCACCGATCATCCGGAGCAGACTCTGGTCACGCACACCGCGCAGAACGACGGGCCATCGGCATAGTCGGAGACCGTGACCCGCCCCGGTGTCGGTTACCCCGTCCCCGTCAGACGTCCGGATCCCCGCGCTCAGTTCGACCTTCCGGAACTCGTTGGTCCGGCTGTCGACGGTCGCGGCCATCCCGGCCTCGCCGGAGCTCAGGTCCGAAGCGTGCAGAGGGTGCCATGCCGGCGTCACGGCCGGTGCTCGGGATGGGTCGGTTCTCCCGGTGCTGGGGCGCGGCGAGATGATGCAGGCCCCGCAGCGCGGGTTCGTCCAGGGCGGGCGCGAGGTCGAGGCCGACCGGAGTCATTCGTGGCCGCCCGAGCGGTTGTTCCGCACACCACGCTCTGTACGCGGTGCGACGAAGCAGGCATTCTTCTCCACGAAAAGTAGCGGACGCCGAAGATCCCAGGAATTCGGTTCCTACCAGTAATTGCGCTGGTCAGCATCCTAACGCTGCTTGTCTTACGGGCCGCGGGCTTGCCGATCGTCGCGGAATCGGTGGATGAGTGTGCCCCTCGGGGATAGCGTGGCATGGTCGCACCGTACGGGAGCCGTCTGCCCAAAAGACGGCCGACCCGGCGCGACAAAGACGATTGATCGACCTGATCCATCATCTTCGTCGACAGGAATGGGCACAGGCATGGGCGAGTTACAGGTGACGCCGTGGCGCCGGTATGGGCACGACCGGCTTTACGTGAACCTTCCGGACGGGCGGAGCGCCGCCTGGTTCGACCTGCGGACCCATCAGCTCAACGTCCTGCTCGACGTAAATCGGGACACGGTGCTCGATGCCCTCGCCCCC
>NZ_CADDZT010000010.1:70315-86723 GCF_902812655.1 Candidatus Frankia meridionalis | reverse complement strand
GGCAACCCGCCCGGCGCGGCGATCCGCGCGAAGCTCGAGGAGCTGACGCCGGGTTTCTGGCGGGCACTGCTCAACCGTCTGCGCCGCCGGCCGTCGGAGACCGACGGGTGGCGCAAGGGGCTGGTCGGAGAGGAGACGGTGGGAGCGGACCTGGAGCGGCTCACCGGCCGGGGGTGGCGGGTACTGCATTCGATACCGCTGGCCCGGAACGTCGACATCGATCATCTGCTGATCGGCCCGGGCGGTGTGTTCACCTTCAACACGAAATACCACGTCGGCGCCAGGATCTGGGTGGGCGACCAGGCGGTGAAGATGGGCGGTCAGCCGTATCCGTACGTGCGAAAGGCCCGGACCGAGGCCAGGCGGGCGTCGGCGGTGCTGAGTCGGGCCTGCGGATTCGCTGTGGAGGTCGAGGCGGTGCTGGCATTCGTCGAGCCGGCGAAACTGACCGTGGCGTCCTCGCCTGACGATGTCCATGCCATCCGGGTCCACGCCATCCGGCACGACCAGATCGCAACCTTCGGCGATCTTTCGGCGGTCTGGCAGCCAGCCCACGTCGAGCGGATCTACGCCGCGGCGCGAGACCGGCGTAACTGGCTGAACGCCTGATGACAGCCTGGGCGGCCACCCGTCCGGCGACGATTGGCGGGCGTCCCCGCCGGGACGCGAGGTGGGCGAGGATCCCCGCCGGCCGGGGCGTCCTCGCCGCCCGCCGGGTCGGGGACGACGTCGAGCAGCACGTCACCAGCGCGGCCGACGAATCCGCGATCTCGCCTTCCTGATCGTCCACGGAGTCCCGCGCTGCGATCGGACGGGCAGCCGATACCGACGAGCCAGGTCCACGAGGACAGGGTTGGCTCCGTATGTTTCGATCACGGTGGCGAGCAGCCTTCGATAAGGGTCCTCGACGATCCCGCTCTCGAAGTCGTGGAACATCTCGCGCCAGGCCGTGTCGGGCCGGTGATAGTCGCTGTTCGGTCGCTGTTCGGTCGCTGTTCGCGGGGATAACCCACCCGGGACAGCACCTGGTCCGCCGCCGCGGACGAGGTGTAGATCCTGGCCAGCTCCTGCCGGAGCGTCGAATTCCTTGTCGATGACGTCGACACCGCTTACAAGCGACTCCGCAAGATCACCGACGAGTTCATCAACGAGCCGACGACCATGCCGTGGGGCAACCGTTCGCTGCTGTTCCGCGACCCTGACGGCAACACGGTCAACTTCTTCACCCCGGTCAGCCCCGAGGCGATCGCGAATTTCCGCCGCATCTGCTGGCTTGTCGCTCACTGACCCCTCGCGGCCTCCTGCCGGTGATCGGAGTGCCGCGGCGTGTCATCTCCTATCGTGGCAGTACCGCGTCTGGGTCTGGCAGGGACGGCGCGAGGACCGTCCGGTGGGGCGCCATCAGCTCCTGCGTCAGTGCCCTGCCGGGCAGGGCACCAGTCCTCGTGACGTGCTCCGCGACGTCGGCGAAGTAGTCCTCATAACCACTGGGCGTCAGGATGGCGACGTAACGCGCCGGCTCGTCGAAGGGATTCCCGAAGCCGTGCGCCAGCCGCCGGCTGGCGAACACCGTCTCGCCCGCGACAGCGGTACGGAACCCGTCCCCGACCCGGAACCGCAGCCGGCCCTCGACGAGCACGAACGTTTCGTCATGGCCCTCGTGAACATGAGGAAGCGGTCCGGGCTGCCGCGGGCCCATCCGCCCCTCCAGCACGGTGAGCCGGCCGAGCGTATCACCATCCGTGACCTTGACGAGCATCGACCAGTTCGGCAGATCGATCCGACGGCCCTCGTCACGGCCTCTGACGAAACCCCGAACAGGTTGCTGCCCGGCTGGAAACCGTCCGTCTGGAACATCGGCGTCGAATGTCACGGCGCTTTCACCTCAAGAGAAGGCCGGCGAGCCATGGCCGTCATAGTCAGCGCTGGTTGTCGGCGCCATGTTCGTTCTTTCCGAACCTCGCTGGTCGAGGACCATCCCGATCAGCAGTGCCAACGGGTCGTTGGTCAGCAGTTCGTCCGCCTCGTCGATCTGACTCAGGTGCAGTCCCACGCCGAACACCGTAGCCGGTCCCGGAGGACCCGCTGGCATGCCTTCACACAGTGCTCCCTCCAGCTATTCTTCGCGGCCGTGCTGACCAGCCGCGCGCAGACAGACCCCCGGCAGAACTTCTAACCCCGACGCGCTCACCTAGATCGGTATCTCCCCGCCCGTGCTCCCGGCGGTGATGCCGCCGACGGCTCTCAAGCCCCCGCTGCCCGCTCCGAGCTCACGCTCACCCTGATCGTTTCTGCAAGCCAACGAGCTCCCGCGCGGGGTCCCGGCGGGCACGGCGGGCCGGATGTGGCCGTGTCGTGCGGTCGCGGGTCACGATGTTGCCGTGATGGATGATGTTGTGTCATGCGCGACTTCGGCATCCGGCGCCGTGGGGACTACTGGCTGGGGAGGTCCACTGCGACCAGGTCGGTGTGAGTGAAGTCCGCGCCCTTGAACAGCAGCGGCTCCCGCCTCTGCGCCGCCAGCGCGTAGGCGAAGCAGTCGCCGAAGTTCAACCGGGCGGGGCTGCCGCTGCCCCGACCGAAATCACGGTAGGCCTGCCGAGCAAGGGTGGCCTGCTCTGCGGTGACTGCGACCACGTCTATGCCAGCTACCATGATGAGCTCGTCGAACCTGCGGCTCGCGACCGGGTCACGAACCGCGTCGACGACGACGGCGGCCTCCACGTAGTTGACGGCCGACATCGCAGGCCGGTTCGCCGAGACGAGCGCGGCAGCATAACGATGTGCGTCAGGTTCGGCCCGGACGATGGCGACAAGCGCCGAGGAATCGACGATCACGCAGGCAGCCCACGTTCGTCATAAAGATCATCGATGCCCAGGTCGGAAGCGGACACAGCGGCTGCTATCTGACGGCCGATAGCCACGACGCGGGCGACTTGTTGCTCCGCATCCTCACGACCAGCACGCATCCGCTCAAGACGCTCACGGACGGCCACGGTCACGGCGGTGGTGATGCTCTCCCCGGTCAGTTCAGCGAGCTCGCGACTGAGCCGCTGCGTTTCGTCGTTCTTGATGTTCAACGCCATCGAGCCTTCTTCCACCATGGAAGCTCAGAACTCCACCATGGTACCTCGAATCAGCGGTCCGCTCACGGATGCGGGCACCCGACCTTTCTCTGCCACACCAACAAGATCAATCTACCACCCACCACAAAACAACTACCCAGGGTAAGCGTCAACGAGAAAAGCGGGACCAGGCCGACAGCTTCCGCAACAGCTTCTGTAAGGGTATGACTACCGAACGCTTACCCCCTGAAGGGAGAGTGATGGGGCGATGTCAGAATGTAATGACCCGCTACCGCGAGGAGGAGCGATGGGTACCAACGGCGGTCCGACAGTCCGGCGACGACGCCTTGGCGCCGAACTCCGTCGACTCCGCGAGGCAGCTGACATATCCGTCGAACAGGCGTGTGAGCTCCTCCGCTGCTCCGTATCGAAGATCAGCAGAATGGAGAACGGACGGGTGCCGGTCCGAACCCGTGACGTCCATGACCTGCTGGGGCTCTATGGCGTGACCGACGAGACCGAGCGGGAGGCGTTCCTTGCACTGGCGCGCGAATCCCGCAGGCGCGGCTGGTGGCACACCTACCACGACGTGGTCCCCCCATGGTTCGAGATCTACATCGGGCTCGAGGGGGATGCGTCCTCGATAAGCGTCTACGAGGCACAGCTCGTCCATGGCCTGTTACAGACGGCCGAATACGCCCGGCACGTGATCCGTGCCGACAACCCGGAGATCGCGGAAGTGGAGGTGGAACGCAAGGTCGCATTGCGTCTCGACCGGCAGAGCCGCCTCACCGGAGACAACCCGCCCCGGCTGTGGGTCGTCCTCGACGAGGCGGTTTTACACCGCCCGGTCGGCGGCCCGACCGTGATGCGATCCCAGCTTGAGCATCTCGCCAAGCGAGCGGAACTACCCAACGTCACGCTCCAGATCGTGCCCTTCACAGCGGGCGCGCATGCGGGAATGGGCAGCACCTTCGCGATCCTCGGCTTTCCGGACCCGACAGACCACGATGTGGTCTACATCGAGGAGGCCACCGGAAGCCTTTACCTTGAAAGGGCAGCGGAAATTCGGCACTACAGGCTGAAGACCGACTACCTTCTGGCCGCTGCGCTCCGCCCCGACCAGTCCCTTGAAATGATAGCCAGAGTAACGGAGGAAATGAAATGACTGAAAACATCACGATAACCATACCGAAGATCGATTCCAATACTATGAACTGGCGTAAGAGCAGCTACAGCAACGGCGCGGGCGGCATGTGCGTCGAGGTTGCGGATGTCGACGGAGGCGTCGTAGTCCGGGACTCGAAAAACCCGTCCGGGCCGGTGCTGGCCTTCACTGACGGCGAATGGGACGCCTTCCTCGCGGGCGCCCGGGACGGCGAGTTCGATCGAACCTGACCAGAGCAGGTGACAATCACACAGTGCACCCCGACAACGGCTTCCGGAACGAATACTGGTTTTCCGTACCATAGCGTTGGATAACGACTGATCCGGTCGGGGTCGGGTGACACCCGACCGGATCGCCATCCACACCCTGTCACCGGATGACCTTGGGCTGGCCCCAGGCGCCAGTTGCGGCGCCGGTCGTTCCAGGAGCGGCCGGGCCGCCGTGCGCGACAGATCCCGATCACCCTTTGAACACAAGCAGCGACCCGATGGAAAAAGGCCTTGCGATCGGGCCCGCGGCGGCGCACCCTTGTAGAGGTCAGCTCGGGTTGTAGTTCTTCCAACATCCACCTTCCGGTGAACGTTGGACCTGCATAGCTCGATCACGCTGTACGGGTATCCAAGCCTGCCGTCACCGTAGGGAGCGCAGCCGTCATGAACGCCATCACCTGGGCAGCGGCCCTGGAGTCGCGGCGTACCGGGCTGCCTCTGCATCCGAGCTTCGGATCCGACCAGCGGCCGCGATCGCGCCCCGGCGGAACGTAGTAGATCGTTACCTCGCGGGCCGGACGATCATCCCTGGAAGGCCCGTGAACCGCTTCTTCTGATCCGTCACCGCCTGCCGTATCCAGGCGGACTCCTCGTCGTTCTGTTCCCGCACAACGGGAGGTGATCAGCGTGGCTACTGCCACGACGAACCTGCTCAACACCCCGATGGAGGACCCCCGCGCCGAGCGGGTACGTCGCAGCGCTCTCGCGGCGTACGTCGACGGAAAGATCAGTTTTGCGCAGGCAAATTCCCGTGTCCGCAGGGCGATGGAGCGGTTCCGACCATGACCACCGACCTATGACCGCGGGAAATCCCGGCCCCGGCCCTAGATCAGGTGCAGGTGCCGGTCGCTGATTCCCACGGACAGGCGCTGGCCCCATGACAGGCTCAACGTGTCGGTCTCGATGCCGTCGCCGAAGACGACCATCCGCTCGGATTCGGCCAGCAACTCCAGCCGCGCCGAACCAGTGATCATTCCCTCGGTGCAACTCGTTCCGGTCGCTGGTGATGGCCACGCCTCGCGGACGAACCAGGCCAGCGCTTCGGTCTCCGGCGCCGGCAGTCCGAGACCGCTGCGCCGTTCCTGCCACACCGACCGGCACCAGCCGGTTGAACCGGTCCCGGTCCCGACCAGCAGCCCCGAGGATGCCTGCCGCTCCGTGGTCTGGCCGTCATGGCTTGGAGCCCGCAGCACATAGCGAGCGGTCTGGTGGCCGACATCCCCGACATAGAGTTCGTTCAGGGCTACCAGCCGCTGGCCGTCGTCAAGGGCGGCGTCCACCATGGTCAGCTGTCTGACCATGCCATCCGCGCCGGCCATGCCATCCGCGTCCGGGCTGAAGCCGCCTCGGCGGGCGATGTGGACCCGGCCGGTCACCGCCTGCCGCAGCAGTCCGCGGACGTCTCGCGGACGATGCCGGACCAGCACTCCGGGGTTGCGTCCAGGCTCGGGGTCGACTCCGATCACCGGCTGTGCCGCGAGGTATTTTGCCACGTTTGCGACCAGGCCGTCCTGACCGACACAGATGATGATGTCGTCCGGTGCGAACACAAACCGGTCAAGGTCATGGCGTTCGACCTCGCCGCGCCGCCAGTCGTCAGGGATGGCGGCCGAGACCATCCGACGGGCTTCCAGGTGGATGCGATGCCGTGCCTCCACCTCGATCAGGTCCCGGTCCCTACTGGCGAGAAAGAACGCGGCCTGGCCCCGGGTCCCGTGTCTGTCCAGCAGTTCGGAGTACTCGGTGCGGCGATGAACGACGACCGCTCTGGGTGCGAGTGCCATCATCAGCTCCCTTCGTCCACCGATTCGGAGCGCCCGCCCGGCACGGCCGGAGCCCGTGACAATGCCGGCGCCAGGCCGCCGGTACCGGCGAGCCTGGCAAGCAACGTGGTGACCAGATCCGGGGTGATGGCCAACGTGTTGATCTCCGGCAGGTTCCCCGCAAGGTCCCGAACCGCCAGTGCGATCACTGCCGAACGGTCAAGATCGCGCAGCGCCGCCACGCGAGCAGTCTCCGCCTCGCCTTCCGCCGCTCCGATCAACCGGGTTGCCTCAGCCCTTGCCGACGCCGAGACCCGGGTGCCCTCGGCCTGGGCCTGGACCGCGATACGCTCCGCCGCCGCCTTCTGAGAGGCACGCAGGCGGTCGTTGGCACCACGTTGGGTGACGAGCTGTTCTTCGCGGCGGGCCAGTTCGATCTGGTTCTGCATCTCGTTCTCGGCGATGCGGCGTTCCTGCTCGACGGAGACCACTCGCCGGCTGTAGGTCGCCCGGTCGGCCTCGGTCTGGACCTGCTCGCGGACGGGCGTCCGCAACGCCTTCTCCATGTCGGCTTCGGGCCGGACCGCAACAACCCTGACGCCGACGACCGCGATCCCGGTCTCGGCGAGCCTCTGATCACCTACAAGACCCTCGTGAATCCGTGCACGTACCGCGGGGACGCCGCTGACCAACGCGTCGGTCAAGGCCGTCTGAGCGAGAAGATCGAAGGCATGCTGCTGAGCGGTCTCGGTGATCAGACCCGCCAGCTGGTCAAGCGGAGAGGTTCGCCAGGTGCCCTTCTCCGGGTCGACGCCGAAGTCGAGACGGTTGGACGCAACGGCGGGGTCAGCGATCCGGAACGTGACGGTTGCCTGCACCGCGATGTCCTGGAAGTCCCGGGTCCGCGCGTGGAACAGCAACGGCAGTTCCCGGTCGTCCAGCGGGATCTCGCTGATCACCGCGGTTCGGGGCCGGTACCAGAACGTGAGGCCGATCCCGTCATGGACCACCCGCCCACCGCGCAGGTGGCGGATGTGCGCGGTGGGCGTGCCGCGCAGGTGGCGCAGGAACAGCACCTTCGATATGTCGGCCAACGTGCTCTCCCGACCTTGAGCCTGGTTATCGTCGAATCGACGATAACCAGGCGGGGAGGTTTTCGTCAATCTGACGAGATAGGCTCGACGGGTGACTACCGAAAGCCATCAGTCTTACTACTCACTGTTCGCGATCACGGTAGACCTGAGCATCCTCACAGTCCGCCAGGACGAGCTGTGTGTGCTTGTCGTCGAGCGCGGCATCGAGCCCTTCCGCGGCCAGTGGGCCCTACCTGGAGGCTTCGTCCGCCCCGGCGAGGACCTGGAGACCGCAGCCAGGCGCGAACTCGCCGAGGAAACCGGTCTCACCCACCTGCCCGGACATCTTGAACAACTCGCCACCTACGGAACACCCGACCGTGATCCACGGACACGAGTGATCACTGTCGCCTATCTCGCCCTCGCCCCCGACCTGCCGATGCCGGTTGCCGGGACGGACGCTGCGGCGTCCCGGTGGACCCCGGTGACCGACCTGCTCGCAGACGACAAGGCGCTTGCGTTCGACCATGGACGCATCCTGGCCGACGGTGTTGAACGAGCCCGCGCAAAGATCGAATACACTCCGCTCGCAACAGCTTTCTGCCCAGCCGAGTTCACCGTGGCCCAGCTTCGCCGGGTCTACGAAACGGTGTGGGGGGTACGGCTCGACCCCCGCAACTTCCACCGCAAGGTGACGGGCACCCCGGGCTTCCTGATCCGGACGGGACGGACAACCAGACAGGACAGCGGCCGGCCGGCAGAGCTGTTTCATCGGGGAACGGCCGCGCTGCTGCACCCCGCGATGCTCCGGCCGACATAAGAGGATCCCACGCGACATCCACCCGAGCCTATTAGGCAGGCGGAAAAAGTCCAGGGAAACACAAAGAGACAACGGCCGCACATGTACCATCGTCAAGAGCGTCCAGGATGCAACCATCGGCCAAGATGTTTGTCCTGTCGATGGATAGTAAGGTCAACGCACCGTCTCGGGACTGTAAAGGCCGGGCCGCGAGGGCTCAATGGGTTCGGTCAGCAGCCCAAGCGCCGCAGCCGTCATATGATGGAACTCAACAAGCGACGCCATCGGCTCCTGGCGCACCAAAGCCTGGGTAATGTACGCGGAGAGCCCATGGGCTCCGACCCTGCGGACAAGATGTTCGACCAAGTCCGCGGGAAGCGTCACCGACACGACCTGGTACGGGTCACCCATGCCGTCTGAATACACGTCACACCACCCCGCACATCTTACGGCTGCTACCCAGCGTCCCATTACCCGGCGCTTCGTTACATCACGTTCTGGACAATGCGCCCGTCACTCACAACCATACCCGGATAATCCACTTATACAATGGGTTGAGGACAACGAGTTTTCGGTACGGCATCCGATGGCCGGTGTCCGCACGGTCCACCTCGGGCAATCCGGTTCGAGGCGGACCATAAGTAGATCATTATGATCGCCGGCCACCGTTTTCTCCCCGTTTCGAGATCCGCCTCGTGAAGGATCCGTGTCAGCTACCTACCCAATGGTCGCCCACGGCAACCCGCGGCCGGCCGGCTCGGAGCCTGTGGACGGGCCCGACGCGAGCGAGTCTCAGACCGGCTCCACCTTCTGGACGACGCCGGCTGCCCGGTCACGTCCGAGGCCAAAGATCCCGGCTGCGACCAGCGCCAGCGAGACGACGAACGCCACCATCTCGAATCCCTGGGGTGCGGACTCGTCAAAAAGGGTCAACCCGAGCGTCACAGGCAGAAAAGCCGAGACCCCGCTGGTTACCGGGAACGCGATCACCGCCGCCGGCCCCTGTAGACCCCGCTGTTCCAGCCCCAGGGCAAGTACCGAGAACAGAATCAGGACGTACGGGGTCGGCGTGACCAGCAGACTGGTCAACTCATGATCATTTAGGTAGAGGCCGAGCTGGCGGGTTGCCAGGGTCGCGATCGCGTAGCAGGCCCCGGCGGACATGCCGAACAGCAGGGCCGCCCGCACGACCCGCTCGCCGCGCCCCGCCCGGTTCGCGAGCCACGCTCCGACACCCGCGAATACCAACCCACAGACCAGGAACAGCCCCATGTCACGATCGCTTGCCCGGCTACCGACCTCGGCGTTACGGCTGAAAGCGAGGGTCAGCAGGCCGATCCCCGCGGCCATGGACGCCATTGCGCGCCAGCCGACCCGGCTGATCCGCTCGTGGAGGAACCGCCGGGCGAGCAACGCGAACACCACCATGTCGCCCGCCATCAACGGCGCGACAAGAGCCACCGGCGCCACCGACAGCGCAAGCACCTCCAGCAGGAACGACCCGGCCTCGACCGCGAGCCCGAGCAGCCACAGCGGACGCAGCGCCAGGCGTAGCAACAGCCCCAGCCCCAACCCGCCACCCGGCGGAGCCTGCCGTGCCGCCACAGCCTGGATGAGAGGAGCCATCCCATAAAGCGCCGCTGAAACAGCCGCGACCGGGACGCCGACGACGAGAGCATCGCTCACCCGTGTCCCATGGCCCTACCAGCCATTATCTAGCTCGACCTGGCTGAGCGCGGCACCGAACGCCTGCTCCCAGGCATCCGGTGTTCCGACAACCCGCACCGATGGTGGCTTGATCCGGTCCAGCGAGGCAAGGGCGGAGCGCCGCAGGGACTCGGGCTGGGCCGAGGTGACATCCGCTCGTCCACGGTCGAGTTCGAGTTGCAGATTGTCCCGGCCGTGCCCGGGAACGACGTCCAGCAGCAGGAGATCGCGGCCGATCACCCGAGCCTCACTGCAGGTGTCACCAGAAGAAGTGATAACCAGGTCACTTGCTGCCATCAGTTCGGGAATACGGTTCGTGAAACCGAACGGGATGACCCGCGGCTGGGTGTTCGCCAGCCTGCGCAGCCGGGTAGCCAGCGACTCGTTCCGCCCGGCGACCGCAAGCACCCACACCCCGGACTCCGCCAGCGCACGAGCGCCGTCGACCAGCGGCCCGAGACCCCACGAGCCTGACATCAGCAACACGCACCGCGCATCCGCGGGGATCCCAAGATCCTCACGGGCCGCCTCCTGCGTCGGTGGGTCGTAGAAGGGCTGGCGTACCGGCGTCGGCACCACTTCGATCCGGGCCTGGGGGTGGAACCGGCGGACGAACCTTGCCGCCGTGGCCGAAGTGACCAGGTACAAGTCGGTGTTGTGGTGCACCCACAGCCGGTGGACGCACACATCCGTGCAGAACACCGCCGTGACCATGGCCGGATACTCGGCCTTGATCCGGCTCGCCGCGGCGGCCCCGGTTGCAAAGATCGACAGCAGCAGCTCCACGGGCTGCTCGCTCAGGCGCAGGCGCAGTTTCGGGACGAGGAACCGGCACGAGGCCGCCTCGATCGCCCGGGACAGCGGTCCACCAGGACGCATCTGGGAGAAGTGCACCGCGTCGTAGAGGCCGGGAACAGCCAGCATCCCCCGGAACACGGTCTCGCCCAGCGACCCGGCGCGGCCACCCATCATGCGCAGGGAATCCAACGTGTCGGTGGAAAACCCACGCTTGGCCAACGAATGCGCGCATGCCTGCGCCATGACGTCGTGGCCCATCCCCAGCGAGCCCGACAGCAGCAGCGCCCGGCGCCCCGGGGGGCTTCCCGACCGGCCCGCCGGGAAGTCGGGCGACCCGTCCGTGTCATCCGCGGTCATGCTCTACTCGGAGGACGCCGGTACGCCGACCCCGTCGGCATGACGGGACTTCACCGACACCGCATGCTCGGGTGTTGCCTGCCGGTTTGCCAGATACCACTCGACATACTGCCGGACCCCGTCGGTAAAGCCGGTGGTGGGCCGCCAGCCCAGCAGAACCTCGGCTTGCGCGTTCGAGACCGGCCGGCCGCGGAAGTCGCCCGGCCGGGCCGGCACATGATCGATCTTGACGCCCGGACAATGGTCACGAACCGCTTCGGCCATCGCCAGCACGCTGACCCGCTCGTCGCCCTCGAGCGCGATCGTCGCGTTGCGCGCGGCGTCGCCCAGGGCGAGCACGTGCGCATCCGCAAGATCACGGACGAAGACGTAGTTACGGAACTGCTGGCCATCGCCCGCGACCGTGAGAGGCTGGCCGTCGAGCGCCTTCCGGAGGAAACGGGCCAGGACCAGCTCGTCGCGCATACCAGGACCGTAAGGGATCCCGTACCGCAGGATCGTGAAGTCCAGGCCGTAAGTCTGTTGGTAGCTGTGCAGCAGCAGCTCGGCGGCAATCTTGGTCGAGGTGTAGACGTGGCCGGCGCGGTCCAGCGCGAACTCGGCGTCCTCGGTGAGCGGACTCGGATCGTCCAGATCGCCCACGGCCGCGCCGTACACCCAGACCGTGCTGGCGAACAGCACCCGGCGTACACCGGTGACGCGTGCGGCCTCGCACACGTTCGCCGTGCTCTCGACGTTGAGGCGCACGGTTCGGATCGGGTCGGCATATGCATGATCGACGTTGGACATACCCGCGAGGTGAAAAACCATGTCACAGCCGGCAAAAGCGCTGATAACGGACGGAAGATCCAAGACATCGAGCGCCCGATGATCGGCTCGAGGGTCCGCCTTCTGTGCCTGCAGGTCCAGCGAGATCACGTCATTGCCCGCGTCCAGGAGCCTGTCCACAACATGGGCCCCGATGAACCCGGAGCCTCCGGTGACGGCTATGCGCATAGATCATCCGTCCAAGATTGTCAGTTGTGGGGTCGGATCGACGGTTGTACGTCGTCGGGCCGGTTCACTCGGCCAACTCTGCATGATCGGATCCGCATGATCGGATCCTCATGATCAGATCCGCATGGTCAGGGTCTCCACCGCGGCCGCGAGGGAGGCAAGGACGTGATCCACTTCAGCCTCGGTCATGTCCGAATGGACAGGAAGGCATACATGGCGGGCGCACACGTCCTCGGCAACCGGCAGGCTGCCCCGCGCGTAGGGCTCGAAGACCGGCTGCTGGTGTAGCGGAGCCTCGTAGACCTCACCGGACAGCGACACGCCATGACGCTCCTTGAGCTCCTTCTTCAGCCGGGTCCGGTCGATTCCCGGGCGCGGCAGGACCAGGTACTTGTAGAAGTTGCTACGTCCGCCAGTTTTTACCAAAATCGGGTCAAGACCGTCAATATCGTCGAGTCCCGCGTTATAACGAGCGGCCACCCCGGACCGGACGTCGAGAAACCCGGCCAACCGCCGGAGGTGCACCAGCCCTGTGACGGCATGGAGTTCACTCAAGCGCCAGGCGTAACCCTGCTTGATATGGACGTTACCGAGGAAACCGGCCTTCCCCTGATCGCGAAATATCAGCGCCTCATCACGCAACCGCTCGTCAGCAGTGAGGATCATCCCACCCTCGCCGCTGGTCACGACCTTCGTGGGATAGAAGGAAAATGCCCCGGCCACCCCGAACGATCCCGCGTACCGGCCATCATGGCTCGAACCGTGCGCATGGGCGGCATCCTCGACAAGGAGGACGCCACGTTCGTCACACAGCGTTCGGATGTCATCGATCTCGGGAGTGATCAGACCACCGATGTGGACCAGGACAACAGCCCGGGTACGGGGGGTGAGCGCCGCGGCCACAGTAGCCGCACTGAGCGCGAACGTCTTCGAGTCCACATCCGCAAGGACAAGGTTCGCCCCGGCCCGCAACACGGCGAATCCGGTGGCCGCGAACGTGTTCGTGGGGACGACGACGTCCGAGCCCGCTACGTCCAGACCACGGAGGATGATCTCAAGAGCCGCAGTACCGCTGCTGACCGCGACGGCGAAAGGGAGTCCGTGGGCCGCGGCAAAGCTGGCCTCGAACTCCCTTGTATGCGCACCGAGCGTCAACGCTCCGCTGGCCAGGATCTCCGACGTGAGCGACGCAATCTCCGCGCGGTCGGCTTCCGGGAAGACGATCCGCGCCGCTGGAACCTGCACCTACACACCCCCTTCGGGCGCCCCACATCCTGTTCGCTACCGCCTCCGACTGGACACGACGGAAAGCGACGCTACCGGCTCACCTGCCCACAAGTGGTCGGTATCATCATGGTCTGTCCACGACATCCATGATCCTCCCCTCCAGGCGTGCGCCGGAGGGTCACCGGCCAACGTTGGAATGGCCGCCGAGGTTCCGGTTAACGTGGCGGTTGTAGTCATGATGCAACATAGCCCATTGCCACCCGGCAGCTACCGGCTGCCGCGGGGGGAGTCACCCGGCTGGCGCCACGAACCTGCATCCCGGTCACGGCCGGAATCACAATTACACAACTGCAGATCAACGCCCTGGTAGTGGGCAAGTTTCCACTCAACGTAGATCAGGCCACGTCCTCGGCGTGACGACAGCGTAAACGGTAGCTCCGCGGACACCGCCTCAGTGTGTCGGAAAGCCCCGGCAAACGCCGTGGGACCGCGGATTCGATGAGTTCGGCGTTCGGGGAACCATCCCCAGGTTCGTTGCCCGAGCCCACGCGTAGACCCTCGCTCCGAGGGCTACCCCACAGCCTGCGGGTGGGCGCCGGACCCACCGGATCGGGGCTCGCGGGCAGCCCCAGCGGCCGAACAGGCTGATTCGGCTACCAAGAAAAACCCCCTGATCAGCATAAACGTCCCGGCGGAGGGTAAACGCCATCTGACGTACGGGGGGAACGCAGATCACGCCACCACTTCGCCGGGACGCAGATCAAGGGTACCGAGAAGAGGACTGCGCGGGCAGCGGGTGCCGATGGGGACTTTAGTCCCTATCTCAAGATCGGAGATTCTATCGCACAATAGGATATAAGGGTGCCACATAGCGAGAAGGTCACACGGCGTCGCTGTGACCAGCGATCCGTGGCAGTCCGCGGTTGGCCCACGCCTCGCCGCCCACCCGCCTCGTTACACCTGACGAGGGAGTCCCACCTGGCTACGGCGAACACGGCCCGGGGATACGCCCACCCGGGGCGCCCCTCAGGAGCGGTATCGGGTCAGGCAGCAGTCCCGGAAGGAGTTGCATCGTGACACGAGACAAGATCGTCCGAGACCTTGCCGGCGTGGTGGGACTCGTCGACAGGGTGGAGCCGTTCATCGAGATCCAGGACACGGCTACCGGCGACGAAGCCGCCCACGAGATGTGCAGCGCGGGTGTCCGGTACGCACGCGTCGTCCATCTGGAGGATGACCTCATCCGCTCCTCGATCGTCACCACGGACGACCTGGACAAGGTCTCCGACCCAACCCGTCCGCTGATCGGCCAGATCGACGCCCTCCCGCCCGAGGTCTTCCTCGACTGGCGCGACTTCCTCACCGAAGCCGTCAACGAGTCGCTGCACAGCGCACCAGTAGGTATGATCATCACCGTCGAGGATGAAGGCCGGCCGCTCGGCGTCCTGGCCGCCACCACCGTCGCGGCATTCATCGACACCGCACGCGGATAAGCGGTGGCTGCCCCTGGTCAGCTACCGGCGGCAGCCAGCTACCGCAAACGGGCCGCCATCAATCCGGTCCGACCTCATGGAAGGTCAGCTCGGACGTCGTGTCGTCATACAGCACCCAGTGCGACGGTTTACCCCGAGCTGCACCGATGTTGACGAACAGACGCCGTCCACCGCGCGAAGCCACCTCGACCGGGATCGGGTGCCCAGGCGTCACCGCCCAACGCCGCGCAGCGGGGACACCGGTGGATTCCGGTTCATCCGAATCCGAATCATCCGCTCTGTCCCGGTTGAACCAGTCATGTGCGGCAATGTCTAGAAGTAGAACCTGGTGAGAATGGCCGACCATCAGCATCGGGACGTCCGGTAGCTCCTCCAGGCGTGGGTAGACCACCATCGACGGTGCACGGCGGTCCGGCCACTCCTCCCAGCCGATCTGGTGTCCGTGCATCGCGGTAGCTGCTCCGATCATCCGGGTCTCCGGTGCAGCCAGCAGGATAGTCAGATCACCAACGATCTGATCATTCTTGAGCAGATCCCGGATCCGCCATTCCTGATTACCCAGGACGAGATCGACGACCGCCAGCTCGTGCCACAGCTTCGGGTCCGGATCCACCACGTCCTCGAGGTCCCATCGCCTGGAACGATCATGGCGACGCCATGACACCTTGGCCTCGAGGTAGTCGCCGAGACAGATGACCTGGTCCGGGCGGTGACGCTCCACATCCGCCAGCACCCGCCGCCACGCCTTTCGCCTGCCATGCAGATCCGCCACGACCGCATATCGCATGGGACCACCATCCGTCACCCACCACAGACACGCCATTCTCCGGTTTCCATGCCCCACCGCGACCCGCTCCACGAATATCCGTGAGCACAAATCGGAGAAACCGACCAGAAACCTGGACTCGGACCGCTCCGACCGCCTCCATCACACCAGTCACACCAGGTGAGCACATCAAACAATCATCGCCATCAGGACCGGCCCAGCCAGCCGGACGAGGAGGTTCCGGTCAAACTGGATTACGACAGTGTCCAGGACCGCGGAACCGGAATGGCAGAGCTGACATGGCAGACAGATCATGAACGATGAAACTCCTGGTTGGTTCCGGGCCGCGCTCGAGCAGCGACCCCAGCGGCACTCGACGGAGATCGACGGATGCCGGATCAGCTACCGCTGCTGGGGCGAGCCGAACCGGCCGGGGATCATCCTCGTACATGGGGGCGCCGGGCATGCCGGTTGGTGGGACCACATCGCACCGCTGATCGACAGTGAGTACCGGGTCGTTGCCATCGACATGTCAGGACACGGCGACAGCGAACGCCGTGACGAGTACAGCCTCTCCGGCTGGGCCACGGAGATCGTCGGCGTTGCGGAGCATGCCGGCCTTACCGGAACACCGATCGTCATCGGTCACAGCATGGGCGGCTGGGCGTCCATCATGGCCGCTGCCCGATACCCGGATCTGATTGGTGGAATCGTCATCCTCGACGCTCCGGTCGCGGACGACACCCCTGAGGAACGGGCTGCCCGCGAACGTACCGCCTTCGGACCCCTACGGGTCTATCCGACCGTGACCGAAGCCCTGGCCCGGTTCCGGACCGTGCCGGACCAGCCGAACATGCTGCCCTACGTCGTCAATCACGTGGCCCGGAGCTCCATGGGCGCCGTCGAAGGAGGCTGGACCTGGAAGTT
>NZ_CADDZT010000010.1:51303-70246 GCF_902812655.1 Candidatus Frankia meridionalis | reverse complement strand
CGCTGTTCCGCGCCGAGCACGGCCTGATAACCCCCGACATCGGCACCGAAATGTACGAACTGCTCGGACGGGTCGCGCCCGTTATCGAGATCCCCCTCGCCGGGCACCACCTCATGCTGGACCAGCCGCTGCTGCTCGTCACCGGCATCCGGACGCTGCTCGCCGACTGGCAGCATTCCCTGCCCCAGAGCCGTCCGACGGCACAGCTCGGCAGCGCATCAAGCTCAGCAGCGCATCAAGCTCAGTAGCGCATCAAGCTCAGTAGCGCATCAAGCTCAGCAGCGCGGACAGGCACAGCCGGTCGGGCGCCCGGGTTCCCACGGCCGGACCCGGGCTTCCTACCGAGGATGCCGCGATGGTTCGGAATCTTCGGTGACCTGCGCCGGGATCAGGCCCAATTCCTCTTCCTCCTCGACCTCCTCCAGGAGCGCGCCCACCACCGCGGGCTCACGGCGCCCGGCTCCCACCGGACTGCCTGCCCCTGCCATCACGGACGCGACCAGAGCAATCACCAGTGCCACGATCGAGAAAGCGAACACGGCGGCGAGGCCATCAGCGAACGGCCCCGAGATCAGCCTCGGGAAAAAGGCACGTCCGGTCACGTAGGCGCCTCCGTCCGGCAGAGCCGCCAGCGTCTGGTGCCCGAGCAGCTGCTGCATCGGGTTGTAACCGAGAAACGCCGAGAAAAGGACGCCGATCGGCGGGAGCATGGACACCGTCTGTGCGGTCGACGCCGGCACGCCCTGGTCCGCCAGGCCGTTGAACATGGCTGCCGGCAGGGTGCGGGACAGCCCGATCACCATCAACGTGAAGACAAGTCCGATCGAGAGCACGATGGCGGAGTTCTGAAAGGTTGCAGTCATGCCCGCGCCGACTCCCCGTTTGTTCGCCGGCAGGCCATTCATGACGTCGGCACGGTTCGGCGAGGAGAACAAACCGATACCAACACCGTTGAGAAGCAGGATCAGCGCGAACAACGGGTAGGAAAAATTGACCGGGATCGCCACGAAAAGGCCGAAACTGACGATGATGACGATGAGACCACCCACCGTGAACATACGTGCCCCGAACCGGTCGGACAGTATCCCGGACAAGGGCGCAGCCACGAGGAATCCGACGGTCAGTGGAATCATGTAGATACTCGCCCACAACGGGGTCTCGGAGAAGCTGTAACCGTGCTGCGGCAGCCAGATTCCCTGTAGCCAGATCAGCAGGACGAACTGGAGTCCACCTCGGCCGAGCGACACCAACAGGCTCGCGATGTTTCCGGCGGAGAACGAGCGAATCTGGAACAGCCCCAGGCTGAACAGTGGTTCGGCGACATTCAGTTCAATGATCACGAACGCGGCGAGCACCACCAGACCACCGATCATGGCGGTCAGCACCCAGGGGTTGGTCCAGCCCATGGTGTGGCCGCCGTAGGGCTGGATACCATAGGTGATTCCGACGAGCAGCGCGATCAGTCCACCGGCGAACGTGATATTGCCCCACCAGTCCATCGAGTTGTGCTGCCGCACCCCGTTGTCCTGAAGCCTGGTATAGGCCCAGAAGGTTCCGAACACACCGAAGGGAACCGACACCAAAAAAACGTAGTGCCAGTTGACGGGGCCGAGCAGACCACCGAGGAGAAGTCCGAAGAAAGAACCGGAAATTCCGGCGACCGAGTTGATGCCCAGCGCCAATCCGCGCTGGCGGGCCGGAAACGCGTCGGTAAGGATCGCCGTGGAGTTCGCGAACAGGAATGCCCCGCCCACACCCTGCACGACTCGCCACCCGATGAGCCACAGAGCCGCCGCGCTGCCCTGCATCCAGGTGGCTGCCAGCAGGATGGAGGATACCGTGAAGAGCGCGAATCCCATGTTGTACATACGAACGCGTCCGTAAATGTCACCGAGACGGCCGAACGTCACCACCAGAACCGCTGTGACGACGAGGAAGCCCATCATCATCCACAACAGGTAGCTGGTGTTCCCCGGGCTCAGCGGATTGATGTTGATCCCACGAAAGATATCCGGTAATGCGATCAGGACGATCGACGAGTTGATCGTGGCCATGAGGATGCCCAACGTGGTGTTGGACAGCGCGATCCACTTGTAGTGGGGGTTCGCTGCGGGAGGCTCGGCCACCGCCTTCGGCGCATCTTCCGCCTCTGGAATGCCCGAAATCTGTTGATTTACACCATCCGCACTCCGCACCCTGCACCCCTCCATGAACGCCGCCACGACACCCGACGGAAACTTGCTTAGTAAGACTAAACAAGTAACGCCGGGATGGAAGTGGCGGTAGATGTGAGATTTCCCCTCGACATCCACAAGGAGTAACCATGAGAGCAACAATGGCAACCGGATTCGCCCGGAAAGGAAAGAATGCTGGGAAGACCACTTGATAAGCGATATGTCCGGAAAGGTAAATATCTTCGGCCACAGACACGAAAACGGGCTCCCGCCGAAAATTTCGCGGAAGCCCGCCCAGTCTTTTTTCGATCTTTCGGAATTCCCTACCCCGTCAGGTCAGCCGCAGCAGCCACCACCACAACAGGCTCCGCCGGCCGGAGCGGACGCCGACGGAGCGGAAAACGCGGCTGTCGAGGAACCACCACGAGTGACGGCGACCGCGGTGAACACCCGGCTGGTGTCAGCGTGACCGCCAGGGCAAGGGGTGGTGACAGCAGCGGGTTCGGTGATCGCTCGTCGCACCTCGAAACTGGTGTCGCACGTGCGGCAACGGTATTCATAGGCAGGCACGATTCCAGCTTACGCGGATGAGCCGAACCGGACCGGTTGACCGGTCGCCTCAAGGACCGACAGCCAGAGGTCACCGGCCGGGTCAACCTGGCTGCGGTGACTGATGGCGAGCGGGATCGGGACATGGACGAACCGGCGACGCCACCGTCCGACCACCATCTCGGTACGGCCCGACATCGCCGCATGCACCGCGGCATGCGACAGGCGGATGCAGTAGACGCTGTCGTAGGGGTTGGCCGGAACGCTGCGGATGACGTAACTCGGGTCGATGTACTTGAGGTTCAGTTCCATCCCCACCGCGGCGAAGTGGTCCGTGATCCGCCTGGTGAGAAGTTGGCCGACGTCGCGGAGCTTGATATTGCCTGAGGCGTCGCTGCCCTGCGGCTGCTCGCCCTGCTGTTCCTCCGCGAGGAGCTCCTGGCCTGCGCCTTCCGCCACGACGACGACGGCATGCCCCCGCTCCTCGACCCGCCTGCGCAGAAAGTGCAGCAGCCCGCCATCGCCCTCGAGCATGAAGGGCACTTCGGGGATGAGCACCACGTCCGCATCACTGTTTGCCAGGGATGCATAGCACGCGAGGAAACCCGAGTGACGGCCCATGAGCTTCACCACCCCAATACCGTTGGGCGAGGACGTCGCCTCCACGTGCGCCGCGCGTATCGACTCGGCCGCTTTCCCGAACGCGGTCTGAAAGCCGAAGCTCTGGTCGATGTAGGGAACGTCGTTGTCAATCGTCTTCGGCACACCGACGACGGCGATCTTGGCCCCGCGTTCACCCGCGACGCGGGCAATCTCGAGCGCGCCACGCAGGGAGCCGTCACCACCGACGACGAACAGGATGGTGATACTCATCCGTTCCAGGCAGTCGACGATCTCTTCCGGATCCTGCTGCCCACGAGACGTCCCGAGGATCGTCCCTCCATTCTCGTTGATATTACCGACGAGCTCCGGGGTGAGATCCAGGACGCTGTGGCCGTACTGAGCGATGAACCCCTGATAGCCGTTACGGAAGCCGAAGATCCGGGTGACGCCGTAGTGAGAGGTGAGTTCCAGCACCAAACCACGGATGACGTCGTTCAGGCCGGGACAAAGCCCCCCACAGGTGACAATTCCGACCCGCGTCTTCGACGGATCAAAAAAGATCCTCCGCCGTGGCCCGGCAGGCTCGAATCCAGGGAGGGCATCGATCGGCATGTCTCGTTGGACGACCATCGACAACGTGTCGTCGAGAAGGACCCGGTCGTCCTCGTCGACGTAGTGCTGGGTCGTACGTTTGTCATCGATCAGCGGCGCCAACGGCGACGTGATCCGGCAGGACCCCAGCGCCCTCACTGAAAGCTCTGGAACATCGGCCATCAGTAACACGCCCTGAGACCCTCGGAGCGCCCGGTGGCGCGAGGAGAGCCGTGCTCGCGGTGCCGGAGGCCGACTGGGATGCCGGCCCGGTCACTGACCTGAAACAGAGATTTCCGGGTGGGACACACCACGATTGTCAAATCTCCCTTCTCGCCCACTCGCGTCAAAGCGTACCGGCCAGGCCACGACGACCGACGACAAAGATCGTGAACCCGTCGACGTCGGACGGCGGGCGAAACCTTTAATTAACCGGGTAGACATGCCGGGGGGTGGCATGCGATCCATCCGCCCGTGTCAGCCGGTACCGGGACGTGCAGCAAGCGGCAGGTTGCGCTCGTTGTTCCGGCCATCGGCAGACCGCGACGGCGAAGTGCCCCGCCAGTGACAGAAGTGAGATCAATCATCTGTACGCCACCGGCCGGGCCGGTGGCCGGGATGCGCCAGGCGAGGCCGGCGATGGCTACCGTGAGGATCCCTGACCCGGCGCTGGACGAACACACCGCGGATCTACTCGGCCACAAGGCCGCGATGTTCATGCCGAGTGGGACGATGGCGAGCCTCGAGGTGCTGTGTGCTGAGCAGCACGGTCGCAAGCCGCCAGCCGTTCGGCGAGAAGCAACGCGAGGTCGTCATGCAGGTTCCCACCGACGTGACCGTGCAGATGGACGACAAGGCGGTCCAGCGCGGCGTCGAGGGTGGCCGCCGCCAGATCGGCGAGATGGTCATCGAGACGGAAGAAGACCCGATTGCTGTCTCGGGCCTCGATCAGACCATCGGTGAACAGCAGTAACCGGTCGCCGGGATCCCACTGGCTGGCGGTGGCTGTGAAGTTCTCGGCAATACCCAACGGGGGGCTGGGCTCGGTGACCGCCACCGGGCGGCCGGAGCTACCGGACAGCAGAATCGGTGGCGGATGCCCCGCCGAGATCAACCGCAGCGAGCCGTCCGAACAGACATCGACGAACAGGGCCGTGACGAAGTCCTCGGCGCCGGCCTCCCTGGACACCGCCCGGGTGCAGGCACCGGCAACCCGCTCGATCTCCGGATAGCTGACAGCGGCCTCCCGAAACGCACCGAGGACGACCGTGGTCAACCGGACAGCCGGCAGCCCCTTCCCCTTCACATCCCCGATGATCATTCGGGTATTACCTGCAGTCGCCACCACCTCGTAGAGATCCCCGCCGACAAGAGTCTCAGCCGCCGCCGACAGATAGCGAGCCGCGAACGCGATCCCGTCCACTGTGCCAGGAACAACAGGCAGAAGTGCACGCTGTGCCACATCCGCAACGGCCCGGACACGGCCCAGCTCCCGCTCGCGGCGCAGTCTCACGACCGCGACATAGACGGCAACCGCGGCCTGCGCCGCGACAAGAACACAGGCGGCGGCATGCTGGCCGGAACCAAAGCGGTGGTCCCATGTCCCTGACACCACCGCCGCGACAACCGCGACAAGCCCGACCAGCACGGTCACGGCCGGAGCACCGGTTGCGGACGCGACCAGCGGGGCCAACCCGAAGAAGCCGGTCAGGCTGATCCCGGGGATGACAGCGTCAGCGACGACCAGCAGGCCGAGCAAACCCGCCGGACCCCAGTCAGCCGCCACAGCTGCGCTTCCACGTGTCCGCATTGTCCCCATCATGCCCACAACCCACAGACAAGGAAACGTCGACTTCCACGATGTGGCCACCGACAGGCCTCAACGCATGACGTATCCAACCAGAAACGCAACGCAAGCACGAGACGCGGTCGCGGGCAGGCCACCCAGCGTGATGCCAGACGGCATGGTGGACGTCATGCACGCCGTCACCTGTCAGGACCTGCGGTCGAGCTTCCATTCCGCTGGCGGGATCCGGCCAAGGTCGCCGACCTAACGACCTGGCTCTGTCAGGAGCAGCACCGTACTCTCCTCTGCCGAGAGGTTCCCCTGGAGAACTACCGATCTGCTTTCTTCTGGTGCACACTCGTATCTGCACGCGCCAGGTACCTTCAGGAAAGGAAGCAGAAGATGCCGATAAGCGCCAACCTTGACACGCAACTGGACAAGTCCTGGGAGAACAAAAGCCTCAGCGAGGTTCTCGGCGCGCCCGTGAGCGCCCTTGCCGGGGTGACGGACGAGGACGGAAAACTACTCAACCAGGCTTTTAACATCAAAACTGTATCGGACCTGGGTAAGAACAAGTACTTCCGTGCGGCCTACGCCCTGACCATGCTTTCCGACACCGGCGGGAAGTAGCCAGCCCCGCACGACGCGCCCTGGTGGACCACGCGCCCCGATCATCGGCGCGTGGTCCACGGCGCCGCCCGCGCAACCGCGGGCAGAGGCGACCGTCAGGTCCGTCCACGACCAGCCGGTAGACAGGCGGACGCCGAGCCGGGGCTGTCCAAGCTGGCCCGGCCGGTCCGGCTCTGGTCCCGGAAACCGCTGCGGTGTCAGAGGTCGAGTGCTTCGGCAACCGCACCCAGGGCGGCAAGATGCTCGTCGACGGAGGAGAACCCGGCCCCCATCGTGTTGAACGCGACATGGGTGGCACCGGCCGCATGCCATGCCGCTGTCGCCTCGAGCGTGGCGTCCACTCCCCCGGCGCCGAAGTTGATCCTGCTTTCCATCCCGATGTTCGACGGGTCGCGTCCGGCCGACCCGGCCGCCCCGTGGATGACAGCCAGTGCCTCATCCAGCTTCGGTCCGGGTTGTACCTGCGGGAACCATCCGTCGGCGAGCGCGCCTGTTCGCCGGTACGCCGGGGTCGAATGCGCGCCGAACCACAGCGGGATCGGACGCTGCACGGGCAGTGGCGCAATACCCGCACCAGTGATCGTCTCGTGTTTTCCGACGTGTGTGACGGACCGGGTCGTCCAGAGCTTGCGGAGCACCTCCACCTGCTCGGCGAGCCGGGCGCCGCGGTTGGTGAATTCCTTACCGAGTGCCTCGTATTCCACCGCGTTCCAACCGAGTCCGACACCGAGCCGTAGCCTGCCCCCGGTGAGCAGGTCCACCTCGGCCGCCTGCTTGGCGACAAGGGCGGTCTGGCGTTGCGGAAGAATAACGATTCCGGTTACCAGCTCCAGTGTGGTGAATGCCGCGAGATAACCGAAGAGCACAAAAGGTTCATGGAAAGGCGTGTCGATGTTGTAGGGACCGCGCCAACCGGTGTGCACGGACGGATCCGCTCCGAGAACATGATCATAGATCAGTAGATGATCATAACCCAACGCCTCGACCCCGGTCGCATACGAACGCACGACACCGGGATCCGGGCCGATCTCACTCTGCGGGAAGACAACACCGATGCGCATGGATCGTGTCTACCACCGCGCCCAGCCCGCGCTTCGCAGGATCCACCGTATGGGAGCAACCATCCGACCGCAAACCGCCTGGGCACCACCCGTAGCCGGGTGGGGCCCCCTACGGCCTGCGGCACCGGAGGCTCACCCGCGCCGGTCCCGGTCCCGATCCCGCACCGCGCCCGCCCTCGACCACCCCGCTCTTCACCCTACAAGGGGAAGACACCCCCAAGACATGCCCAACACAACACTAACGGTGCGCAGTAGACACAGATACATCAACTGTGCACCATCGGTGGCAATGCAGACGAAGAAGGCGAGCCCGACGGACAGGCGACGGATGCCCGCGGCGACCAGGGCGTACCCCACCACACGCACAGCGGACGATGTCTCACAGATCGTGGCCACGTCCCGGCCTGACCCGAGCCGATGACGGTCGCCGCGGCCAGCCCCGCACCCACCGTGGATGACTGTCCGGCTACCGGAACAGCGGCAGAAAAACGGTGGCCGAATCCTCAGATACGGGTGAAGATCTTGGCGTCAGCGTGGAAGCGCTCGTGCTCTTCCACGCTGATGGTCGGCCGCGATGAGCGCGCCGCCGCCAGCAGATCCTCGGTGGTCACCGGCAGCCGGTCTCCCTTGTCCACCGCGCGGTGGAACGCGGCCGCCACAGCGCGCTGCACCGTGGCGGCAAGGTCCGCCGGGGTGAAAAGTTCCGTGGCGGCCACCACCGGCTCGACGTCAACCTGCTTGTTGTCGATCCGTTCGAGGAAGCGGTCGAGCAGCAGACGGCGTCCGGCCACGTCCGGCGGCCCGACCGGGAAAACGAGGTCGAAACGACCAGGACGGATGAACGCCGGGTCCAGTGCCGAGATCGAGTTCGTCGCACAGATCAGTAGCCGGCCCGGTGCGCCGCGGAACTGTGGGATGGCCTTGAGTAGTTCGTTCACCACGGACTGGCTTTCCGGCCCGACAACTTCCCTGGACTGCGCAATCTCGTCGACCTCGTCGATGAAGACCACGACCCGCTCGACCTGCATGAGCTCGGTGATGGCGGTCCGCAGCTCGGCAGCGAGGCTGCCGCCGCCGGTCGCGACCAGTCGGGATGGCAACAGCTCCACGAACGGCCATTCGAGACGCGCGGCCACCGCCCGCGCGAACGACGTCTTTCCAGTACCCGGTGGACCGAACAGAAGCATGGTCGTCGGGGTGACCACGCCGTACGTCTCGGCCAACTCGTGCTCCTTGATGGGCAGCAACAGGCGCTGCTCCACCAACGTCTTACCCTCGGCCATACCGGCGAGGCTGTGCCATTCAGCGGCGGTGAGCAGGGTGCCACCCCAGCGTTCCACCGTCGTGACATCAACCGGCCGCAACGGTTCGTACTTCTCGTAGAGGGTGAGGCCGGTCTTGGTAAATCCCCGGTTACGGAACGCCAGTTCACCGAACTGACCTGGAGCGAGCAGTGTCGTGATGCGGCGATGACCGGCGTGAATCAGCTGGTTCTCCAGCGCTTGGAGCAGCGCGGACCCGATCCCCCGGTATCGCCACGCAGGCGAGATCGCCAGCGCGAGTACTCGAGCATATCCCCGTTCGTATTTCGCGATAGCAACACCAACGAGCTGGTCGGCTGTGACAGCGACAACCGCGGGAGTGTCCTCACGAAGCGCGAGAACCGTGTCGGTCAGATCGAAGGACGGCCCTTCCGACTCACCTCTTAGTTCCTCGAGCAGATGTACGGTCGCGGCGTGGTCGGTGGTGTCATAGGACCGCACATGCCAGTTCGTCATAGCCGGCTCCCTTCACTCGTGTCACTCGTGCGCAAGTACGGGTCAGTTACCTGTCGCAAGTCGTTTCCACTCGTGCAACCTCTCGTCGCGGCCAAAGTCGCGGCTGAAGGAGCCGTTTACCACCCCGGCTGGGTGCCGGATCGACCTGCCGGCGCGGGCCATCCATCCGCGGAGGGGAGCGCCAGATGGCCCGCGCCGGGGTCTCACCCGTGAGTTGCGACTGTTGTCAGCAACCGCCGGGGAGCTTTTTCTACCGCATGGTTCTCGGTCGGATTCCCTGAGGCTTCCGGAGCCGCGAGAAATACATGATCGAGTTTCCTTCGGCCGGCTGCCTGGTGTCATACCTCCGGCGCCGTTCCGCGGCCGAGATCGTCGACCTGCGACGCGGAGATCCACGCGGTGTTCTGTGTCCACGGTTCTCGGTCGGACTCTCGCCGGCGCGGGGGATGCCGCCAAGCCCGCTCCAGCCGAGGCCCGACCATTTCATTGCGGTAACACTTATCAGGTTCCAGCCGCGCAGGTCCGCGGCTCCGCGGCACAACCGCGTCAACGCACCAAGGCCTCGACGAAACATTCCCCGGGGTATCCAACCCCGTACTCGCGGACGGCCGACGGTCGTTGTCGCCATCCCACGAAGACTGATCATCAGGCCATGCCCTCGCGAGGCCGGGGGATCGTGTGCTCCCGTGCCAGGGGCGCGGCGGACAGCAGGTCCTGGCCAGCTCGGGCAAGTTCATCCGGCAACTCGGTCAGCCCCAGCCGACGACCGGCATCGGCGCGGACGACCATCAGATGCGCCAGGAGCGTCCGGGCCTCGTCGATCTCTCCTTGCGGTGCTCCGTCCGCTATCAACCGCGCAAGCGACGTCATGACATCGCTCTCCGAGGTCACAGCTTCGGCATATCCACGCGCGGCGTTCCACAGTCGGGCCGCCGCGTGCTGCCAGTCCGCCATCGCGCGGGCCATCGGCACCGGGAGAACAGTGCGCTGCAACGTAGGTGCGGTCACTGGGGCACCCGGGGAGCGGGCGCGATGACCAGCTGACGGCGCAGCGCGCGGCGCTCGTCCTCGTCCAGACCACCCCAGACCCCGGCATCCTGACCGGTCTCGAGCGCCCAGTTCAGACACTCCCGGATCACCAGACAGCGGCGGCAGACGGCCTTGGCCTCCTCCAACTGCCGCAGGGCCGGGCCGGTTGTACCGACCGGGAAGAACAGCTCCGGGTCCTCGTCCCGGCAGGCGCTGCGCTGGCGCCATACTTCCAAATCCTCGGCTGACTGCGGCTCCTGCGTCCGAACATGACTCCACATGTATGCGGTGTTCATGTCTTCGAACCGGCCGCGCAACTCTCCATCGGCGTCCAGTACAAGAACTCTTCTGCCCATCCGACACCGTCCCAAGGTCGCGTCGACATGAAGACTAAATCGAGCAGAAGCGTACGGCCGGCCCAAGTGGATGTCTACTCACAATGTTTCGGAACCAGGATCCTGGGAATAGCACCGACAACGGTGCGGGGCGCTCCGGAATATAGCCCGGAGGCTAACGGCGGGACGCCTTAATTCGTCCGGAGTGCTGGGAATCAGGGTTCGGAGTGACATCCGACCGGCAGTTCGACACTGCACACGATCACTGTCCGGATACTCCGCGTACGGTCAAGTCCACGTTGCCTCGAGGTTCCGGCCCGGGCGGCATACGGGTCGACGAATACCGGCGGGGGCGGAATCCGCCAAAAATCAAGGTGCCCAGCCGCGGACCGACCGGGAACAACGACTCACCACAGGTGACCGCCAGTCCTTAGACTCCAGTCGGGGGGTTGGCTACGTTCCGAGTACATGCCTTGACATGACGGCCAAATGGGAGAAGGTCAGATGCCTCCTCGAAGGGTTACCATCGGTCCGTTGCAGCATGCACGCCAGATCCGCGGCCTGTCTCTGGCGCGGGCAGCGGAGGAGATCAGGAGTCTCGCCGAGGACATCGGTAGACCATGGGAAGCACTCACGGCACAGCGTCTCTCGGAGTACGAGGGCGGTAAGCGCCCGAGCTGGGAACACTGTGATCTACTATCCCGCTATTACTGCACGAATGTCGTTGCCCTAGGTTGGGCGTGCGACTACACCGGGCCCGAAACCGGGGCTCTGGCACTCCTGTCCAATTCAGTTGACGATGGGGAGGCTCGATGGGCAGACGCCGATCTCGACCTTCTATGGAGACCTGACGGGTTGACCGTCGGGTTCGAGGAGGTGACCGCCAACATGGAACGGCGGAAGTTTCTCAGCGTGTCCGGCGTGGCGCTGACCTCGGTCGCACATCACTGGCTCATGACCGATTCAGCCGGGCTTGCCACCGCACTCGAAGGAAAGCGCGTGAGCGACTCGCTCGTCGCGGGTTTCGAGCGCCGGGTGGACACGCTTCGCCGAATGGATGACGTTCTCGGAGGAGATGACATATACGAGCTGTCCATGGCGGAGCTTCGGGTCGCCGTGCGCGTCCTGCGGACCGCCCTGTATGGCCACGCACACGAGGCGAGGCTGTACGCCGTCGCAGCCGAGCTCGCCCGGCTGGCAGGCTGGGCTGCGTTCGACAGCGGCTACCACGGCGGTGCGCAGCGCCTGTGGATGGTCGCGCTGCGGGCTGCCGGCGAAGCCGGGCAACCGGCGCTGGGAGCCAACATCCTGCGCTGCATGGCTGAACAGGCCGCGTGGTACGGCGATCCGAATGATGCCGTCACCATGCTCCGATCGGCCCAGGCCGGTGCACGCAACGCGATGACCGCCACCGAGAAAGCGGCGATCTCCGGTGCACTCGCACTCGCGTACGGTCGCGCCGGCGAAAGCACCACAGCAGCCAGAACGGCTGAGGACGCGGTTCATCTCATCAGCCAGTCCCAGCCTGCGGAGGATCCGCCGCACATTTACTGGTGTGTACCGCCCTGCATTTCCCTGTTCGCAGGTGAGGCTCTGTTGTCCAGCGGTGACGGCGCCGCGGCCATTCCTTATCTGGATGATGCCGCGGACGGTCTGGCCGGTGACTTTCCACGTGCGCGGGTGGAAGCCATGACCAGACTCGGCGTGGCCCATGTCCGCACCGGCGATGCCGATGCCGCTCTTCAGCTCGGGCATCAAGCCGTCGAACAGGCAGCTCTTCTCGACTCCGGAATGGCCGGAAGGGACGTGGCCACCCTCTGCCGTGAAGTCGAACGTACCGGGTGTGCCGGTGCCGCCGATCTTACGGACCATGCACGTGTCACTCTGACCGCAATCAGCTCGGCCTGACTGCGGCGCGCTTACCGGTCTCCGCGAGCGGAGACCGATCTCCTGCTCCAGCACGGCGACACCGTGCCACAGGCATCCGAGGCAGTCAGGGCGGTACCACCGCCCTGACTGCCTCTTTTTGATTTTTGGTGGAATGTCCGGATTGATCGGATAAAGCCGATCCCCGCCGGCTCCTGCGAACCTATGATGCTCGCCACATTATCTAATCCATCCGAGCTGGACTGGAGCGATGCACGCAGAGGGCGATCCGCGGCAGATCCCCGGAAACCGAGAGATAGATCTTCCGGGTCGATCTCTCTCGGCATCCACTTAATCACCAAAAGTAATGGGGATTACGGACAGTTAAGTTACCCGGGAACGTCTGACCAATACCGAAGGAACGGGTTCACCGCGACCACACCGTGGACCAGGCAAACGATGATGCGGAAGCCGTCGTCCCCGGCTCCCCAGAACGTCATTTCCGCGCGATACAGTCGCGAAACTGATAGCTGGGTCACGCCGCAGGGGACCGTCCCGGGTTTGTGCGGGACGCCGAGTGCCGGGGACGGACCGAGTATTCCACCGCAGCCGGGATCCGCACTCCCCGGATGCATCCACCTGTATGTACCGATTCGGCCATGCGCAGCCTTGTACGTCCGGCACGGGACCGCCATCGTGTGGACAACACGGGCAGGTGGGACCGACGCCAGAGACCATCGAGCCTTCGGCCGGCACCGTCCAGCCTTCGCCGCGGGACGCCGAGCCCGGGCCGGACCGGGCACGGCGCCGAGGCGGGCAGTAGCGTGACCGGGATGGAGCGCACGTTCCCGATCTGCCGGGCGTGCGGCGTCCAGTACGCCACCCCGAGGCTGGACTGCCCGATCTGTACCGATGAACGCCAGTTCATCGGTTGGGACGGCCAGCGGTGGACGACTCTGCCCGAGCTGCGTGCGCAGGGGTACCACGGTCGGGTCGAACCGGAAGGCGACGGGGTCATCGGCCTCGGTGTGGATCCGAAGGTCGGGATCGGACAACGGGCACTGCTGGTACGGACCCCTGGCGGCAACGTCCTGTGGGACTGCGTCGGCTATCTGGACACCGACATCGTCACGGCGGTGCGCGCTCTCGGTGGCATACACATGATCGCGATCAGCCATCCACACTTCTACGGGACGATGATCGAATGGAGTCGGGCGTTCGGCGGCGTCCCCATCTACCTGCACAGAGCCGACGCGCGCTGGGTCGGCCGGCCCGATGAAGCGGTGGTCTTCTGGTCCGGCGACACCCGTGTGATCGGTGACGCACTCACGCTGGTCAACGCCGGCGTCCACTTTGCCGGCGGCACCGTCCTGCACTGGGGGGGCGCTGACAGCGGGCAGGGCGCGCTGCTGTCCGGTGACATCCTGCAGGTCGTTATGGACCGGCGCTGGGTGAGCTTCATGTACAGCTACCCGAACTACATTCCGGAACGTCCCGCGGCCGTACGCCGCGCGGTCCAGCTCCTCGAACCCCTCGGGTTCGAGACGATCTACGGCGCCTTCTGGAACGCGGTTGTCCGCATCGACGGGCACGCCGCGATACGCCGATCCGCCGACCGCTACCTGCGTTTCGCCGCTGACCGCCCGACCGAATCATGATCACAATACTGATCGGCGGTCAGAGCGCGACCGCCAGCATGTAACGCTCGATCAACTGACCGGCCAGCTCCCGCTCACGCGTCTGACGATCTCTTTCCCGGGCCTGGACGCCGGCCCGGCGAGTCTCGGCAAGGCTCAGCATCGCGCTGGTGAAGGCGATCAGGGCTGCGGCCACGATCCCGATCCCGGTGCGGGTCGTCGCGACCGCCTCGGCTCGGCCGTCGACCGTCGCCCCGTAGAGCGCCGGCACCCAAACCCACAACGCCACGAGGATCCCCAGCGCGACCAGGCTCCCCAGCACGACCAGGCTTCCGAGCACGACCAGCCCAACCGTCAGCGGCACCGTGTCCCGCTGCCCGCCGTCATCGTGCCCACGCATGGCAGAGGTTCTACGCGACAGAGCAGCTTGGTGTCCTTCCCGTGACCGCAGGTTGACACCTGTGCGGGATCAGCCGCACTGCCGGGCTGTCGGTCGCCGGGGTGCAGCATCCGCTGGCACAGCGGCACCAAGCCGATCAAACAGTCATGTTTGACTGTTCTGTATCACGTGGATGACGATAGGCGCGGCACTCCACAGACGACGAAGGACCACGAGCAGCTCGTTCTGGCCTCGCCCGGCGGCTCCGAGGCCCTCCCGGAGGGAATTGCATGAGCAACGCTGTCATCGTCGATGTCGTACGGACCGCATCCGGACGAGGAAAACCGGGCGGAGCGTTGTCCGGGGTGCATCCGGTCGAGTTGCTCGCGGCCGTGCTGCGGACGCTACTGGAGCGTAACGACGCTCTCGACCCGGCGCGGATCGACGATGTCATCGGCGGCTGTGTCCAGCAGGTGGGCGAGCAGTCCATGAACATCACCCGGCATGCCCTGCTTTCAGCCGGGTTTCCCGAGACGGTCCCGGCCGTGAGCATCGACCGCCAGTGCGGCTCCAGCCAACAGGCCGCGCACTTCGCCGCCCAGGGCATCATTGCCGGCGCCTACGACATCGTGATCGCGTGTGGCGTCGAGTCGATGAGCCGCATCCCGATGGGCACGACCACCGTCGGCCAGGACCCCCAGGGGCCAGGAATCCACGCCCGCTACCCCGAGGGCCTGGTCAACCAGGGTGTGGCGGCCGAGCTGATCGCCGAGAAGTGGAAGTTGGACCGCGAAGCCCTCGACGCCTACTCGGCCGCATCCCACCAGCGCGCGGCGGAGGCCGCTGCCGCCGGCGCCTTCGACAACGAGATCGTCCCGGTATCGGCTCCCGCTCCGGACGGATCAACCATCACGCACCTGGTGGACCAGACGGTACGACCCGCCACCACCGCCGAGGGACTGGCCGGGCTCAGGCCCTCCTTCACCACCGAGGACATGATCACGCGGTTCCCCGACATCAACTGGAAGATCACTCCGGGAAACTCCTCCCCACTCACGGACGGGGCGTCCGCCGCTCTGATCATGAGCGAACAGGCCGCGAACGAACTCGGGCTTCGTCCCCGGGCACGCTTCCATGCGTTCTCCGTCATCGGTGACGACCCCATGCTGATGCTCACCGGTCCGATCCCGGCGACGCAGAAGGTCCTCGCGCGCGCCGGCCTGGCCATCGGCGACATCGACGCCTATGAGGTCAACGAGGCGTTCGCCCCCGTACCGCTGGCCTGGGCATACGAAGTCGGCGCGGACCCGGCGAAGCTGAACCCCCGCGGTGGCGCGATCGCTCTCGGGCACGCGCTCGGCGCGTCCGGTACCCGCCTGCTCGCGACTCTGGTGAATCATCTCGAGGCCACCGGCGGCAGATACGGCCTGCAGACCATGTGCGAAGGCGGCGGCATGGCCAACGCCACCATCATCGAACGTCTCTAGGCCGTTGGCCAAAGGAGACGCGATCATGGTTCTTCTCGCGCCTCCGGAGGCCCTGAAGGGTCTTCGGCCCTGGATCAGTTCAGCGACTCGAGTTCGTGCCAACACACCGAACGAGGAGAAACAGACGCGTGGACATCGCAGGCGGCGTTGCCGTGGTGACCGGAGGAGCATCGGGGCTCGGGCTTGCTACCGCCCGTAGGCTCGTGAACGCGGGCGCGAGCGTGGTACTGGTGGACCTGCCTACCTCGGGCGGCGAGCAGATCGCCTCCGAACTCGGCAAGTCCGCCTTCGCACCCACCGACGTCACCGACTCCGAGCAGGTGTCGGCCGCGCTCGACGTCGCAGACGGCCTCGGCGAGCTTCGCGTGGTCGTGAACTGCGCCGGAATCGGGCCAGCGGCCCGGGTACTGGGCAAGGCCGGTGTGATGCCTCTGGAGGCCTTCACCCGTACGATCATGGTCAACCTGATCGGTACCTTCAACGTGATCCGGCTGGCCGCCGAGCGGATCGTTCGGCACGAACCGATCAACGATGAACGCGGGGTTGTCGTCTGCACCGCGTCGGTCGCCGCATTCGAGGGTCAGATCGGGCAGGCCGCCTACTCCGCGTCCAAGGGCGGTGTGGTCGGTATGACCCTGCCACTTGCCCGCGACTTCGCGGACAAGCAGATCAGGGTCGTCACCATCGCGCCGGGCCTGTTCCGCACGCCGATGCTCGCGGGCCTGCCCGAGGATGCGCAGACCTCGCTCGGACGGCAGGTGCCGCACCCCAACCGGCTCGGGGACCCGGACGAGTACGGCGCGCTGGTCGAGCACATCGTCGCCAACGCCATGATCAACGGCGAGGTCATCCGGCTCGACGGCGCCATCCGCATGGCTCCGCGCTGATCGTCCGATCAGCTGGTCCTGACATCCCAGTCGGCGAGGACGTCTGCGGTGTCCGCGCCCGCGGTAGGGGGCGCGGACGGACGCCGTGGGCGGGTGCGGGAGAAACGCGGCGCAGGTCCGGGTTGGACAACCCCGTCCACACTGACGAAGGTGCCACGCGCCCGCAGCTGCGGATGCGTGAGTGCCTCGGCGAAGGTGAGCACCGGGGTGACGCAGGCGTCGGTACCGTCGAACACCGCCGCCCACTCGTCCCGGGTACGGGATGCGAAGACCTGGGTGAAGCGGGCCCGTAGCCGGGGCCAACCGACCCGGTCGTTCTGGTCGGGCAGGTCGTCGCTGTCGGCAAGTCCGAGGCCGACAAGCAGCGCGGCGTAGAACTGCGGCTCGAGGGCGCCGACGGCCACATGACGGCCGTCGGCGCACAGGTAGGTGTCGTAGAACGGGGCACCACCGTCGAGCAGGTTCGTGGCCCGCTCGTCCGACCAGGCCCCCATCGCGCGAAGAGCCCACATCATCTGGGCGAGCACGCTCGCGCCGTCGACCATGGCGGCGTCGATGACCTGGCCGCACCCCGAGCGTTCCCGCTCCCACAGTGCGGCGAGTATCCCCATGACGCAGAACACCGACCCGCCGCCGAAGTCACCGACAAGGTTCAACGGCGGCACCGGTCCGCCGTCCGCGCGCCCGATCGCGTGCAGGACGCCGGTGATGGAGATGTAGTTGATGTCGTGCCCGGCCCGCTGGGCGAGCGGTCCGTCCTGACCCCAGCCGGTCATCCGCGCGTAGACGAGCCGGGGGTTACGGGCACGGCATTCGTCCGGTCCGATGCCGAGACGTTCGGCGACCCCAGGCCGGTAGCCCTCGATCAGCACGTCCGCGCGTTCCACCAGGCGCAGTACGGTCTCCCGTGCGGCGGGGTCCTTGAGGTCTGCGGCGACCGAGCGGCGGCCTCGCAGCAGATGGTCGGGGGCACCGGTCTGGCCGATCTGCAGGCCGCCGACGGGCCTCTCGACGCGGGCGACGTCCGCGCCGAGGTCGGCCAGCAGCATCGCCGCGTGCGGGCCGGGGCCGAGGCCGGCAAGTTCCACCACCCGCAGACCTGCCAGCGGTCCCGCCGGCCGCCTTTCCCCTGCCTGCCCGTCGCCGGTAACCAGGTCGCCGGTAACCAGGTCGCCGGTCACAGGCCGAGGTCCCGACCGATGATCTCCTTCATGATCTCGTTCGTCCCACCGTAGATCTTCTGGATCCGGCCGTCGACAAACGCCCTGCTCACCGGATATTCCCGCATGTAGCCGTACCCGCCGTGAAGCTGCAGGCAGCGGTCGGCGACGCTGCACTGCAGCTCGGTGGCCCAGTACTTGGCCTTGGCCGCACGCGCCGCGGTGAGCTCGCCGTGCAGGTGCTCCACCAGACAGTCCAGAACGAAGGTGCGCGCGACATCGACCTCGGTCGCCAGTTCCGCCAGGACGAACTTGTTGTGCTGGAACGAGCCGATCGGCTGCCCGAAGGCGGTGCGCTCCTTGACGTAGATCAATGTCTGCGCCAGCACCCCCTCGGCTGCGGCCAGGCCGCTGACCGCGATGGACAGCCGCTCCTGCGGCAGGTTACGGACAAGAGCGTAGAAGCCGGCGTTCTCCTCACCGAGGAGGTTCGCGACCGGCACCCGGAGGTCGGTGAACGACAGCTCGCTGGTGTCCTGCGCGTGCAGGCCGATCTTCTCCAGGTTGCGGCCCCGCTCGAAGCCGGGCATCCCGCGTTCGATGACGAGCAGCGACAGTCCGCGGTGCGGGTCGTCAGCGGTCCGCACCGCGGTGATTACGAGGTCGGCATGCTGGCCGGAGGAGATGAACGTCTTCGCGCCGTTGACGACGTACCAGTCCCCGTCACGTACGGCGCGGGTCCGGATGGCCGCCAGGTCACTGCCGGTGCCCGGTTCCGTCATGGCCACCGCGAGTACCGTCTGCCCGCAGACGGTTCCGGGCAGCCAACGCGCCTTCTGCTCGTCGGTGGCAAGCCCGAGTAGATAGGGCAGCACGATGTCGTTCTGTAACGTCAGACCGAGACCGGCGGAGGCGACCAACGCACGGGAGAACTCCTCCCCCACGATCGCGTTGAACCGGAAGTCCTCGACCCCGGGGCCTCCGTACTTCT
>NZ_CADDZT010000010.1:49313-50743 GCF_902812655.1 Candidatus Frankia meridionalis | reverse complement strand
AGAACGACCGGTCGATGATGCCCGCGCGCTCCCACTCCTCGATCTTCGGGAGCACCTGCCGAGCGACAAAGACCCGCACCATGTCCCGGAAGAGCACATGCTCGCTGTCATACACCTGCGCCGCCAACGACGACGGCCGGCCTGTGACCACCACCGTGCCCACCTTCCGCGCGCTGGTCCGACGGCACCGCCGCCAGACCTGCACCATCGACAGACGTACGCCTACCACGACACTGCCGGGGCGAATCCGAACAGTCAATACTGACTGTTCGGCTCGCCGTAGGTAATCTTGTAGGAATGACCGAAAGCGGAGCACCCGTCCACCGCAGCCGGCAACAGCGGACGTCCGACAGCCGCCAACGCATCCTTGACGCGGCGATCGCATGCCTGATCGAACACGGGTACTCCGGGACGACGACATTGATGATCCAGTCTCGGGCCGATGTCTCCCGCGGCCGGCTCCTGCACCACTTCCCCTCCCGCGAGGTGCTGCTGGTCGCCGCCACCCAGCACCTGGCGACATCCCGGATGCACCAGATCGGCACGCGGGTAGCCCGGCTGTCGGAGAACCGGGACGACGGTGCCGACCGTCTGGACCTCGCCGTCGAACTGCTGTGGGAGACGTTCCACGAGCCGTACTTCTGGGCGGCGATCGAGATCTGGACGGCCGCACGTACCAACGACAACCTTGCGCGGGCTCTGCTGCCCGAGGAACGACGCCTTGGCGCCGCCATCCGCGAGACCATCGACACCATCTACGGCCCGGAGGTCAGAAACCATCCGCTCTACCCGCAGGTTCGGGAACTGCTGTTCACCAGCATGCGCGGGGTAGCCCTCACCTACGCCTTCGACCCCCGGCCGCCGGCAACCGACCCACACCTCGCCCAGTGGAAGAACATCGCCCGCCGCCTGCTGGACCTGTAGGTCCGATCAGGCGGCGGGCCGCGACGGGATCTGGATCCGACACCGTGAGGGGTCCGGGCCGGGACGCCGGCGAGACGTCAGGGCAACAGTTCCCGAACCAGCTCGACGGAGGCGACCTGTTCGGCGTGGGTATGGGCCAGGAGGGTGACGTTCAGCGTCGTCACCCCGACCGCGGCCAGGGCGTTCAGGCGTTCCCGGACGTAGCCTTTCGGCCCGATGAGGGAGGTGGCACGCAGCAGCTCCGCCGGGACAGCGGCTGCAGCCTCCTCCTTCCTGCCTTCGAGGTAGAGGTCCTGGATCAGTTTGGCCTCCCGCTCGTAGCCGTAGCGCCGGGCCAGGTCGTTGTAGAAGTTCCTGCCCCTGGCACCCATTCCGCCGATATAAAGGGCGAGCATCGGACGGGCAAGATCGTGCAGATGCTCGACGTCGTCACCGATCGCCACCGGCGTGGCCACGACGACGTCCAACGGCCCGAGAGCGGGGTCACGCCTGGCCTGGCCCGCGGC
>NZ_CADDZT010000010.1:43452-48980 GCF_902812655.1 Candidatus Frankia meridionalis | reverse complement strand
GCCTTCTCCGGATGGAAGAAGATCGGCTCCCATCCCTCGGCGATCTCAGCCGCAAGCTCGACGTTCTTCGGCCCCATGGCCGCCAGGACAATCGGGATGCGGTCCCGTACCGGCTTATTAATGATCTTCAGTGGCTTACCGAGGCCGGTGCCCCGGTCTGCCGGCAGCGGGACCTGGTAGTAGCGGCCGTCATGCACAACCTGCTCACGCCGCCACACCTGGCGGCATATCTCCACGACCTCGCGGGTGCGTCCGAGTGGCGCGTCGTACGGGACTCCGTGGAACCCTTCAATGACCTGCGGGCCGGATGCCCCGATCCCAAGAGTGAACCGACCGTCGGAAACGTAGTCGAGACCGGCCGCCGTCATCGCCGTCAGCGTCGGAGTACGGCTGTACAAGGGCAGGATCCCCGACGCGATCCCCAGCCGGTTGGTGCTTGCGGCGATGTACCCCAACTGGCTCACCGCGTCGAAGGAGTACAACTCCGCCACGAAGACGATGTCGACCCCGGCGGCCTCGAAGTCACGCAGGCCGGCAACCGCCTCCTTGAATCCGCCACTGTAGGCCAAGGGTATTCCGAGCCGCATGTGCACCCTCCTCGTCACTGCCACTCCGAACCCCGCCCAGGTCGTCCTGTCCGGACCAGTTCGGTCCGGACAGGACGACCGATCAGACTGACAGTCAGGTCTGACTGTTGTACGCCACCTCGCGGACTCCGCGCAACGCCACCGAGGAGACCTACCCGAGCTGCCAGAGCTTCTTGAAGGCGTCGGCGTAGCCCGGGAACCCGACGTAGTAACCGGTCGAGTCGAGGGGGGCAATGCTTACGTTTTCCCTGGTGATGAGTTGAGTCGGCAGCAACGTCCTGTTCGCCGCGTCCAGGCTCTCCCCGTTGAAGTACCGGGCAAGCATGTCGACATCACGCCAGCCGAGGATCGCCGCGGTGAATCCCGTCCAGACCTCCTCCGTACCAGCTCGCAGCGCCTGGAGGTTGGCCTGGGTCGGGGTTTCGCCACCAATCTTGACCTTGCCCTGCAACCCGGCAGCCCGCAGTGCCTCGGGCACACCGATGGTGAGGTCACCGAGCGAGAAGATCGCCCAGTTGATGTTCGGGTCGCGTTGCAGGGTGTCGACGACGCTCTGGGGCGTGTTCTTGCCGAGATCACTGATTTGCTGATTGACGACGAGAACCTTGCAGGTCGGGCAGGCGGCCGTCAGCGCCTGCTTGAAGCTGTTGGCGAAGACGGTGAGAACCGGGTAGGCGCTGATCGTGAAGATGGCGGCGTGTGCCTTGCCGTCGCTCTTGGCTGCGACATACGAGCCGACAAGCCGGCCGTACTCGGCGACCTGGGTGGGATTGTCGAGGGATGTCGAGATGATGCCGTTCTGGACCGGGTCGGTTATGCTGTCCGCCAGCACGGGGATCTTCAACGTCTGCGCCCGCGCGAGCTGTTGGCCCAGCAGGGCGACCGGCGTAGCGCCGAAAACGACCGCATCAGGATGCAGATCCAGCGCCTGGTCCATCACTGTTGCGGTGTCCTCGGCCCCCCTGCCCACGGTGAGCAGCTGCGCCCGCCATCCGAGCGCCCGCGCCGCGTCGACGACGCCCAGGTTCTTCAGGTGCCCGGTGCCGGTCGGGGTGTCCAGAATTGCGATCAGTTTGTCCGAGGATGGCCTCCTCGACAGTGGCGCGTCAATCAGGATGCCGGTCGGGTTCTGCAACGCCTTCGACACTTCGTCCTGCGCCGCGCGAGTCCCGCCGAGGACGTCGTCGGACGCTCCCGCCGGCCTGCCCTTCGCTCCTGCGGCCGACCCCCCGCTGCATCCGGCCACGACGGCGAAGGCCACTGTGGATGCAGCGACCGCCAGCCTCATTCTTCCCCTGGTCACCGCCTCCCCCCGCACGGACAATGCGGATGTTTCCTTCTGCCGGGCGGAGCCGCGCAACGGTAAGCAGGGGCACCATAAAACGTCCCCACGCGACGTCCCCTCGGCTTTCAGGGTTCGGCCGAGTCGTAGTCCGGTGACCCATCCGGTCCAACCAGAGAGCAGGCCACGACAGTTGTTGGAGTTAAGCGGAAAAAATGTCTTCATGTTGTCCTTCAGGTGTGAGCCCGGTAGGGCTGCGGAGTCTCACCAGGCCCCCATGGGCCACAGCGGCGACACCGGGCAGGCATGGACGTACTCCGCGACCTCCCGCCTTGCCATCCAAGGTCACGAGTAGCCTTCGGCGGTCTTTCTTAAGACTAGCCTCGAGAGCGGCCACAGTAACCACCTGACAGAAGTGTCAGGAGGGCGGGGTATGCCGGTATTCGATATCGACCCGGCCGGGTTACCAACCGTAGCACCCGCTTCGGGTACGCCCGCCACCAGCAGCGCAGGGAAATTTGTAATGGATCAATGGCGGAGAGTGTCACAGCACCCCGTCTACAACTTTCTATAGATAGTTTTTCTATTCGAGATATAGATTCCGGGTCCAGCGGCGCGGGCAAGGCGGGTCCGCGGGACTGAAAGGCGGCGACCCCATCGACCCACCACTGCGTAACGTCGTCGACTCGGACCACCACTGCGTAACTTCGTCGACTCGGACAGTAGCTGCCCGGTCCGCGGACCGCACCACCGGGAAGCCTTGGAACGGACGCGAAACCGACCGACCTCGGCCGGGGTTCTCTGTTCTGGTTCACGGGCATCACCGAGAGGGACCGGCGACGAGTACCCGGCCCGGCACCCGGCTCCGGTCTCCTACAGGAAGACCTTACCGATAACAAGAAAAGAAAAGGGTTGACATATGCCATCTTCCATTTTTTCGGGTTACCGGACTATTCTGCTGGTAGGAGTCACGACGTTAGGTTTATTAGGTGGCTGTGGGGGATCGGCCAAGAACTCGACCGCCGGGAGCAAGGCCAACTGCACCGGACCGGGCGTGAGTTCCGATACGATCGATTTCGGACTCATCTACTCGGATTCCGGGTCCACGAAGACGACGCTTCTCCCCTTTCGCGCCGGCGTGGATGCCCGCCTCGGAGTAGAGAATGCGCGCGGCGGAGTTAATGGTCGTCGGCTGACCTACGCCTGGGGTGACGACCAGAATCTTCCGAAACAGAGTCTCGTCACGGCCCGCAACCTGATCACCGATAAACAGGTATTTGGAATCGTTCAGCTCACGGCCAGCGACGACGCCAGCAGCTGGCTGCAGGACGAGGGTATCCCGACGGTCGCGGCCCTGAGCACGGGCCAGTCGAGTTACGACAACGTCTTCACGGTGACCACCTATTTCCCGGAGACCAGCTGGCCCAAGTTTGTCCGTGACCATGGCGGTACCAGAGCAGCCGTGATCGGCGTCCAGTTCGACCCGGTGTCGAAGCAGCAGAAGAGTGCGGTTGTCGAGAGCCTGGTGGCATCCGGCATCGACATTACCTACACACGTGATATCTCCCCGACCAACGAGAATCTCGCGGTCGTTGCCCGCGAGATCAAACAGTCCAAGACGGACACACTCATTGTCAGCGCGACGCCTGACCTGTATGCCTCGATCCTGGATGCCGCAGGCCAGGCCGGCGTATCCCTGCGGGTACGGATCGGGCTGCTCGGTTACGACCCCAACCAGCTGAACCGGTTCGGCTCAAAGCTCGCCGGAAGTGTCATCGCTGTCAACTCCACGCCCTTCGAGCTCAACCTTCCCGCCCATCGGGTCTTTCTACAGGCGATGGTTGACTACGCGCCCCAGGTCCAGCCGCCCAACCAGCAGATGGCGCTCAACGGATGGACAGCGGCCGACATGTTCATCCGCGGTCTGGAAGCCTCCGGTTCCTGCCCGACCCGGCAGGGCTTTATTACCGGCCTCAACAAGGTCAACCGGTACACCGCCGACGACCTCCTCGCGCCCATTGATCTCTCGAGTGCGTTACGGCAGAACCCTTGCTTCTACTTTGTTCAGGTCAGTCAGGACGGTAGTCACTTCAACCCGCTGCCACCGGCACCCCAGCCGCTGTGCGGGAACTCGTCCTGATACGACTGGAACGGCCCGCCCCCGGCGGGCCGTTCCAGTCGCCCCCGGCGGAGAAGGGTTCGGCACCCGCCACGCCAGGACCACGGGTTCGGACATCGGACCTCCGCATCAGACCCACGGCGGTTGGGGGCTCTCACCGGACGGGACTGTTACCGGTTCGAACGGATGAGAGTGCCATTTCTCGCCCCGACACCGTTTTGTTCTGTCGTCCCTTCCGCAGTCGGACTACGATCTTCCTCGGTGTAGCTCCGATCGATGAGAGGTGAGGACATGGGACACCAGGCCATTGATCATCTACGACAGTGTCCGCCGGACGACCCGGCAACGCTGATTTCGCACGCTCCGACAAGGGACTGACATGTACCCCGGCTCCTTCGCGCACACCGCCGGGGACCGGCCGGCTGTCATCATGGGAAGCAGCGGCGAGGTCGTGACCTATCGTCAGCTCGAGGAGCGATCGAACCGCTTTGCCCACTACTTACGTAGCCAGGGCCTACGCCAGGGTGATGTCGTCGCCGTCCTCATGGAAAACAACGCCTTTTACCACGAAGTCGTCTGGGGAGCACGCCGGTCCGGCCTGTATTTCACGACGATCAATTCCCATCTGACTGTCGACGAGGCGGCCTACATCATCAACGACTGCGGGGCACGGGTACTGGTCTCCAGCACCGCGCTGGCGGAGATGGCCGCACAGCTGACCCTCCAGTTGATCCCTGGCGTCGAACGGCGACTGATGATCGCCGAAGATGGCGATCCTGCTTTCTTCGACCAGCTGGACGGATGGCTGCCCTATACCGGCGCGGTCGTGAACCGGCCGACCACGCCGATCGCCGACGAATCCGAGGGGGACCTCCTCCAGTATTCGTCCGGAACCACCGGCCGACCCAAGGGCATCAAACGCAAGCTGTCCGGCAGCCCGATCTCGCTCGATACCGACCCTGTTGTGCCGTTCCTGCGGGCAATCGGCTTCGGGGAAAACGACGTCTACCTCTCCCCCGCTCCCCTTTACCACTCCGCGCCGATCGTGTGGACGATGGGCGTGCACCGTCTCGGCGGCACCGCCGTTGTCATGGAACGCTTCGACCCCGCCGGATACCTCGCGCTGGTCGAGCGCTACCACGTGACGCACAGCCAGCTGGTTCCGACGATGTTCGTTCGGATGCTCAAGCTTCCACCCGAGCAGCGCGCCCGCCACGACCTGTCAAGCCTTCGTTGCGTGATACACGCCGCCGCACCCTGTCCGGTGCAGATAAAGCATCAGATGATCGAATGGTGGGGGCCGATCATCTCCGAGTTCTACTCCTCCTCCGAGGGCTCCGGGGCCACGTTCATCACCTCGCCGGAGTGGCTGGCCCATCCCGGTTCCGTGGGGCGGACGATGATCGGCAAGCCGCACATCCTCGACGACGATGGGCGGGAGCTGTCGGCCGGCGAGCCGGGGACGATCTGGTTCGCGGACGGCATCCCGTTCGAGTATCTCAATGACCTCGCGAAAACCGCCGGCGCCCGCAACGACCAG
>NZ_CADDZT010000010.1:42515-43079 GCF_902812655.1 Candidatus Frankia meridionalis | reverse complement strand
GCTGGACTGGGCGGATGCCGGGCCGGCGCTACAGGAGGAACTGATCGCCTTCTGCCGCGAACACCTTGCCGCCTACAAATGCCCACGTTCGGTCGACTTCGAACCCGAACTACCCCGGCTCGACACCGGGAAACTGTACAAGCGCATTCTGCGTGACCGCTACTGGGCGCCCAGCGCCGTGGACTGACCCTGCCGCAGATCCGCGTTGCCCCGCACGACCTGACAGGGCCGACGTCACTGGTTCTACGAACCGATGCCGAAGTAGCTCGCGTCGAGTAGTGCGGGGTCGGCGGCAAGAGCGGCCGCGGTGCCGGTGAAGACGATCCGACCGCGGTCGAGGATGTAGGCGCGGTCCGCGGCGGCAAGGGCGAGCGAGACGTGCTGTTCGATCAGCAGGACGCCGGTGCCGTGCTCGTCCGCCAGCTGTCGCAGGACCGCCAGCAGGCTCGACGCGAGGTCGGTCGCGAGACCGGAGGAGAACTCGTCGACGAGGAGCAGCCGCGGCCGCCGGGCGACCGCGCTGGCGAGCGCCAACTGCTGACGTTCGCCTCCGGACAGCTCTCC
>NZ_CADDZT010000010.1:39817-42177 GCF_902812655.1 Candidatus Frankia meridionalis | reverse complement strand
CCCGGCGGGAGTTTTCACACAGCGCGGTCACCGCACCGCTGAACGGCGTGAGTAGCCCGGCCACTGTGCGGATCAGGGTCGTCTTGCCGGCTCCGTTCGGCCCGAGCAACGCGACGACCTCACCGGCGTGGACGTCGAGCGAGACATCGTGCACGACAGGCAGCCGTCGGTAACCAACGGTGACATTCTGGACGGCCAGTACGTTGTCCCGGCGTGCCAACGCCGGCGGCCGCGCAGGCATGACCGGCGCGCCGCCCAGGTAGACCTCGCGGACCTCCGGGCGGTCCCTGACCTCGGCCGGTGGACCGTAGGCGACCACTCTGCCGCGGTTGAGCACGACAACGTCATCGCACGCCTCGAAGATGAGCTTGATGTCGTGGTCGACCAGCAGGATCGCATAGCCACGTTCGGCGAACCGCCGTAGCCGACCGATCAGGACGGACCTCGCGGCCGAGTCCAGGCCCGCCGCGGGTTCGTCCACGAGCAGCACCTGCCCCCCCGCGGCCAGCGCCCGGCCAAGCCCGACCGCGAGGCGCTCGTCGTGGGAAAGCGTTTCCGGAAGCCGGTCGACGAGCGCTCCGAGCTCCAGCATCCACGCGGGCTCCGATCCTGCGACCGCGAGGTTCTCGGCGACGGACAGATCCTCGAACAGTTCCAGCGACTGGAAAGTGCGGGTGAGACCGCGTCGGAACCGCTCGTCCGGACCCATCCCGTTCAGCGCCGTCCCGTCCAGAAGAACCTGGCCGGCAGTGATCCGCGTGAAACCCGTGACCGCGTCGATCAGGGTGGTCTTCCCCGCGCCGTTGGGCCCGATCAGGCCCGTCACCTTCCCTGCGGTCAGGGTGAACGACACGTCATGCAGGATCTGGACCTTGCCATAGCTGGCGCACAACGCGTCGACCTTCAGGCGGATGCTCATCGGCGGACCACCGGCAGACGGACAACGGGCAGACGGACAACGGGTGGGCGGACGCTGTAGGCAAGCCCCTCCGGCCGCCACACGACGAGCACGACCAGGGCGACGCCGCACAGCAGGTACTGGTACCTGGCGAGATCCCCGAGCCGGTCCAGCGCGGTGAACACCACGCCACCCGGTGCCAGCAGGCCACCCACCATGGCGCCGCGTACGCTCATCACCCCACCGACCGAGGCAATCGCGAGGAAGAACAGGGATGCGAAGACCCCGAAGGAGTCAAGCGACAGCCTCCCCTGGCCGTAGCCGATCAGACAACCACCGAGACCCGCGATCCCGGCGGACACCGCGGACGCGAGCAGCTTCGTCCGAGCGGCATCGACGCCGACGGACGACGCCGCCCGCTCGTTCGACCGGACCGCGAGCATCCGCAGGCCCGCTGTGGACGCCCGCAACCGGGCGACCCCGAAGCCGCATGCCGCGAACACGGCCAGGGCGAGCAGCCCATACTGCACCCTTGGAAACCCGTCTCCAGCCATGCCGAGGTCGATGCCGAACAGCGCCGGGGGCGGCACGGCCGACCCGGCAAGACCACCGGTGATCAGCGGATTGGCAAAGACTATCTCCTGGAAGGCGACGCCCGCGGTGAGTGTGACGATCGCCAGGTCGACGCCGCGTATCCGCCGGGACAACGCTCCGAGCAGAAGGCCGGCCGTGGTCGCCGCCGCGGTCGCGAGCAGCGGGGCGATCGGGAACGGCACTGCGAGGCCACCTGCCAGCCTCGCCAGCAGGAATCCGGCCACCCCGGCCAGTGACATCTGCGCGAGCGAGAGCTGCCCGGCGAATCCGGTCAGCACGACGAAGGACAGGCATACGACCGCGGCGGCCAGGCTGCGTTCCAGCCCCAACCGGTAGGGACCGGTCAGGAGCAGCAGTGCAAACACCCCGACCGGGACGAGCACGGTCAGGTCGCGCAGTGGGCGTCCGGCCGGCTCCGCCCGGGGCAACCTCCTGGCCGTCGGCGCCACGGACCCGGCCCGTCCCGGTATCAACTGACCGCGGGTGAGCGCTATGACGATGAGGAAAAGGAGCGGAAACAACGTCCGCAGGCCGGGTTGGTTCAGCCACGAGACGTCGTGCTGCAGGGGACGCAGGACCGCTTGGACCATTCCGAGCAGCAGCGCACCGACGATCGTCGCGCCGAACGAGGACAACCCGCCAAGAAGTGCCGCCGCAAGCGCCGGCACGATGAACAACGTGTTTGTGGACGGGCTGAGGTCACTGATAGGCGCCACCAGTATCCCGGCGAGGGCGCCGAGTACGGATGCCGCGACCCAGCTCGCCGCCGCGATGAATTCAGGTCGGTAGCCGAACTGCGCCGCGGCCTCGTCCGATTCGGCGACCGCGCGGGTGGCGAGCCCCAGCACGGTCCACCGGGATACCGCCC
>NZ_CADDZT010000010.1:36453-39462 GCF_902812655.1 Candidatus Frankia meridionalis | reverse complement strand
CGGGCGGTCAACGGGCACAACGATCCCGAGCAGGAGGAAGGACGACCTCGGCAGGACGGAATCAATGGACCTGTTGTCGGAGCCGAACTGCAGTACCGCCAACGCCTGTATGGCAATCATGAGACCGACCGACGCGACGAGCGTAAGGACCGGCGGGGCGTCGCGGAGCGGACGGAATATGAGAAAGTAGACAAGCAGGCCGAGAAGCGCGGCCATGGCGAGTGACACCGTCAAAGCCAACGCGAAAGTAGGAGTATCGGTCAGATGAATACGAGGGGGAAGCCCGATGACGGGGAGGACGAGGTCTCCGATGTCTCGGAGCTCCGCGTACTCGTAGGCCACATACATTGCGAACGCCGCGTGCGCAACATTGACTACTCCGGACGCACGGTGTATCAACACCAGCCCAAGTCCCAGGGCCGCATACACCGCACCTGCGCCCAGCCCGAGGACCAGTGCCGCTACATACGTGGACACAGGGCTCTCCAATCGGCCAGGACAGTCTGTCCTGGGCCAAGGCAGTGTAACTTCAGTCAATATGACGCTGTCCCGTCGTGCTCTCGTCGCAGCAGCCGTAGCCCTGTCCGTCGCCCTCGTCGGGTGCACGAGCCAACGAGGTGGAGCAGCCAACAGCGCAGGTAGGCCGGGTGGTGGGTCGGCCAGCCCGCTCAGCGGGCCGCCGGTCAAGCTCGGTTTTGTGTCGATGGAGAACACACCGCTCGGGTCGTTTCCCGAGACCCGGATAGCCGCCGAGGGCGCTGTCACGTACGCGAACTCGACCCTCGGTGGCGTTCACGGCCGACCTGTCGAACTCGTCACATGTGCGACAAACGGCTCCCCCGAGTCCTCTCAGGACTGCGCCAACCGACTTATAGCCGAGAAGCCGGTGGCCGTGGTCGGCGGAGTGGACCTCAGCACCGAGGCCGCCATGCCGCTCTACGAGCACGCAGGGATTCCCTACGTCAGCGGATCGCCCCAGCTGAGTGGGGAACTCAGCTCGCCGACGTCCTTCTCGCTGACCGGCGGCACTCTCACCGACCTGCTCGGAATCACCGAGTACCTCACCGCGACCAAACATGTGAAGAAAGTCCACGCGCTGTATGCGGACCTGCCGGGACTTCTCACCGCGGCAATTCAGGGATCGCAGACGATCCTGCGGAAAAAAGACGTGACGGATATTCTACTCGTGGCGGAGAAAGTTGACACAGCCGATTTCGCCCCAGCCGTCAGCCAGGCCGCTTCCGGAAATCCGGACGCAATCGTCGTCGTCTTTCCCGCCCAGTCCTGCGCACGGATCGTCCAGGTAGCCGCCACACTCCAGGTCAAGGCACCGATGTATTTCGTCGGCTCCTGCGCGTCGCCCGCCGTCACGCGGGCCGGCGGGCGAAACCCGGGGAATCTTTTCTTCGCCTCGGCCTATCTTCCCGTCGGCCGGTCAGGCGGCGATCAGGAAACCGAAGCATTTCGTGCGCAGGTCCCGGAATCGCAGCGGTCACCGTTGTCGCAGGCGTCGTTCTCGACTGTCCTCGCCGTCCGGTCCCTGCTCGCGGAAGCACCGGATACGACGCCGAACGTCCTGCGGACAGCACTGCGGGCAACTCACGACCACCCGAACGTCATGGCCCATCCGTTCACCTGTGACGGCACCCAGATAAATGCCTTCCCGGCGGTCTGCAACACGGCGGTACGTATACTGCAGTGGTCCGACAACAGCTTCACGGATGCCACCGGCACGTGGGTGGACGGGCGCGAACTCATGAGTCTGATCAGCTGAAAACCGCCTGGCCGCGCGGGATCTCGGTGGGGAATGCTCACATGCACCGGCCCGGTCATCGCGGATGTCGATGCCGGACCGGTGCCGTGGGGTCAGTCGCCTTTCAGGATCAGCCGCCTCGCGAGATCAGTGCTCGTCCCAGTGGCCGTCGTGACCGGCGTGCCGATGCCCGTCGTGCACGTAGTCGACATGGTCGCGGTGCGGCACGGCGACATGGCCGCACCCTTCACCGTGCACATGATCATGAGATGAGTGCTCGGCATGACCCCCTGACTCACATTCGTCGAAGTGGTCACCATGAGTGCGGTGCAGATGACCTTCATGGGCGTAGTCGACGTGGTCGCCATGGGTGAACGAGACATGCCCGCAGCCATCGGTATGCCCGTGCTCGGCGATGGTGTGGTGCTGTGGATGGGTCGCGGTGGTCATGAAATCCCCTCCTGCGAGTGTGAGTGACAGCCCGCGCCCGCCACCTGCTCGCCGATTCCTGCGAGCAGGTGGCGTGAACATTACTGCCACACGAAAACATTAGCGCTACTCGCGCTTTACCGCGACTCGCAACCATTGTTTCGAAACCGGTGTTGACAACGGTTTCTATTTCACCGATATTGCATCCGATATCGACAACGATTATCGTGCACGATGGTCACCGGCCAGGCCGGCAGCGGTGAACCGCCCGTCCCTGGTCACGGCGGCCCAGCGAAGCTGGCATGCCGTCCGCGGAACACCTGAAAGCGGAGCAATTCCACTCACGTTTTATTTTGCCTGTGTTGCGCTCCGGCCAGCTGTCGCCCTCAGTTGGACGCTCCGGCGGCCCGGCGGGCGAGCAGGCCCATCCCGGGCACGACAACCATCGACAGCGCGAAGATGCCGGCGGCGGTGAGCACGATCGCCCCACCGGCCGCGACCCTCCACTGCTCGCTGACCGCGAGCCCGATGACACCGCTGGCCACTCCGACGCCCATTGCGACGGCGGTCATGGCACCGACACTGTCGCACCACAGCCGGGCTGTGGCCGCCGGCGCCACGATCAACGCGACCGACAGGATCGTTCCCACCGCCGGCACGGACGTGACGATCGTCAGCTCGATCAGCAGGAGCAGGACGAGATCGAGCCGACCGGCCGGGTAACCGACCGCGATGGTCGCGTCCCGGTCGAAGGCACCGAAGGTGAACTCCTTGCCCAGCAGTCCTAAAACCCCCAGCACCACCAGGGTGGTGATCGCGGTGGTCGC
>NZ_CADDZT010000010.1:32609-36101 GCF_902812655.1 Candidatus Frankia meridionalis | reverse complement strand
CACGGTCAGGATGGACCCGACCAGGTAGGCGGTGAGGTCCTTGGTGAATCCAGCCTGCGCCGAGAGCAGCAGCACCCCCAGCGCGAAACCTCCCGACAGAACCACGCCGGTGACACTAGAATTGTCACCGCGCGTGGACAACGCGGCCACCGCGAGGACCACCACAACACCGAACACCCCTGAACCGAGATAGAGGTTCAGGCCCAGGATCGCGGCCAGCACCACGCCGGGGAAGGTCGCGTGAGTCATCGCCATCGTGAAGAAACTCAGTCGGCGCAGCACCACGTGGACGCCGACCGCACCACACAACGCGCCGACGAGGACGGCTTCGCCCAGGGCACGCCGGGCGTAGGAGTCCGACAGCAGGTCAACGAAGATCACCGACCATGCTCCTCAAGCTTCAGGACATCCGGCGCGAGCCGGGCCACCAGGCGCTCACCGGCATCCACGGCGGCCGGCGCACCGGCCGCTTCCGCAGTCTCAGCAGCCTCGGTGGTACCCGGTGGCAGTCGTCCCCGCGCCCGGCTCCACAGCAGCCGGGCGAACGGCCCCACCCCCAACGCCAGCACGTAGAGCACGACAAGCGCGAGCACGACGGTGGCACCCGAAGCCAACCGGACCCCATGATGGACCGATGCTTCGTAGCTGGCCGCGAGCCCCAGCCAGCCACCGGCCATGCCGAGGGTGACAGCGACCCCGGTCATGACCGCCAACCGGTCGGACAACAGCCGGGCCGCGGCCGCCGGTACCACGAGGAGCGCGATGACCAGAAGCGTCCCGACAGCCTTGACAGCCGCCACGACCACGAGCGCGATGACCAGGTTGAGGATGAGGTCCAGCAACTCGACTCGGTAACCCATCGCCTGAGCAGCCTGCGGGTCGAAGGCTCGTAGCAGCAGCTCCTTACGCAACGCGAACAGCGCGACCGCGACCGCGCCCGCGACCGCGCCCGTCTGTGTGATCTCGGCGGAGTCGACTGTGAGCACATGACCGAACAGGAACGCGGTCAGATCAGCGGTGTAGGAACGCTGCCGTGACACGAGCACGACGCCCAGCGCGAAGAACGACGTCAGCAGGATCGCGAGCGCGGCGTCCTGGCTCACCCGCCGGTTCGCCGCGAACATCGTGAACAGCACCGCGGACAGCACCGCGAACACCAGCGCACCGGGCACGACCCCGGGCTCCTGTGCGACCAGGTATCCGATGACCACCCCGGGGAAGATCGTGTGGGTCAGCGCATCGGACAGGAACGCCAGCCGGCGCAGGACTACGAACACACCGACGACCCCGGCCAACATACCGAGCAGCAGCATCTCGACCAGTGCCCGCTGCATGAACGGAAGCGCGAACGGCTCGACGAACAACCGGTTCAGCACGGTGGATGCCTCACGGGTGGATGCCTCACGGGTGGGTGCCTCACGGGTGGGTGCCTCACGGGTGGGATGGACAGGTCATGAGTGCGCGACGATGACGCTGTCGCCCCGCAGCTCGAGCGCGGCCCCACCGTAGGCCGCCCGCAGCCGCTCCGAGGTGAGGGTGGCCCCGGTCGGCCCGAACCCGAACTGGTGCCGGTTGAGCAGACAGACGTCGTCGCAGGCCAGATGTGCCAGGGACAGGTCATGGGTGCTGACGACGACGGTCGCGCCGCCCGCGCGCAGCCCGGCGAGCGCGGACAGCAACGCCTCCTGGGACACCGCGTCCACGCCGTTGAACGGCTCGTCCAACAGCAGCAGCTTCGGCTGCTGGGTCATCGCCCGCGCGAGCAGGACGCGCTGGCGCTGCCCCCCGGACAGGGTGCCGAACCGGTCGCTGACCCGGTGCGCGAGCCCGACCGCGGCCAACGCCTCGGCGGCGATCCGCCGGTCCGCACCGCCGGGTCGACGCACCCAGCCGACCCGGCGGTACCGGCCCATCAGCACGACCTGACCGACGGAGACCGGGAACTCGGGATCGAGGGTGTCCGCCTGCGGGACATAGGCAACGTCGCGACGGGCCCGGACCGGCGTCCGGCCGAGCACCTGGATCGACCCGCGGACGACCGGGACAAGCCCAAGCATCGCTTTGATCATGGTTGACTTGCCGCCACCGTTCGGCCCGACCAGCGCGACCGTGTGCCCGGCGCGCACCACTCCGTCCACGTCCTCAAGGACGGGCACCCGTCCGTAGGCGATGCTCGCCCGGTCGAAGACCACCGCGGGGGTGTGTTCCCGGACGGCGTCCCCGCCGACATCCCCTGCGGCATCGGCATCCGCACCCGGGTTTACCGTCGGTTCCCTCATGCCAGCGCGCCGACGATCGTCTTCGTGTTGTGCTCCTCCATCTGCAGGTAGGTGGCGCCGTCCGAACCCTGCGGGCCGAGCGTGTCACCGTAAAGGGAGTCCTCGCCCGCCTCCACCTTGACACCGGCCTGCCGGCCGATCGCCTCGGCCGTCTTCGGTGGCAGCGAGGACTCGGAGAAGACCGCCTTGACCCCGGTCTCCTTGATCTTCGTGACAAGGTCGTCGATGTCCTTGCCGGACAGCTCCGCCGACGTGTCGAAACTGGGGATGATCGACCCGACGAAGGTCAGCTGGTACCGGTCCACGTAGTAGCCGAACGCGTCGTGGTTGGTCACCAGCTTGCGGTCGGCGGGAGGCAGCGAGTTGATCTGACGGGCGATGCCGGCGTCGAGGGCGTCGAGCTTCGTGTCATAGGCGGCGAGGTTGGCCTGGAAGACGGCGGCATCCGCCGGGTCCTTGGCCGCGAGCGCCTTCTCGATGTTGCCCGTCATGATCTTCGCGTTCTGCGGGTTGTGCCAGATGTGCGGGTCGCCTTGCTTCTCCTCCTCGTCACCGTTGCCAGGACGGATCTTCACGCCCTGGCTGGTGTCGACCCGGGTACCCGCGAAACCCGCCGACGAGATCGCCCCGTCGAGCCACTTCTCCAGACCGACGCCGTTCTCCACGAGCACGTTCGCCTCACGGATCGCCTTCACGTCCGCCGGTGAGGGTTCGTAGTCGTGCGGGTCGACGTTGGGCTTGAGGATCTGGGCGACCTCGACCCGGTCACCGCCGACGACGCGGGCGAAGTCCGCGACCTGGGTGGTCGTCGCGACCACCTTCAGTTTCCCGGATGCGGTGGCCGTCGCGGGCCCACCACCGTCGGAACCACAGCCAGCGAGTAGCGCAACACCGACCGCAAGGCCGGCGGCACCCGAGGCGAGACGGACCCGTGTCACACGCAAGGCAGACTCCAACGTAAAGGTAACGATTACCGTGATGAAAACGGTTTCCGGTTCGGGTGTCAAACCGGGATGCGCCCACCTCGACGCCAGGGCCTTGCCCGGCACCGATCCCCCTCGCTACCCTGCACGCAGAGTAACCGTCGCAAATCCTGCAGCCAATCGACATCACGCTTACCGGGCATCCACAGCAACCCGGCCGCGCCAGCTCCCAGGACCGTTCAGGGAGCTCACAGGCCTGCATTCGGGATCATCAACAGCGAAACAGGCCG
>NZ_CADDZT010000010.1:17483-32476 GCF_902812655.1 Candidatus Frankia meridionalis | reverse complement strand
TCGAAGGATCGCCGAGAGGTACAAGTACCGCTCATTATGTCACTCTTCGTGTACATGTAGGTTCTTTGACATTACGCAAATGCACCGTGCAGCAAGGACGCGACACCGCAGCCTGCCCCGTCGGCTCAGGTGCCACCGCATCACCTGGGAGGTGGTAGAATGCTGGCCGGACGAGCTCCTGTCCGTGAATATTTTCCCGAACCACCCGACGACCAACAGAAGTACAGCTACTTCGGTCGGCAACATCGATGGATTTTCGGTCTTCTCTTTCTCTCCTTCGCCAGTGTGATGTTCGGGCTCGCCAGGATGGCACGTCACACCTGGTGGACCCGCACCTTCTATCTACTGATCGCCATCCAGACCGTGTGCGTGGTTGTCAGCATGACCTCCAGCACCCGCAAGCGCCGCATCAGCCTTGCCGCCCACCAACGGAAGGTGGCACGGTGGCGACCCACTCACTACCCGAGTGTGGACGTCTTCCTGCCCTCGGCGGGCGAGACCATCCCCATGCTGAAAAACACCTACCGGCATGTGGCGCAGCTTCGCTGGCCCGGACAGCTGCACGTATACGTACTGGACGATTCGGCCAGGCCGCATGTTGCCGGGCTCGCACTCGCCCATGGCTTCACCTACCTGAGCAGGCCGAACCGGGGGCACTTGAAGAAAGCGGGAAACCTGGGCTACGGCTACCGTCAATCAACAGGCGATTTCATCGTCGTCCTCGACGCCGACTTCGCTCCGCGGTCGGATTTCCTCCACGAACTGATGCCCTACATGGACGATCCCGACGTCGGGATCGTCCAGAGTCCGCAGTTCTTCGACGTCAACAGCGGGTTCAACTGGCTGCAGCGCGCCGCCGGGGCGACCCAGGAGCTGTTCTACCGGTGGATCCAACCTGCCAGGGACGGCCGGAACGCGGCAATCTGCGTCGGCACGAACGCGATCTATCGTCGGGCGGGGCTGCGTCGATCCGGCGGGTTCGCGCAGATCGGCCACTCGGAGGATGTACACACCGGCGTGAACCTCATGAAGGTCGGCTACCTGGTCCGGTACGTGCCGGTGAACGTAGCCAAGGGAGTGTGCCCCGATGCCTTCGACGGCTTCACCAACCAGCAGTACCGCTGGTGCACAGGATCGATGTCGCTGTTGGTCGATCGACAGTTCCACCAAGCTTCGTTGAAGGTCGGCCAGCGGCTGTGCTATTGGACCGGTTTTCTCTACTACATCACTACGGCCCTCATCACCTTTTCCGGCCCGCTGCCCGGTCTGACCATGCTTTGGGCGTTTCCTCGGGATGTCAACCCGGCGAACTACCTGCCGTTGGTCGGCGTGGTCGGCGTATGGGCGATCCTCATGCCGGCGATAACCCACGGCCGATGGCGGCCCGATGTGATCCGCGTCCAGATTCTGATCGGCTTCTGTCACGCGCTGGCCATCGCCGACATTCTGCGGGGCCGTACCGCCGACTGGGTACCGACCGGGGCCGCGAAGAAGACACCGGTCTACCGGAAGGTGGCTCGGTTGGTCCGCTGTTGGGGTGGGTTCTGCTTCGCCGCAACCTGGGCCGGGGCATTGTTCGACCTTGCCCAGTTCGGCTGGGAGCAGTATTGGACAACTCTGTTGTTCGCCCTGCCCAGTTTGTATTTCATGCTTCCGCTGCTGCTGCCCGGGCATGGGGTTCGCCGTGGCGTCCACGACACAACCGTGGACATTCCATACCCGCACTGCCGACCGGTGCGCGTCAGCCCGAGGACCGCAATGCTCTACCACTTCACCGTTACCGGCAGGGTTCAAGATTTTGAACCGACGATGGAGATCATTCGTCCGCTGAACGGTTACAGGGACTTCGAACCAACAATGACGATCATTCGTTCACGGGATGATTCCGCGCCGTGGACCAGCATCCTTGCGGGAGTGTGATCGGGATGGCCCGTCGGTATTCTCTACCGGCTCTGATCGTCCTGGCAGTGCTTGCCGGATGTTCGACGCTCGCCGGAGGTTCGGGCGGGTCCGCACGGCCAGCCCCCGTCCAGTCTCCACCGGCAACCACGGCCAGCCCTCCGGTAAGGGCAACGGTCGACGGCCTGTTCGGTGAGCATCCCCTGTTCGGCGTCGCCGTGCCGCAGTCCGACGATGCCGCCCTCGACCGGATCAAGCAGGCGACAATGTGCCGCCCGGTTCTGGTCGAAGTGTTCGTGTCCGTCGTCGACAGCATGGCCAACAACACCTTGGAACGCCTGCCGGTAACACCGGTGCTGACCCTGGAGCCATGGCTGCCCGGACGCGGGGAGGTACAGCCGGAGGTAGATCTCGAAACTACCCTCGGCGGAGCGCTCGATGACAAGTACCGCGCCATTGCCCGGCAGATCGCCGGCTACCGGCGTCCCGTCCTGGTCCGCCTCGCCCACGAGATGAACGGCCACTGGTACCCGTGGGCCATGGTAGGTAAGAACACCCCGGCCCAGTACGTGGAAATGTGGAAACATGTCGTCTCCCTGTTTCAGCAGGAAGGGGCGACCAACGTGCTGTGGGTGTGGTCACCGAACATCCCTCGCGGCACCGACAATCTGCCCTTGCGTAGTTTCTATCCCGGTGACGAGTGGGTGGACATCGTTGGCCTGACCGGCTACGGCGTCCGCGAGAAGACCCCGGACGACACCCTCGGAGCTGCACTGCGGCAGATCCACAATTTCACCCAGAAGCGGATTCTGCTATCCGAGACCGGCGCCGCTCCTGACGTCTACAAAACCCAGTGGGTGGCCGCTTTCGGACGGTGGCTGGTCCGGAATCCTTCGGTCGCCGGATTCATCTGGTTCGAGAAGATGCCCGGTTCGGGCGCGAAGGCGGACTGGCGGTTCGACGATACCCCGGCACGTCTCGCAGCCTTTCAGACAAGTCTTCAGGAAGGTAAAGTGAGCTGTACCTGACAATGCTATGCGGCCGAGCTCGCCGGGCCGTCGATGTACAGCTTCAGCTGTCGGACGCCGGCGTCCCCAACCGGCCAATGGCCGTATGGCCATCCACCTGACGCGGGCTCCTCGCGCCTTGCCTGCACACAGCGCGACAAACCAGCCCTCCGAGCAGCTTCGTCCCGCTCGGTGACTTCTGATCTTCACCTGGTGACGCTGGTGACGCTGGTGACGCTGGTGACGAGGGTTACCGAGCTTCTGACCATCAGTAACCACTAGACATCATCCTGTGAAACAATCAGGACTAAGATCCACTAATGCCGGGTCGGGCAACCTTGGCCGTCACGAGCCACGTCCGGCCGGATGCATGGCGAGGCGGAGAAGGCCCCGTGGGGCTTCAGAACGTCGGTGGGTGTCGCTACGGCATGGCCATGCTGGACCAGCCGCTGTTCCCCGGCGACCGGTCGCGGCCGAACCGGAAGATCCAAAATTAGATAGCAGTGATACCTTGACGCGAACCTTCCGTCTGGGCAGTGTGATACTCACGACAGTCGTCGTGCGCGGCGAGTAAAGCATTGCGTGTGGACAGTGATCCAATTTGATCCCGATGCAGATTGCACCGGTGCATGGCTGACGGATTCGTTGCAGTGTGTGATGTCAACGATCGGTTGCCGGACGACGAGGGGGTTTCGGGCGATGCGCGTGACGGTGGACCGGGATCGATGCCAGGGGCACGCTCTCTGCGTTCTGAACGCACCGGCCCTGTTCGACCTGGACGAGATCGACAGCCACGCCTATGTGCTGGCCGACCCGGTGCCCGGCGAGCTTGCCGGATCAGCCCGGTCGGCCGTGGAGAACTGTCCCGAGCAGGCCATCGCCGTAGCGGACTGACCTCCCTCCTGCCGGAACCCTCGAGTGCAAAAAGCTTAGGAGCGAACATGACCGCCGAGACTGTCACTCCGCCGCATTTCTGCGCGGCACACCTGCTGGGTTCGTGGGATGAGCACCATCCACAGCGGGCGTTCATCGAGCTGGCTGGGCAGAACGCCCCGAACCGCCCCGACGGCACGCTCGTTGTCGCCCGCCGCGAGGAGATGACGGAATTCCTCCGCCATCCAGCGGTACACGCCACCGACGGTGTGAACTACCACATGGGCGCCCAGCGGCCACTGATTCCGCTGGACCTCGACGGCGAGGCGCACCGCAAGTACCGCAAGCTACTGGACCCGTTATTCACTCCGAAGCGAGTCGCACGGCTGGAAGCGACCATTCGGGCACGGACGAACGCCCTGATCGACGTGTTCGCGGACAACGGCAAGGCCGAACTGATGTTGGGCCTGTGCGCGCCGCTACCGGCACACATCTTCATCGACCTGCTCGGCCTGCCCACCGACGACCTGCCGATCTTCCTGGAGTTCAAGGAAGCGGTCGTCCGGCCGCAGGGCGCGACCGTCGATGAGCAGCAGGCGAACATGCTCGCAGCGGGCGAGCGGACATACGACTACCTCGCAAGGGTCCTTGACGAGCGTCGCGCCGGCCCACCGCGGGACGATCTCATCGGCGGCTTTCTGACAGTCGAGATGGACGGCGGTCGACTCACCGACCAAGAGATCATCGATATCTGCTACCTACTGGTGATCGCAGGTCTGGACACGGTCACCTGCTCACTGTCGTGCATGATCGCCTGGTTCGCCGAGCACCCGGCCGAGCGCCGGCGGGTGCTGGCGGGCCCGGAGCTGCTCGGCAAGGCGATCGAGGAACTGATGCGCTACGAGTCACCGGTGCCGCTCGGGCACCGATGGGTGACCGAGGACATCGAGGTCCACGGCCGCCACTTCCCCGCCGGCTCCAAGGTCGAGGTGGTCTGGGCTGCGGCGAACGTCGACCCGGACACCTTCCCCGACCCGCTGACCGTGGATTTCGACCGGCCGCACAACGCGCACGTCGGCTTCGCGGCCGGCCCGCACCGCTGTCTCGGCTCCAATCTCGCTCGCCTCGAGCTGCGCGTGGCACTCGAGGAGTTCCACCGGCGCATTCCCGAGTACAAGATCACTCCTGGGGAGGATGTGGTGTACACGAACTACGGTGTGCGCGCCGCGATCCACCTGCCGATCACGTTTCCCGCCGGCTGAGCGTCAGCCACCCGTCTCCGCAGGCGCCGAGGTGTTCCGTCGCCGAGGTGTCCGACTGCCGGGTAGCGGCCACACCGGACTGGTTCTACCGCCACCCGGGATCTTGAGATGGCCACTTCAGCCGAGGCCATCGACACCTAATAGCGAGGAGTATACTTCGACGAAGTACAGTTCTCGCTATTGGAGTCCAGATGATCAAACCGGCTCGCATCTTTGATCGTGACTTCGAATGGCGGCATCTGGCGGCCTTTGCCGCACGTGACGGGGGACGGCCACGACTGGGCGTGGTCAGCGGGCGGCGCCGCCAGGGGAAGACGTTCCTGGTCGAGGCGTTGGCCCGTGAGACGGGGGGGATGTATTTCGGCGCCACCCAGGCGACGGAGGCGGAGTCACTCCACCTCTTCTCCGAGGCCCTCGCCGAGTACACCGAAGCGCCTGTGCCGCCGCGATTCGTCAGCTGGGACGAGGCGATCACCTATCTGTTCTCAGTGGCTGGGACCAGACCGAGACCGATCGTCATCGACGAGTTCCCATATCTGAGCGCGGCGTCGCCAGCACTCCCGTCGATTCTCCAGCGGGAGATCGATCGGGCGGTGGCGCGAGCGAACAGCATCTCACTGCTACTGTGCGGCTCAGCCATCTCGGTGATGGGTAAACTATTGGCCGGCAGCGCTCCTCTTCGCGGGCGGGCCAGTCTTGAGCTGGTGGTGCGCCCGTTCGACTACCCGCTGGCCGCTCGTTTCTGGAACATCAATGATCCCGCGCTGGCCGTTCGACACCACGCCGTTGTCGGTGGCACGCCGGCCTATCGCAGGTTCGTCAACGACGACTCCCCCGAGGGCCTGGCGGACTTCGACGACTGGGTGCTGCGGACGGTGCTCAACCCGGCCACCCCCCTTTTTCGGGAAGCCCGCTATCTTCTTGAGGAGGAGGCCGATATACGGGATACCGCCCTGTATCATTCGGTCCTCGCGGCGGTGGCCGGTGGCAATAACACCCGGGGTGGAATCGCCGGCTACATCGGGCGCAAGGCCGCGGATATCGGTCATCATCTCAACGTGCTCGAGGACTGCGGACTACTCCGTAGGGAACCCGACCTGTTCCGTCAGGGCCGTTCGGTCTACCGGATCGCCGAACCGTTGATCGTCTTTTATCAGGTGGTCATGCGCCCCAGATGGGGGCTGTTGGAGAGCGGTCGTGCGGCTACCGTCTGGCTGGATGCCAAGTCCCGGTTCTCCGCCCAGGTGGTCGGTCCGCACTTCGAACAGGTCTGCCGTGAGTTCGCGCTCGCCGCACCATCCGACACGTTCGGCGGCCTGCCGGCCGAAGTCGGCGCCGGGATTGTCGCGGACCCGGCTCGTAGGACCCAGATAGAGGTCGACATCGCCGTGCTCGCTCCCGCGGACCCGGGCGAACCTCGCCGGGTGCTTTCCCTGGGGGAGGTGAAGTGGGGTGAGGTCATGGGTATCCGGCATGTCGAACGGCTACGTCGAGCCCGCGAGCTTCTCGCGGGCAAGGGGTTCGACACCCGGAACACGGTGATCGCCTGCTACGGCGGTGCCGGTTTCGACCCAGAGCTGCGGACCTCGGCCAACGGTGACCGAGTACTGACCATCGGCCTGAAGGAACTGTACGAGCAGCGGGAATAGGTCGTTTCTGTCGTTCTCCGCGCCACCGGTTCCGTGGCGCGGCGCTGCGAATCCTCCGCCACCACAACGTGGTCTCCACCTACCGGCAGGGGAGGATCATCCTGTACGCCCTCGCCGACACCGCTCTCGCCGAACTCCTGGCAACGGTAGATCCCGCCGGGTCCACCCTCGATCACCATCATCAGCAATCCGAGCGTGACGACGCCGAGGCGGCCGTCCACCCGCTGAGCGCCGTCCACCCGCACCGTCCCGACGGAACCTCGCGGTGCCCTGAACCGACAGCGCCGCCGAGGAGGCCCCTCATGAGGACCGAAACGACATGCCTCGAGTGCGGACAGCCATCGGTAGGAATACCGTCGGTGTGCCGAGGGTTGGGGTCGGACATGACAACTGTTGGGCTGATCGGCAGTGGAAACATCGGCGGCACGGTAGCCAGGCTTGCGGTCGCGGCCGGCTACAACGTGGTCCTGAGCAATTCGCGTGGACCCGAGACGTTGAAGGAACTGGTCGACGAGCTGGGCCCGCACGCCCGCGCCGCAACCCCCGGCGAAGCCGCGGAGGCGGGTGACCTGGTCGTCGTGACGATTCCCCTGGGCGCCTACCGCAGCGTGCCCGTCGAACCGCTGGCCGGCAAGGTCGTCATCGACACCAACAACTACTACCCGCAGCGTGACGGGCAGATCCCCGAACTGGACGACGAGTCGACCACCACCAGCGAACTCCTCCAACGCCATCTGCCGACGTCCAAGGTTGTCAAGACATTCAACAACATCTACTTCAAGCATCTGTTGTCGCTGGCACGGCCGGTCGGAGCGCCCGACCGCAGCGCCCTGTCGATCGCCGGAGACGACGCGGAGGCGAAGGTGACGGTGACCGCGTTCCTGGACGCGCTCGGCTACAACACCGTCGACGCCGGTCCGCTCGCCGAGGGGTGGCGTTTCCAGCGCGACACCGCCGCGTACGCCACCTTGTACTTCGGGTCGAGCCCGGATGCCGAGCAGGCGGGGATTCCAGCGGGGGTACCGGTCGACGTCGCCACGGTGCGCGCGGCTCTGGCCGCCGCCCGCCGCTATGCCGACACCGGCGGAAACTGACCCGAGCGTGCGCCTACGGGACGAGTGGGCCGGCAGGCAGGAACTCCTCACGCCCTCGGCAAGCCACCGCTTCGCCGAGGGCGAGCCTCACCCCGTGCGTGTCCAGAACGGCTCTTTTGCGCGGAGGAACTCCCCGCCCTGCGTCGTCATGTCACCTCGTCACATCAGGTCCCGTCCGGGAGCCCACCTCGGTAGAACTGGTCGTACGGGTGCACCGGGGTGTGCTCCCGAGCGATGGGAGGGATCTTTTGAATCCGACGGCGGTAGAACCGATCAAGGTGGCGCCGTACGGCGGGTCGCAGGCCAAGTGGCCACTGGCACTCGAGGACGTGCTCGATGCGCTGGACGTCCAGCCAGAGGCTGCCCGGCCTGGCGGCTCACCCGTACCGTTGCGGAACCTACCCAGCTCGCACGGGGGGATACTTGGCGCCCAACTGGTCGGCCAACAGGTCGTCCTGGCCGAGCGCCTGCACCCGGGGAAGCGGCTCCAGTCCCTACAGACGCTGTTCGTGCGTTCCGGGACGTGGAACGAGCCGTTGGAGGCCCACGTCGAGCAGCTCCAGCAGGGACGCTCGTTCGCCTCGGTCTCCCTGACATTTCGACAGGGGCAGAATCTGATCTGCAAGGCCCAGGTGCTACTCACCGCGGACGAACCCGACCCTGCACGGGCCACCATGGCGGCCCTCCCGGGACCGGATCCGCAGGAGACGACCCCCGTCGCGGTGGCCATCCTCCCCTGGGACACGCGGCTCGCCGCTGGGGAGACGTGGCAGAACCACGACCTGTGGATGCGGATGAACGGCGTCCCGGACGACTCCACCCTGTGGCGGGCACTGGTCGCCTACTCGTGCGAGCCCACGACACTGCCGTTGTTCATCGCCGCCCACGGCGCGGCAGACAGAACGCACACCGCGTTACTTGTAGCGCAGACCGTCACTTTCTTTGAGGACCTCGATGTGCGCGACTGGCACCTGATACGCACGGAGGTGCCCTATTCGGGGGGCGGCCGAGTCCACGGCCGTGGGCAGGTCCTCGACAGCCGCGGTGTGCCCAGGGCACTGTTCACCTCGGTGGGATTGTTCCGGGCCGCGGCCGGTGGATGAAGCCCGGACCATTCTGATCAACGGATATCGTCCCGCCGCCTGACTGCGAATCCGACAGCCACTAACGGTGCACGCGACTGGCAAGACCGCGGCAATGTACATGCAGCACTGGTGGCGTTTCGCCGACGGAAAGATCGTGTTCTTCCGGGGCTCGGAGGACACCGAGCAGTCGGCCGCGGCCTTCTCATAGCCGGGCCGGAGCACCCCGAGCGGATCGCCGTCGCTGTCGTCGAAGGCGATCCGCCTATGGGCCGCGGCGCTCACGTCGATGACGCTATGGCCTGGCGATCTGATCACCGGTCCGGCAGGGTCCACGCTGTCCCGCCTTCCCATGGTGCAACGGACCCGCTTCGCCTACCTGCCGGGCCTGCCCGTCCGTCGGGGGACGGAAGGCGCATCCTTCGACCGGAGCGCGACATGTCATACGGTATAAACCTGTTTGTCAGGTTGGGGGGGATCCCACCCCGATGAGGAGCTCCGTGTCGACGAACGCGGGACCGAAGAGACAGATCAACCGGCGCCGCCTTCTCGGCCTCGCCGCGGGCGCGGCCGTAACCGTGCCGCTGGCCGCGTGCGAGCCCGATCTGGGCACGCCGGCAGCACAGACAACGCCGAGCGCAACCACACCCGCGCCGTCACCGACCACACCAGGCGTCAGCGGGCCGGCGAGGGGTGCCTTCGCTCATCCCGGCATGCTGCACATGCAGGCTGATTTCGACCGTATGGCCGCCAAGGTGCGCGCCGGTGCCACCCCCTGGAAGGCGGGTTGGGACAGGTTGGTGGCCAACGGCCATTCCCGGAGCACCTGGAAGGCGCGTCCGACCGCGACGGTAATACGGGGTGGGGAAGGGCAGAACTACCCCCAGCTGTACAACGACATCCACGCCGCGTACCAGAACGCGCTGCACTGGAAGATCAGCGGAGAAGCCGCCCACGCCGACGCGGCGCGGGATATTCTCAACGCCTGGTCCGGAACGCTGACGATGGTCACCGGCAACGCCGACCGGTTCCTCGCCGCCGGGATATACGGCTACCAGTTCACCAACACCGCCGAGATCATGCGGGGTTACGACGGATTCGACCTCGACCGGTTCAAGGAGATGGTGCTGAACGTCTTCTATCCCTTGAACGATCGGTTCCTCCGTGAGCACAATGATGCCTGTATCACCAACTACTGGGCCAACTGGGATCTGTGTAACATGGCCTCCATCCTGGCCATCGGCATCCTCTGCGACGACCGGGCCAAGTTCGACCGGGCCATCGAATACTTCAAGCATGGCGAGGGGAACGGGGCCATCATGAAGGCCGTTCCGTTCCTGCACCCGGGCGGGCTCGGCCAGTGGCAGGAAAGCGGCCGGGATCAGGGCCATGCCACGCTTGGTCCCGCTCTGATGGGTGCATTCTGCGAAATGGCCTGGAATCAGGGCGAGGACATGTATGGATACAGCGACAGTCGGTTCCTGCGAGGCTGCGAATACGTCGCGAAGTACAACCTGGGCGAGTCCGTCCCCTTCACCACGTATACCTGGGGCTCCGGCCAGAACTGTGCCCAGCAGTCGCAGACCGCCGTCTCCGAAGCCGACCGCGGACATGACCGCCCCTGCTGGGAGCTCATCTACAACCACTATGTCAAACGCCGGGGGCTCGCGGCACCGAATGTCACCGCCTATGCCGCGAGGGTCCGGGCCGAGGGTGGCGGCGGCGACTACGGCCCCAACAGCGGAGGGTTCGACCAGTTGGGTTTCGGCACCCTGACCCACACCCTGTAACGGATCGTGCGACTGGCCCCAGCTCACGGTCCGGACCGGGGTTCTGGATCCCCACAGCATCGGAGACTGTGGGCGATCACAGGCGAATGCAACAGTGCCGTTTCCGGTGAAAGCCGCGGATCAGGGGATTGCGGGGATGGGTACCCCTGCCGATCTGGCGATCAGCCTGGTGAGCTCGTCCGGTGGGATGTCACGCTCGCTGTCGAAGGCGATACCCACGATCGCGCGGACCTCCCCTGCCGCGTCTGTCACCGGAAGGGCGACCGCGGCGTTCGCGGCCACCGCCCTGGCACCGGGTCGGACGTCGCCGGTTTCGTCGGTCTGGAGGTTGCAAGTCTGCACCGGTTCCACTCGGGCGAAGGCCAGGCCCGCCATTCCCTTGCCACGGGGAATGACCGCTGTGATCTGCTGGACATGAGCCGGGATGTTGTGAGCAGCGATCAGGAGAAGCTCGTCACCAGCACGCACGTGGACGGTGCCGGATGCGCCGCCGTGCGCGCGCAGAAAATCGGTCAGCCACTTGGCCGCCGCGCGCCGGCTATCGGCCATGGCGGGAGAATTCAGGGACATCTTCCAACCCTTTCTGGTAGTCGCCACTGAAGCGGTGTCCGGTGGCTACGGGCTCGCCGTCATGGCACGCCAAAGTGTCCCGGATTCGTCCGTCCCCCGGATTCGTCCGCCCGCGGTATCCCGCCCAGGCGTAGCAGCAGTTCCTTGACGCCGGTTGCGTGAAGTCGCTCGCACGCCGCGGCCGGGTCGGAGCAAACCAGCACCGGGCCGTCCCGAGGATCGTCCGGCAGGCGGCCATGGCTGCCGCGTACCGGTGACGGGTCGAGCGGGATGACCCGCATGGTGTAGCGCAAACCGACCGCTTTGCGGGCGAGGGTGAGAGCGGCCCGTGCCTTGACCCACCGGTCGGCCGGGTCGAGAAACAGCTCGGCGGGATCGTAGCCCGGCTTGCGGTTGATCTCAACGCTACGCGCGAAGTCCGGAGCACGATCGTCGTCAAGCCAGTAGTAGTACGTGAACCAGGCGTCGGGCTCGGCGATGAGCAACAGCTCGCCGGAACGCTCGTGGTCGACACCGAGCTTCGCCTGCCCGGTGCGGTCCAGGATTTCGTCCACTCCCGGCAGCTCGGACAGGAGGGCGCGGACCCGCGGCAGATCCTCCGGATCGTGCACGTAGACATGGGCGATCTGGTGGTCGGCGACGGCGAACGCCTTCGATGTCCACGGGTCGAGGTACTCCATACCGGCCTGGCGGTACACCCGTAACAGGCCTTCGCGGCGGAGCGCGCGGTTGACGTCGACAGCCCGGTGCACCTGGGTGATGCCGTATTCGCTGACCGCGATGACAGTTACGCCCGCGGTCTGCGCCTGTAGCAGCAGCGGCGCCAGTGCGCTGTCCACGTCCTTGGCCGCCGCGACGGCCTGCGGGGAGTTCGGCCCGTACCGCTGCAGGTCGTAGTCGAGATGCGGGACGTAGACAAGGGTGAGATCCGGTTGGCTGCGGTCGAGTATTCGGCATGCCGCCGTAATGATCCACTGGGACGAACGTAACGCCGCCCCCGGCCCCCAGTAACTGAACAACGGGAAAGGCCCAAGCTCGGCACTCAGTTCGTCATGCAGCTCAGCGGGCACGGTGTAACAGTCCGGCGATTTGCGGCCATCCGCGTGGTAGATCGGCCTGGGGGTGACGGTGATATCGACGTCGGCGCCCATGGCGTACCACCAACAGACGTTCGCAACCCGGTAGCCGGGAACTTGCCGCCGGCCCTCGTGCCATACCTTCTCCCCCGTTACGAGGCCGTTGTGCTGCCGCCAGAAAAGCACCTCACCGAGGTCCCGGAAATACCAGCCGTTGCCGACCACGCCGTGGTCACGGGGCAGCAACCCGGTAATCATGGAAGACTGCGCCGAGCAGGTGACCGCGGGGAACACCGGCTCCAACGTGGCGGTGAAACCGGCGGAGCCGACCGCGCGCAGGTGCGGCATGTGGTTGAGCAGTCTCGGGGTGAGGCCGACGACGTTGAGTGCGAGCACCGGGACCCGGCTCGCCGCGAGCCCGGTCATGACGTCACCTCGCGCAGGCCTTGCCGGACCAGTTCCGCGCGAATCCAGTCCAGTTCGGCGGCGATCCCGTGGACGAGAGAAGTCTCGTCCACCGGCCGATCCTGCTGCGGCAGAGACGTCCAGGTATAGGTCTCGACCTCAATGTGATCGGTGAGGGCGTGCTCGCCGCCGATCAGAGCGGCAAGCACACCGATCAGGACGTCGCGGGTACTGGCCAGCGGCTTCGTGGGGACGGCGTGCAGCGGCAAGTGGAAGTGGACGCGCCACGGACCGCGCGCGGGCAGCGGACTCTCGCCGGACAACGCGTCGGGCAGGTCGTCGCGCGCGTCCAACAGGATCTCGGGCGAGTCCGCGGGACCGGCCGTCGGTTCGCGCGTCTGATGCAGGAACCGTGGCTCGACAAACGCACGGAGTGACTCCCGAACGCGGGTGTCGGCCGGGTCGTCGGCGTGCAGCGCAGAGGACGCCTGAAGCTTGACCACCGGCAGACCGGCCGCCGCGAGGGTGCGCACAGCCGCCGCCGGCTCCTCGAAGGCCACCGCCAGGTGACAGGCGTCCACGCAGATCCCCAGCCTGGACCGGTCGACGTCGCCGAGATGTCGCGCCCCGTCGCTGGTGGTCTCCAGGACGCATCCGGGCTCGGGTTCGAACCCGATTCGCACCCGTCGGCCGGTCCGCTCCTCGAGGACGGCAAGTTCGTCAGCGAGCGCCACCAGATTGCGTGCGGCGGCGTCCCTGCGGTCACCGTCCCAGGTGCTCCGCCAGCCCAGCGGAAGCGTGGAGATGCTGCCGCGGGCCGCGTCGGCCGGCAACAACCGGGTCAGCAGGCGCGCCAACCGCAACGTGTAGGCAAGCCGTTCAGGCTGCGACCAGTCGGGTGTGTACACAGCGTGTTTCACCACCGGAGCGTGGAAGTGGCGGTACGGGAACCCGTTCAGGGTCACGACCTCGAGGCCGCGCGCATCCAGATCCGCGCGCAGTCTTTTGAGATGGGCGGGGTTACCGTCGAGTGCCGCGGCGACATCGTGGGCCAGCCATAGACCGAGCCCGATCATCTCGGTGCCCAGCCGTCGGCGGATCGGCTCGGCGTACCGTTCGAGCTGGTCCAGGACGCCGTCGAGATCCTCGGCCGGGTGGACGTTCGTGCAGTACGCTACGTGAAGAATGGTGCCGTCACTATGGCGGAAGCGCATGCTAATGCTCCTTCACCAGCCCATGGGTGCCAGGCTCATCGGACACCACGCAGCACCGAGTTGCCCGCGAACTCGGCACCGGGGCGGGGGGCCGGCGCAACCGCTGCGGCGTCGAGGTCATCCGCATCTTCGATGCCGTCGATTTCCAGTCGTCCACTCTGGCCGAAGAAGGTGACGGGATTACGCCACAGCACCTTGTCGACGTCGTCGGCGCTGAACCCCGCGGCAAGCATCGCCTCGCCGGTGACTCGGGTGCGCAGGGGGTCGCTGCGCCCCCAGTCGGCGGCCGAGTTCACCAGCATCCGGGACGGACCGTACTCGGCGAGGATGCGAACCATGCGGTCCGGGTCCATCTTCGTGTCAGGATAGATTGAAAATCCCATCCAGCAGCCCGATTCGGCCACCGGCCCGACGGTCACCTCGTTGAGGTGGTCGAGCACAACCCGTTCCGGGGCGATACCCGAACGGCGTACCAGTTCGAGGCTCCGTAAGGTTCCCGCTTTCTTGTCCCGGTGCGGGGTGTGCACCATCGCCGGCAGGTCATACTCGACGGCGAGGGCGAGCTGGGCGACGAAGCACTTCTCCTCCTCGGCGGTCATCGAGTCGAATCCGATTTCTCCGACCGCGACCACCCGGTCCTTGACCAGGTACCGGGGCAGCAGGTCCAACACCGGTGCACACCGGGGATCGTTCGCCTCCTTGGGATTCAGCGCGATCGCGCAGTGGTGGCTGATTCCGAACTGGGTGGCCCGGAACGGCTCCCAGCCGAGGAGGCTGTCGAAGTAGTCGACAAAACTGCCGACACTGGTACGGGGCTGGCCCAGCCAGAATGCCGGCTCAACCAACGCACGGACGCCCGCCGCACACATGGCCGCATAGTCGTCGGTGGTCCGGCTGGTCATATGGATGTGGGGATCGAAGATGCGCATTTTTCGCCTCCGCGAGGACTGATCCGGCAAGAAAAGCCAGGATGATTACCGACTGCCGATCCCAGAAGTTCATCCGGATGGCATATGGACGGTGTCCGGAGTGTCAGGGGTAGCCCGATCCGCGGTGCGGCCCGGACTGCGCC
>NZ_CADDZT010000010.1:2606-16960 GCF_902812655.1 Candidatus Frankia meridionalis | reverse complement strand
GCCAGCTCGGGTAGGCGCAGGTCTGGGAAGCGGTCCACGACCGACCAGATGTCGGCCGGGACGTCCCGTCCCGCGGCGACGCGCTCGTGCGCGAAGGCGACGAGCATTCGGGCCAGCTCCTCGTCCACCCGCCCGGCCAGGTCCGCGACAACGGCGACTGGGACGCCCACGAAGACGCACTTGAGCACGGCCTGGCGCCAGGACGCGTCGTCGAGGTATCGGGCCGCATACGGCCCGACAGCCGCGCCGATCAGTCGGGTGTCGTTGGTACGGAGGGCATCCCGCACGATCGCCAGGGCAGCCGAACCGACGTCCAGCAGCGGCAGGGCCAGCAGCACGGCGCGACGCTCGGCGGCGTCCCCCTGTTCATAGAGCCGGGCCGCTTCGGCGGCGAGGGCTTCGTCGGCCATAGGCAGGGCGGTGAGTAGCAATGCGCGGGCCGCGTCGTCGCTCGTCCAGTCGGCGAGCGCCGGGCGGAGTGGCCCGTTCATCGGGTACGGCTGGGCATGCAGGCCCTGCTTGCCGGGCTGGCCCCTTCCGCAGTGCCTGCGCGCGGCTGGAAACAGCCGGCGGATCTCCGTCGGCGAGGCGCGGACGGTGTCGACCGCCGCAACCAACCAGGCATGGCCGCTGGCGGGGAGCGCGGCGGCAAGCGCCGACGCGACGTCGTTGACGGACGGCTCGCCGGGCACACCGGCCGGGGACGAGGAGGATGACGAGGACGATGCGGAGGCCCGTCCGCTCATCGAGCGCGCCGGCGCGCCGGCGTAGTGCAGAAATGCCAACGAGCGCCGTGCCACGTCCGGCGCCGCATGGCTGTGGCGAGGCAGTTCGACCGAGACCAGGCCGCGATAGCCGATCTCGATCAAGGAATCGAGCGCCGGCGGAAAATCGATCTCGCCGAGGCCGAACTCCAGGTGCTCGTGAACGCCGCGGCGCATGTCCTCGATCTGCACGTTGACCACCCAGTCCGCGGACCTACGGACGCAGTCGGGAACGGGTGCCGGCTCGAGGCAACGGCAATGCCCGATGTCGAGGGTCAGGCCGAAGGCAGTAGGCGCTCCGAGGAGATCCCGCAGTCGCTCGTAACCGTCGAGATCTTCGATCATCATGCCTGGCTCGGGTTCGAATCCGAGCTGGACGCCCGCCTCCTGGGCCGCCTCGACGACGGTTGCGCAACCGTCGACAAGCAGGTCCCAGGCGAGCTCGCTCGGGACTCCGGCCGGCACGGCTCCGCTCCAGAACGACACCGCCTCGGCACCGAGGTCCGCACCGACCCGGACCGCCCGCCGCAACAGCTCCAGGCGGCGCCCCCGGTCCTGGGGCGAAACCAGGGTGGGACTGTGCTTGTGCCACGGATCGAGCAGATACCGGGCACCCGTTTCGATCACGACAGCGAGACCGGCCGTGGTGAGCCGGTCCCGCACCCGGTCGACCTGCCGGGCGAGGTCAGCGTCGAACGGGTCGAGATGCTGATGATCAAGAGTCAGGGCTACGCCGTTGTATCCGAGACCCTCCAGCACCGTGACGACGTCCTCGAAACGATGGTCGGCGAAGCCGTTGGTGCCGTAACCGAAGCGCAACGCCGTGCGCCGGCCCGGCCCTGCCGCAGGGACAGCGGTGACAGCGTCGGCGTTGGTGGTGGTGTTGGTGACATCCCTGACAACGCGACTGATCGCGCCGTCGTAAGCGGAGGCGCTCATGTCGGCGACACCCTTCTGGACAGGGCACGCGCCCACGGGAAGGCCGCGGTTAACAGAGCGGCCGCACCAAGCGCGCCGGAGCGCGCCGCAACCGCTGCCTGCAGAGGCAGCAGCCCGAGAATTCCGGCTCCGACCGCCCGCTGTACCTGCGCCGGCTGCGGGTCACGCACGACCGCGACCTGAGCCGCCCCGAACGTCGCGGCGTAGGTACCCAGCAGACCCAGACCGACGAGTCTGGGCACACACCCGCCCGAGCGGCGGGTGGCAGCGGCGGCACCGAGAGCCACCAACCCGGTACCAACCAGGGTCGCCTTGGGGAACTCCGAATCGCAGCCTTCCACCTCACGCCTGCTCAACTCGGTGACCAGGACCGTGTGCCCCGCCACGACGAGCGCCACCGGCAGGCTGCGGCGGCGGCGCGAACCGGCACCGAGTAGCACGTCAAGTGCCCGTGCGGTCGCCATGGCCGCGGGACCCAGCCTGGTGGGTTTCAGCACGAGGTCGTACGCCCACACCACGCCCGCCAACGGGACCGCGACAGCAAGCGCGGAACGGCCACCCGCCAGACCGGCGACGCCGACGCCAGCCGCGGTGAGACCGGACGCGAGCGCGAAGGCGGCTCGCGGGGTAACCCGACCGGAGGGGATTGGCCGGTGCGGCCGCTCGGTCACGTCGACATCCCGGTCTGCGACGTCGTTGAGCGCCATCCCGCCCCAGTACAGGAACACGGAGGCGAGGGCGAGACCCGCCGCGGCCGGGCCGAATTCCCTGTCCGCCGCGGCCGCGCCGGACAGGGAGTCACCCGGCACGGTCAGCGCCGCGGGCGCACGGACCAGCTCGACCAGAGAGCTCAGGTCAGCGACAGCCTTCATCGCTGACTCCGAAGCAACATCGCCCACTGCCGGAGCGCCTCGTACTGCATGACCAGACGGTGTTCGTCGGTCCCTACCGGATCCTTGAAGAAGAACGCCAGTTGACCCTGTGGACCCACCCGACCCGTTTCGTGTGCTCGGGCCATCAGCCGAGCGAGATCCAGGACCAGGGGGGCGGCCAGCGCGGAGTCGCAGCCTTGCCAGGTGAACTGTATTGTCATCCGGACACCGAAGAAACCTTCGAACGAGATGTGGTCCCAAGCGGTTTTCCACTCACCGAGTTCCGGCACATAATCGATGTGAACGGCACCCTCGACCGCGGTGCCCAGAACGGCTTCGAGAGCGCGCCCTTTCGACATCGTCTTGCTCTGGGCGGCTGCCGGTTCAGCCAGCGTGGCACCATCCCCGCCGCCGAGCAGGTTAACGCCGGTCCAGGACCGCACGCGCAGCGCGCGATGCGCGAACATCGGTGCCAACGCCGACTTGACGAGAGTTTCACCGGTCTTACCGTCGCTGCCCGCGTAAGGTAGGCCCTGGACGCGGGCGAATTCGTCGAGAGCAGGCAGCCGAGCCCCCGCCGACGGGGTGAAGTCGACGTAGGAACAGCCTGCCCTGAATGCCGCGTACGCATACAGGGAACTCGTCGGTATGGCCGGGCAGGTGTCCGACATCGCTTCTTCCAAGCCGGCCAACGAGTCGTGCGCCGCGGATATCTGCGACGGACGCTCGGTCGAGGCGACATTGACGACTACAACCCGGGCAAGCCGGTGTCGCCGGCGGAACGACACCAGGTCGGCCACAATCGGCGCTACCGCCTCGCTCAGTGTCTGTCCCACCGGGAGTGCCCCGATCCCGGGCCTGATCTCAGTCTCCGCGGCTACCAGGGCACCGTCGATGGGGCCGAGCAGGGTGGCGGGAATGACCCCGTCCTGAGCGAGCTGCTCAACTCTCTTGGGTAATGGTACGGTTACGATGTCATGCCCGCCAAACACCAGATCGTTGAAATTTGGCAGACCCGTATCGCGGAAGTCGGGCAGCTCGCTGACACACCCGGTTGCGGGCATCATGCCGGCGCGGATCGCGGCGGCTCCGGCGACGACAGTGGCGGCCACAGAGCCCCGCGCGCCGATCAACCACAGGCCGACCCGTGAATTCCCGGCTAGAATACCGTCGCCCATCCATTCCCTCCAACATTCGTTCTTTCAAATCCTCAGAAAACACCGAGAGTGTCTCACCGCACACTATGCGTGTACAGCGCGAATTTCTCTGCCGGCCCACCCGGCTGCGGTCCGGTATCCGCCAGGCCAGGCGATGCTCGTGAACGCACTGGAGTGCTGTTGGTAGAAATCGAAGCGAATGCGGTCGAAATCTCAGACACGGACGCCTCCGTTGCATGCATCCGACAGCTCAACTGATGGTCGGCGTCGCACGCCGGTCACGGCCTTTTACGACGGACGACACTCGAACCAGCGACGGGTCGAAGAGGCCCGTCGAACGGGGAAGAAATTTGACCTCGGGGGCAGCTCGCCCATGACACGAATAATGATCCAACGGCAATGATCCAACGGCGACGTCCGGGCTACGATTCATCATCTTTTTTCGGAGATTAATCTTATTAATATGTAACTATCAATATAGATAATATAAATGTGATTTAGATCACATTTATTTGATTCGCCTGACATGGACCAGTGGGTCACTTTAAGGGACGGCAAGCTCGGCATGTGGGTGCCAGAAGTCGGCCTGCGCCTGTGAGCTGGGGTGATGCGACGGTGTGGCTGTCGGCATGAGGGTCAACCATGTCCGCGTGTCTGATCTGTCTGATCTTCGTTCGGGTATGTGGCTGGCTGGTTCTGTTCGGCCGTTCGTCGGCGTCCAAAAACCTGGAGTTGCTTGTGTGGACTTCCGGTTCCTGGTCCGTGGCCGGGCCGGGCAGTTCACCGCGTCGTTCGACGCGGCCCTCGCCGACACAGGCATCACCGCGGTCACGATTCCGCCCCGGACTCCCCGGGCGAACGCCTACGCGGAACGGTTCGTCCTGACTGTTCGGACCGAGGTCACCGACCGGATGCTTTACATCGTCTGGTGTCGGCGTTTGGTTGGAGTGGTCAACTGGCGAGGAAGTTGGTCACCTCGGTGGCGACGAGGTCGTCCTTGGATGCGAAGTGGGCGTAGAAGGCGCCGTTGGTCAACCCGGCGTCCGTCATGAGCGTGGCGATGCCCGAGCCGTCGATGCCGTCGCGCTTGAACCGACGGCCGGCCGTCTCGATGATCCGCCGCCTCGTCGCCTGCCTGCGCTCGGCGCCCACCCCACGCTCCCCGCCAGCCACGACTTGCCTTCCGCCGGTCATCGTGAATAGTATTACAACCATCATCCAATGAGTTAGGGAGACCCTGATGACCACAGCTCGGCCGGTAGCGCTCGTGACAGGTGCGTCCTCGGGTATCGGGAGGGCAGCCGCTCTCGCGCTCGCCGACACGGGTTTCGAGGTGGTCGGCACGAGCCGCAACACCTCGCGCGTCGCCCCTCTCGACGGGGTGACGTTCCTCGATCTCGACGTGGCCAGCGACGAGTCGGTCACCGTCGTCGTCAAACGGGTGATCGAGAAGTTCGGGCAGATCGACGTCCTGGTCAACAATGCCGGTATCGGTGCGGTGGGTGCCGCCGAGGAGAACTCCGTCGCCCAGGCGCAGAGCGTTTTCGACGTCAACGTCTTCGGCACGATCCGGATGACGACGGCCGTCCTGCCGCACCTGCGCGCCCAGGGAAACGGGCGCATCATCAACATTTCGTCCGTCCTCGGGTTCGTCCCGGCACCCTACATGGCCGTCTACGCCGCGACCAAGCACGCGATCGAGGGGTACTCGGAGTCCGTGGACCACGAGGTCCGCGAGCACGGCATCCGGGTGCTTCTCGTCCAGCCCGCCTACACCAACACCCCGTTCGACGTGAACGCCGTCCAGGCCGACAACCCGCTGCCGGTCTACGCCCAGCAGCGGCGCATCTTCGACGACGTGATGGCTGCGGCGATGAAGGACGGCGACGACCCCGCCGTCGTCGCCAAGGTGATCGTCGCGGCAGCCACCAACGCGAAGCCGAAACTGCGCTACACCGCAGGCTCGACGGCCGGACGCGTCGCCACCCTGCGCCGCATCGCCCCCGCCCGTTCCTTCGACCGCCAGATCCGCAAACTCAACCAGCTGGCCGGCTGACACCCACTCGACCATCAAACACACCAACAAGACCCTCGAGCACACGAACAAGGAGAAGTCGTGAGCACGTATCTGGCAGACAAGGCCGAGAACCTCTCCGTGGACGCTCCCTACCGGACTCTTATGGTGAATGGTCATGACGACATCATGGTCCCTACCGTGAATTCGTTCATCCTTCAGCAGAAGAATTCCGGCGTCGGCCGGAATTCCAGACACGTTTGCCTCAATTTGGCAAGCTCATCGCCGAGAAAGGTGAGCCAGCGCCACCGCTCCGCCAGATCAGGGAAGCCGGCTACGGCGGCCACGAAGAAGTCTTCGCCTCACTACACGAGGCCGCTGTCGCCGTACGTGCCCTACTGACCACACACTCGGCACCGAATCCGCTTTCTCAGAGAGAAAGACTGTAGCCGTGAACGACCCGCAGCTCAGCCTGCTCGTCCTTTACACCTCCGACGTCGCCAGCTGCCAAGCCTTTTACGAAAGCCTCGGTCTAGTGTTCACCGCCGAACGCCACGGGAACGGGTCGAAGCATGTTGCCGCCCGCCTCGCCGGCGGCAGCGTGCTTGAGATCTATCCCGCAGGCCGGAACGGAGCCACTGGAGCACTGCGTCTCGGCTTCGTCCTCTCGACCAGCCACTTTCCGGAAGCACGTCTTCCTCTAGGCCAGCATCTGCTCCGTGATCCCGACGGTCGTGCTGTAAACGTCACCGTCTCCGGCTGACACGTTCGGCCTGTTGGGGAAAACTCAGTGCGTCAGAGTAGCGCTCGCTGCTGGTCGAGCTGTTCCTACCGGATTCGCTAACCATACTTGATGGTCCCGCCGCCACACTGGCGGCGACTGCTCGGCAGATACCAGCTTGCACCTGGCTACATTTCAGTTGTCACGGAGATCGGGATGCCGAGACGCAGCCCCGAGCGCGAGGTCGGGTAGGCGAGGCGCATTGCTGCGCCTGGCCCCCCTCGGAACCGGACAGGCCCGCACGGTCACGAGGTTCACCGTCGGCGCGGGTCCTACCCGAACTCCGGAACGCACGTTCGAGTCCATTGTCGATGTTGCTGGCGTCGGGTTCACTCGACATCGTCCCTGGTCAGCAGCTGTGTAGCGACCGAGCGGACGGTGATTGCGGGGCCTTGTGTGGCTCCAAAACCCCGATCCGGATGGTGACCTGGGCGTTTGCGCTGGGGTGGCCGGGCCGCCGGAGGTCGTCAGGCGGCGTTGCGGTATTCGTTGATCATCCCGCCGAGGATCCGTGTGCGACGGAGGCGCTGGCAAGGCGGGACATGCGGAAGGTCACGTGGAGTCGATGTCGTTCTGACCACGCCTGCCAGCATACCCCGATGCGAATCGCATGCGAATCTACCCAATGGGGATCGGGCCCTGTGGACGTGGTACCGGTGCGGCTGGACCCGGAGCTGCGGGCGGCGCTTGCCGCGCAGGCGGCTGCCGATCATATGAACGCCGGCACCGTTATCCGCCAGGCACTCCGGGCGTGGCTCGACGGCGCGTAATCCTCGACATTACTCGGGGAAGCACAAGCACCACGGCGTCAACCTCCAGGGGCTGACCGACCCCCACGGCCGGCCGATCTAGATCTCCGACGGGTTCCCCGGCTCCGTCCACGACATCGCCGGCGACCACCCGCTGCCAAGTTTATGCCTGATCCCTGGTCTCCCGCCCCGGCCAGCGAATGTACCGGACCGGTGACCAGGCGCAGGATGTCGGTTAGCGATCGGGGGAAGCCGGCGTCCCACTTAGGGAACCGGCGGTCCGAAATTCTCCCATGAAGTGCACGATCTCCTCGTGATTGGTGGATATCACCGCGTTTAACGCGCCCACCCGGTACCACAGGTTAATCCGAGTCGGTGTCGGGCTGAGGGAAACGGGGATGTCACAGCGCAAGGCGGCCAGCAGGGCGGGCACATCATAGCTGAGCAGGACGTTCTCACGTACGTAGTATTCGTGGCCATCGATCACCCGCAGAGGTGGGATGTCGGAGTGCGCATCGCCCTCGCCCGTGGTTCCTGGAGGGGGGAGGACGGGCTGTGTGAGTAGGTCGAACCGAAAGACCTCGTCCAGAAACGGGCGGTGTGCCGGATCGAGCTGCGGACTCACTACCTCCCGCCACCACAGATCCAGTGCCTGTCGTCCCGGATCGCTGAAGAGATAGCCGATCGCCTTCGCGTAGGCGGGGGCCCCGCCCCCATGTGCGCGGGCGACGGCCTCGCGCAAGGTAGCCGCGAGTGAGCATGACGTCGTGTCGACCCAGTCCGCCAGGCTGTCCAAGAGCCGGGACTGCTGCCATCCGGCCAGCAATCGCAAAGGAAGCCAGCAATGACGCAGGACCGCATTCTCCGCGATCACTCGCGCCCAGAACAGAAAGCGCTGGACTCGTGCGTTGTCCTCGAAGGACATCGAGCGGTGCGAAAGTACGTACTCGAAGTCGTCGTGGTCCCCACGTACCGCGACAATACCGTGCGACGCCTTGTTCTCCGCGTAAGCGGTGTTGGGGAGCAACATGATAGGATAGACTGCAATCCGGGACACGTACTGAGAAAGATCATTATAGCCTTCAATGAAGGAATCGACGGTTTCTCCGGGCGCTCCCCAGATGAGTTCCGCGTAGCAGTCCAGTCCCTCCTGGTTCAGCCATTCGACCAGGTCGCGCCACTCGTTCACCTTCATGTTGCGCCGGTTCATCGAATCCAAGGCATCGGGGTTGAGTGACTGAAGCGCTAAAGTGAAGGAGCTACGCAGACCCGCTTCCTTCATCCGCCGTACGATTTCGTAGAATACTTTTGATTTGTTCTTTGCCCACGATCCCTCGAAGGCACACGGAAAGCCGTATCTGTTCTTGATCTCGATGAGGTCCTCCACCAGCTCCAAGTCGCCTGGGAGCATGCCGAAGTTCGCGTCACAGGCAACGATGGTGTGCACGCGCAGCTTGGCGAACAGCTCCAGTTCCGCCCGCAACCGTTCACGGGAGAAAGCGCGAACCCGCTGTCCTACCGCCCCGCCCCAGTAGCAGAACGCGCACTTATAGGGGCAGCCCCGGTTCGTTTCGATTAGAGCGACATCGTACCGGAATTCGCCCTTTTCATCCACCAGGTCGATCGCACCGGAGAGGAATGGAGAGGGGATGATTTCAAGATTCTCGATACGTGGTCGATCCACATTTGTGACGGTTGAGCCGTCGGCCGCCCGCCAGGATATTCCGACTATCTCTGCCAGATCGGTGAGCCGCACCCCCCTCACCCTGGCACGTACAAGTTCCCTGAATGTGATCTCGCCTTCTCCGTTGACGATGACGTCTACCTCCGGGTAAAGCCGGAAGACGCGGTCCGCCTGGCCGCTAACGTGCGTCCCGCCGAAGACCACCCACCCATCTGGCTTGAGCTGCTTGAAAGTCTCCGCCAGGGAACCGAACGCCCGCACGTTCCAACCCAGGACCGAGAACGCGAGAATGTCAGGAAGGGTACGCGAGAAGAGCGATCTTGCCATCTCGCCATGCGTAACCCCACCCCGGAAGTTGCAGATCTCCACCGTCACGGACTGTCGTAACTCGACATCTTCCATCACCATACTCTTGAGATATCCAGACGCCAGGGGCATGGATTCTTTGGGCATGTCCCAGACACCTTGCTGGACCAAGGTCACATTGATATGCGCAGCATCATTCACTACCCCTCCCTTATCCACGATGGATTGCAGAGGATTCACAGAGCATCTCGGGCCCACGTAAAAGGTAAAAGGTGCCTGGCGCTTCCCGTTGAAACGCGTGACCCGCGCTTCGCCGTTCGTGGGCACACGACGGAGCGCGCTGAGGTTAAACCGCAGATCACAGGCTTACCGATCTGGAGTTTCGGCTGTTCGAGGCTGATGAACCTCGGCCGGGTGGACCGGATCGACGTGGACGGGCCGCTGCGGACGGACGTCCTCGAATCAGGGCTTACGGGCCACCGCGCCATAAATGGACACGGCTGCGTCGGTCACATCGGCGGGGGTCGTGTGGTCAGGCCTCCAGGTGTGTACCGGCACGAGGCCGGGGTAGATGAGTTCCAGCCCGTGGAGAAACCGGCCGATTTGAGCTCGGTTACGCTGTTGGGCCGGCATTCCACGGGCTCGAAAGTCGTCGCCGAGTACCGCCGTGGTGGGGTCGAAGTCACCCGTGGGGTGGCTGATCGTCACATAGCTGCCAGAAGGGAGGGCAGCCACCAGGCGGTCCACGATGCCGTACGGATCGTCGTCGTCCGCTAGGAAGTGCAAGACTGCGACGAGGGAGAGCGCCACGGGTTGAGCGAGGTCGAGGGTTTCCCTCAGCACGGAGGCGGACAGGATGCGTTCCGGGTCCCGGAGGTCCGCGTCGAAGTAGGAGACCCTGCCTTGTTCGGTCCCGACGAGCAGATCGCGGGCTTGGACGAAGAGCATGGGGTTATCGTCCACATATAGCACGCGAGAGTCGGGGGCGATCTGCTGGGCGACTTCGTGCAGGCTAGGGGTCGTGGGTAAACCCGCTCCGATCTCGAGGAACTGGCGGACTCCGGCAAGGGCGACGAATCGGGTGGTGCGCATCAAGAAAGCCCGATTCTCCTTCGCCGAGATCTGGAGGTTGGGGAACGCAACCAAAGCCCCCTCGGCAGCGTTGCGGTCCGCCTCGAAGTGGTGTTTTCCTCCCAACAAGTAGTCGTACATCCGGGCCGGGTGGGGGACGTCGGTCTTTAGGTCCGACTCACCAGTATTCCGGTCCCCTGAGTTCACGTTCCGGGTCTGGTGCGAAACGTCAGCCATTTCCTCGCTCCTGTCATCGTGCGGCGTCTGGTTGCTTTTCGGAGTGGTTATTGTTCAACGCCGCTGAGGTGCCGTCTTTCTCTCGTACGAGGTCGGCAGGTCACCACTCGACGGGAAGCGTTCGCGGCCCGCGCTGTATGCCGCCCTCCTTCCACAGCACATCCGAGGGCGGTACCGCCAGCCGCAGTGCCGGGAAGCGTTGGGTCAACTGGAACAACGCCGTCCGCAGCTCGAGGCGAGCCAGCGGAGCCCCGAGGCAGAAGTGCGGGCCCGCACCGAAGGACATGTGCTTGGCGGCCTCAGGCCGGGTGAGGTCCAGCTCGTTCGGGCACTCGAACAAGGCGGGGTCGCGGTTGGCGACGTGGTACAGCACGGCGACGGTTTCGCCGGCGCGGATCAGTTGGCCATCCAGTTCGACGTCCTCAACGGCGACACGCACCGGCAGCCCCGTCGGGGACAACAGCAGGTAGCGCAGCAGTTCCTCGACGGCGTTCGGGATCAGGTCGGGGTTTTCCACCAGCCGGAGGTACTCCTGCGGGCGTGACAGGAGGATCAGGATCGAGTTGGACAGTTGCTTGAGCGTCGTGTCGTATCCGGCGCCCAGCATGAGGAAGAGGTTGTTGACCAACTGGTCCTCGGTGAGACGGTTACCGTGCTCAGACACGCCGATGAGTTCGGTGGTGAAATCTTCTGCGGGTTCACGCCGCTTCCGATCGACGAGCTGCCCCATGTACTGTTGGAGATTGCCGATGCCTTCGGCGATCTCCTCGGGGGTGAACCCGGTGTCGCCGAGCATCCGGTCGGTCCACGCCATGAACTGTCCCCGGTCGGCGTACGGCACACCGAGGAGTTGGCACATCACCGTTACCGGCAGGGGTGCGGTGAATTGTTCGACCAGGTCGAGCGGCGGTCCCTTTCGCTCTACCGCGTCGAGTAGATCGCTGACGAGGCCCTCGATCCACGGGCGCATCCGCTCCACCATGCGCGGCGTAAACGCCTTGGAGAACAGGCTGCGGACGCTGGCGTGCTCCTCGCCATCCATGCTGAGCAGCAGATCGGGGACGGTGTTGCCGATCTTGGGACCGTCCGGCTCCAGCGCCGCCCGGCTGCTGAACCGGGGGTCGGTCACGACCTGGCGCGCGGCGGCGTTGCTCAGCGCAGCCCAGATCTCGGCGCCGTCGCGCAGCCGCGCCCGCGTGACTGGGGCGCTGGCCAACAGTTCGATGCCAAGCGTGTCGGTGTCGAGCGCACTCGACCGCGCGAAAGGGAACTCCGGCAGCCGAGAGGTCTGCGTCATCGGTGTTCGTCCCCATCCCGGAACAGTGCCGAGTTGGCGTTCCTCACCCACGCGGGAGCACCGCGCTCGGTGTTGACTCCCTTTTCGATGAACGCCATGTTGTGGTGCATGCAGACGCCGGAGACCGTCCGGTCGGTGAGCGTCGGCTCGTACTCGCCAGCACGCTCGATGTGCTGGTGGTTGAGGCCGTCGAGCAGGCTCTTCACGAACCCCGCCATCGTGGTGGGTGAGTTGAGGTCGGTGCTGCTACCGCCCCAACCGGGCCAGTAGGAGACGCCGACGGCCTCGATCGAGTAAAGGCCACCGGGCCGCAGATGCGGGAACAGGGCGGTGAATGACGTGAGGACGCGGTGGTTCATGAGGCTGCCGTCGTCGATGACGACGTCGAACGGGCCGAGGTCCGCCCCGAGCGAGGCGAGGAACTCGTGGTCCGGGGCACCCCACACCGCACGCGCGCGCATCGGTATGCTCAGCGACTTGTCCCTGGCGTCGATGCGGATCAATTGTCCCCTGCGGAAGTAGTGCGTCCACATGCGCAGCGACTCACCACCGCCGCGGCCGATCTCGAGTACCCGAACGTTGCGGTCGCGGAACCTCGCGAAGTATCGCTCGTAGGTCGAGGTGTACCAGTGTCGGCCCCACTTGTCGGTGCCCATGCGGATCGCGAGTTCAGTGAGGTCGACCGGGTTCGCCGTGGCGGCCCGGGTGGCGGCGCGCGCCGCCGCGATGCCCTGCGCGCGCCGCCGCGGGTCCCGGCCGTCCGGGTCGGCCTCCGGTGGACCGTCCGGGAAATTCACGAAGACTTCCCTGCTGGAGTCGTGCGGCCCGGCCTCGCCGTACACCGCGCGGAGGAGTTCGGTGAGGTCCTGGCGGATCACCACGTCGGCGCCCTCGTACCAGCCCGGTTCGACGGTCGCGCCGCCACCGCCGACCGTCATGACGTAACCGAGCCGCTCGTCGCCGAAGCCGAGGTCCCACTGGACCGGCACCTTCTCGTCCGGTCCGGGGAGCACCCGCGTCAGCGCGGCCACCTCGGTCAGCACGACCTCGGCGACCTCGGCGGGGCCCTGTTTGGCCGTGGCAGCGTATGCCGCCCGCTCCGATTGCGCCGCGATGGCGAGTACGGATTCGATCAATGCCTCGTCCATGCTGGTCCTACCTTTCGTGATCGGTTTGGGACGAGCCGGCAGCGGCCAGCACAACGGGGAGGACCTTGATGCGGCGGGTCATCCATTCCGACTCCCACCCCACCTCGGTGGTCCCGCTCAGCCGGGCGTTCGGGAAGCGGGGCAGGAAGGCGCTCAGGGCGAGCCCGGCCTCCAGGCGGGCCAGCGGCGCACCGAGACAGTAGTGGTGACCGAGCCCGAAGCTGATGTGGTTGCGGGCCGGGTTCACGTCGAAATCGTCCGCGGGTTCCCCGTTCCTACAGCGGTTGGCCGCTGCCACATTGATCTGCACGGGCGCCCCCTCAGGGATGAGATAGCCGCCGAGGTCGAGGTCCTCGGTGGCGAACCGCCAGGTCGCGTGTGGGAACGGCGGGTGCACCCGGAGGGTCTCCTCGATCCACGCGTCGATCTCCGCTTCAGTGCGCGGACGTTGGTCAGCCGGCTTACGCAGCGCCTCGAGGATCGCCGCGGCGATCAGGCTCGCCGTCGATTCGTAGCCGGCCATCACCAGGCCGACCGTCCATGTCACAACCTCGTTCACCGTGATGGCCGCTTCGCCGTCGACCGCTTCGAGCAGACCGGTGATCAGTCCATCCTTCAGCGTGCTCGGATCACTGGCCCACCCCGCGACCGCGCCGGCGAGCGCGCCGACGCTGCCCGCCCGTATGGTCTGGTCCGGCGAATAGATGATGTCGTCGGTGATTCGGCGCATCACGGCGTGCATCTCCGGCTGCAGACCGAGCAGCTCGCAGATGAACACCAGCGGGAGCGGGTAGGTGTAGCGCTCGACGAGGTTCACTTCGCCGCCGCCGCTGCTCTCGGCGGCCAGCTCGTCCAACAGTTCCTCGGCGAGCCGGGCCAGCTGGGCGGCCCACGTAGCCGTGTTGCGCGGTGTGAAGATCTCCGCGTGCAACCGCCTGATCCTCGCGTGTTCCGGCCCCTCGCTCATCACCATGGTGCGGGCGACCTCGGCGCGGGGCTGCGCGCCGAGCATCACCCCGGGAATCCGCATCCAGTCAGGGGTGAGCTCGATGTCCTTGCTCAGCCTCCGGTCAGTCAGAGCCGCACGCACAAGGTCCATGTCGCAGACCGCCCAGGCGGTTCCGCCGTAGTAGTCGACCTTGACGACCGGCGCTACCCGTCCGGCGGCGACCAGGCGCGACATGCAGTCGACCGGGGCGGGAATGGTCGGTACGTCGACGTGGGGCGCCTCCAACAGCTCTTCGGATTTCATTGAACGCCTCCAGTGACCGGGGCCTCCGCGGCTGGGTCATAGGTGCCGATCAGTCCTTCGATCAGCTCCGCGGCCCGCCGCGG
>NZ_CADDZT010000010.1:0-2478 GCF_902812655.1 Candidatus Frankia meridionalis | reverse complement strand
CGCGGCGGCGTGCCGGTAGCGCGTGTCGGCGAGGACAGTGCCGACCGCACGCCGGATCCGTTGCGGGGTCAGGGTTCGGCGGCCAAGCGCAATCCCCACGCCCGCCCACCTCACCCGCGCGGCCACGTCGGCCTTCTCCTCGCTCGCTCCTGCGACGACGAGCGGCACAGCGTGCGCGAGCGCGGCGTTGACCCCGTTGAACCCGCCGTTTGTCACCATCACGTCGACATGCGGCAGAAGCCGGTGGTAGGGGACGAATCGCTCGACCCGTACGTTGGCCGGCAGCGACCGCGCGGTGTCGGCGTCCAGCGGGCGGTTGCCGGTGGTCACCACGACGAGAACCGGCAGGTCTGCCAGCGCCCGAATGGCCGGGACGAGCAGCCGTTCCGCATCGTTGGCGATCGTGCCCTGGGTGACTAACACCACCCGCCGCCCATCGTCGAGTTCGTTCCACCACGGGGGCGGGTCGAACCTGGTGTCCGCTGCCGGCAGGTCGAGCGGGCCTACGAAGTGCGTCCCCTCAAACAGGTCGCTCCGGGGAAACTCGAACGACTCGACGGTGCCGACGAGGTACAGGTCCGGCCTGCGGGCGATGTTCTCCATGACGCTCGCGCCGAGACGGGGCAGTCCCGTTTCGCCCCGGACCTCGTCGGCACGTTTGCGGGTAGCACGCAGCGCGAGATGATCCCCGGCCAGCGTGAGCAGGCGGTTGCGCAGACGGCCGAACCGCGATGAGGCCGGCCCCAGTCCGTAGCCGAGAGGCGCGGTGTCACGGCTGTTGAGGATGTAGACCGAATTGCCCACCCAGGCCAACGGGATTCCGGTGCGCTCCCGAGCGAAGCACGCGCCGTAGCACATGTCATCGGAAACAATCACGTCGACCCGGAACCTCTCGATGATCTCGAGGAGGTCCTTCATCTGGCTGGGGGCGGTGTTGTAGAAGATGTCCTCCATGCCTGCCCGGAAGCTGGCGAGTCCGGTCAGCCCCCCGTGGGCTGGGAACGCCTCCTCTTTACTCAGGCCCCCGAAGTCATAGGCGGTGTGCATCGGCTCGTACGCAGCGCCCACTCCGGCCACCTTGTCCCGGTAGACCTGCCCGGTGTACCACCGCACATCGTGTCCACGCCGGGTGAGGTGCCGCGCGATGGAAAGTACCGGGTTAACGTGGCCGTCGGCCGGTGTGGTCGCGATCAGCACGTGTGCCAAGGTCGCCCTCCCCTCTCCTCGTCCGTCGAGCGGGGCCGTCCGGTCCCACCGCCTAGCTCACGCTGCCCCGCGCACAGCGGCAGAGGAAGGGATCAGCGCCAACACTGTCAGCCTGGAGGATGACGGCGGGTCCGCACGGGTGTGCCGGCGGACAGCGACTACTCACCTTGGTGATGGTGAGGGGGATGTGAGCAGTAGCGACGGTTAGCGACGATGAAGATCCGCATCTGTCGCGTGGTCCTCGACGCGTGCTCCTCGGCCAAGTTCCGAGCGAGGCGTGCTTTGAACCACCCCGGTTAGGAGCGCGATGTCCGTCATTTTGCGGTCCGCTGGCAGGCCAGAGGCTCTGTTGCAACCGGATCGAAGCCGACCGCAGCAGGATCAGAGCCTGACTCCGCCCCAGCACCTTACTTGCCGTGAGTACCTCACCTTCCGTTAGCACCTTCGACCCTCCGCGGACGACCCCGACCCGCACCGATCCCCGTATCCCGACCCGAAACGGAGCGGACTGCCATGTCTCATAATGATTGGGGCAAACAGCATTCGGCGATCGACGACCTGCACATGAAAATCGAGAACGTACGCGTGAAGGTCACCAAGCATCCGATCTACAGCCGTTTGAAGACTCTGGAGGATGTCAACACCTTTACCGAGAACCACGTGTTCGCGGTCTGGGATTTCATGTCGCTGCTCAAGGTGCTTCAACGGAACCTCACCTGCGTTGAGGTTCCGTGGGTGCCGCGCGGTTCACTGAAGAGCCGCCGACTGATCAACGAAATCGTCCTGGCCGAGGAGAGCGACGAGCTCGGCGATGGTTACATCAGCCATTTCGAGTTCTACATCGACGGTATGAGGCAGGCAGGTGCCGACACCGGGCCGATCATCGACTTCCTGAATCTGATCCGCGACGGATCCGAGGTGCCCCGGGCGCTCGCCGCCGCCGCGGTGCCACCGGCGGCCGCCGCCTTCGTCACGGCCACCTGGAACCTCATCACGACCGCGCCGCTGCACTGCCTCGCCGCGGCGTTCACGTTCGGTCGAGAGGAACTGATCCCCGAGATGTTCGACCAGGTCATCCGGAACGACGACCAGATCGGCAGGCTAACCACGTTCCGCGACTATCTGGCGCGGCACATCGAGGTCGACGGCGAGAAGCACACACCGATGGCGATGGCGATGCTCGCCGACCTGTGCGGCGACGATCTGACCAAGTGGGACGAGTGCGCCACGGCCGTCTTTGGTGCCCTGGACGCGCGGGTCACCCTATGGGAC
>NZ_CADDZT010000009.1:55569-67141 GCF_902812655.1 Candidatus Frankia meridionalis | reverse complement strand
CCCACCGCCCCCGCCGGTCCTACCCCGCGCCATCCGCTGGACGGGGTGACGATCGTCGAGTTCGGCTACTTCTACGCCATGCCCTTCGGTGTCACTCTGGCCGCGGCGATGGGAGCGCGGGTCATCAAGGTCGAGGCCCTCGCAGGAGACCCGATGCGCAACTCCTTCGGCGTCAGGGAGACCAGCGGCGTACGGACGATGGCGGGCAAGGAGAGCATCGCCGTCGACATGTCCACAGATGAGGGAAAGAAGATCATAAAGGATCTGATCGCAAAGGCGGACGTCTTCGCCCTGGGCTTCCGGCCTGGAGTCGCCGAACGTCTCGACCTCAGCTACGAGACGCTGTCAGCGATCAATCCGAAGCTGGTGTACCTGCACGCCACCGGCTATGGCATCAGCGGGCCGTACAGCCCGCGCCCGTTGTACGCGGACTCGGCGAGCGCCGTGGCCGGCAGCATCCACAAGCAGGCCGCCTACTGGACCGACCCGGACCTGGTCGGCAGCCTGGACCTGATGGAGCTGCAGGCCATCGTGCAGCCGCGGCTGCGCGGCCTCACCGACGGGGACTCCAACGCCGCGCTCGTGGTCTTCTCCAGCCTCATGCTGGCGCTGGCCCACCAACGGCGGACCGGAGAAGGACAGTTCGTTTCCACAACCATGATCAACGGGAATGCCTACACCTACTCCGACGATCTCAACGCCTACGAGGGCAAGCCGGTGGCACCCGCCCTGGATCCAGAACAGCACGGTTTCAACGCGCTCTACCGCCTCTACCAGACATCGTCCGGCTGGGTCTTCCTGGCGGCCCCGACGCAGAAGGAGTGGGAGACCCTGATCGGCGGGATCAAGCGTCCGGAACTACTGGACGACGCCCGCTTCGCCACGGTGGAAAGCCGCCTCGACAACGACGACGACCTCGCCGTCATCCTGGAGGATGTGTTCACCACGAACACCGCGCAGGGGTGGGAGGACCTGTTCGTCCCCGAAGGGCTCGCCTGCGTGACCGTCTACGAGGGCGGCATCTCCGCGTTCACCTGCACCGACGAGACCATGCTGGAGACCGGCCTGGTCGTGGAGGTGGACCACCCGCTCTTCGGGCGGATCCGCGTGCACGGCCTGCCCGCGGCGCTGTCGGAGACACCCGGGCGGATCGGCCGCAGCTGCCTGCTCGGTGAGCAGACCGAGGCGCTTCTCACCGAGCTCGGGTACGGCGCGGATGCCATCGCCGCGCTCAAGGAGGCCAAAATCGTCGCGGGCCAGGAAGTACCCGCATAGCGGAGGACAGACCTCGGGATGGCGGGGTCGGTCCGCCCGAACCGACCCCGGCCGTTCCTCCGCCTCGATGATGCGCGGTCAGCGTCGGACGGTCATCCGTTGGACGGCCATCCGTCGGCGGTGGGAGGACCCGCGGCGGTATACCGCGTGCCCGGCGGATCGAGCGCCCAGGCCGCCGGTTCGTCCCAGCCGTCCTCGAAGACCATCTCGCGCAGGGGGCGACGGCGTACCGGCCCGTGCCGTCCCTCCGGACGGCCAAGCGCGATCGTCGCGGCGATGAACACCCCGTCGGGGATCTCCAGGAGGCGGCGGAGCTCAGGTTCCACGACCCGGTGCCAGCCGGTCAGCACTCCCCCGTAGCCGAGTGCCCTGGCGGCCAGCAGCAGGTTCTGGCAGGCCGGGTAGACCGACGCCCCATCCGACGGGTTGGGCTCGCGGTAGCGGACCAGGCACGGCAGGACGACGACCGGAACGTCCTCGAAGGTCTCGACAAAACGCGCCATCGTGGCGGCGATCCTGGCCTTCGGCGTGTCCACGTCGACGCCGCTGCCACGCTCGTAGCCATCCGACACGACCTTGTTGGCCCACTGCTCCCGGGCGGCGCGCCCGATCAGGGAGCGGGCGGCTCGAGCCCGCGGACCGTCACGCAGGACGAGGAAACGGAACGGCTGACGGTTGGAGCCGCTGGGCGCCCGGGACGCGGCGAACAGCATCGTCGCGAGCGCGTTCTCCCCGATCGGCTCCGGACGGAACCGGCGGATGGCCCGGGTCGTGACGATTCCCTCGAGCAGGCCCACGACGTCGTCGGGCCACGGGTTGTCCCGCGGTCGGTCACCGGCCGGCGGTTCGTCAGGCACCGGTCACGGCCTCAAGGAGTTCGAGCAGCATCAGGGCGGTGACCCCCCAGGCGCTGCCATGCGGAAGTTCGAAGAACGGAACCGTGAACGAGGAGTCCGCGGCGTTCCAGCGCTCCTGGCGGTACACGCCGTCCACCATCAGCCCCGCGAGTGAGATGTCGAAGGCCTGCTGGACCTCGCTGTTGTTGATGCGCAGCGCCGGCCGGGCCTGGAGAACACCCACGACCGGGGTGATCTGATAGTTCGTCAGGACGGCCTCCTGACGGCCCAGCTCACCGATCAGTTCGACGGAGGCGGGATCCAGACCGATCTCCTCCCACGCCTCCCGCAAGGCGGCCGGGCCGGATGCCTCGCCGACGTCGCGTTCCCCGCCGGGAAAGGCGACCTCGCCCTGGTGGGTGCTGACGGTCACGGAACGCTTGATCAGGAAGAGCCGGGTCTCGCCGGCTTCCTCGAACAAGGCCACGAGGACCGCCGCCTTGCGTACACCCGGCCGGCTCGGGGCATCCGGAGATTTTTTCCGTCGCTCGAAAGCGCGCCGGGCCGCGTCGACGCGGATTCCTCTGCGCGCTGCCGCGGGCAGGCCGGCCCACGGCGGCGGCAGGTCCAGGCGGGTCCTGGTACCCGAAAACCTGTCCCAGTACGGGATGGGCTCGTCACCCGGACCGTCCAGGTCCGCAGTGTCGGCTCCCGTCGCGACGAACGGGTTGTCGGGCCCGTGGGCACCCGCCGCTCTCACGCTTTCTCGAACAGCTTCTCCGCGTTACCACGCAGGATCTTGTGCTGCTGCTCCGGCGACAGCGACGTGAGTAGTTGAGAGAAGTCGGCCGGGGAGGCCAGACCCTCGGCGTGCGGGAAGTCCGAGCCCATGACCAGGCAGTCGACGTCGGGCAGGTCGCGGACGATCTTCGCGACGTTGTCCTCCGGGTACGGCGCGACCCGGATGTGACGCTGGAAGATCGCGCTGGGGCGCTCGGTGAGACGACCACCGCGCCACGGGCCGTTACGCCCCATGCCCCGGCTCTTGTCCATGTGCTCGAGGAAGTGCGGAATCCACGAGGCTCCGAACTCGGCGACCAGCACCATCAGGTTCGGGAACCGTCCGAAGACGTTGTCGTAGATGAGCGCCGACAGGGTGTCCTCGATGGGACGCTCGCCGTACAGGTTGTTCCACTGCCACGCGGACATGTGCCACGCCGCGGGGAATGCCTCGTAGCCCCACGCCGGCCCGATGTTCTCGTTGTACCAGTTCTCCATGATATGGAAGGCAACGGTCACATTGGCCTCGTTGAGGCGGGCCCAGATCGGGTCGAAGTAGGGGTCGCCGGGCGAGCGCCCGTTCACCGGACCGGTCGGCAGCAGCACGACCCGGGCCCCACGGGCAAGGAGGTCGTCCAGCTCGGCGACGGCTAGGTCGAGGTCACGCAGGGAGAGCAGCGCGGGCGCGTAGATGCGGTCCTGATAAGCGAAACCCCAGGTCTCCTCGAACCAGCGGTTGAACGAGTGCACGTTGGCGTAGGCGGCGGGCACGTTCTTCACGTAGTTCTCGACCGACAGCGCCATCGCGGACGGGAAGACGACGGCCCGGTCGACCCCCTGGACGTCCATCAGCTTCAGGCGGACGTCCCGGTCGTGGTACTCCGGCCGCATGGGCTCCGGCTCGTAGGTCTCGTCCGGGTTGCCCGACGCCATCTGGCGGAGCATCTCCTTGAGCGACCCGGGTCGGTACGCCAGATCGAACCCGAGGCCCTGCTCGGAGTTGAAGGTCGCGACCCGGTCAGCGGCCATGATCTTTTCCAGGCCGCCCTCGAACTTGATCGGCCGGACAGCGTATTCGGACCACTCCGCCGGAAGGTACTTCGTGAAGGCGTCCCTGGTCTCGTAGCAGTGCGTGTCGCAGTCGAACAGTCCGAAGCCGAGCTCTGTCATCGGAGCCTCCTCACATTTATCTTCGCGACCCTGCGAGCCTCGCGACCCTACGAGCCATTCCGTAAAATTAGCATACTAGTAGTGCTGATCGTAGGCTAGCGGCCGGACCACCGCGGGGCCCGCTTCTCGACAAAGGCCGCCGCGCCCTCACGCGCGTCGTCGGTGTCCTGTAGCGCGGCTGCCCCGGCCTGCGCCGCACGCCAACCGGCCGCGTCATACGAACCGGCCGCATCGTGCATCCGGCGCTTGGTCGCAGCCAGCGCCAGCGGTGCGTTCGCGGCCACCTGCCGGGCGAGCGTCAGGGCCTCCTCCAGGACCCGACCCGCCGGCATCACCCGGTTGACGAGGCCGAGCTCCAGTGCCCGACGCGCGCCGATCGGCTCGCCGGTAAGCCCCAGCTCGAGCGCGACCGCCAGGGGCAGGCGCTGCGCCAGCCGGGTACTGCCGCCGACCGAGGCGAGCCCCCGGCGAACCTCGGGGAGCCCGAAGACGGCGTGCTCAGCCGCGACGATCAGATCACACGACAGCGCGAGGTCCAGCCCGCCGGCGACCGCCGCGCCGTTCACAGCCGCGACCAGGGGCTTTTCGTAACGATCACGCAGAACGATCTCGATGCCAGGTCCCGCGCTCACGGCCGGTCGGGCACCGCGGGCGAACGCCCGCAGGTCCATGCCGGAGCAGAAGACGCGGTCACCCGCACCGGTGAGGACGACGACGGCGACCTCGGGGTCCGCGCCCAGGGTGGTGAGCGCGTCTCCGACCGCGGCAGAGGTTGCCGGATCGATCGCGTTGCCCGCTTCGGGACGACACAGGGTGACCACGGCGACGGCTCCGTCCCGACGCACCTCAACGGCCATCGGACGACCTCCAACCCGACGTCTCGCCCAACGTCGTGACACAGTTCGAACCTTGCACTAGCATGCGCTAACTAGGTTATACGTTTATCGGGTTGGCACGGTCGCGATGGCTGGCCGCACCGTCAACTGGGCCGGACGACCGCGTACGCCTCCGGAGGCGACCTTGCGACGCACGATCTTCACTCCCGACCACCAACTGTTCCGGGAGAGCGCCCACGCCTTCTTCGAGAAGGAATGCGCCCCGCACACCGAGGAGTGGGAGCGCGACGGCATGACGTCCACGGACGTCTGGAGGCGCGCCGGCAGCGCCGGACTGTTGGGCTGGGAGGTGCCGGAGCAGTTCGGCGGCTCCGGGGTCAAGGACTTCCGGTTCAACGCGATCCTTGCGGAGGAGATCGTCGCCACCGGCACGGTCGGTGTCGGTTTCGCCGTGAACAACGACATCATCATGCCCTACCTGCTCGATCTCACGACCGCCGAGCAGAAACAGCGGTGGCTGCCGGGTCTTGTCACCGGCGAGTCCATCTGGGCAATCGCGATCTCCGAACCCGGCGCGGGCTCCGACATCAGGAGCATCGCGACGACCGCCCGCCGGGACGGCGACGACTACATCGTCAACGGGTCGAAGACGTTCATCAGCAACGGGCAGATCGCCAACCACATCCTGGTCGTGGCGAAGACCGATCCGGCCGCCGGTCACCGCGGCATGAGCCTGCTGGTCGTCGAGACCGGCATGCCCGGCTTCGTCCGCGGGAAGAAGCTCGACAAGATCGGCATCAAGGCGGCGGACACGTCCGAGCTGTTCTTCGACGACGTCCGCGTCCCCGCCGCCAACCTCCTGGGAACCGAAGGCCGCGGCTTCCACAACCTGATGCGCAACCTGCCGACGGAACGCCTCGGTATCGCCGTTACCGCGGCCGCGCGGGCGCAGCGGGCCTTCGACATCACCCTGGAATACACCCGGACCCGCAAGGTCTTCGGTCAGCCGATCGCGGACTTCCAGGCCAGCCGGTTCTCCCTGGCCGAGATCAAGGCCAAGGTGGACGTACTGTGGATCTACCTGGACCGGTGCATAACCGCCCTGATCGACGAGGAACTGACCGCCGAGGAGGCGGCCGAGGCCAAGTGGTGGACGACCGAGACCGAGTGGGAGGTCCTCGACCGCTGCCTCCAGCTGCACGGCGGGTATGGCTACGTCAACGAATACGAGATCGCTCGGCTGTGGCGGGACTCGCGCGTCCAACGGCTCTACGGCGGCACCACCGAGATCATGAAAGAGATCGTCGGTCGCTCACTCGGCGGGTAAACGCGAGTTGACCCCTAAATTGCAATAGAATATTTTGCTTTTGGGGATTATTTAGGGCATTGACGATCCAGGGGCAGGGTGTATGAGTATCGGGATGTTGCTCGATATGACCGCGAGTGCTTTCGGCGACCGGGTGGCGCTGGGTCGGCATGACAGCGGCATTACCTTCGAGCATCTCGTTCGTGTGTCAACCGGAGGTGCCACGCTCCTGAAGTCCTCCGGCGCGGACCGCGTCGCCTACCTCGGTGCGAACAGCGCGGCCTTTCCCGCTGCGCTGTTCGCCGCAGCGGCGGCCGGGATGCCCTTCGTGCCCCTGAACTACCGCCTCAGCGAGGATCAACTCGACGCACTGCTCGGCGAGTTACACGGCCCCGTCGTCATCTGCGACGACGCCTACCGCAATGTCGTCGCCCGCACCGGCCTCACCGTGTACCGGTCCGAGGACTGGCTCGCCACCGCCGCGCTCGCGGAACCTTCGGACCCCGTCGACGTGGATGACGACTCCCCGGCGGTCCTGCTCTTCACCAGTGGGACGACGTCCAAACCGAAAGCCGTTGTGCTCCGCCACTCCAACCTCGTCTCCTACGTCCTGCAGACCGTCGAGTTCGGCGCCGCCGACGAGGACGAGGCCGCGCTGACCAGCGTCCCGCCCTATCACATCGCCGGGGTCGGCACGGTGCTGACGAACACCTATGCCGGCCGCCGGTTCGTCTACCTACCGAACTTCTCCGCGGACGCCTGGCTGCGCCTCGTGGCGGAGGAGAAGGTGACCAGCGCGATGGTCGTCCCGACGATGCTCGCTCGCATCGTCGAGACTCTCGACGGGGCACAGGCGCAGGCCCCGACGCTGCGGTCGATCGCCTACGGCGGCGCGCGCATGCCCCGTCCGGTCCTGGAGAAGGCACTCGAGGCCTTTCCCGGCACCGGCTTCGTCAACGCCTACGGGCTCACCGAGACCAGCTCGACGATCGCCGTCCTCGGGCCGGACGACCACCGTGAGGCGCTCGCGTCGCAGGACCCGTCGGTGCAGGCCCGCCTCGCCTCCGCCGGCCGTTTCGTGCCCGGGGTGGAAGGGCAGATCCGCGACCCCGCCGGACGGGTGACCGACCCCGGAGAAATCGGCGAACTGTGGGTGCGCGGCAGTCAGATCTCCGGCGAGTACCTGGGTCTCGCCTCCGTCCTCGACCCCGACGGCTGGTTCCCCACCAGGGACCGGGCCTTCCTCGACGCCGACGGCTACCTGTTCGTCGAGGGAAGAGCGGACGACACCATCATCCGCGGGGGCGAGAACATCGCGCCGGCTGAGATCGAGGACGTCCTCATCCACCATCCCGCGGTGAAGGAGGTCGCCGTCATCGGCCTCCCCGACGTCGAATGGGGCGAACGGCTGACCGCCGTCGTCGTGCCGGAACCACAGACCTCACCGGAAGCGGACGATCTGCGTGCGTGGGTCCGCGCCAGGCTTCGCGGCTCCCGCACCCCGGACGAGGTCGTCTTCCGCGACGAGCTTCCCTACACACCCACCGGCAAGCTGCTACGCCGCCAGCTGGTCGCCGAAATCGGCAGTTCCGCGACATTCGAGAGGGCGTGAGCCACAGCATGCGACTGAAGACAGGCACGCGACTGCGCAGCCAGGTCTGCTCCACAGAGGTGATCGTGGTGCGTCCCGGATCCGGTGATATCGATCTGACCGTCGGTGGCCATCCGGTGATCGGGTCCAAGGAGACCCCCGCCGACGGCCTGGACCTCAAGCCGGAGCTCGCCGGCGGGACCCTGCTCGGCAAGCGGTACACCAACGAGGCGAACGAGATCGAGCTCCTCATCACCAAGGCGGGCGTGGGCACGCTGGCCATCGGGCTGACCCCGCTGGTGCTCAAGGAGGCCAAGCCCCTGCCATCGAGCGACTGACACCAGGCTCTTACGAACGGTTCGGCCACGAACGGTGGGGACAGGCCCTGGAGCCTGTCCCCACCGTTGTCATGCCCGCTCGGTCGCCCGCGCGTGGTCGAGCGTGGTGCGTAACGCGTCCATCAGGATCCGGCCGGCCCCGGCCGGGCCATGGGCGAGGATCTTCGCGTCGAGGACCTCCACTCCGATCGGTGCCCGCACCCCGCCCTCGTCGAGGACCTGCACAACGCCGGACAGATCCAGATCGCCTTCACCGGGCAGCCTCCGGTGGAAGACGTCCTCGAGCGGCGGACCGACCGGTGTCGCTGTGGCGTCGCTGAGCTGAACCGAGAGAATCCGATCGCTGGGAACGCCACGCAGGATGTCGTTGTCACCGGCGCCGGGGCCCCGGTTGTGGTGCCATACGTCCACGAGGATCCCGGCGTTGGGCCGGCCGGCCCGGCTCGCGATCTCCCCAGCCGTCCCGATGTCGGAGATCGTTGCCCAGGCGACCGCTTCCAGGGCAACGTCCAGGCCGTACTCGGTGGCGCGGTCACACAGGCCCGCGAACTTCTCCGCTGCCTGATCGACGTCGACCGAATCCCCGAAGTGCGTCGCCACCAGCGTCCTCGCGCCCAGCGACCGGCCCGCTTCGAGATATTCGGTCTCGGTCAGTACCTGGTCCATGAAGGCGGGCTGGTCCGCGGGAGACGGCGTGAGCCAGTCACCCACCGCCTCGATCTCGGTGAGGACGAGGCCGTTGTCGTCCAGCAGTGCCCTGATGTCGGAGTCGGACAGGCCCTCACGGGTCCGGGCACGCCGCAGGGACCGCCCCAGGATCGAGATGCCGTCGAAGCCCGCCGAGGACGCCGCTGTGATGACGTCACGCAAGCCCAACGACGCCACCGAGACATTGCACAGGATGAGGGGGGCAACCGCGCCGCCCTCGCGCTCCCCCGTCACAGGTCGGCCAGGACATCAGCGTAACGCCGCCTTGCCTGCTCCTCAAGGGCGACAAGGTGGCTGGTCGGGAAAAGCCCGTCGGTCGCCTTGTGCTGCTTGAGCACCTCACGCGCGAGCGTGACCTTGTGGACTTCGGTCGGGCCGTCGGCGAGACCGACGGTGTAGCCCGCGACAAGCATGTCGAAGAACGGCATTTCCTTGGTCAGCCCGAGGGAGCCGTGCAACTGCAGCGCCCGGGAGGTGACGTCGAGCATCACCTTCGGCATGACCGCCTTGATCGCCGCGATGTCGCCGCGGACCTGCCGGTAGTCCTGGCGTTCGTCGATCAGCCAGGCGGTCCGCAGGACGAGCAGCCGGAACTGCTCGATCTGGATCCACGTGTCCGCGATCGCCTCCTGCACCAGTTGCTTGCGCGCGAGCACCTCACCCTGGGTGAACCGGGACAGCGCACGCTCGCACATCATGTCGAAGGCCCACTTCACCAGGCCGACCGTGCGCATGGCGTGGTGGATGCGACCGCCGCCGAGGCGGACCTGGGCGACCGCGAAACCGCCGCCCTGCTCGCCGAGGAGGTTGGCGCGTGGCACGCGCACGTTCTCATACGAGATGTACCCCTCGGTTCCCCCGCCGACCTCCTCGTCGATGAGTTCGACATGCCGGATGAAACGGATTCCGGGCGTGTCCGTGGGGACGATGAACATGGACTGCTGCCGGTAGGGCGGCGCGTCCGGATCGGTCACCGCGACGACGATCAGGAAGGAGGCGAAACGGGCATTCGAGGAGAACCACTTCTCACCGTTGATCACCCATTCGTCGCCGTCCAGCACCGCTCGGGTCTTGAAGACCTTCGGGTCGGCGCCACCTTGCGGCTCGGTCATGGAGAAACACGAAACAATCTCATTTCGCAACAGCGGCTCGAGATATTTCGCCTTGTGTTCCTCGGTGCCGAAGTGCGCGAGGATCTCGCTGTTGCCGGAGTCGGGCGCCTGGCAGCCGAAAACCGTCGGAGCGCAGCGTGAGCGGCCGAGAATCTCGTTGAGGAGCGCGAGCTTCAGCTGGCCGTACCCCGGGCCGCCGAGCTCCGGGCCGAGGTGGCAGGCCCACAGGCCCTGCGCGCGGGCCTTCTCCTGAAGCGGTGGGATGAGCGCGGCACGGACCGGGTCAGCAAGATCGTACGGCTGCCGGACCAGCCGGTCGACGGGTTCGACCTCTGTACGGACGAACTCCTCCGCCCAGTCCAGGAGCTTCTGGTACTCGGGATCCGTCTGAAAGCCCCACATCGGTGACTCCTGTCACTGTCTGTTTATACACTTGGTGACATCATGACTCTGCCGCGGATGGGATACGTGGCGAACACAGCCGCTTCGGGTCCTCCCTCGCAACCTCTGACCAGTGTGACGGGCAGGTGAAGCGGACCGCGCCGAACTACTTCTAATCGTTATATGTTTATACTTATATTGAGACATTCCCGCAACCAGGCCCGCCGTCGTTAGCAGTATGCGATCAGAAGAGGTGACACCCATCCCATGAGTGACAACGAACCACGCTGGGCGGGCTCGGACTTCCAGATGCCGCCCGGGTTCAACGGTGCGGTGGCACTGTGTGGAAGTTGCTCACGGAAGGGGCACTGCCGGCTGGGGATGGTCCACGAACGTCTCGACGACGACAACGTTCTGCGGGCGAATGTGACCTGCTCGGCGGACCACGAAGGTGGCCCCGACGTCGCCCACGGCGGATGGACCGCCGGGATCATGGACGAGGTACTGGGCCACCTTCCCATGCACCTAGGTATCCTGGCGGTCACCGGCACCCTGGAGATCAAGTTCATCCGACCGGTACCCCTGGAACGTGAGCTGCTGGCGTCAGCATGGCTCGAACGCCGCGAGGGCCAACGCCTGTACGTGTCCGGAGAACTGCGCCTGGCGACCACGAACGCGGAGCTCGCCACTGCCAAGGGCATCTTCGTGGCACGCGACCGCACGCATTTCGACCGTCAGCAGGCCTGGCTCGCCCAGCAGGACGCGGCCCAGTAAGAGCGCCCGAGGACAGTGCCCGGCCCAGCGGGATGACGAGCCGTTCGCAAGGCCCGGAAATGTTGTTCCCTTCAGGGACCCGGTTCGGATGGCACGGCCGGCAAGAAGCGGCCTACACCATCTGAACCCGGATATCAAGGTGGCAGCCGACAGCATGGCAGGACACCACATCCACCGAACTCGGTGGGCACGTTGGATACTGCTTTTCCTCGGGCTCATGCTGCTGTGCGACGGCATCGCGCTCGATAACCTGCTCGCAGTTCTCGGCGGGACGTTCGAGGCCTTTTGTGGCCTCCTACTGTGGCGAACTCACCATGAGGCGAAGCGAATTCTGACCTCGAGACCGCACCCACTCGTCCCCGCACCCTCGTCCTCGTCCTCGTCCTCGTCCGTTCAACCGCACCCTTGGACGGCCGGTCTCACGGCAGGAGAGCCGGACATCATCGAACACTGAACCCGCCCGGT
>NZ_CADDZT010000009.1:50184-55392 GCF_902812655.1 Candidatus Frankia meridionalis | reverse complement strand
GCCGCGCACCAGCCCGTCCCGCCGCCGGTCCCGGTGCTTCGTCAACGTCGCCGGCCACATAGAACCACGATCAAACAACAGATCATCTACAAATGATCGCCACTTACCCAAAGGGTACAAAGTTCCTGGACCATGCCGAATCACCCTCGCTAGGGTTCATGACGTTGGGTGGGGACCGGAGAGGCGGGATGTCACAGTCCCGTCCTTGGCAACGGAGCAGTCTTGACCCGCTCACCATCCGCCCGCACATCAACGCGACGCCATCACCAGGTGGGTTCATTCCTGCACGGTCGGCTCTACCGTTATCCGGTCACCGTTCTGATCGGCGCAGGTGTGGTCCTCAGCATTATCGGCGGCTGCCAGCTGACCGGGCTGACCAATCAGTCATCACCCTCCCCGGTAACGCCCGCGACAACAGCCGCGGTGCCGGCCACCACGCAGCCCGTGGCACCAGGCATCCAGCCCGGCCCGCCGCCATCCCCGACAGCTTCGGCCACAACCGCGACCGCACCCGTATCGGTGACGACTCCCGCCCACACCCAGGCGGCAAAACCGAACGCGACAACGCGGCCTGCGACACAGTCGACCGCGCAGGGGACCGCTCCCAAGGACAACGGTCGGATCCGGCCGGGAGTCACCTATACCGGCCAGGGCACCTTCTACTCGCTGGGCGGCGGCCTGGGGAACTGCCTGTACGAGGGTGCCGGTCTGGAGGCATCCCACGCGTATGCGGCCCTCAACGACGCCGACTTCGAAAACGCGCGGATGTGTGGCGCCTACATCCAGGCCACCGGCCCGCGCGGCACCATTGTGGTGAAAATTGTCGATCGCTGCCCCGAGTGCAAGCCGGGCGATGTCGACTTCAGTCAGGAGGCGTTCGCCGCGATCGCCGACCCGGTGGCCGGCAGGGTCGCCATCTCCTGGAACCTCGTCAGCCCGGGCGACATCGGCAATGTGCAGTACCGGATCAAGGATGGCTCGTCCGCCTACTGGCTCGCTGTTCAACCGCGTAACCACCGCAATCCGGTGGTCTCGCTCGAGATCAGCGTCAACGGAACCTGGCTGGCACTGCCGCGAGAGGACTACAACTACTTCCTCGCCCCGAACGGCCTCGGCGCCGGGCCCTTCACGGTCAGGCTGACCGACATCTACGGCCAGCAGCTGGTGAACTCCGGGATCATGCTCAGCCCGACCGTGATCCAGTCGACCTCATCGCAGTTCGCCCGGCATTAGGCCCAGCTGCAAGCAGCTCACGGACCTCATCATCGGATGTCTGGGAGAAGTCGGTGTAGTACTGGCCCACCGCGAAGAACGTCGACGGCGTGGCGACGCACACGACGCCGTCGGCCACCAGTCGCATCTCCCGGCATGCCCGTTCGGACGCCACCGGCACCGCTACGACCACCTGAGCGGGCCCGCGCCCGCGAAGCCCATCGACGGCGGCGCGCATCGTCGCACCGGTTGCCATCCCATCGTCCACCAGGAGGACCACACGACCGGTGACGTCCAATGGCGCCCGGTCGCCGCGGTAGGCGCCTTCCCGACGTTCAAGCTCGCGGCGCTCCGCATCCGCCACCTGGCGGATCGTCTCCTCCGAGACGCCCAGCGCGTAAATCACCTGGTCATTACGGACCAATATGCCGCCGCTGGCCAGCGCGCCCATCGCAAGCTCGGCGTGACCGGGGACGCCGAGCTTGCGAACGACGAAGACATCCAAGTCGGCGTGCAACCGTCGCGCAACCTCGAAAGCGACCGGCATACCTCCCCGAGGCAGGGCAAGGACGACGACGTCCCCATGGTCGGCAAATTCGGTCAGGCGCTCGGCCAGAGCCCGACCTGCCGACGGCCGGTCAGTGAACAGATCCCGCACGGTCACCTCCTGCACTGCCTCACCCGCGGACATCACCTGCTGCCAGCACGGACCGCGCATCCACGGCCGGTCTCATCTGCTTCTGCTGCCGTTGCCTGTCCGGCTGCCGGTCGCGGTGGTCTCCTGCTCGCGCGGGCGTACTTCGGCGTCCGGTCCCGGATAGGTGAAGGTGACATGGCCGGAGTCGGACCAGCTGACCAGGAACGGCGGATCACCGGACGGGGACTGCACCTCAAGGATCTCGCCGTGCCGGTCCGGCCGGCCCAACGTCCGCCCGTGGATGATCAGCGTATCGCCGGGATGTGCCCGGACCAGTCGGCGATGCACGCCGATCCCACCGTCACCGGCATGACCTGGCTCGCCGAGGCCCCCCACCGGGGTCCTGCGATGGCGGGCGATGACTTCCTGGGCAAGCGGCCGGACAAGATCTTCAATGCGTCGCGCATCACGAATAAGGAGATCGTCAACAGACAGAACTCCGATGATCTGGTCGCCGTCGAGTACCGGCAGCCGACGCAACGCATGATCACGGAAAACCTCGTAGGCGCGGGCAAGCTCCACGCCGACCGCCAGCGTGAGGACATCCGTGGTCATCAGCTGACCGATGGAAGTCTCCATGGGAACGTCACGGGCTAGACCACGTAGCACGATGTCACGATCGGTGATAATTCCGACAAGACGACCCTGATCGGTGACGAGTAGCGCACCGACCCCGTGCCGGTCCATCTCCTGTGCCGCTTCCCGAATCGTGCTGGTCCGCTCCACCGTTACCGGCGGAGCGCTGACAACGCTGAGTACGTCAGTCATCGACGCTCACCTCCCGGGCCTGGATCTCGTGGTCAGCGTCCCGCGCGTGGGCATCTCGGGAGCTCCGCGACAAGCCCTCCATGTTGTGGCTGAAGGTTGTTACCGGAGGCCGTTGTCACGCGAACCCGACCTCCTCACCTCCCTCCTTCCCCATTCGCTGTTCCCGGAACACCCGCGAGTGCGGCCTTTCCACCGAGACCGCTCCGCCCGGCGGCCAAGATCGTCGCCATCGGGGTACCGGACCCCGGCAGGACGATTCGAAACCCCGTGTCCGTGGAAGGTGGCAGGAGTCGACCGACGCAGACGACCCGGACCTGCGACCCACCCACGGTCGCCGCCCGTAAGGAGGAGAACTGTGATCACGGTTGTGGCCTGCAGGCCGAAGGCTCCGTCGTCCGTCCCTCCGTCGTCCGTCCCTCCGTCGTCCGTCCCATCGCCCAGCCCGCCGTCCCACCCGTCCCTCGACACGACGCCGGGACCCGGCCCAGACGTCCCGAAGCCCGGCCCCGACCCGGATCCGCCCCTGCCCGGGCCTGACGTTCCCGCGCCCGCACCCGACGTCCCTGACCCGGTGCCAGGACCGGACATTCCCAGCCCCGGCCCAGGACCTGACCTGCCCCCGCCCATTCCCGGTCTCTTTCCGGCGGAACCGCGGCCTCCGACATAGGCCTATCTCGGGATCTCTCGCCCCAGTGGACCGGTCGAACGGTCTTCGACCGTGGACCGGCCAGAACCGAGGAGGAGCACCACGATGCCGATGCAGCGCCAGAGCACCAAACACGGCCCTGTCATGGACAACAACCTTGCGCACGAGGTCGACGGGCTGGTCCGGGCGGGACGGGACACCCGGACCGAGGAATGGCGTTCCGCGGAACCTCCGGGTGAGGACCAGCCGCAGGTCTCCCTCATGCCGGACCTGCCCGCTGTCGACCGCGGCGGCGGTGCAACCACTGCGGCGGTCGAGGCTCGTTCCGAACTCGCCCGCTGGTTCGACCGGCATGACTTCCCGGCTCGCCCAGCCCAGCTCGTCCACGGACTTCGTAACCGCAACGCCCCGGACCAGCTCGTCGAGACGCTGCTCGCCCTCCCCAAGCGCGAGCAGTACAACACCGTAGGCGATCTTTGGCGGGCGCTGCACGGAGGCGAGGACGTCGAAACCGTCCGCTTCTGACGATTGCGATAAGCCCTGACAACGGGAGGATCCGCTGATCCGCTGATCCGGTCAGCCGGGAAAGCCCGGGTCAGCGAACGGCGGAACCGGCTGCGGGTGTACCCGAAAGGTGTGCCAGATAGCGGTGGCAGGTTGCCGCCCGTTGCGCGTCCTGCCGCATGACTTCGCGGAAGAAATCGGCGATTTCATGCTGGCCGCCGTCCTCCGCATCCTGAATATACTGCCCATATTCACGACAGTCCTTGAGGGCATGATACTGCACCGAGATCAGGTCATGGACGACGTCACTGAATCCGGTTTCCTCTGTTGCCATCGTTAATCCTCTCCTTTTCGTCTTCTTTTTCTTCTCCGTCGGCGGTCCGCGGCTACCACCACACCGACGCGTGTCCGACCCTGTGTTCATCGACGGTCACCGGAGAACTAAACGTGGGCCGGTCGTCAATTCCTGGTCACGTCGGGCAGACGCGGCACAGCGCAACCGTAATCCCCGCCGGGCACGACGGACCGCGACGGATGGTCACCCACAGACAAAGAATCATCACTAAACGAAACCATCTAGGAACGTTTCTCTACCGACTTAGTCGGGAATCGGCTACCGTCTCCTCCAGGCCAACCGACAGGAGACACCGATGACCCAGACCGGCCTAACGACCCAGACCGGCTCCACGAACCAGGACGGCGGGACGCACGTGACCGTGCAGGGGCTGCTCGACTCACTGCAGGCCACCCGGGACGCGGAATGGCCACCGGAGCAGCTACATGCTTCCGCAACCCTGCGCCGGTCGCTGGAGGCCAATGCCGATCGCGCGCGTTTCGTCAAGCCCGGTGACCTCGTGCAACCGTTCGCACTGCCGGAGGTGGACGGGGGGCAGGTCGTCCTCACCGACCTGCTCGCGGACGGACCCGTGGTTCTGCTCTTCTTCCGGTTCGCGGACTGCCCTGCCTGCAACACAGCTCTGTCTGGCTACCAGGTCGCCCTCGAACCCGCGTTGCGGGAGCTGGGTGCTCGGCTTGTGGCAATCAGCCCGCAGGTTCCCGAGAAACTGGTCGCGATCAAAAAGCGTCACCACTTCGACTTCCTGGTGGCCTCGGACCACGAGTACACACTGATCGACACTTTCGGTATCGGATTCGATCCGGACGAGGAATCGAAGCGGAAGTACCTCCAGGGCGGCCATGACTTCAGCGTCATCCTCGGAACCGGACGGTGGACGCTGCCGTACCCCACGGTGGTCGTCATCGACCGCGACCGTGTGGTGCGCTTCGCCGACGTCCATCCCAACTGGATGATCCGTACCGAGGCGACAACCGTGCTCGACGCGGTCCGGTCGCCCGGCCAAAGGTAGCGCGATCATTTTCT
>NZ_CADDZT010000009.1:46565-49830 GCF_902812655.1 Candidatus Frankia meridionalis | reverse complement strand
TCATTCGATCGCCTAAAGTTTCGATCATCTAGAGTAAGGGGCGTAACGACGACGATGTCGCGGGGTGCGATCAGTTCAATGCCGCCAGCGATGATCGACCGGAGAGGTTGAGCGCCCAGGGAAAGACGGTGGTCATGACCACGCTTTGCGGAGTCGAGCTCGAGCATCCGCTGATGAACGCCGCGGGCACCTGTAAGAACCTTGACGAGGTGGATGCTCTCGCCCGCAGCGCCGTCTCGGCGGTTGTCATCGGGTCGATCACCCAGGAAGCCCGGGGTGGCAACGCGGGCAACGTCTACCATGCCGGGGACATCTTCTCACTCAACGCGCTCGGTCTTCCCAATCCCGGACTCGACTACTACCGGAAGCACCTCCCGGAAATGGTCTCCCTCACACAAGCCGTCGATAAACCACTGATCGTCAGCATCGCGGGATTCACCGGTGCCGAATATGCCGCCGTGGCCCATGACGTGGCGCTCGCCGGCGTCGACTTCATTGAGCTCAACCTCGCCTGCCCGAATGTGTGGGACGGCGGTGCGCAGAAACGCATCGCATGCTTCGACAATGGCCAGACCGAAGCCATCTGCATTCAGGTCGGCGAGGCGCTCGCCACCGCGGGTGCCGCTCGGGGAAACCAGCCTCCGCCGACCTTCGGCATCAAGATATCGCCGTTTTCGGACCCGGCTGGACTAGCTGAACTGGCTACTCTCGTACGAGCACTGGCCGGGGCGCCGCACGGCCCACGGTTCGTCTGCGCGGTCAACACCTTTCCCAATGCCTTCGCCCTGACCGAGGCGAACCGTCCGGTGATCGATGTCGAACTCGCCGGGCTCGGCGGCGCCGCCCTCAAACCCGTGGCACTCGGTCAGGTGCGGCAGCTGCGACTCATGTTGCCCGAGACAGTAGAGATCATCGGTGTCGGCGGGGTGACCTGCGGGCGGGACGTCCTCGACTTCCTTCGGGCCGGAGCCGGCGCGGTGCAGGCGGCCACGGCTTTCTGGAACCGTCAGGGCGACGCAGGCGTATTCGGCGACATTCTCGCCGGCTATGCCGACCACATCGAGACCGACCACATCGAGACCGACCGCCCGGGTTCCTCGGGACCTCCGGCGGGCCGGAGCCCGGCTTTTCAGGATTGACCTCCGGTCCGCGTACCCGTGTCCGTGTCCGTGTCCGTGTCCGCAAGGAACACGATCCGACTCGCTACCGTGTAGGGGACGGAGAACATACCGACGGATGCCCGACCGGGCAGGCACGGCGGGCGGCCACGGCAGCCCGCCGTGGGACGGGAAAACGGCATGGGGACAATGCCAGCGGAACAGGTCAGAGCCAGTCGTCCCCTGTGGCTGGTGTTCTTTGTGCTTTTCCTGGTCGCAGCTGGTCTGGGCGCCTGGGGCCTGGCGGAGCTGACGAGGCCCGCCGATCAGTGTCCTCCGCCGGCCGCCCAGCCCTGCGGCTACACCCCGACCGACATCGTCTACTTCGACGCACAGCTTTTTCTGCTCGGTTCCGAACCGTTGCAGAATGGCGGGCCCTTTCCGCTGCCACTCGAGGTCGCCCGGTTCCTGGCTCCGGTCGCGACCGCGTACGGCGTGGCCGCCTCGGTCTGGGACACACTCGCCGACCGGCATCGTCGGCGCGCGGCACGCCGGGCGCGGGGCCACGCCATCATCATCGGTGACGACCCGTTCGCGGTGACGCTGGCACATAACCTGAGATCCGCCGGAACCCCGACGGTTCTCGTCACCGCCGACCGTGACGCGGACCGGACGGCAGGGCTTGTTGTCGTCGGTGACGTGCGGGATCCGGCGGTACTGCGCGCCGCCGGCCTACCCCAGGCGGCAACCGTGTACGCCTGTCTGGCGGACAGCGCCGCGAACGCGGCGGTAGTGGCAGCCGTCGCCACGCTGACCGGACAGGCGCAGACCGCACCGACGGATGCCCACGACCATCCCGAACCGTTGGTGTGCTATGCGCGAATAGCCGACAGCGAGCTTGCGCTCGCGCTCAAGGCACGCAGGGTCGGGCTGTCCACGGCTTCGGAGTTCCGCCTGGACTTCTTCACCCCGGAGGAGATCGCCGCACGTAAACTCGCCGCCCGGATCCTGGAACCCCATCTGGGTTCCCATGATGGGGTACCGTCGGTGGCGATTGTCGGACTCGGTCCTTTCGGACGCGCGCTCGTGGTCGAACTGGCCCGGCTGTGGCGGGTCCGAAGCGGCGGCCCCCCGCTGCCGCTGCTTCTTGTCGAGATGGACGCGTCCTCGCAACTCACCGACCTTCGCCGGCGCTACCGGCTGATCGACGAAAAATGTGTCCCCCGCGCGAGGGACGAGTCCTCGGCGACCGTCGATCTCGGAACGATCCCGAACGGGTTCGAACCGGCAGCCGCGCCGGGCGCGCGACATCTTGTGCTCTGCGACCAGAGCGAGGAGACGGGGCTGCGCCGCGCGTTGAACACGACCCGCAGCGCCGCGGACGTAGGTCAGACCGTGACCGTGTGCCTGGGGCAGCGAACAGCCCTGGGTGACCTACTCCATCCCCGGCTGCTCGACCCGGGACCAGGCCAGGTACGGATATTCGCGATCGTCAACGAGGCGGCGGAACCGGACGAACTACGCAATGACACGCTTACGGTACTGGCCCGCGCCATTCACGGCCAGTACCTCATCGCCGAACAGGAAAAAGGAACCGCCATCGGCAGCAGTGAATCGATGGAACTCTGGGATGGTCTTCCTGAGGACCTACGGACAGCAAACTACCGGCAAGCCACCGGAATCGGCGCGAAACTGAACGAGATCAACGCGGTTGTCGTCCCGATGACCTACCCGACAACGGGATTCACCTTCCACCCGGACGAGATCGACCTGCTGGCCCGGATCGAGCACGAACGTTGGTGTGCCGAACGACGCAGCCAGGGCTGGACGTTCGCCCCGATCAGGGACAACGCCCGCAAACGCCACAACCTGCTGGTCAACTGGACGGAGCTGCCTTCCGAGCACCGGGCCAAGGACACCGCGACCATCCGCAACCTGCCGGATCTACTGGCAGACCACGGCCTGCAGATCCTGCGCCTGCACTGATCTGCGGACGGCTTTCGAAACACGCCCCAGGCTCCACCCGGGGATTGACCGCCACGTCGACCGGAGGGACCGTAGGTGAATGGCACACGTGGGCGAGCCGGTACGGATCGTGGAAGATGAACCGATCACCTGGCCGGCGGAGGAACCGATCATGGTTCCCGAGCCGGCCGTACCGGTACCGG
>NZ_CADDZT010000009.1:37903-46338 GCF_902812655.1 Candidatus Frankia meridionalis | reverse complement strand
TACACAGGTGAGCGTGATCGGCTGGCGCCAGTGGGCGGTGGACGGCTCCGGCCGGCTACGTCCCGCATGGACGCCGTGGTCGCCGTTCCCGGACGGCATGCTGATGTGGCGCCCAGACGGTCTCACCAAGGCTCTGTGCCTGCGGGTACAACGTGACGATCTCAGCAGTCGGATGCTGGGCACGCCGCTGCCCGCGCATAGCCGGACGCCGAGCGAGAGTTGTGTCTGCGGGTTGTACGCCTGGCTGTCACCGCAGGCGCTTGCCGCCGCCACCGCCCCGACGTGGACGTCACGGCCCATCGTCGTCGGCGCGGCGCGGCTCGGTGGCCGCCTGGTCATCACCGAACGCGGGTACCGGGCGGAGCTCGGATATCCGGTGGCTGTTCTCGACCCGGCCGGTGTCGTGTCCACCGCCTACCCGGTGGCCCGCTACCGTTCATGGGACGCTCTCGTCGCCGAATGGGAACAGCCGGACGACGCCTCCCCGTCTGATTGGCGGGTTGGGCCCTATGGGGTGAAGTAGGTGTTGCGGGCCATGGTGAAGGCCCGGTCGGTGGCCGCCCCCCAGACCCCGTCGACGCCCACACCGAGGACGGACTGGATCGCCTTCACCGTCACGACGTAGGCCGCCTGCGACTGCGGGCCCCAGACGCCATCCGCGCTCGTTCCGACCGCGGCCTGCTCGGCGCGGGTGTGACGGTTCTCCCGGACCGCCTGCAGTGCAGCATCCGTTGCCGGCCCCCAGATACCGTCCGCGGCAACGTGTACCGCCTGCTGTAGCGCCTGGGCCTGGGCCTGGGCCTGGGCCTGGGAGCCTCCGCCGGTACCACCGCCGATGGTTCCCCCGCGCGCGGGTACCATCCGCCTCACGATCGCCGTCGCCCTGGCGATGATCGTGCCGCAGGCAGCCGCACGCAGCACACCCGGGCAGTCTGGATGACTACCCCACGCGGCACCGCCGTCCGAGTGCAGGATGAGCCCGGAGCTGCCAGGGGTGTGGGTAACGACCAGCGCCCAGCCAAAGGTCCGAACGCCGTCCGCGTAGGCCTGCGCGACGGTCTCGATCTGCGCGTCGGTCAGCGGCTCGGTGTTGAAACCCTCGGTCTCGATCGAGTCGTAGCTGGCGTTTCCAGCTACCTGCGCCCATGCCCGCACGTCCGAGGGAACGTACTGCTCGCGTTCCCCCGACCTGCCCGCCCACAGTGTCGAGGACACCTGCGATGACGGGTTGTTGAACCAGCCGAACAGGTTCCCGTTGCCCTGCTGGACGTGCAGGACCAGACCGATCGGACGGATGGCGTCGCCGTCGGTGTTGCCGACTGGCCGGTAGGTGAATCCCGGAACGATATGCGTCACCAGGGCATCTTCCATCTTCCGGTCATGACGGTGTGCACGGGACAGGTCGTACACCCGGCCTGCCCCGCGAAGGGGCAGGCCGGTGGGATCGGGCGGTGTCGTTCGGTCCGCGGTCGGACGCGGCGAGCCTCAGGACGCAGGGCTCGCGATCGTCTTGGCCTGCAGGTACTCACGGAAGCCGTCGACACCGTGCTCACGACCGACGCCACTGATCCCGTAGCCGCCGAACGGGGTGTCGGGCGAGAGGTAGAAACTCATCCCGATGTTCACCGTGCCCGCCTTGAGGCGTTCGGAGATCCACAGCGCGCGCTCGGGGTCCGCTGTCTGGATGTATGCCGACAGTCCGTAGCGGGAGTTGTTGGCCACCCGCACCGCCTCGCTGTCGTCCCCGTCGTAACGCACGACCGTGAGCACCGGGCCGAAGACCTCGGTCTGCGCGAGCTCTGCGTTCTCGTCCACGTCGGCGACGACGGTCGGCAGGTACCAGAACCCCTTGTCGGCCTCGCCGCGCCGGCCACCGACGAGGACGCGCGCACCCGCGGCGCGTGCCCGGTCCACCAGTCCCTCCATGCGGGCGAGCTGGCTGGCGTTGATGATCGGACCAACGACATTCTGTGGATCGCGGGGGTCGCCCCAGGGCAGCGCCCCGACGATCGCCTCGAGGCGGCCGAGCACCTCGTCGTACCGGGAGGCGTGGACGACGAGCCGGGTGGCCAGCGCGCAGCCCTGACCCGAGTTGCTCATGCACATCCCGACGCTGAAAGGCAGGGCGTAGTCGAGGTTGGCGTCGTCGAGGATGAGGTTCGCCGACTTGCCCCCGAGTTCCAGGCAGGCCTTGCGGATCCCGGCCGCGGCACGCTCGGCGATCCGCTGGCCGACCGGCGGCGAGCCCGTGAAGTGGTACATGTCCACCCGCGGGTCACCGGTGAGTGCCTCGCCTGCGACCGCCTTGTCCCGTGAGCTGAGCACGTTGAGGACACCCGGCGGCAGGTCCGTGTGCTCCTGCGCGACCCGGGCGATGAACGCGCCGGTAAGCGGGGTGTCGGGCGCCGTCTTGAGTACGACGGTGTTGCCCGTGGCCAGGGCGTGGTTGATCTTCCAGATGTCGGTCATGAACGGCGCGTTCCACGGTGTGATCGCGCCCACGACACCGTACGGTTCATAACGCACCCGCCGCAGGCTGCGCAGCCCCATCAGATCGTAGGCGGGAAAGTTGGTCTCCCACTCGAACGTACCGATCAGGTCGATGAAGAAGGACATGTCCTCCGTCATCGCGTCGATGTGGGTAGCGGTGTTCGAGACGCAGATGCCGGCTTCGGCGATCTGGAGCGCCCGCGCGGTCTCGGCCTCCTTGCGCAGCCCCTCCTGTAACTGACGCAGGCACCGTTGGCGCAGTGTCCGGTCCGTCGCCCAGTTCGACTCGTCGGCCGCCCGGCGCGCGGCCGTGACGGCGTCCGCGACATCCTCGGCAGCGGCGTCCGCCGCAGTACCCAGCACCGACTCGTCCGCCGGGTTGACTACATCGAAGCGTTTTCCGGTGAGTGCCTCCCGGAACTCCCCGTCAATGAACAGCCGGCCTTCCGGCTGCGCTGCCACGGCCATGGTCTCTCCTCGTTACTGTGCGGATCGCCTCTGTCGGCGTTCCGCCCGTTCGTCGGGTAAGGGTTGAGGACGATTGTTACCGCGTCAGTCCGTCGCGGTCGGTGCGGGTAGCGGGTCGGGGGGGAACACTATTTTGCCGGCCACGAGTTCGGCGATCCGCTCCGGCGCGTAGCCGAGTTCGCCGAGGACGGCGGTGTTGTGCTCACCGCGCAGGCAGCTCGGTGCGATACGTCCGGGGGTCTCGGAGAACTGGGCAGGAAGGCCGTGCCGCAGGATCCGGCCGAAAACCTTGTGCTCCACCTCCACCACAAGGTCGGTCTCGCGCAGTACCTCGTCGGTGCAGGTGAACGCCGACTGCCCATCCTCGAATACCCGGACGCAGGCGACGTCCCGCGAGGCGAGGAATGTCTCCCACTCGTGGGCATCCCGTTCCTTGAAGGCAACGCTCAGCTCGTCGACAAGAGCGTCGTCGTTTCCGGCCCGATCCTTCGGAGTGGCGAACCGGGGGTCGGCGACCAGCTCGTCTCGTCCCAGTGCCGTCGCGAAGATCTGCCATTCCGCCTGGGTCGGAACGGCGAGGAAGACCCAACCGGAACGAGCCTGATAAATGCGGTACAGGGCGTTGAAACCGAACTGGTCGGGATCCGCCTCCGGGAACGGAGGCTTTCCCTCATAGCTGTTGAAGTCGTCGGAGTAGGCATAGGAATTGCCCGTGAGCATGGATGTCGAGACGAACTGGCCTTCTCCGGTACGGCGCTGGTGGGCGAGCGCGAACATCAACGCCGAGAGCACCATGACCGCGGCGTTCGAGTCACCGTCGACAATTCCCCGAAGCCGGGGAATGATGACCGCCTGGATCTCGGCGATGTTCCAGTCCTCGACCAACTCCGGGTCGAGCCAGTGCGCGGCCTGCCGGTGGACGTTACCCGCGGGCGCGCCCGCGGTCTGTGCATACATGGGCCGCATGGCATACGGCCCGTCGATACCGTAACCGCCCGCGTACAGATAGACCAGACGAGGGTTGATCTTGGCGAGGGTCTCATGGTCAAGACCCAGCCGTCCGGGTACATCAGGCCGGAAACTGGTCACGAACGCGTCCGCTTTCGCAATCAGATCATGGACGATTTTCCGGCCCTCGGGGGTGGTGACATCGACCGAGAGGCTTTCCTTGCCCTCCATCGTCCTGATCGCGCCGCTCTCCTTGGCCCCGAAGGAGACGCGCATCGGATCCCCCCCGCCGTCCTCGATCTTGATGACGCGCGCGCCGAGCATCGCGGCGAGCGAAAGACCGAAAGGCATCGCGAAGAAGTAGCCGAACTCAACAATCGTCACCCCGGCCAACGGATGTTCCGGGCTCGGGCCGGTGGCGCTGATCCGCAGCGGGCCCGTCAGGTCACCGCGGGACTCTCCGATCGCCGGCGCCGACCGCCCGATGACCGACGGTGCCCTCCCGAAGGATGCGACCGGCCCGACCTGGCGGACGGGTCCATGCACCGGGTCATGCACAGTCAGCGACTGTCCGAGATGGACGATCTGGGGATGGTCCAGCCCCTCCTCGGTCGTCCGGACGATCTCAAAGGGGATGTCCGTATCAGCTTCGAGAACGGGCAGCCACTCCTCCAGCGTCCTGCCACGGAACGCCTCGGCGATCATGTCCTCCCAGGCCTGCGCATCCTCGGGTGTGGGGAACATGCTCATGGTCGTGTAGCGGGGATCGTCGATGAGGTGACCCAGCCCCAACGCGCGGGTCAGCGCCCGCGCCTGATGCGCCAGCATCGGCATGGTGATGATGTAACGACCGTCCCTGGTGACGCTCGTCAGCAGGTAGCGGGTCGCGGCCAGGACGCCCGTCGGCGCGAGGACCACGTGCGGCTTGCCACCCGTCCGCTTCGCGTACTGCCAGTGCATCGTTCCGAAGAAGTCTGTCGCCGACACGCCCTGCACCATCGTCGCCTCGACCCGCTGCCCCCGACCGGTATTTTCCCGTACCATCAGGGCGGCCAGGGTCGCGGAAACCCCGATCTGCGCGGCGCCATGACTGGCCAGCCCGACACCGGAAAAGATCGGCCCGGGTCGGAATCCCCAGTCGCCGCGCGCGAACAGACCGCACTTCGCCATCACAATGCCGTCGTATGCTTTCAGCTTCGCATATGCGCCTTGCCGGCCGAAGCCTTTCACCGAGCAGTACACCAACGCGGGGTTGAGCGCGCTGAGCTCGTCGAAGCCGAGCCCCCACGCCTCGACGACACCCGCGCCGAAACCCTCCACGATCACGTCAACGTGTTGTGCCAGCTCACGCGCTTCGGAACGACCCGCGGGCGTGCGTAAGTCCAGGAGCCGGCTTTCTTTACCACGGTTCCACACCAGAAACCCCGATGGCGCCGACACCCGGAGGCGGTCGCCCTCCGGGGGCTCGATTTTGACAACCCGCGCACCGTTGTCCGCCAACATCATACCGATCATCGAGGCCGGGATGCTCCCCGCCCCGTATTCCAGAACAGTCAGACCCTGACAGATACCGCTCAACCCGACTCCTCGAATTATCCTACAGCTACCCGACCATCACCCTTGGTGATGATTGGGGAGAAGGTCGCCGGACGAGACCGACACCGCAACGCCCACGGCACCGCCACAGGTCGTGCTCGCACATCGCCTCCAAAGGCACAAAACCGGCGGGCGTGCGCATGGACCCGGACAGTGCATCCACACCGGGCCGGGCCGGGCCGGGCACGAGACCGCCGACCGACTCGAAGCGTTGCACCCTCACTTCACGGATGCAAGGGTCTTTGAACTCAACTATCTATCTGATATGACAACACGGTCGATCATGATTCGGGCTGCCGGGACGGCACCCGCCCGCCCGGGGCAACTACCGCCCGGGGCAACTACCGGTCGGCGGTCCGCGCAGCCGTCTCCCGGTCCAGCGCCGTAATGGCCTCGCTGACCGCGAGGATGCGCCGGGCGTTGTCCACATGCAGGTTCTCGATCATGCGGCCGTTCACCGTGGCGACACCGCGACCCGAGGCCAACGCCTCCTCCCAGACCATGACGATGTTCCTGGACTCCTCGACCTGGGCCTCGGTCGGCGCGAAGACCCGGTTGCAGGGCTCGACCTGACCCGGATGGATCAACGTCTTGCCGTCGAAGCCGAGCTGCCGTCCCTGGAGGCACTCCGCCTCGAAGCCGTCCAGGTCCCGGATGTCGTTGAAGACCCCGTCCAGGATGGCGACGCCGGCGGCCCGAGCCGCGAGCAGGCAGAGCCCGAGCCCGGGCAGCAGCGGTGCCCGGCCGCGCACATGCTCGGCGTGCAACTCGTTGGCAAGGTCATTGGTGCCCATCACCAGGACGCCGAGCCGCTGCGACGCCCGCGCGATCTCCTCGGCGTGCAGCATGGCGACCGGGGTCTCGACCATCGCCCAGATCCTGGTGTGGTCGGGTGCGCCCGCCGCCTCCAGGCTCTTCTCGACGGCGTGCACGTCCTGCGCGCAGGAGATCTTCGGTACGACCACCGCGTCCGGGCCGGCCGCCGCCGCCGCGCGCAGGTCGTCGGCGTGCCAGCGGGTGTCCAGAGCGTTGACGCGGATGGTCACCTCCCGCCCGCCGTAGACCCGGTCCGTGACCTTCGCGCAGGCCCGTTCCCGGGCGGCGTCCTTGGCATCCGGGGCGACCGCGTCCTCCAGGTCGAGGATCAGCGCGTCGGCCGGGATTCCCTTCGCCTTCTCCAGCGCCCGCTCGTTCGCGGCGGGCATGTACAGGACGGAGCGGCGCGGCCGGTAGGCGGGCACCTGGATGTTCGGTGGGACGCTCATCGGGCGGCCTGCCCGGCTGCGTCGGCGAAGCCGTACGCCTCGGCGAGGTGCGGGTCCCGGGCGGCCAGAGTCCTCGCGAGGTCCAGGACGACCTTGCACTGCTTCACCGACGCGTCGTCCTGCATCTTGCCGTCCACCATCACTGCTCCGGTTCCGTCGCCCATCGTCTCGATGACATGTCGGGCCCAGGCGACATCGGCGGGTTCGGGGCTGAAGACCCGCTTCGCGATGTCGATCTGCACCGGGTGCAGGCTCCACGCCCCGACGCAGCCGAGCAGGAACGCGTTGCGGAACTGGTCCTCACAGGCCACCACGTCGGAGATGTCACCGAACGGGCCGTAGTACGGCAGGATCCCGTTCGCTACGCAGGCGTCCACCATGCGGGCGAGGGTGTAGTGCCACAGATCCTGCTGGTAGGTGGCGCGTGGCGCATCCGGGTCGGCCGCGGACGGGTCCTGTCGGACGAGGTACCCGGGGTGGCCGCCACCGACGCGGGTGGTCTTCATCCGCCGGTCCGCGGCAAGATCCGCAGGCCCCAGGGACAGGCCCTGCATCCGCGGGCTCGCCCCGGCGATCTCCTCGACGTTGGCGACTCCGCGCGCGGTCTCGAGAATCGCGTGGACGAGCAGCGGCCGGGTCAGGCCCGCCTTCGCCTCAAGCTGGGCGAGCAGGCGGTCGACGTAGTGGATGTCCTCCGGCCCCTCGACCTTCGGCACCATGATCACATCCAGCTTGTGGCCGATCGCCGGGACGAGGCTCAGCAGGTCGTCGAGGCCCCACGGCGAATCGAGGCTGTTCACCCGCGTCCACAGCTGGGTGTCGCCGAACTCGGTCGCCGCCGCGAGCTTCGCCAACCCCTCCCGCGCCGCGATCTTGGCGTCGGCACGGACACCGTCCTCAAGGTTGCCCAGCACCACGTCGAGACGGGGCAGGATGTCCGGGACCTTCGACGCCATCTTCTCGTTGCTCGGGTCGAAAAAGTGGATCACACGGGATGGCCTCTGCGGGAGCTCCCGCAGGGGCGCGGGTGCGCCCACCGCGAGCGGAGCGAAGAAGTCCTTCGGGTTACGCATGGGAGAACTCCTGTCGGCGTCCGTCTAGTCTAGGTTTCTCAGAGCCGCCGGCAACACGGGAAGAGCCGTGATCGCATCACCTTCGGCCGACCAGGTGCAGCTGGAAGATCCTCACGCTGGTTTCGTGCCAGCCGCCGGGTCAGTATCCAACCCGGGACCACCACGGGCATCCGATCGGCGGGAAAACCGGATGAGAGACAGCCGTGCCCGACCTACTGTCGCTCTATGCCACGCTCCGAACCGGCGACCTCAACCGCGATCGGGCAGGCCCCCGACCGGTCCGACACCATCCCCGCGATCTCGATGCAGGGTGTGATGAAACGATACGGGGAAGTAACCGCGGTGGACGGGCTCGACCTCGACGTTCCCACCGGTGCCTGCCTCGGCCTACTCGGGCCGAACGGTGCCGGCAAATCCACCACGATGCGGATGCTGACCGCCCAGTCCATCGCCGACGCAGGCCGGATCAGCGTCCTCGGGTATGAAGTGCCACGCGCGTCCAAGCAGGCCAGGGCCTCGATGGGCGTGGTCCCGCAGGAGGACAACCTCGACATCGAGCTGACCGCCCGGCAGAACCTCGCCGTGTTCGCCCGGC
>NZ_CADDZT010000009.1:34808-37610 GCF_902812655.1 Candidatus Frankia meridionalis | reverse complement strand
ACACGGCGACCCAGAACCTCTCCGGCGGGATGCGGCGACGGCTGCTGATCGCCCGCGCGCTCGTGCACCGCCCGCGCCTCGTCCTGCTCGACGAGCCCACGGTGGGGCTCGACCCGCAGGTCCGCCAGGAGTTGTGGAGTCTGATCGCCGGGCTGCGCGCGGACGGGGTGACCGTACTGATGTCGACGCACTACATCGAGGAGGCGGAGCGACTCGCTGACGACGTCGCCATCATGTCGCGCGGCCGGGTGATCGCGCGGGACACCCCGACGAGGCTCCTCGACACGCACGCCGGGCGGACCGCGGCGGAGTACTACGGCCCACCGCGGCGGCTCGCCGAGGTGACGGCACTGGCCTGCGCGGCGGGTTTCACCACCCGCCCGACCGGGCCGTCGGTGTCGGTGCTGCGAGCCGAGAACCTGCCCCCGGGGCTGGACGAACAGCTCGGGGTCGGGGTCCGGCGCCCCGCAACCCTGGAGGACGTGTTCGTGGCCCTGACCGGGGATCGGATCGAATGAGCAGCGGCGGCGAAAGGATCGGGCCAGGAACAACAGCCGGGCCGGGCGGGACACGGTCGCTGCGGCGGATCGAGCCGGCCGCGCTGGCCGGGGTGATCACGCATGACCTCACCCTGTTCCGGCGGTACTGGCTGTCGACCACCTTCTCGGCCGTGGTGGAACCGACGATCTACCTGTTGGCCTTCGGGTGGGGGTTCGGCTCGCTGGTGTCGGTGGTCGCCGGCTACCGGTACGTGGACTTCCTCGGCACCGGCGTGGTCGCGACCGCGGTGCTGTTCGCCTCGGCCTTCGCCGGCATGTTCCAGACCTTCATCCGGCGGACCTATCAGAAGATCTACGGAGCTGTCCTGGCCGCCCCCGTGGACGTGCCGGAGATCGTTCTCGGTGAGGCGCTGTGGATCGCGGCGAGGGCCGGGGTGTACGGATGCGCGCCCCTGCTCGTCGCGATCGCGTTCGGCCTCGATCCGGTTCCCGGCCTGCTCGTGGTTCCGCTGGTCGGTTTCCTCACCGGCCTCGGGTTCGGCCTGTTCGGAATCTGGACGTCGGCGCTGGTACCGTCCATGGACAGCTTCGGCTACATCATCTCCGGCGTGATGACACCGCTCTTCCTGGTCGCCGGCACGTTCTTCCCGGTGGACGGGCTTCCGCACTGGGCACGTACGCTCGCCCAGGTCAACCCGCTCTACCACTGCGTGCAGTTGGTACGTGATGCGGCGTTCGGCTTCGCGCCCCTCGCCGACCTCGGACACATCGGTGCGCTGGCCGCCTTCGCGGGGCTCATGTGGCTGCTCGCCGTCCGCCATATGCGCCGCCGCCTGATCGACTGATTTTTTGATTGCCCTTTCCCGAAACGCGTCTGTCTGGCCGTGGAGCGATGACGACAAATGGCGAGAAAACTTCCACTGAACTCTTTACCGGAAAGGCTTTCGCCGTGGAAGTCGCCACAATAAGGGAAACCTCGGACGCTTTGCCGAAAGTCGAATTTCTTTCGCTTGACGGTGGCGCCGATGGATTCGTCTTCTAATAAAAAGTGGTGAATACCGGATCGGCGCGGATGAGATCGAAAACGTGCTTCTCGCCCATCCGGCGGTCCGCGAGGCAACGGTCGTCGGCCAACCCGGTTGAGGCGGGGGCGACCGTGGTGGACCCACATGAATACGTTCAGTGACAGGTGGCTTGTCGCCTTCCCCGATCGTCCGACCACGGCCGTCGTTGCCGGCGACAACAGAGCACCCCTGCACTGTTGTCGATAATTGAGAGCATGTTGTGATTATCTGGCAGGCTTCCGCGCCTACTCTCATTCGGGCCTACCATCATCCGAGCGCGACGCCTTGCAAAAAAAAGGGGGGGTAAGAAAATGGACTGGCGCTACCGGGCTTTCTGCCGAGGTACGGATCCCGAGATCTTCTTTCCGGTCGGGAGAACCGGGCCGGCCGAAACCCAGATCAACGCCGCAAAAGCCGTGTGCCGGCGGTGCGCGGTTACCACTGAGTGCCTGACCTGGGCGCTGGACACCGGTCAGGACACCGGCGTCTGGGGAGGGCTCAACGAGAACGAACGGCGCGAGCTCAGACGGCGCACGGTTCATCTGCCGGTATGAGGGGTTCCGGCCGTCAGGGAGGGATCCAGGCTCAGATCCCGGCGAACAGGCGACGGGTCTACGCCACCTGCATCGCCGACCGAACGCTATCCGATCAGGTCGATAGCGCAACCGATTCCGCAGGCCGCAGCCAGCTTGGCGTCACAGGTGATTACCGCGGCATCGAGTTCTTCGGCGAGCGCGATGTAAGCGGCGTCGTAGGAGGTGACGTTCTCGCGTAGCTGCCACATGCGTTCCAGTAATGGCGCGAGCGGCATGCGGCGGATCGGGAAACTCGCCAGGTGGCGCAGGGCGCGGGGGACCGCATCGTGCAGGCGCTGGTTGCCTCGGGCCATGCCACGCAGCGCGGAGGTCACCTCGACATCCAGGTGCGCCGGCGCAAAAACAGCCTGACCGGCGGAAAGCCGTGCCGTGACCTGCGGTCGCCGGGGATCCTGAACCGCGTAGAAGGCGGCGAGGACCGATGCGTCGACCACCGCCAGGCTCACGAGGCGTCCCGCGCCTCGCGCACCGCGGCGACCGCGGCATCAAGGGTAACGCCGGTCCCCTGCGGGGGTTCGTACGACGCGACATAGTCGGCCAACCTGATGACGCGGGCAACCTCAGCGAGCCGTTCCACCACGAAGGCGTTCAGTGACTGGTGGCTCGCCACCGCCCCCTCGACGAGGACGGTGTAGATCTCGT
>NZ_CADDZT010000009.1:32972-34462 GCF_902812655.1 Candidatus Frankia meridionalis | reverse complement strand
GCTTTATGGCACCATTATGGCACCATCATCGTCAGGTTGCCCTCGGTGCCAGGACGAGGGTCCGGCCCCAGTCGGCCCCCAATTGGGCCTTGACCGCGGCCATGGCAACCGGGGAACAGCTGGCCACCGGGTCGGCAGTCCGGGCCGGCCCGATCCTGCGGTAGACGTCTGCGACGTTGAGATGCAACGACGGATAGAAACCTCGTACAGCGAGGGACTCATGGTACGCCTGCGCCCGCTCGTCGGTGACCGAGTCCGCCGCCGCCAGAACGCGGAGATCCTATTTCGGTTCGTCATGGACGTCGTCCTGCGCTGACACGGCCCCTCCCGATGCCCGACCGGCAACTCCCCGGCCAGTGGACCATAGCCGCACCCACCGACAGAACCGCGCCAGCCGCCCAGGCTCGCGAGGCGTCCCGTAGCTGGTCAGCGGGGCGAGACGGGGCGGAAGTTCGGGGGGCGGCGCTCGACGAAGGCGGCAACGCCCTCACGGAAGTCGATGCGGCGGTCGGTGTCCCGGACCAGCGCTTCGGCCTCCTGCTGCGCCTCGGCGAGGGTGCGCCCCCAGTCGGCATCCAACTGGGCCTTGACCGCGGCCATGGCAACCGGGGAGCAGTTGGCCACCAGGTCGGCGGCGTAGGCGCGGGCAGCCACCACGAGCTCCTCACGAGGAAACACCCGGTCGACCAGACCGAGCGCGAGGGCCTCCTCGGCCACCACGACCCGGCTGGAGATCAGCAGGTCGGCGGCCCGGGCCGGCCCGATCATGCGAGTCAGTAGCCAGCTCGCACCGAACTCGGCAGGCAGCCCACGACGGGTGAAGGCGGGAGCGATCTTGATACCGCTCGCCGCGAAACGCAGATCGCACGACAGCGCCTGGATCAGGCCGATACCCGCGCAGGCACCGTTGATGACCGCGATCGTCGGTTTGCGCAGCGATCGGGCATGGGTCATGGGACGGGTGCGCCACGTGGGTTTCTCCGCAGCCGGGCCCTGCGAGACGCTGTCGAGGTGCCCCATGTCCATACCGGGGCAGAAGGTGTTCCCCGCTCCGGTGACGAGTACGACCCGGACATCGGGGTCATCGTCGCAGGCGTCGAGCAGGTCGAAGAAGGCCCGCTCCATCTCGTACGTCCAGGCGTTCTTCCGTTCCGGCCGGTGCAGCGTCAGCGTGGCGATGCCGCTGTCGACATCGCAGAGCACGACCTCGGACGCCGCGGCGGCGGATGCGGTAGAGCCGGGTCCCGAGACGGCGGATGCCGCAGCATCGGACGGTGCGGTGACTGTCACATGAATCAACCTATTCGCATCTCGAACAACCGAACATGACTACATGTCAACCAATAGCAACGGCGAGGTTCGGCCGGCGGGTGACAGCACCCGTCCTCCCGAGGCGACAGCGCTCATCGTGAGCAAGGGTCGCGTTCCAGTAGCCGTCCAGGTCCTGCCAGAGCTCGATGACACCCGGGCAGCAGGCGCTGGCATAGGCC
>NZ_CADDZT010000009.1:30957-32812 GCF_902812655.1 Candidatus Frankia meridionalis | reverse complement strand
CGTCGAGGCCGAGCGCCGTGACCTGCTTGTGGTACTCGCTCCAGTACAGCTTGCTGACCGACGATTCGGGGCCGGGCGGGCGGCCCTGCAGGTAGCCGGTCAGGACCCGGTACCCGAGGAAGCGCATGACCTCCACACGGGCGTAGCAGTCGGCGAGCCGTTGCCGCACGAGCGGGTCGCCGTCGAGCCCGCGCTCGCGGACCAGGTCACGGAGCCGGTCGAGTTCGTTGCGGAACAGTACCGGATTGGTGGCCGCCTCCTCGCCGCGCTCGTAGCCCAGCAGCGTCATCGCGACCTGCCACCCGGAGTTGACCTCTCCGACGACGTTCACCGCGGCCGTGCGCGCGGCGGAGAAGAAGACCTCGTTGAACTCGCTGTCGCCGTTCATCGCCGGGATGGGCCGCACCTCGATCCCGGGCTGGTGCAGCGGAACCAGCAGGAAGGAGATGCCACGGTGGAGCGGGACGTCCGGGTTCGTCCGCGCCAACACGAAGATCCAGTCCGCCTCGTGGGCCATCGACGTCCAGATCTTCTGACCGTCGATCACCCACTCGTCGCCGTCAAGAACCGCACGGGTACGCAGGGAAGCCAGGTCGGAGCCGGCGCCGGGCTCGGAGTATCCCTGACACCATTTCTCCTCCCCTGAAAGGATCTTCGGGAGAAACCGGAGTTTCTGCTCTTCGGTTCCGGCTCGCAGCAGCGTGTTGCCAACCATCTTGATGCTGAACGTGTCGTTGCGGATACCCCACGGCACACGGGCGCGAGCGAGTTCCTCCATCAGGACAACCTGATGGAGCTTGGTCAGCCCCCCGCCGCCGTACTCCAGCGGCCAGGAGACGCCGAGCAGCCCCGCCCGGTAGAGCCGGTCGCGCCAGTCACGGGTGAAGGCGTCGGCCTCGGGAGCGGCAAGACTGCCGACCCCCTTCCAGTCATCGGGAAGGTTCGCAGCCAGGAACGCGCGCACCCGGGCCCGGAACTGCGCCGCCTCCGGCGGATACCCGAACTCCATCGCACCCCACTTCGTCACCGCAACAGAGGCCGCCGCAACAGGGACGACATTATTTATATCTTCTAACTAGATCGCCTCCGCGCGCAAGCACCGGGAGCACCAGCATGGACCCGGGGACGACGAGGTCGACGAGGTGCGCACCCCGATCGTCGACGATCACTCGACACAATCGCTACAAAATAGTATAAGTACAAAAATATAAAGGATGAAAGGTGTGATCGTGACGCACCCCGCTTCGACCGACAGCGCCGACGTCACCCTGAAGGTCCCACTGCGATCACTACTCGAGCTGGACGCCGCCCCGCAGGATGTCTTCCATGGACGTAGCCGCGCGGGTGCGTCCGCCAAGCCGTTCGGTGGGCTCTATGCCGGGCAGGCCACCGCCGCCGCGGGCCGCACGGTCGCCGGCGACCGGTTCCTGCACAGCCTGCACATCGTCTTCCTGCGCGCCGGAGCCGTCGGCGCGAGCACCGAGTACACCGTGGAGCGGCTACGCGACGGCCGGGGCTTCAGCTCGCGGCGAGTGGTCGCCTCCCAGGACGGAAAGCCGATCCTGCACGCCGACGCGTCCTTCCACACCGGCGAGGACGGCTACGAGCACACGCCGGAACCACCAGCGGTACCCGGCCCGGACGACCTGCCCCCGGCGAGGTCGTGGTTCACCGCCGCCGGCGGTGACCTCGACGCCTGGTACGACGTCTACATCGGAAGCCATCCCGTCGACATCCGCTTTGTGGGCGAGCCACCGCCGCTGTCGGCCCGGCACGGGCCGCTACCAGGCGGCCTTCAGGCCTGGATCCGTAGCGATGATCCGCTCGGTGCGGATCAGGCGGTCCAGACTGGCGC
>NZ_CADDZT010000009.1:23712-30419 GCF_902812655.1 Candidatus Frankia meridionalis | reverse complement strand
CGGACCAGGATCTGGCTACACTGCCCAACATGGCACACCTGCGTTAAATCTACGGGTGGCTGGAGGGAGGAGCCGGATGGACACACCGAAGATCATCTCTGTCGACGACCACGTCCTGGAACCGGGTGACCTGTGGCAGCGTTATCTGCCTACCCGGTTGCGGGAGGACGGTCCACGTCTGGTGCGGATGAAGGGACGTTTCGGAACGCACGCCCGCAGCAAGTGGCGTGAGGCCGAGGACGGGCTGTGGGCTGACATCTGGGTGTTCGGAGATGTCAAGATGGAGATCATCCCAGGCTTCGCGGCGGCCGGCAAGGACCAGGACTATCTCGGGCAGCACTGGGAGGCCATGACCTACGAGGACATGCGGCCAGGCTGTTACGACAGGACGGCACGGCTGGCCGACATGGATGCCAACCACACCGATGCCGGCCTGAGTTTCCCGACGTTTCCGCGTTTCTGCGGGCAGACGTTCCACGAGTGCGGCGACCGCGACCTCGGCCTGGCATGCGTGCGTGCCTACAACGACTGGATGATCGACGAGTGGTGCGCCGACGAGGCGTACGGCCGGCTGATCCCCTTGACCCTGATCCCGCTGTGGGACCCGGACCTCGCAGCGGCGGAGGTCCGCCGTTGCGCGGCCAAGGGGTCGCACGCGGTGTGCTTCTCGGAGAACCCGGCCCGGTTGAAGCTCCCGAGTATCCACACCGACCACTGGGACCCCCTGTTCGCCGCGTGCGAAGAAACCGACACCGTGCTCAATCTGCACATCGGCTCGTCATCCACGTTTCCGATGACCTCGGTCGACGCCCCGCGGGCGGTCTCGCTCGCCCTGACCTACCAGGGCGCGTCCCACGCGTTCGCGGACTGGCTCACCAGCGGCGTACTGGAGCGATTCCAGGATCTGCGAGTAGCGCTCAGCGAGGGCCAGGTCGGCTGGATGCCGTTCATCCTGGAACGGCTCGACAGCGTCTGGGAACAACGGCCGGTCTATGGCAACATGGAGGACAGGCTGTCGCGCCCGCCGAGCAGCTATATCCGCGGTCGGGTCTTCGGATGCGTGTTCGACGATGCCATCGGTCTCACCTTGCGTCACCGCATCGGCATGGAACAGATCATGTTCGAGACCGACTACCCGCACGGCGACTCGACGTGGCCGAACTCGAAAGCGGTCTTCGAGAAGATCGTGACCGAGGCGGGGCTCAGCGAGGACGAGGCATACCTACTCGCCCGTGGCAACGCGATCCGCTGCTACCGCCTCGACCGGTACGGGATCACCGCGTAAGCGTTCTCACCCGCACCCACAGCCGGACCGCATCGCGCTCTACCAGGAGGAACCGTGCACGACATCGTCATACGTGGGGGTCAGGTCGTCGACGGCACCGGAGCCCCCCGCCGGCAGGCGGACGTCGCGATCGACGGTGGACGTGTCGTGGCGATCGGTACCGTGCCGGACGCCGGACGCCGGACGATCGACGCGGACGGGCTCATCGTGAGCCCCGGTTTCGTCGACATCCACACCCATCTCGACGTCCAGGGCTTCTGGGACCCCACCCTCTCCCCATCGCCCCTGCACGGAGTCACCACCGTCCTGGGCGGTAACTGCGGGTTCACGGTCGCCCCCCTCGACGACACTGCCGGTGACTACCTCATGCGCATGCTGTCCCGGGTGGAGGGCATGCCCCTGGAGTCACTGCGGGCCGGCGTGCCCTGGGACTGGCGCACCACCGCCGAGTTCCTCGACCGCCTCGACGGCACCCTTGCCGTCAATGCCGGCTTCATGGTCGGGCACTCGGCCATCCGGCGGGTGGCCATGGGGCCGGCGGCCACCGAGCGTCCGGCGACCGAGGACGAGCTCGAGACGATGAAGCAGCTGCTGCGCGCCGGCATCGCCGCCGGCGGTCTCGGCTTCTCCTCCACCTGGTCACACAGTCACAGCGATGCCGACGGCCGACCGGTCCCGTCCCGCGCCGCCCCCGCCGAGGAACTGTTCGCCCTGGCCGCGGTGGCGGGCGAGTTCGAAGGCACCTCGCTGGAGTTCCTCCCCGTCCTCCCGCAGCGCGGTGGTTTCAGCCCGGAGATCACCGATGTCATGGTCGGGATGTCGGTGACGGCCCGGCGACCGCTCAACTGGAACATCCTGGCTGTCAACGCGAAGACCCTGCCCGATGCGCTCGCCAGGCTCGAGGTCGGAGACATCGCCCGGTCCCGCGGGGGAAAGGTCGTCGCGCTGACGATGCCGGACACCCCACCGGCCCGTTTCTCCTTCCGCGCCGGCTTCGTCCTCGACCAGGTCCCCGGACTGCATGACTTTCTCTTCCTGCCCTGGGAGGAGCGGCTGGCGATCCTGCGTGATCCCGACCGCCGACGTGAGTTGCGCCGCGGCGCGGAGGAGCCCTCCGCCTTCAGCCATCTCGTCGACTGGGGCTCGCGGCACATCATCGAGACGTTCAGCCCGCAAACCAAACAATATGCCGGGCGGGAGGTCCGCGAGATCGCCGCCGAAGAGGGTCGGGACCCGTTCGACGTCCTGATGGACATTGTCGTCGCCGACGAGCTGAAGACGACGTTCAGCAACCCGTATCGTGAGGCGCGGCCGGAGGACTGGCAGGCGCGCGCCCAGGTCTGGCGTGATCCCCGTGCCGTTGTGGGGGCCTCCGATGCCGGTGCCCACCTCGACATGGTGGAGTTCTTCGGCTACTCGACGATGCTGCTGCAACACGGAGTGCGCGAGCAGCAGGTCGTGACCCTCGAGGAGGCGGTCCGCCTCATCACCGACGTCCCGGCACGCCTCTACGGCCTACGTGACCGTGGCCGTCTGCGGGTCGGCGGCGCCGCCGATATTGTGATCTTCGATGCGGCGCGCATAGCCCGCCAGCCCACCGAGACGCGCTTCGACCTGCCCGCCGGCGCGGGCCGTCTCTACGGTGAGGCCGACGGCATCGAGCACGTCCTGGTCAACGGCGTCGAGATCGCCCATGACGGCAGGTTCACCGGGGACTTCCCCGGGGTGATCCTGCGCTCCGGCCGGGACACCGAGACCCCGTCCCTCAACTGACCCACCTCCGGGACCGATGGAGTCCGGTGAACCGATGGAGTCCGGTGAACCGGCCCTGCCCCTGAACCGACGGCCCGGAACACAGAAGGGTATGACGATGAAGACTCGCGCCGCGGTCCTGCACGGTAAAGGCCGGCCCTGGTCCGTGGAGGAGCTCTCGCTCGACAAGCCCAGGGATGGCGAGGTCCTGGTCGAAACCGTGTTCGCCGGGTTATGCCATTCCGATGACCATCTCGCAAAGGGCGCGGGCTTCCACTTCCCGCTGGTGGGCGGCCATGAAGGCGGTGGCGTGGTGCGGGAGGTCGGTTCCGGGGTCTCCCGGCTGCGGCCGGGCGACAAGGTGGTGACTTCCTTTCTTCCCGTGTGTGGTTACTGCCGCTGGTGCACGTCCGGTCAGTCCTATCTGTGCGACGCCGGCGCCACCACCCTCACCGGAGCCTTCGCGGACGGCAGTTACCGTTTCCATCTGGGTCAGAACGGCATCGGCGCCTTCTGTACCCTCGGGGCCTTCTCCGAATACTTCGTCGCACACCAGTATTCGCTGGTGAAAGTGCCGGACGACACTCCGCTGGACGTCGCCTGTCTTGTCGGTTGCGGCGTGCCCACCGGCTGGGGATCGGCGGTCCGCGCGGCGAACGTCCGGCCGGGCGATGTCGTCGTCGTCTACGGTATCGGAGGTATCGGCGCGGCCGCGGTGCAGGGCGCGCTGCTGGCCGGCGCGGCGACGGTGGTGACGGTGGATCCGGTGCCCTTCAAGAACGAGTTCGCCAAACAGCTCGGGGCACATGCGGGCTTCACAGAGCATTCCGAAGCCTTCGACCACATTCAGCAGCTCACCCGGGGCGTGCTGGCTGACAGCGTGATCCAGTGTGTCGGCGTGGTCACCCCGGATATCGTCCGCCAGTGCTACGAGATGACCCGCAAGGGCGGCACCCTCGTCCTCACCGGGATAGCGGACCGCTATGAGGAAATCACGGTCAGCCTGCCCGGGGGAATGCTCACGTCCTTCGCGAAGAAAGTCGTCGGATGCCTGTTCGGCTTCTGCAACCCGCACCAGGACATCCCGATGCTCCTGGAGCTCTACCGCAACGGTCAGCTGAAACTCGACGAGATGGTGACACGCCGCTACTCGCTGGACGAGATCAATGAGGGATATCAGGACATGATGGACGGGCGGAACATTCGCGGAGTGATCGAGTTGGGCCGCTGATGCACCCCGTCAGGCATGATGTGTTCTTCATCGGTGGAAGGTTCCGACCGGCGACCGGCGACCGGCGCTTCACGGTCGTCAACCCCGCTACCGAGGGTATCGTCGGCAGCGCGCCGTGCGGCGAATCGTCCGATCTCGACGCGGCTGTCGCAGCGGCCCGAAACGCCTTCGACACCGGCCCATGGCCCCGGATGACGCTCGAGGAGCGGGCCGATCATCTTGCCCGGTTCGCGGACGAACTCGCGGTGCGCCGCAAGGAGATGGGCGAACTCGTCCTCGACGAAATCGGGCTGCCACGGCGGGCGGCTTATTCCGAAGCCGCCAGCATGATCGCCCTTGTCCGTTATCATGTCGGACTGGCCGGGCAGATAACCATGCGTGAGCGCCGGACGGGCCTGTTCGGCACCTCGGCGGACGTCACCCGGGAACCCGTCGGTGTCGTCGCTGCCATTCCCGCCTGGAACAGCCCGCTCGTCCTGGCGGCCAACAAGTTCGCCCCCGCCATGCTCGCCGGATGCACGGTGGTCTGCAAACCCGCGCCGGAGACCTGCCTCGACACCTATCCGGTGGCCGAAGCCGCCCGTGCCGCCGGTATCCCCGACGGCGTGTTGAACCTGGTGGCGAGCGATGGCGTCGGCGGTGACCACCTCAGCCGGCATCCGGGAATCGACAAGATCGCATTCACCGGCAGCACCGCGACCGGTCGCGCGGTCGCCGCCGCCGCCGCCAGCCACCTGGCCCGGGTCAGCCTCGAACTGGGCGGCAAGTCCGCCGGCATCGTGTGCGACGACGCCCCGATCGACGAGGTCGTCGCCGCGGTCGTCGCCGCGGCCACCCTGGTCAACGGGCAGGCCTGTATCGCGCTGAGCCGCGTCCTCGTCAGCGAGCGGCGGCACGACGAACTCGTCGACGCACTGCGGGCCGGTTTCGAGGCCCTGGTCGTCGGTGACCCCCGTGATCCCGCCACCCAGGTAGGTCCGCTGGTCAGCCGGCGCCACCGGGACCGGGTGCTCGGCTACGTAGCCGACGCCGCGAACGAGGGTGGGCGGGTGGTCACGGGAGGTGGCCCACCGCCGCACACCAGGCAGGGTTGGTACGTCGCCCCCACGCTGGTCACAGGCGTGTCACCGACGTCGCGGATCGCCCAGGAGGAGATCTTCGGCCCGGTCCTCACCGTGCTCACCTACACCGACCTCGACGAGGCCATCGCCATCGCCAACGGCACCCCGTTCGGCCTGTCCGGCGCCGTCTTCTCCCGGGATCTCGGCCGGGCACGGCAACTCGCCGACCGCATCCGCAGCGGCAGCGTTGTCATCAACAAGGGTGCCGCGATCGATTTCGCACTACCCTTCGGCGGGTTCGGATCCTCCGGTTACGGACGCGAGTACGGCCCGGAAGGCGTGGACGAGTACCTCGAGCACAAAACGATTTTCCTTGCAGCCGACGGCGACACGAAAAGTTCCTGATCACGCCGGCGCTGGACGACAGCGCATACGACCAGGCCCTGGCCGTGGCACCTTGCGGAGCGCCACGGCCAGTCCGGGCAGAAACCATCCGGGACGCGTGCCGGCCAGCGTCAGATTCGCTCGATGATTGTCGCAGTGCCCATGCCGCCACCGGTGCACATCGTCACCAGTCCGACGTTGCGGTCGCGCCGCTCAAGCTCGTCCAGCACCGTCTGGATGAGCATCGGGCCGCTCGCCCCGATGGGGTGGCCCAGAGCGATCGCCCCACCGTTGACGTTGACCCGGTCCGGATCGAGGTCAAGGTCACGGATGGTCTTCAACGGGACCGCGGCAAAAGCCTCGTTGATCTCCCAGAGGTCGATGTCGCCCACCTCCATACCCGCCTTGGCCAGGCAGCGCAGGCTGGCCGGCCCCGGCGCGGTCAGCATGATCACAGGTTCGGAACCCGCCACCGCGGTCATTCGGATACGTGCACGGGGCGTCAGACCGTGGGCCCGCGCATACTCCGGCGAGGCGAGCAGAATGGCTGACGCGCCGTCGACGACGCCGCTGGAGTTACCGGCATGATGCACATGCCGGATCTCGCCGACCTGGGGGTACACCTCGCGGCACATGTCGTCGAAGGAGCGGTCGAAGCCCGCCAGCACCTGGGTCGCCATCTGCTCGAACGACGACGGCAGCTTCGCGAGCGTCGCCGCCGTGGTGGCGGGACGGGGGAACTCGTCGTGGTCGAGGGCGAGGCTACCGTCGAGGTGCCTGATCGGCACAACCGAGCCGTCGAACCGGCCCTCGGCCACGGCCTTCGCGCAACGCTCCTGGCTCAGTGCGGCAAAGGCGTCGACGTCGTCGCGGGTGAAACCCTCCAGGGTCGCGATGAGGTCAGCGCTGACCCCCTGCGGAACCATCGGGTAAAGCTCCCGCAGATGCGCGTTACCGGCGTCGAGTGTCACGACACCCTCAGCGGCCGGCCAGC
>NZ_CADDZT010000009.1:12986-23411 GCF_902812655.1 Candidatus Frankia meridionalis | reverse complement strand
GCTGGCCGGAGCCGCAGTACCGGTTCAGGCTCGAGCCGGGAGTCTCGACCGGCCACCCGGCCGCCAGCAGCGCGAGCCGCCCGATGTCGGAGCCGTGCTCCCCGGACTGGAAGCCGTTGCCCGCGACCACGTCATCGACCTCGACGGGGTCGAAGCCGATCCGGTCGCGCAGGGCGTTGAGAACCTGAGCCAGCACCTCCTGCGGGTGCAGCGGATGCAGCGACCCGGTCGCCTTGCCCCGGCCACGTGGCGACCGCACGCCGTCGATGATCCACGCCTCGTTCACAGCAAGCCTCCAGGATTATCCGACTATTTATATAGACGATGTCACGAGTCGCATCCGAACGCGACACTCCGGTCGGGCTCCGGGCTCCGGGCTCCGGATGCCGCGGCCAGAGATCCGCACCCCGTGGTCTCGTCACCGCGGGCCACTACATGCGACACTCAATTAGTAAGCGCATTAGCCGATTCATGCAGTACCGTGCCTCGAGGCGAACCGACCCCGAGATTCGACCGGATCCGACCCTCCCTGCCGCGGGCCGCGGCGCGACACCGCTGGAGTCACGCGTGAGCGATCGATACGACGACTTCCCGACGCTGCGCTTCGAGCGACCCGCGCTCGGCGTTCTGCGCATCGTGCTCGACGCACCCAACCTCAACGCCGTCAACCCCCGGATGCACCGTGACCTCGCCGAGGTCTGGCCGGTCATCGACCGCGACCCGCAGACCCGCGTCGTACTCATCCAGGGCGAGGGCAAGGCGTTCTCCGCCGGCGGCACGTTCGATCTCCTGCAGGAGATGGCGGACAACCCCGGGGTGCGCACCCGGGTGCTGCACGAGGCACGGGCCATGGTTCTCGGCGTCCTCGACCTGTCCAAGCCGGTCGTGTCCGCGATGCACGGACCCGCTGTGGGCGCCGGCCTCGCGGTCGGCATGATGGCCGACATCTCAGTGGTCGGGCGACGCGCGACGATCGTCGATGGTCACACCCGCCTCGGTGTCGCCGCCGGCGACCACGCCGTACTGTGCTGGCCACTGCTGTGCGGGATGGCCAAGGCCAAGTACTACCTGCTCACCTGCGAGCGTCTCACCGGCGAGGAGGCCGAACGCATCGGGTTGGTCTCCCTCGCCGTGGACGACGACCAGGTGCACGCCCGCGGTCTCGAGGTGGCGACATCGCTCGCGACCGGCTCGTCCGATGCACTGCGTGCGACCAAGTCCTCGCTCAACCACTGGTACCGGCTGCAGCTGCCCGCGTTCGAAGCATCGCTCGCCCACGAGTTCTATGGTTTCGCGAGCCCGTCCGCGCAGGAGGGCATCGCCGCCATCCGGGAGAAGCGGCGGCCGGACTTCGTTGCCGTCGAGGCGCGCCACCGTGCCGAGATCTGACCGTGCCGCAATCCGACCGACCGCAGGCCGTCCGACCGGGAGAGCGCCCATGACCGACACCGAAGGCCCCACGCCGAAGAGCAACGAGGTGCCCCTGCTGGCACCAGGGATGACCTGGGAGGAGATGGTCCCGGGGTCGGCGTTTCGAACCTCCTCGCGGACGATCACCGAATCCGACCTCATGACGTTCATTCAGTGGGGCGGTTTCAACGAGCCGCTGTTCGTCGATGCCACCCACGCCGCAGCCGGCGGTTACAAGGGCCGACTGGTACCGGGGGCCTTCGTCTACTGCATCGCCGAGGGCCTGGTCCTCCAGACCAATGCGCTGCACGGCACAGGCCTGGCCTTTCTGTCGATGGACCTGGTGGTCAAGGGCCCCACCTACGTGGGCGACACCCTGCACGCGATCGTCGAGACGCTGTCCGCCCGCCCGACCAGCAAGCCCGGCCGCGGCATCGTGGCCAGTCGAGTGACAGTACGCAACCAACACGGCGTGGACGTCCTGGTGTTCACCCCCACGCGCATGATCCGTGGACGCGACTTCACCGCGGTCGACGGCGTCGGCCACTGATTGACATACCAGTAGTCACTCAAACATAACTATTTGGACCATATGTCGGGAGGATTCCTCCATATGGTCAAGGAGGATCCGTGGGGACGTTGGACGGAAAGGTCGCGCTCGTCACCGGGGCAAGCCGCGGCATCGGAGCAGCGGTGGCGCAGCGGCTCGCGAGCGAAGGGGCCAGGGTCGCGGCGATGGCTCGTACCCTCGAACCCGACCCCCGATACACCGGCAGCCTCAAGGAGACCGTCGAGAGCATCCGGTCCGCCGGCCACGAGGCCATTGCCGTCCGCGGCGACCTCTCCTCCGCCGACGACCGGCGGCGCATCGTCGCCGAGACCGTCGAGGCGTTCGGCCCCGTCGGCATCCTCGTCAACAACGCGGCCGTCACCTTTATCGCGCCGGTCGAGGAGTTCAGCGAGAAGCGTTTCCGCCTCATGATCGAAGTACAGGTGTGGGCGCCTTTCGAGCTGACCCAACTGGTTCTTCCCGGCATGCGCGAGCGCGGGGCCGGATGGGTGCTCAACATCTCCTCGCGGGCCGCCCTGCACCCCGAGGGGCCGCCATACGACCCGATGTTCGAACGCGGTTTCTCCGTCTACGGCCTGTGCAAGGCGGCGCTGGAACGCTTCACGACGGCAGTCGCGTCCGAAGGGCATCGCCACGGGATACGATCCAACGCGCTCGCCCCGCTCGACAACGTCGCGACCCCCGGTGCTGGCGCGCACGACCTTGTTTCCGACTTCCCGATCGAGGACTCCTCGGTGATAGCCGAAGCCGCGCTCGCACTCGTCGAGGGCGACATCACCGGGCGCATCGCCTACAGCCAGACCCTGCTCGACGAACTCGGGCGCAAGGCTCCCACCGGATAATCGCTTCGCGGATAATCGCTTCGCGATGATCCGGGGACCCATGCCTGGCGTGGCTGGTCACCGTGGATGGCTCCGGGATCACCTTCGCGGTGATCCCGGAGGATGGGAAACCTCTGGATGGACGGCTTCGCCGCAGTGCCCCGTCAGTCCACGCGGGCCGTTGCGTAGCCGGCGATGACCTCCTCGCCCCGCTCGTTGAGCGTCACCACATCGAGGTCGACCAGCCCGACACCGTCGTCGTCGCGCAGACCGGCGACGGTGACCCGGGCGGTGAGACGGTCGCCCGGCCAGACCTGGCTCTTGAACCGCACACCGTACCGGGTGAGACGACCATCGCCCACCCAGTCGGTGACGGCACGCGCGGTCAGGCCCATCACCAGCATCCCGTGCGAGAACACACCCGGATAGCCGGCCGCCTCACGCGCATACACGTCGTCGGTGTGCAACGGGTTGTAGTCCCCGGACGCGCCCGCGTACTGCACGATCTGTGTTCGTGTCAGGTCGTCGACGAGCACCTGCTCATGGACTTCTCCCACGGCAATCTCGGCGCTGCGCAGAGCCATCAGTTCGCCTCCTGCTCGACCGGCTTCTCCGGCCGCACTCCGACGCCACGGGCCCGGACGACAAGCTCGCCGGCGGCGTCCCGATACTCGGTGACGTGCTCCTCGAACACCAGCTTGCCGCCGCGCCGCCCCGTCTTCTCCCAGGTCTTGCCGGGGGTCGACGTCACCGTGAGCACATCGCCCGGCCGGAGCGGCCGGAAGTACTCGAAGTGCTGTTCGGCGTGCAGGCGACCGCCGCCGGAAGCGGGTTCGGACACGCCACTGGGCGTACGCCCTGAGCCGAACCACGGCTCACCGATGCGCGGCCGCAGGTGATAATCGGGGTCGTACTGGCTGGCGGCCTGGACGAATGTCGGCGGCGCGATGATCCCACCGACTTCGGACTTCCCGGCCTGCTCCTCATCGTGGTAGATGGGATTGGGATCCCCCACCGAGCGCGCGAAGAGCAAGATGTGACCGGCCTCCACCGGGAACGTGAACTGCTCCACGGATACTCCTCGTCCACTCCTGGTCGTTGGTAACAGGTGACTGAGGATCTCAGCGACCCAGTAGTTCAATTATTACTATCATTTAGTCACCCGTGGGCTGGTGATGACGTTTCAGGAGCAGTCGACGCACCTCCGCCGCGGACTCCAGAGCCTCGTCCTCGTCGCCCGCTACCGGCAACAGATGCACATCACGGCATCCGGCCTCGAGATAGGGCGCCAGTGCCTCCGCCACATCCTGTGGTGTCCCCCGGGGCACGTACTTCGAGAAGCGTTCGAACGGGACACCGTAGAAATCTTCCATCGCCCGGGACACCAGCGCACCCGCGGCCTCCACCGACCGGCCGAAACCGCACCAGGCGAGCAGCCCATGACGCCAGACCACCCCGTGCCGGCCCGAGGAGACCGCCGTGTGGTCGACGTCCGCGACGACCGAGGCGAAACGGTCCGGGGAGATCCACACGCCGAGCCAGCCGTCGCCGTGACGGCCCGCGCGGCGCACGGCGGCTGCGGACCGCCCACCGATCACTATCGGGACGCCGCCCGGCGGTGGCGGTGACACCCGTACCTCACGCAGCCGGAAGTGCTCACCGTCGACCGTCACCGCCTCACCGGCCAGCAGAGCCCGCAGGATGGCGAGGGCCTCGTCCATCCGGCGTCCACGGGTTGCCGGATCCACACCGCATGCCTCGACCTCGGCACGGTCCTCGCCTCCGATGCCGACGCCGAAGACGAAACGGCCGGGCGCGATTGCGGCGAGGGTGGCAACCTGGCGCGCCACCGGGACGGGGTGACGCAACGGCAGCAGAAACACTCCCGTGTGTACCGTGATGTCGGGTGCGGCGACCAGCAGGGCGGTGGCCTGGATGAGCCCGTCGGAGCCGTAGCCACCGCGGAAGCTCACATGATCCCCGACGACGGCGTGGTCGAACCCGAGTTCGCGCATGCGACGAGCAGCATCGTGCAGTCGTTCGGTGCCGTTACGCAGCAGCGGGTGAGGCGGCCGAACCCCGATCCGCACCGGGGCCGCTCCCCCGCCGACGCCGGTCCCACCGACGCCGGTCACGAGGCCAACATCCGACGCAGCACCTTGCCGGCCTGACTCCTCGGCAGGCTCTCGATCATCTCCCATTCGGACGGCACCTTGAACCCGCTCAGGGCCGCCCGCGCGAAACCCCGTAGATCCTCGGCGTCAGGTGGCGCGTCCGGGTTCGCGGGGACGATGAACGCCTTCACCACCTGGCCCCAGCGACGATCCGCGCGCCCGACGACAGCGACCTCACTGACCTCCGGATGCTGGCTGAGGACCTGCTCCACCTCCAGCGGATCGACGTTCTCCCCACCCCGCACTATGCGATCACCGTTGCGGCCCAGCAGCGTGACGTAGCCGTCGGAGTCGATCCGGCCGAGGTCGCCGGTGCGCAGCCAACCGTCCGCCTCAGGACGGAACAGGTGTTCACCGCGAGCCCAGATCTCCCCGCTGCCGTCCGCGCCGGGATTCACCACTTTCAGTTCGACGCCATCCGCGGCACGTCCGACCGTGCGCAGCAGGTCGGGACGGGTTGTGGCGGCAAGCCGGTGGTCCTCGAAGCTCAGGCAGGTGATCGGGGAACCCTCGGTCTGCCCGAAGATCTGGACGAAGTCGACACCCGGGAGTACGGCCATTGCTTCACGCAACGTGTCCGGATGAATCGGGGATGCACCGTACTGCAGCACCCGCAGTGTCGGTAGCGCAAGAGCGCCTTCGGCGAGAAGTCGATCGATCATCGTCGGTACCAGCAGGGCATGCGTGGTGCCGCGGCCGCCCAGATCCTGCCAGTTGGCAGGAGAGAAGGGCGGCACGCAGACGACAGAGGCCCCGGCTCCCAATGCAACCGCGATCATGCCGAGGCCGGCGATGTGATGGTACGGCGAGCCCGAGGCGTAGACGCCGCCGGGTGCGAGACCGACGCTCGCGGCGTTGACCCGGGTCCGCACCGCGAGCTTGCCCTGGGCAACGACCACCGCCTTGGGCACCCCGGACGTACCTGACGTGTGCAGGATGAAGGCGGTGTCCTCCCGGCCCGGCGGATCCGTGTCCGCCGCACCCACCAGCGGGCGGTCGGACAGCGGGATCGCCGGGTGGACGACAGCGCGACGCCCGGTCGCCGCCTCCAGCTCGCGTCCGAGCTCCTGCGCGCCCGGTTCCACCAGCAGCAGGTCGCCGGCAAGGCCCGACAGACAGGCGGTGAGCTCGTGGACGGTGAGCCGGGTGCTGAGCGGTGCGAGTGGACGTCGGGTGGCGGCGCCGGCGATGGTCAGCGCGAGCGCGTCCGGGGTGGTCGAAACCAGAGCCGGGAGCCGGGTTCCTGTCGCAATGGCAAGGCTGTCGAGCCAGTCGGCCGCGCCCGCCGCATGCCGCAACAGGTCGGCGCCGGACCAGACCGTCGTACCGCTGATCACAGCCGTCCGGTCGACGCCCGCGCCCGACCAGGCATCGGCGAGCAGGGCCGTCCACGTTGTCCCGTCCCCGGCGGTCATGCCCGCGTCGTCCGGGTGGGGCCCGAGGTCAGCTCGGTCGTGTCCACACCGTCCCAGAACCCCGCGAAGGTCGGGAACGAATGCGGCAGGGGTGGCGGTGCCCCGGTCGTGCCCCAGCTGTCGAACCCGACCGCCTGCGGGTGCTCGGAGATGTCAGCGGAGTACCAGTGCTGTTCGTCCCGCCGGACGAACACCCACTCCCCGTCGACCCGACGGTAGGTGTCGAAATAGCAGATGGCCATGACGATCCAGCGATCACCGATCTCGTGCTCGGCGCGGCAGTACACCTGCCCGCGGGCGTTGTCGGCGTCCAGCAGCTCGACGCGGTGACCGCAGATCTGGTGCACCGAGCGGTAGAACCACCGCAGCTGGGGGGCTATGTAGGCCCGCAGCGCCTCCCGGCCGCGGCCGTGTCGGCCACAGTTGACATCCGGCTCGAACAGTGAAACCCAGGCGTCGAGGTCACGGCCGTCGACCGCGAGCGCGTACCGGATCGGCAGCTGCCCGATCTCGAGCCGGGCCTCCACCTCCTCCAGCCGGGCGAGCAGCCCCTTGTCGTCCGTCGTCACCGACACCTCCAGGTCAGGTCACCGGCACTCCCGGGTGAGCGGAAGTCCCGTTCGTCAGGCCTTCCCGGCCGTCACACCGCGGCGGCGCCCACCCGGACGACCAAGCCGACCCCAGGCAGTAAAGCGCTTAATGAGTTGCATTATAGTTGCTGGTCACCCTTCTAGGCGACGACTAATTTCCAGACCTCCCGCCAGGCCTCCCCCCGCCGGGCCTCCCGACGCGGGAGCAGCGGCAATCGCTGACCGCGAGCCACGACCCGGCCACGTTCGATCCCCGCTGAGACCCGCTGAGACCCGCTGAGACCCACGCGACTCTCGCACCCCCTCTCCCTATACAGCAAAATCATTTACCTTACTGTTTGGAGACAAGGAGAGCACTGTGGTCGACGCCCGGATCGCCAACGGGGCACGGAGCAAGCAGGAGACACCCGGCATACGGCAGCGACCGAACTCCCTGGTCGACGTCCTCGACCTCGAGCGGATCGACGCGGACCTCTTCCGGGGCTGGAGCAGCGGCGGGGAACTGCCCGGCCGGCTCTTCGGTGGTCAGGTGGCAGGGCAGGCGCTGATCGCGGCGGGCCGCACCGTCGAGACGACCCGGTCCGTCCACTCGCTGCACGCCTACTTCCTACGGCCCGGTAACCCGGCGATGCCGGTCGTGTACTCGGTGGACCGCATCCGCGACGGGCGTTCCTACAGCACACGCCGGGTCGTGGCCGTCCAGCGCGGCGAGACGATCTTCCATCTGAGCGCCTCGTTCCACCTGCGCGGGCAGGGCTCGCAACACGCCGAGCCGATGCCGGTGGTCCCACCGCCGGAGCAGGTCCGCACGCTTGAGGACTGGTACGGCGACGCCGGCGGGGACTCGTCCCCCTGGATGCGGTGGTACCGCACCGAACAGTTCGCCGCGGAGGTCCGCTACGTCGAGGAACCCCCGGAGCTGGCGGCGGAGCGCGGGCCGCGGGATGCGCGGCAGCGGGTCTGGTTCCGGACGTCTCACCGACTGCCGGACGATCCGCTCGTGCACGTCTGCGCGCTCACCTACGCATCCGATCTCGATCTTCTGAGCACGGCGTTACTACCCCACGCCCGCAGCAGCAGCGAGATCAGCCTGTCCAGCCTTGACCATGCGGTCTGGTTCCACCGGCCGTTCCGGGCCGACGAGTGGCTGCTGCACGACCGGGAAAGTCCGGTGGCGTCAGGTGGTCACGCCCTGGTCCGGGCGCATGTCTACGATTCCGGCGGAAATCTGGTGGCGTCGATCGCGCAGGAGGGTCTGCTGCGCCCGGCTCGCTGAAGCCGGGATCCTGCGCGGCAGCACCAGCCTCACCGCGCAGGATCCCGGAGTCAGTACCTTTTCAGGCGGACGGCTCAGAACCGACGATCGATACGAACGACACGCACTCGCCCGGCCCACCGCCGAGGTTGTGCGTCATCCCGAGCTTCTTGCCCGCGGCGATCGACGAGATCGTGCGCTCCGACGGAGCCTCGCCACGCAGCTGCAACCAGCATTCGAACATCATCCGAAGCCCGGACGCCCCGATCGGGTGCCCGAACGCCTTCAGACCGCCATCCGGGTTCACCGGAAGATCGCCATCGAGGTCGAAGGTGCCGGCGAGCACTTCCTTCCAGCCGAACCCGCGCTCGGCGAAGCCGAGGTCCTCCATGAGGACGAGCTCGGTGGGAGTAAAGCAGTCGTGCACCTCGGCGAGGGCGATCTCGGCCCGTGGATCTGTCACACCTGCCTGGGCGTAGGCATCCGTGACGGAGGCGACGACCTCCGGGAAAGACGTGTAGTCGTAGTCGGGGTCGGAGTTACCCGTGGCCGGCCCGGCGATGAACGACAGCGCCTTGACGTAGATCGGCTTGTCGGTGTAGCGGTGGGCGTCCTCGGCCCGCACCACGATCGCCGCCGCCGACCCGTCGCTGACGCCGGAGCAGTCGAAGATACCCAGTGGGCCGGCCACCAGCGGCGCGTTGCAGATGACGTCCTTGGCCACTTCCTTGCGGAACTGCGCCCGCGGGTTCTTCGCGCCGTTGACGTGGTTCTTCCACGCGATACGGGTCAGGACGTCCTTCATCTCGTCGGTGTCCACGCCGTACTTCTTGGCGTAGGCAGGCGCGAGCAGGCTGAAGTTCGCCGGTGCGGTGGTCTCCGAACCGGTTCCGTCCGACGGCGGGGCTGAGCCGACCAGACCGGAGAATCCGGAGTCCTTGAGTTTCTCCACCCCGATCGCCATGGCGATGTCGTAGGCACCGCTCGCCACGGCGTAGCAGGCATTACGCAGCGCCTCCGAACCGGTGGCGCAGTAGTTCTCCAGTCGGGAAACCGGCTTGTAGGGCAACCGCAGTGGGCGCGAAAGAGTCAGCCCGGAGTTACCCGAACCCATCGTGCCGAGCCAGTAGGCGTCGACGTCGTCCCGGGAGAGCCCGGCCGAGGCATACGCCGCCTGAGCGGACTCGATCAGCAGGTCGTCGACGGACGAATCCCACCGCTCACCGAACGTCGTGCAGCCCATGCCGACGATGGCAACCTTGTCCCTGATCCCGTTTGATGCCATCTCAGGCCTCCTGCCCCTTGGTACTGCCCGCGGCCCGCACGGGGCGGGCCTTCCAGAAGTAGTTATGAATACCTCGCGCGGTGTTCACCTTGCGGAAGGTCATCTCGACCCGGTCACCAATGGCCACGTCATCCGGGTCGACATCGGTCAACTCGCACTTGAACCGGCCACCGCCGTCGATGTCGACGACCACGGCAACCAGCGGCGGGCTCGGGGTGAAGGCAAGTCGGTCGATCGTGAAGGTTGCCACCGTGCCGTAGGTGTCAGCGAGGCGTTCCGGCGTCATGTGGTCCACGGCACCGCACGAACGGCAGACCCGGGCGGGCGGCAGATGCCGGGTGCCGCAGTCCTCGCAGCGGGAACCGGTGAAGCCGTACTTCCAGTCGGTGTTACGCCCGGCCGGCGGAGCGGCATAGGCGTCGGGATCGGGGCGTCGCGGCGGTTCCGTCGTAAGCCGGCCCCGCCAGTTCAGGAAATCGGCGTAACGCAGGGTGTCGCGCCCGCCCGTGACCTGCGCTGCCACCGACAGCGCGGCCCGGCGCGCGGGCAGGGCCTCGGTGGTACGCAGCGCCACCGCGGTCGCTCCGTCCGCGAGTACGACAACCACGATCGTCTGGCCGGCCTCGGCCCGGTCGAGGGTGTCCGCGAGCAGCAGGCCGAAGTGTGCGGTCCCGGTGTTGCCGACCGTCTTCGCCAGGTTGTCCACGACAGCGTCGGCCCGGACCCCCGCCCGCCGGGTGAAGGAGCCGACCGCCCGGGCGTGCAGACCGGTCACGATGAGATGATCGACCTGGTCAGGGGTCAGGTCAACCTTCTTCAGGACGTCGGCGAATGCCCGGTCCGCCAGCGGGACGTAGACGGACTCACCGAAGCGTTCCTCCCACACCCGTGAGTGGTCGTCGCC
>NZ_CADDZT010000009.1:7493-12943 GCF_902812655.1 Candidatus Frankia meridionalis | reverse complement strand
GGCGACGACGGGCGCGTCCGGCGTCCCCGGCCCCACGAGCAGAGCCGCGGCACCGTCACCACCGTCACGCTCGTCCGCACCGCCGGGAAGACCGGTCCGGATGTCGGAGAGCACAACCAGCGTCGGCTCGGTCGCGGAGCTCGCCGCGAGCAGTGCCCCCACCCCGGAGCGCACCGCACCGACCATGTCGACGGCCAGCGCGGATTCGTCCAGGCCCAGGGCCGCATGGATGGTCGTGGCATTGGTCTTGTCGAGGTAGGCAGGTGCTGTCGTGGCGAAGAACAGCTGCTTCGGACCGGCCGTGGCGACGACCGTGCGCAGCGCCACGCGCGCCGCCTCCACGCCCAGGGACGTCGTGTCCTCGTCGAAGGAGGCCACCGTCCGCGTACCGGAACCACCACGGCCACCAAGCGCGGCGGCCACGGCCTTGCGCTGGAGCCGGTGATAGGGCAGATAGGCACCGTAGGCAAGTAGACCCGACATCGTTCTCCCGACGCAGTGTGGCGAGCTGAGCGCTCTGCCGTGACGGACGTGGAGCGAACCAGGCACTTCCACATTACGGCAGAGGACACATAATAAGTAAGATACTTACACGACTTCTGATGCCGGGCAAGCGCTCACGGACCCCACCCCAACCTCGACGAGTACGTCCGACAAGCCTGCCCGCCAACCAGAAACAGTTATACGATAGTAAAGATCATCACCCTTCGCGTCGCCGGAGGCCTGGACGACAGAGGCCAAAGGCGGCGCGATCATGCTCCTTCGCGTCGCCGGAGGCCTGGATGACGGAGAGGAACGCCCCATGACCGAGGCACTTGAGGGCAAGGTCGCGATCGTGACCGGAGCGGCCCGCGGAATCGGAGCCGCGATTGCCGCCGCGCTCGCGCAGTCAGGCGCGGCGGTCGCGGTCGCCGACCTTGACGGCGACACCGCCCGGGTGGTTGCGGACAAACTGGACGGACGCGCGATCGGCGTGACCCTCAACGTCTGCGACACCGCAAGCGTCCTTGCTGCCGTCGATGCGGTACAGGCCCAGCTGGGGCCTGTCGACATCCTCGTCAACAACGCCGGCGTCGATGTGATCGGACCGTTCGTCGACAGCGACGAGGCCACCTGGCTGCGGCTGGTGGACGTCAACCTGCTCGGCACGATCCGCTGCAGCCGCGCGGTCCTCGACGGCATGCTGGAGCGCGGCTCAGGTCGCATCATCAATATCGCTTCGGATGCCGGCCGGGTCGGCTCGTCCGGCGAGGTCGTCTACTCGGCGACCAAGGGCGGGGTCATCGCCTTCGCGAAGGCGCTCGCACGCGAGACCGCATCGGCGGGGATCACGGTCAACTCGGTCTGCCCCGGACCGACGAACACCGCACTTCTCGACCAGGTCGCCGACGTCAGCCAGCGCCTGTATGACTCGCTCGCGCGTGCGGTGCCGATGAAGCGGATCGGGCAGCCGAGCGACATCGCACCGGCCGTCGCGTTCCTGGCCTCGCCCGCCGCGGGCTATATCACCGGGCAGACGCTGTCCGTCAGCGGCGGCCTGACCATGACGTGACCTGGCAACAGGATCCGAGGACGAGACCGATTACCCGGCCGCCGGCATCACGTGGTCCTGTCGTGAGACTCAGTCCATATGTTGCAGAATTAGCTTACTAATTGTACTCTCGTCTGGAATATCGTCTGTAGCCGGGAGCTGCCGTGAACTTCGCCTTCAGCGAGGAGCAGGAAGAGCTACGCCGTGCCGTGCGTGACTTCCTGGAGGATCTTTCTCCGGAGTCCGAGGTCAGGCTGCTCATGGAGACCACCGAGGGTTATGACCCGGGCGTCTGGGCAAAGCTGGCAGGCGAACTCGGCCTGACCGGCCTTGCCATCCCCGAGGAGCACGGCGGTGCCGGTTACGGGTTCGTCGAGGTCGGCATCGTTCTGGAGGAGGCGGGCCGCGCACTGCTGTGCGCGCCCTACTTCTCCACCGTCGTCCTCGCGACGACGACGCTCGTGGCCAGCGGTGACGACGCGGCCCAGAAGGACTACCTGCCGGGCATCGCCAGCGGCGACACCCGGGCCACGCTCGCGTTTACCGAGGAGTCCGGCAGGTGGGACGCTGACGGAATCACGCTTCCCGCGACCCGGCACGGCAACGAGTGGCGGCTGACCGGTGCCAAGACCTACGTCCTCGACGGCCACACCGCCGATCTCATCCTGGTAGCTGCCCGCACCGACGCCGGAATCAGTCTTTTCGCCGTCCCCTCGGACGCCCCCGGCCTTACCCGGACCGCGCTGCCGACCATGGACCTCACCCGCAAGCAGGCCAGGCTCGACTTCGACGGCACCCCCGCCCGGCTCGTAGGCGGCGACGGCGACGGCGAGGTGACCCTGTCGCGGGTACTCGATACCGCGGCCGTCGGCCTTGCCGCCGAGCAGGTGGGCGGCGCTCAGCGGGTTCTTGAGATGTCCGTCGAGTACGCCAAGATCCGCGTACAGTTCGGCCGACCCATCGGCTCCTTCCAGGCGATCAAACACAAGTGCGCCGACATGCTGCTCGACGTGGAGTCGGCCAAGTCGGCCGCGTACTACGGCCTGTGGGCCGCAGCCGAGGGCAATGACGAGCTCCCTGTCGTGGCCAGTGTGGCGAAGTCCTACTGCTCGGACGCGTTCTTCCACTGTGCGGCCGAGAACATCCAGGTTCACGGGGGGATCGGCTTCACCTGGGAACACCCTGCGCACCTGTACTTCAAACGAGCGAAGACCTCGCAGCTGCTGTTCGGTGACCCCGCCTACCATCGCGAACAGCTGGCCCGCAGAATCGGGATCTAGTCCCCTGCCCCCTTGGGGGTCCTCCACCGAAAGCGCGTGTGACCAGGCATGGCCGTGTCACCCGGAGACACGGCCATGCGCCTGGTCAGATAGATTATTATTTGAGCGACCGCACAGGGGCCGTCTGATTACCCGCCTCCGACACCATCACCGGGTAACCCTCCCGTTCCGCGTCGGTGCCAACGAGCAGGAGGTATCCGTGGCGACCGAAGACCGCGTCCGTGTCCCCAAGGCGGGCGAGATCGTCGCCAGTCATCTCCGTCGGCAGATCATTCTCGGGAAGCTCGACGAAGGTACCGCCTTGCCGTCCGAAGCGGTACTCATGGAACGTTTCGGGGTTTCCCGTCCGACCCTGCGTGAGGGATTTCGGGTCCTGGAGTCAGAAGGACTGATCAGTGTCAGGCGGGGAGCCCGCGGCGGCGCACGCGTCCACCTTCCCACCGGAGACACCGCCGCCCGGTACGCGGGGGCGATCCTGCAGTACCGCGGCACCACGCTCGCCGATGTCTATGAGGCCCGCGCCCTGCTGGAGTCCCGAGCGGCCAGCCTGCTCGCGGACCGGCACGAAGCCGAGGACCTCGACCGTCTCAACGAAGCGCTGGCGAGATGCCAGGACGCCCTCGCGGACCACGAGCAGTTCATGTTCACCGATGTGGAGTTCCATCTCCTCGTCGTCGAACTCACCGGCAATCGCACGCTGCGGCTCCTCGTCGGGATGCTGTACAGGATCGTCGAGTCCGCCACCGTCTCCTCGCACATTGCACGCACCAGCGACCCCGACCAGCAACGGGCGCTCGTCGGCAAGGCACATCGAGCCAACGCCAAACTGGTCGTACTCATCCGCAACAACCAGGCCGATGAGGCTGAGGCCTTCTGGCGCCGGCACCTCACCGCGATTGGGAAGATCCTCCTGGAGGACACCGACAAGCGGACCGTCCTCGATCTCCTCAGCTGACCCCATACCGGGGATGGCGGTGTCAGACGACGCCGGCCTCGCGCAGTGCCCCCACCTGCGCCGGGTCGTAGCCCAGATATGCAAGTACGTCGTCGGTGTGCTCGCCCAGAGCGGGCACCGGCCCCATCCGCACCGACCACTGCGGCGAGACCGGCGGCGGCAGGAGCGCGCGCAACGGGCCGACCGGCGAGTCGATCTCGCGCCACCGGTCCCGGGCGGCGAGCTGCGGATGCGCGATGAGGTCACTCACCGAGTTCAGCCGCGCGTTGCCGATCCCCGCCTCGTCCAGCCGGGCCTGCGCCTTGTCCAGGGTCTGCCCAGCCGCCCACTCCCCCAGCGCCGCATCGACGTGTGCCCGTTCCCGGACCCGGTCGGCGTTACCGGCGAGCGACGGGTTGGCTGCGAGGTCCGGCCGGCCGAGCACGTCGACCGCGAGCCGCTGCCACTCCCGGTCGTTCGTCGTCCCGACCACCAGCACCTGCTCGTCAGCCGTCCGGTATGCGCCGTACGGGGCGACGGACGGTGAGCTCATCCCGTTCGGCTGCTGCTCGATCCCGGTTCCGAGGGTGTAGTACATCGGGTAGCCCATCCATTCGGCGACCGCGTCGAACAGGCTGACCGAGATCGCCGCGCCCTGGCCGGTACGGGTCCGGGCCAGGAGAGCGGCAAGCACGCTGGAGTACGCGTACATGCCGGCGCCGACGTCGGCGAGCGGGATCCCCGGCTTCGCGGGCTGTCCGGGGAACCCGGTCACCGAGCACGAGCCGGTCTCCGACTGCACGAGCAGGTCATAGGCGCGCTTTGCCGCCAGCGGCCCGCCTTCTCCGTAACCGGAGATGTCCACGGCCACCGCCCGGGGATGGCGCTGCACCACCTGACCGGCTGCCACTCCGAGACGTGCGGCCGCACCGGGCGCGAGGTTCTGGATGACGACGTCCGCCCGTTCGATCAGGCGGGCGAGGACCTCGGCCCCGGCAGGCTTCTTAACGTCGAGGGCCAGGGACTCCTTCCCCCGGTTGAGCCAGACGAAGTGGGCACCAAGACCGTTCATCGCCTGGTCGTAGTCACGGGCGAAGTCGCCCCCACGCGGGTTCTCGACCTTCACGACCCGCGCGCCGAGGTCCGCGAGGTGACGGGTGGCGAGCGGTGCGGCGACGGCCTGCTCCAGTCCCACCACGAGCAGGCCGTCGAGTGGCCCGGGAAGACGGGCCTCCGACGGCGCGGAAAAAACAGCGTCGCTCCGCCGGAGGCCCTCAGGCGGAGCGGTCATGACTTGGCTTTGAAACTCTCGACGTTGCGGCGCAGCTCCTCGGTGGTGAAGGACTCGCCCTCGGCCGCGAGGGAGAAGTCGAGGACCAGCCGGGCGGCCTGAGCCAGGTGTAGGTTGATCGCCCGCTTGGTGTCCTGGACAGCCTGCGGAGGCAGCCCCGCGAGCTTGTGCGCGACCCGCCGTGCCTCGGCCAGCAGATCGGCGGCCGGAACCACCCGGTTGGCCAGGCCGAGGGCGACAGCCTGGTCCGCGGGGATGCGGTCACCGGTGAGCAGGTACTCCTTGGCCCGCAGGATGCTCGTGGCCAGTGGCCAGAACGCCGCGCCGCCGTCGCCCGCGACCAGGCCCACCTGTACGTGTGGATCAGCCAGGAAGGCGGTGTCCGCGATCAGGACGATGTCGCTCATGACGGCG
>NZ_CADDZT010000009.1:2573-7297 GCF_902812655.1 Candidatus Frankia meridionalis | reverse complement strand
CCGCCGGGCCGTTGACCGCCGCCACCACCGGCAGGTGGAAGCGGACGATCTCATCGGCGAGCCGCCGCGCCTCGCGCATCGAGTGGCGGCGGACCTCCGGGTCGGCGATCTGCTGGCGCATACCCGGGATGTCACCACCCGCGCTGAAGGCGCGACCGGCACCGGTGAGTACCACGGCGCGGGCGTCCCGGTCACCGGCGATACGCTGCCAGACGTCGGCGACGGCTTCGTGCAGCCCGTCGGCGAACGAGTTCAGCCCATCCGGCCGGTTCAGCGTGACGACGCGCACCGGTCCGTCCGACTCGACGAGGAGAACGCCCCCGAAGTCGTAGTTCACCATGTTCAGTGACTGCCTCTCCTGGAAGATCGTCAGTAGCTGCGAAGGCCCATACTGCGCGCAATCGCGTTGCGCTGGATCTGGCTGGTCCCACCCGAGATGGGCGCGACGATGGACTCGCGCCAGCGGAAACTCATCACGCTTTCGGTGGCGAAACCGTGGCCGCCGAGGATCTGCATGCCCCAGCGGGCCGCCGACACGTAGGTCTCGGACCCCTTGAGCTTGGCCATGGAGCCCTCGCGGGAACAGGGCCGGCCCTGCGCGTGCAGCCAGGCGGCCCGGTAGGACAGCAGCCGCGCGGAGTCGATCTCGACCTGGAGGTCGGCCAGCGCGTGCGAGAGCGACTGGAAGTTGCCGATCGACCGGCCGAACTGCTGGCGCTGTTTGGAGTAATCCAGTGTCTCGTCGAGCGTGGCCTGGGCGACGCCGACATATGCGCCGCTCATGAGCACGCGCTCGAGGTCGAGCCCGGAAAGCATGACCTTCCAGCCGCCGTGCAGCGGGCCCACCAGGTTCTCCCGGGGTACGACCACGTCGTGCAGGAACACCTCGTTGGTTCCGAGGATGTGGCGGGCCAGCGTCGGCGTCCGGCGGATCTCCAGGCCCGGCGTCGCGGGATCGACCAGCACCAGGGACAGCCCCTCGTGCTTGGGAACGGACGAATCGGTGCGCACGTACATCGCGATGGTCGTGCCGGGCAGGCCGGCGCCCGTGCACCATGCCTTCTGGCCGTTGAGAACGAAGTGGTCGCCGTGGTCGACCGCGGTGGTGCGCAGCGCCGCGACATCCGAGCCGGCGTCCGGCTCGCTCATGGCGATGGCGAAGCGCTCGGAGCCGTCGAGCATGCCTGGCAGGTAGCGGCCGTGCTGCGCCTGGGTGCCCCACTTCAGCAGGGTGAGCCCGGGGATGAAGGTCCCCGAATAGCACATGGCGATGTCGAGGCTCGCCCGTCCGAGCTCCTCGGCGAGCAGGACGAGTTCGAGCGCGGTGCCGCCGCCCCCGCCGCTGTCCTCCGGCAGCGGGAGGCCGAACCAGCCGAGGTCCGCCATGCCTCGGAAGAGCTCCTTCGGCAGGATGCCCTGTTCGTCCCATTCCTTGGCCACCCGCGGGGGACAGGTGCGCGAGACGAAGTCCCGCGCGGTCTGCGCCAGCATGCGCTGCTCGTCCGTCAGGTCAAAGTCCACGACAGCACCTCTCCCATCAGCTAAATCAGTTAACCATAGCTTGTCGGGGTGGCGCGAGGGAGCACCTTTGCGGACGAAACCGGTCCGGTCCGCGGCCCCGGATCGTGCCCGACTTGCCACAGCCCCCAGTTATCAGCTAACTTTTTATACGTTTTGTACATGGAGACCGACCGGGGACGCCCGTCCGGGCGCGAGTGGGCGAGGTAGCGGATGGACATTGCCGTCACAGCGCAGGACAGGCAGTTCCAGGAGGAAGCACGGTCGTGGCTGGCCGATCATCTCACCGGTGACTTCCGGAGCATCCTGGGCGTCGGCGGCCCGGCGGACGACACCGCCTGGGAGCTCCGCCTGGAGTGGGAGAAGCTCCTCGCAAAGGACAAGTGGCTAAACATCACCTGGCCGGTCGAGTACGGCGGCCGCGGGGGGACCCTGGCCCAGGAGATCATCTTCCAGGTCGAGCACGCTCGGGCGCAGGCACCGTACTGGGTGGGGGTCCACGGCCGCGACCTGTTCGGGCCGACCCTGCTCGCGTTCGGTACCCCCGAGCAGAAGGCCCGCTTCCTCCCGAAGATCACACAGGTCGAGGAGTTCTGGGGGCAGGGCTTCAGCGAGCCCGACGCCGGTAGCGACCTGGCCGGCCTGCGCACCCACGCCGAACTCGACGGCGACGAATGGGTGATCAACGGTCAGAAGATATGGACGACGTTCGGCGGATACGCCGACTGGCTCTACGTCCTGTGCCGCACCGACCCGGACGCGCCGAAGCACCGGGGGATCTCGATGCTTCTCGTGCCCCGCCACCAGCCCGGCGTCGAGGTCCGGTCGATCAGGAACATGGCCGGCGGGACGGAGTTCGCCGAGGTCTTCCTCAGTGACGCCCGCACCGCCAAGGACCTGGTCGTCGGCGAGGTCAACGGTGGCTGGCGCGTGGTCATGGGTACCCTCGGCAACGAGCGCGGGGGCACCACCGTGCTGCCCTTCCAGGCCGGGTTCGAACGCGAGATGCGGGCACTGATCGACCTGGTGAAGTCCCGCCCGGCCGACCCGGTGCTGCGCGACCGGATAGCGTCCGCCTACGTGGGCCTGCGGGTCATGCAGGCGATGAACATCCGCACGATCAGCCGGGCGGTCGCGAACGCGCACCCCGGACCGGAATCCTCGATCTCGAAGCTGTTCTGGTCCACCTGGCACCGCGACTTCGGGGAACTGCTGATGGACGCGACCGGCGCCGATTCCATGCTGGTCGGGGAGGACTACAAGCTGAGCCTGTTCCAGGCGAGCTTCCTCAACTCCCGGGCCGAGACGATCTACGGCGGCGCCGTCGAGATCCAGCACAACATCCTGGGCGAACAGGTCCTCGGCCTGCCCAAGGAACCACGCTGACGGGAACCACAACGCCCCATTTTACTCAGCGACCGATGGCCCGCCGGTACTTCTTCAGCAGCGTTTCATCCCCCAAAAAGAAGCGATCAAGAAAATTGTATAGATCGCCCAGATCAAGTGTCTGCCTCGGCGGAAAGACGTGAAGGCGGTTGCGCCACTGCCCGACGGCAGCGCTATCGAAGTCACAACCGACGGTAGCGAGGCGACCAATCCGCCTACGCGCAACTCAGGCAACGGTATACCGTTAACCTGGCGGACCGGCCGTGGCGAGTTCGCCGCGAGTCGGTATGACGACTCACCGCCGCCCATCGACGGCGGTGCCCGAATGGTAAACCAGCGTAATGGATGGTCATGCACATCAGGCTTCGGTGTCAGCCGGTGGTCCGATGGGGCGAGCTTCATGATGAGCGCGGCGCACTGCGGCCAGAACAATTTCACACCGACCGGGGACGCAGGAGCCGTGGCGAACGGAATCATCTCGGCGATGGACCCCAGCGCCGGCGCCGCATGTACGGAAGTGCCAGCCAGCGCCACCCGTTCCTGTAGCTGGCGAGTCTATTTCGCTAACATTCAGAACGCGCAGAACGTCCTTCAGGCGAGTATCAACACCGGCTGAAATCTAGGCATCAGATCGTGAAACCCAATCGACCGAAGATGATACCATTTTTCTCCGCAAGTTCGGAATTTGGACAGTGATGCACACGAAATGGTATATTAATCTTGATCCTGTCATATCCTGGTCGGTCCGGCACCTACGCACAATACAGCCTGGGAACCATCGACCGGACGGCCGCGTCCGGATGAACATGGCTACAACACGCGCGTGGACGGTCCTAGTCGCCAGCGGCCTACTCAGCGGCTGCGGTGGGAACGGACCCGATACAATCGCCGAACGAGTTTACCAGGGCCTTCCCGATGGTGTCACGCCCGCCACCCTTCATGGTAATGAATCATCTATCGCCATCATCGAACATGACCATCGACTCGCTCTGACGTTGTGGGGCAGCGGCTCCTGCCCGCGGCTACCCGTTTCCCTCCACGCACTGAACAGACATTCAATCGAGATAACGGTCGACAAGAAGACCTCCGGCGTGTGCACCGCCGACCTGGGCCCAACCACCAGCGTGATCAAACTTGATCCTGAAGAAATAGATACCGCCTCTGAAGTCGCAATCACATTACATGATTCATGGGATCCCAACCTTCCCGCAACTGAAATCACGGCCCGGCCACGACAACCATAAGACCCCGACGTGCAGCCTGCCGATTCTCCACACGGGCAAGGCGGGCACTCGCCACGACCGCCAGCGAAGGTGGCGGTCAGCCCACGACCGCCTTATGATCATCGTTACCGGTCGATCGTTCCCACTACACCTGTTGTTGTTTCCTCGTAGCGAGTTGCTAACGGTGTGTCGGTTCGTAGAATAGTGACGAAGCCTCGGTAGGAGGAGGGATCTTCTCACAAACCTCTCGACACCAGAGCTTCGTTGTCCCAGTCTGCCACGGCGTTCCTCGACGAGGATGGCGTCGGGTCGGTGCTGTCACCGCTGACCTGCTGCGACAGGGCGGGTGACGCTGCCGGACCTCCGTCGGTCGACGCTGACCTGCTCGACTATTTCGCCGCGGTTCCCGACCACCGCGCCCAACGTTGGGTGGACCCACCCGTTGGCCGCCGTGCTGGCGCTGTGCGTCGCCCTCGACCGGCCGACATAGGAACACGCCCGGCTCACCGGCACACCCGCGGCACGGAGCTCCTCGAAAGCACCGTTCAACATCTGATCTGCGACTATTCGGTGTCCGCGCTCTCGGAGACCTGCTGC
>NZ_CADDZT010000009.1:0-2013 GCF_902812655.1 Candidatus Frankia meridionalis | reverse complement strand
GGTCGTCGCAAGCCGTGTCTTCAACCGCTCGTTCTCCCGGCGGAGCTTCTCCAACTCGATCTGCTCCGCCGACTTCACCGGCTTCTTCTCCGGACCACGGGCCGCGGTACCCGTCCCCCCGCCCAGAACTCCCGCGTCACGAGCCCGGGTCCACTCCACCACATGCGAGGAGAACAAACCCTCCCGACGCAGGATCGCTCCCTTCTCCCCATGCGGGGCGTTCTCATACTTGGCGACAATCCGCAGCTTGTACGCCGTACTGAACACCCGCCGCGACGGACGCGGCGCCGGATCATGCCGGGGCGAGGACCCACCCGGACGCTCCTGCAACTCTGACTCCACGAACACAAGGATCTCCGATCACCCCCTCCGTAGCCAACCCACACCCAGCGGGTGTCTCACTCGAGTCTGGCAGAGAGGGGAACGCGGCGAGGACCATCCGCTCGGCCAGCCCCACGAACGGCACCGACAGTCCGTTCTTGTAGACGAGCCACAACAATGTGACCACAGCCTCTTTGGTAACCGCTCGACGCCCCTCAGTGCGCCGCACGTATCCCCTGGCCCAAGTCGCGAACATGGTGCGCTTGAGCGCCAGGTACCGGGCGGCATCCTCGGTATGTGGTGCGTTGGCTGGCCCCGTACGTGGTGTGCGGCTGTCTGAATCTCCGGATTCGGCGCCTGGGTGGAGACTGAACGGTTGAGGACAGCCACCATACGCTACATCGGCGCATGGACGTTGGCCCTGTGATGGAGCGCGCTCCGGCGGCAGCAAGCCGCTATCCGCGACCCAGACCCCGCGCGACAACGAAGATCTTTGACGATTCGTCGATAAGTGACCGTCCGTTACCCATACTGGAGCCATGCGGACTGCCCAGAGGAAGATACAAGAAGTAGCAGATCGTGAACAAAAGTTGATCTTCTTGGCGCTAGAAATGATCATTAGGGACGGTTTCCACAACCTGACCTTGGGTCGGCTGGCAGAGGAAGCCGGCTACTCCAAGGGCACACTGTACAACCACTTTACGTGTCGCGAGGACTTGCTGATCGAGCTGTCCACGGAGAGCGCCCGGCGTCAGCTTGACTCCTTTCGGTCCATCGCCGATCTGCCCTGGAGCTGCGTATGGGCGCTGTATGGCCTGGGGTTCGCCTACATACGCCACGCCGAAGTTTCACCGATCTTGTTCGAGTGCAGCATCACGGCACGGACGAATGCCGTCTGCGCGGTCGCGTCCAACGACCGGCTGAGACGGCGTGACCTGGTCGAGTCGCAGATCGCGCAGGTTGTCGGTGCCGTGGTGGAGCGCACCCTGGCCGAAGACGCATATACGAACACCCGGGTGCCGGTCCCGGTCGCGGTGGACACCCTGCGTTCCTCCCTCTTCGGGTATGCCGCTACGCACCTGCTGTATGAGGGCTTTCTGTGGGTGCGCGAGCAGGAGTGCGAGGTCCAGCTGAACGTGCTGGCTTCACTGGTAGGGGGACTTGGGTGGCCCCGACTGGACACCGGCGATCTGGCCACGATCCATGCGATGATCGTTGAACGCGTGACGGCGACCTAACCATCACCCGACCGCTACTCAATGCAGCCAATTGGATGGCGATGGGCTCGCACGGGTAGTCACTATGCACTGTCGGCATGTGTCTGCTTTTTGACTATTGGTCATCTTGTGACTACTAGTCAAACTTCGACGGTTGGTCATAGCATCCAACCTGACAGCCCCTCCCGCCGGGAGGGACTGCGTGAAGGAGGGGCATGCGAATCCGTATCGCCCGCCAGGGCAGTGCGCTCTGGCGAGCATGTATTGATCTTGCGTGTGAGCGGTACACCCACGATTACGGTGCGACCATCACGCCGTCACCCGACTGCTTTGTCGCGCTGTGCGCCGATAGTGCTGACGTCCCACCCGCCCCGCTGGCTTGCGCAGGACTGACCTACGGCGGATCAGAGCCACTGATGACTGAAAACTATGTCGGCCGTCATGCGGTTGACATCCTTACCGACAGGTCGGGGGG
>NZ_CADDZT010000008.1:22722-32148 GCF_902812655.1 Candidatus Frankia meridionalis | reverse complement strand
GATGCGAGCCGGCCGACCTGATTGAGGTGGGGCCGTTGGCTTCACGGGAGGCGGGCGCCGGTCTCGAATTGATCCGGATGATTCCTGCATTGTGCTGGTGCAACGGCGCGAAATATGCGTTATGCACCGTGACTCGCCCGCTGGCCCGCGCTCTGACCCGTATCGGAATCGAGTTCACCGGGCTGGTGGCTGCCAGCGAGTCCGCGCTCCCGCCGGAACGGCGCGGATGCTGGGGAACATACTACGACACCGCTCCCATCGCCGGCTACGTCGATCTCCGCAGCTTTGAAGCAGAGATCAGCCGGAGGTCTCGGTCTGGCTACGGCCTGGCCGTGTCCTGGGGTTGGGAGACTCCAACACTTGTCGAGGAGGCAGGGGCTCGATGAAAGCCGTTCAGGAGAATCTGCACGCACCCGGGCACCAGGACAAGGTTCTCATCGAACGGCTCGCAGCCGACGGATCGGTCGCCGAAACGCTGACGTACGCGCAGGTGCGCAAATGGAGCAGCCAGATCCGCCGCGTGCTCGCCGAGCACGGTTTGCCGGCCGGCACCCCGGTTGGCCTGGTTGCGGATAACGGGCCCGGATGGGTCGCGGCAGACCTTGCTCTGCTTCTCGGCGGTTTTGTGGAAGTACCGGTACCTCTCGCCTTCTCCGGCGAGCAGGCCACCTCGCTCCTGCGCGAGACGCAGGTCTGCCTGGCTGACCCCGGCGGCATCCGTAAACTGCGGGAGTGGGGGCTGGCAGATGCGGTTGCCGTGATACCGGTCTCCTCCCCACACGATTGGGACGCGGTCCGGCAGAGCAACCGACGAGACGGCCATGAACCCGATATCGACGCAACCGACGACCACATCATCAAAATCATTCATACGTCGGGCACAACGGGTATCCCCAAAGGGGTCAAGATCCGATCTGGTGCGCTGAACACCCTGGTGGAGTCGTTGCACGCGGTCTCTCCCGCAGGGGTCTACGACCGATACCTGTCGCTGGTACCGTTCAGCCTGCTCATCGAGCAGATCACTGCTGTGTATATGCCGATTACCAGCGGCGGTCGGATGATCTTGTTGCCGAAGTCCACGGCGCTGTTAGGAACCGCCCGATCCCGGGCAGGTGATGTCCTCACCTGGCTGCGGGGGCCGCCCGCCCTACTGCCACAGTGCTGCCCCCGGCCGCTGTAAGCGCCCTAGACAAGGCCGTGCGGAGTTCGACCGCCGAGGACCTCGTCGGAGTCGGTCGGCGGCCGTTTCTGATGGCGGGTGGAGCGCCGGTCGATGTGAATGCCTTGCTCCGGCTGGACCGCGCCGGCCTGCGGGTGCACGAGGGCTACGGCCTGTCGGAGAACAGCTCGGTGGTCTCCTGGAACACTCCGGACTACTGGCGTCCGGGCACCGTGGGTAGACCGCTGCCGCACTGTTCGGTGACGCTCTCCGACGATGGTGAACTGCTGGTGAAATCCAGCTCGCTGTTCGCCGGCTACACGGTGGAAGATCCGACCAGCCGCCCGGTGGACGAGGACGGCTGGCTGCATACAGGAGACCGCGCCGAGATCGACAGCGACGGGTACATCCGCATCCTCGGCCGACTGAAAAATATGATCATTACCGGTCATGGGCGGAATGTTTCACCGGAGTGGGTGGAAGGCCGCTTGCGCACCTGCTCCGCTGTCGTCGACGCTGTCGTCTTCGGTGAAGGCATGGAGTACCTCACGGCTGTGCTGGTCACGGCCGACGGCGACACCTCGACGATCAGTGCGGCGGAGCGACAGGCATACGACTATGCCGAACAGCAGCTTGCCGAGACCGACCGCCCTGAGCGCTTCATCGTGATCCCGGACGGTCAGGAATTTCGGGAACATTATTTCACCGTGACGGGACGGCCGAAGCGCGAGCTCATCTTCGACGAAATCGTCCGTCCCGTATACGCCCACGCTATTTGAAAACGTCGAGTACGCGAGGGAGTGACATGACACTTACCCAAACGAGCATGCGTCTGTCTCCCATCGGGAGTGGCGACGGACTGATGATCACACCGTCTTCGAGCAAAGCCGACTTCCGGGAACTTTTCAAGGCGGGCCTCGACGAGCGGCTGGTTCGTGCCGGGCACATCCTCGTCCGCGGTTTCCAGCCCTCCGTCGAGGGTTTCGCCGCTCTTGTCCAGTGCTACAGCTCGCGCACCACGTTGGATCCGGCCCGCGTCTTCCATAGCACCGCCGTGCAGAAGGTCGACTCCGGCCACGACCCGATTGGCCTGCACCTGGAGAACGGGGCGACGCCGTTCGCCCCCGACCTGCTCTGGTTCTACTGCGTCAAGGCGGCCAGGTCCGGCTCGCGGACCACGATCTGTGACGGTCGCCGGGTATGGGACGCGCTGTCGGAACGAGCCAGGACGCTCTTCACCGCCCAGCCAGTCCGCTACTCCCGCAAGGTCCCCGCCGAGCTGTGGCGGCGGCTGGCAGCCTTCATGATCGGGAACGGCCGCAGCGCGGAGGAAGTTTCCGTCACCGACCTGTACGCCCATGCCAACGACGGCGCGCACGTCACGTTTACTGAATTGTCGGATGGCAGCCTGCACTACGAGTACCAGGCCTACGCCGCTCACCCCACCAAGTGGTCGACCCGTACCGCTTGGGCCAACAGTATTCTCGGCCCGTCGTTCAACTACGAGGCTCCGGACATTCGGTTCTCCGATGGCTCGACATTACCCGCTGACATCGTGACCGAATACACCGCCCTCACCGAAGCCGTAACCGAAGAAGTGCAGTGGCAGGACGGCGACATCGTCCTGATCGACAATTCGCGGGTCATGCATGGCCGCCGGGTAGTCACCGACTTCGACCGCGCCATCCTGGTTTCTCAAAGCTACGCAAGGAGCTGATCATCGTGAAGTACGGGATTGTCATCCGCTACGAGTTCACCCCGTCCTGGCTACGACTAAACCGAGACGAACGCACCGCAAACGAGCAGATCTTCCAGAAGGAGATTGTAGGCCCGTTCGTTGAGAAGATGTCGGTCCGGCACTTCGATGCGGAGGCATTTGCTACCGGATTCTCGGACTTCCTACTGGTCGAGACGAATGACATGCAGACCTACTACTACTTCATCGAAAAGTTGCGGGACAGCGATTTTGTCGCCCGCGAGTGGGTGCGTATCCGAGATATCTCGATCGGCATCGAGGACGGCTACAAGGAGTACGAACGTGACCACTCCTAACCGCTTCTCCGACATCGCGTCCGCTATCCGGGCTGAGCTGGCCTCGGTGACCCGGCTGGCACATGTCCGCACGTTCCATCCCAACGCCTTCGACTGGTCGGAGGCGAGCACCCCGTCGGAGCTAGCCTTTCTCTCCGAGGTTGTCTACGGTGAGCTGGATCACGAGACGCAGGCCGTCGCCTACGTCACCAAGGAACTCGCCCAGCTCGCCGAGATAGAGCGGCACGTCAGCGCGGTCATTGCCCTGACGATAGGCGAGCTCCACGACCTTCCCGACCCCGTCAACGTCGGCCATGATCTCCACCACGCGCTCTCATGCTTCGCCGCCGAGGAGATCCAGCATGCCAACACCTTCTACCGATACGTGCGCATGCTGGCCGGCAGCGAAGCACGCGTCGATAAAGCCCTTTTCAACGAACGGTTCGACGTCTTCCGCACTGACGACCACCCCTATGTCAAACTTGTCGCGCTGTGCTGCTCGGCTTATGTAGGCGAATCCGTGATCACCATCTTCGAGCACCGCGCTGACGCTCTCGACCCCCACCGCGCCCGCTTTTTCACACGGCTGCTGCACACCCACGGCTTAGACGAAGCGCGACATATAAAGATTGACCATGTGGCGATGAAATCTCTGTATCCGGCGCTCACCATCCGGCAGCAGAGCCGGGTACGGCAGCTTGTTCGGCAGATCGAGGAGCTCAACCGCCGCCTCGCACAATCGTTCCAGCAGACGACGGAACTACTCCTCGGCGTTGACTTCGTCACCGACAACCCAGCAGCCGCTGTCCAGCTTCAACTGACGCGCACATTCGCAGAGAGGATCTTCACCGAAGACGGTGCTCTACACACCGCAGACGAGGTACTCGACGCAGAGCTGCGCGGACTGATCAGCGCATTTTCCGGTGTAGACAACGTGCATGGTCCGGATACCCCCACGCTCTCCGCAGCACTACCGGGCATGCTCATGGGTACGCAGTGACGTCCTCGGCTCCGGAGACCGTATTCGCCCCGCCTCTGCAGGCCACACAGCGACGGGACGCGATCCCGGCCCTCGTCGTGCCAGCAGCAGTGCTTGCACTGCTGCTGGCAGCGATGGACGCCACCATCATGGGCACAGTGCTACCCAACGTCGTCGCGGACGTCGGAGGCAGAAGCGGCGGCGGATACGCATGGTTGGTATCAGGGTTCATGCTGGCCCAGGTTGCCGGGACACCTCTCGCCGGATGGGCCGCGGATCGACTCGATGATCGTGTGGCCGCCGTGAGCGCAACACTGGTCTTTCTCACGGCATCCCTGCTCGCGGGCTTCGCCGGCTCCTTCAGGACACTTGTGATGGCACGCATGCTGCACGGTCTGGCCGCAGGCGCTCTCGTCGTCTCCAGCTATGTGATCATTGGACGCCTCTACGGCCCACAACGGCGGCCCGCCGCACAAAGCCTGCTCAGCACCGTGTGGGGGATAGCCGCAGTAGTCGGCCCGCCGGCCGGCGCATCGATCACTGCGGCATGGGGCTGGCGATGGGTGTTCTTCGTCAATGTCCCGCTGTGTCTGCTGGTCATCATCGGGATAGCAGTCGCCCTGCCCCCAAAGCCAGCAGCCGGGGATAGACAGCGGCCACTCCACCGATTCCCCACCGTCGAGTACCTCCTGATCACGGGTGGCACCGCGCTGATCCTCATCGGCATGCAGAGCAGCTCGCTGGGGCTGGGTACGGCCGCCGGATACGTGGGCATAGCGGCAGGTTTGGCGATGCTGCCCCTGCTCCGCAGGGTCGGTGGTGACCTGCTACCCCGGGACGTCTTCGCCCCAACCCCCTCTGGGGCCGCGGCGATCGCCACCATCGGGGCATGCGTTGTGATGTATGCAACGATGACAGTGCTCCCTGTCCAGCTTGCCGCACTCGGCGCATCAACCACAAAGATCGCCTTCATTGTCGGGCTCTCCGCGATCGGCTGGGTACTCGGCAGTGCAGTCGCTGGTGGAGTCCTGACCAGGTACGGCTACCGACTCCCACTGATCCTCGGAGCGACAGCACTCCTGCTGAGCGCGGTATGCAGCGCCACTGGGACGCTACCGTGGCTCGCGGGAGCAACAGCCGGCCTCGGTACCGGCATGGTCACCGCCGCTACCCTCGCACTGCTGCAGGATCAGGCTCCGCCAGAGCGGCTGGGCATCGCGACATCCTCCGCGACAATGCTGCGGAACATCGGCGCCGCAGCAGGCATCAACGGGATCGCAGCGCTGTCCGCAGCCCTGACCCCCTCATCGCACAGAAAAGATCCGGCGTTCTGGGCCCTCGCCGCCGTAGCTGTGATCGCTGTTCTCATCCCCGCAGTTTCCGCTCCCCGCCAACGGAAAACCAGACGCTGATCTTGTCGTACACGTCGATGCCACGGATATCGACCACGAGCCCGTCGGGCGTGTGCTCGATCTCGATGTCCGGCTCCCCGAACACGGTGAACAGGTTCGCCGCACCCGTCTTCTTCAACAGCTCGTCGCCCATGGCCAGGTCTGGGCTCATCCGGACCAGCAGGATCGGCAGCCACCCGATTTGGCCTTCCGCCCCCTGTGAGCTGCTCTTCTGCGGTTGATGTAGTTGTCTTCGGGAGTCGCCAGAGGAGGTTCTGTGAGTTGTTGAGGCTTTGATGGGAGGCTACGACTTGATGCCTGCCCCGAGCTGGTTGCGAGGTGGTGCCGGTTCTGTCGGGATGCGGTTCTGTCGGGATGCGTTCCGCTGGAAAGCATGGAGACCCGGAAGCCGTATCCCAGTGATCTGTCCGACGAGGTGTGGGAGCTGATCCGCCCGGTCCTGACCGCCGGGAAGGCCCGGCACCCCTCGGTCAGCGGGCACGAGGGCCACTACGACCTGCGGGAGATCGTCAACGCGGTCCTCTACCAGGCCCGGCCGGCGTCATGACCAGCGGCGAACGGCCTGCCGCCATCCCTGCCGCCATCCGCGACTCAGTGCAGGTCCTATGGGACTACCACGACCTGCGCCACGAGCTGCGGCCCACCGATGTGGGCATTGGACTAGGTAGCCACGATCTTGCCGTAGCCACCTGCGCAGCGATTCTTTACCGGCGAGGGCTGTACCCGCGCATCGTCTTCACCGGCGCGAACGCGCCCACCACTATTGCCGTGCTCCCTCGAGGTGAGGCGGTCCACTATCGCGAGCACGCACTGGCCCTCGGCGTCCCGGATGCCGCCATCCTGGTCGAGCCGCAGGCACGCAACACCGGTGAGAACATCACCTTGGCCCGCGATCTCCTACGCAACCAGGGCCATACAGTCCGATCAGCCATCCTGATCTCTCGGCCCTACCAGCAGCGGCAAACGTACGCCACCTGCCGCAAGCTCTGGCCGGAGGTCACCGTCCAATGCGCCTCTCTGCCACTCACACTGGACGACTACGTGGCGACCATCGGAGAACGTCAGCCGGGTCGTGTCGATGCTGGTGGGCGATACCCAGCGCATCTGGGTCTACGCCGACCGCGGCTTCGCCATCCCCCAGACGATCCCGCCCGAAGTACACGCGGCCTACCAGGCGCTGGTAGAGGCCGGGTATGCAAGTCGACTCGTTGCCGGACCTCCCTAAAGCTCTTCGTGCCGGACCACCTGCTATCCGCGCTCCCCCATCCACAGCGTTCCCATCATCAGTCCCGGAGCCCCGGAGCCCCGGACGGCGGCCGACCGGCGAGCCCGGGGAAGCCCTAACCTCGGTCGCGCTCAGCCGAGGACGTCGTCGGCTGCCAGGTGGCCACCGGGCACGGGAGCACCGGTCAGTGCACCGGCGTCGAAGTCGTCGGCCAGCGCGGCGAAGCGCGGCGGTCGACGCTCGATGAAGCTACGCATGCCCTCCACGAAGTCGGCCGCCCCGTTGGTCGCCACCATCACCTGGAAAGACCTGCGTAGCGCCTCGTCCAAGCCGACCTCGAGGTCGCCGTAGACCTGGTGGCGGATGGCCGCCAGCGCGGTCGGCGCACAGTTGCGGGCCAGGTCGCCCGCGTATGCCTGCGCCTGCGCGAGCACGTCGTCGCGTTCGACCACCCGGCTGACCAGCCCGAGCCGGTGGGCCTCGTCCGCGTCGAACGTCCGGGCCGACAGCAGGAGGTCGAGCGCGTTCTCCAGGCCGACGTAACGCGGCAGGACCCAGCTCAGGCCGTACTCGGCGGCCAGGCCGCGGCGGGCGAACGCCGTGGAGAACTTCGCGCCGCGGGCGGCGAAGCGGACGTCGCACATGAGCGCCTGCACCAGCCCGATACCGGCGCACGCCCCGTTGATCGCGGCGATCAGCGGCTTACGCAGGGTCCGCGGGCGGTACTGCGGCGGTCGTCCCGACAGGTCGAGCCCCTTGCCGGCCTTCTCGTTGAGGCGGCTCGCGTCCATCCCAGGGCAGAAGGTGGTCCCCGCGCCGGTGAGCACGACCACACGGACGTCCGGATCGCGGTCCAGCCGGTCGAGCTGCCCGAAGTAGGCCGCCTCCAGCTCGGGTGACCAGCCGTTGCGGCGGTCCGGCCGGTTGAACGTCACAGTCGCGACGCCGTCGCCGTCCGTCTCGCAGAGAATCAGGTCGTCCGACACGCGAACTCCTTCTCGGTTCAGACTCGGTCGGTTCAGACTCAGCCAGCGGGTGCCTGAGAGCGTCGATCCGGGCCTGCCATCCGTCCCGGTGGGGTGGGACGGATGGCAGGCCAGAAGTTCACTCCTTCGAGGCCACGCCCGGCAGGTTCGGCGGCAGCCCGCGGTCGTGGTTCGCGAACAGTCGCGGCCCTTCGGTCACCAGCTCCTCGGTCGTCCAGGCCCGTTCGCCGGCATCGATGGTCTCGGCGATCTCCCAGCCTCGAAACACCGACACCACCGAGCCGTAGACGTGGAAGACCTGGCCGGTGATGTCGGCCGCGGCCGGGCTCGCGAGCCACCCGACGAGCGGGCTGATGTTCTCCGGGGCCCGGTTGTCGAACTTGCCCTCCTCCACCTGGCCGTAACCGGCGAAGGTCTGGGTCGTCATCCGGGTACGCGCTCGGGGCGCGATCGCGTTGGACGTCACGCCGATCCGGGCCAGCTCGCGGGCGATGACGACGGTGAGCGCGGTGATCCCGGCCTTCGCGGCCGCATAGTTCGCCTGGCCGAAGTTGCCGACCAGGCCGGACTCGCTGACGGTGTTGATGATTCGTCCGTAGATGTCCTCACCGGCCTTCGACCGTGCCCGCCAGTAGCGAGCCGCGAAACGGGCCGGCGCGAAATGGCCCTTGAGATGCACCTCGATGACGGAGTCCCAGTCGTCCTCGTCGAGGTTGAAGAACATCTTGTCCCGGACGAACCCGGCGTTGTTGACGAGGATGTCGAGCCCGCCGAAGGTGTCAACGGCCTGCTGGACCAGCCCGTCGGCTCCCTTCCAATCGGCGACGCTGTCGAAGTTCGCGACCGCCTCGCCACCCAAGGCAACGATCTCGTCGACGACCTGCTGTGCGGGCCGTCCCTCGTCCTTGCCCGCACCGTCCCAGGCCACCCCGGGGTCGTTGACGACTATCCGGGCTCCCTGCTGCGCGAGCAACAGCGCGTGTGCCCGACCGAGGCCACGACCCGCCCCGGTCACGATGGCCACCTTGCCGTCCAGAATGCTCATTTCTCTCCCTGATCGGCGGGATTCCTCGTCCCTGCGGTCGAATCAGCCAACCGGCTCGTATCGGCTGCGAATCAACTACGGACGGCGTCGAGAACCTCCGGCCAGATGGCCGGGTCGCTCTCATAGGTCGCGTAGAAGGTGATGCGGGTGGAAACGTCGCCGTACCGCTCCCGCAGGCCCTTGCCGACCTCCGCGGGCGACCCGACGATGGAAAAGGTCCGCAGGATCTCGTCGTCGATGAGGTCGCCCATCTCCGACCAGCGGTTCTGCTTGGTCATCCGGGTGAGCTCGACCTGCAGGTCGCCCCAGCCGTGCAGGTCGAGGACCCCCCGGTACGCCGGGGTCGAGGCGTAGAAGGCGATCTGCTTCTTCGTGCCGGCGATCGCCGTGGCGAGCTCGGCCTCGTTGCGGCCCACGGTCGCGAACGCGGGCCCGGCCAGCACGAAGTCCGACAGGGTACGGCCGACCTTCGCCCGGCCGCGCTCGAGCGCGGGCAGGGTGACCTCGCGCAGGTAGCGCGGCGTCGAGAACGGGTGGAGGAAGATACCGTCCGCCACCTCGGCGGCCACTTCGGTCATCTTCTCGCCGA
>NZ_CADDZT010000008.1:21768-22677 GCF_902812655.1 Candidatus Frankia meridionalis | reverse complement strand
TGAGGGTGTGCGTGTAGAACTCACCCTCGAACGACAGCGGTGTCCCGTTCTGCCAGGTGTCCCAGATCGCGTGCAGGGCGAGCACGAACTCGCGCATGCGCGCCGCCGGTTGCGACCAGGGCATCGAGAAGCGCCGCTCGATGTGCGGCTTGACCTGGGAGCCCAGGCCCAGGATGAACCGGCCACGGGAGTAGCGGGCCAGGTCGAAACCCACGTTGGCCACTGTCATCGGGGTCCGGGCGAAGGCGATCGCGATGGAGGTGCCGACCGTCATGTTCTGTGTGGCGTCGGACGCGTGCAGCGACAACAGGAAGGGATCATGCTGCGTCTCGCCTATCCACAGGCCGTCGTACCCGGCGGTCTCCGTCTCCTGCGCGTTCGCCCTGACACTGTCGATGTCCTTCGGAAGCGTTTTATCGATCTTCACAGGGCCTCCCAGGGCGACCGGCGGGTAGCGCGCCGCGACCCGGCGCACTCCAGGACACGAAGATGCTTCATCTGTATTGTCTACCTTATTCACTCGCGTGGTGGCGAGGTCTACGGCACGCCGGCACCGTCCGGACGAAGGGGACTGAGAAGCATGCAGGTTGGCCTCTACTTCGACCTCCGCAACCCGCCGGACCGCCGCCAGGACCCGTCCCGCCTGTACGGCTTCACCCTGGAGATGTGCCAGGAGGCGGAGCGTCTGGGCGCGGACTCGATCTGGGTGACCGAACACCACCTGTTCGATGACGGCTACCTCCCGCAGCCGCTCACGTTCGCCGCGGCCATCGCGGCACGCACGAGCCGGGTACGCATCGGCACCGGCATCCTGATCGCTCCGTTGCACTCGGCGGTCGAGATCGCCGAACAGGCCGCCGTGGTGGACATCATCAGCGGTGGACGCCTCGATCTCGGCCTCGGCGCCGG
>NZ_CADDZT010000008.1:18747-21190 GCF_902812655.1 Candidatus Frankia meridionalis | reverse complement strand
CGGCGCCGACCAGTCGAAGCGGTACACCGTCACGGACGAGCGGGTCCGTGAGCTGCGGCGGATCTGGGCCGAAGGCCGGGTCACCCCACGGCCCGTCCAGGACCGGCTGCCCATCTGGCTCGGATACCTGGGGCCCCAGGGCGCCCGGCGGGCAGGTCTGCTCGGCGAGCATCTCCTCACCGCGTTCGGACCGAACGCCGTCCCCTATACCAAGGCCCTCGCCGAGGCCGGGCACGACCCTGCCGTCGCGCGGATGGGCGGCGGCATCCAGGGCTGGGTGAGCGAGGACCCGGAACGGGACTGGCCGGTCGTCGGCCAGCACCTCGCCTACCAGCTTGACTCCTACCGCCGGCACATGGTGGAGGGAACCGGCGCGCCGACGCCGCGGCCGGTCGACCCCGACCGCATCCGCAACCACAAGGCGCCGAAAGGGTCGCTCGACTACTTCCACTACGGCACGCCCGAGGATGTCGCGAGCAGCATCCGGGTCTTGGTCGGAGACGCTCCGGTCGACACGGTGTACCTGTGGGCCTCGCTCGGCGGGATGCCCGAGGAGCTCGTAGCCCGACACGTCAACCTCGTGTGCACCAGGCTCGCGCCACTGCTGCGCTCGGCGGCCTGACGGGGGGCGCACACCTGGCGGTGCCGTGCCGTGGCCTGCCGTGGCCTGCCGTGGCCGAAGGAACCTCAGCCAAGCACGTCCAGCACGCTGGCCTCGTCGAAATGCTGGAGGAGGACCTGGTTGGTCTCCACCACGTGCCGCCGCCAGAAGACCTCGGCTCCGGTGGCATCGCCGGCAGCGATCAACTCGACCAGTCTCCGGTGGGCCCGCAGAGCCAGCTCGTCCTCATGGGACTCTCTCCCCTCGCCGGAGGGCAGGGCGGCCCGGTGCACCATGATCACACCCGTGATCAGATGGCGCAGCATCCCTGTCAGAACCCCCAGCGTCTGGTTGCCGGCCAGCTCGACCACAGTTTCGTGGAAGTCCGTATGTGCTGACACGAGGCTTTCCGGACCGGCCAGCCGCCGCTCGTCCTCGTCCAGGTGCGCCGTCAGCGCGTCGATGTCCCGCCGCCGCCGCCGTGCCGCCAACAGGCGGACAGCCGGCGGTTCGATCACCGAACGTGCCTCCAGGACATCGGCAACCGTCACATTGTCGTACTGCAGGACCAGCCCCACGAAACGCGCCGCGACATCACTGTTGGGCACATGTACCCGCGCCCCGCCGTGCGCGCCCCGCCGCACGCCGATCAGACCCTCCGATTCCAGAACCCGGAACGCCTCACGCAGCGTCGGCCGCGAGACATCGAACCGCGCCATCAACGACGCCTCGTTGGGGAGGCCGTCGCCTTCCCTAAGATCACCACGGATAATCTGTCGACGTAGGGTGGCCGCCACCAACTCGGCAGTCTTGGGCACCCGAACGTGACCAGTCGCGTCGATGTCGGTTGGGCGTCTGTTCATCGATCCATCGTATAGTTCATTGAGCCATCACCGAAACCTGCCTGCGGCCTGCCCGGCCGACCGCTCCCGGCATCCCCCTTCCACGCGCTTTCGCCGCCGTCCGGTAGACGAGAACGGACACCGACCGGCCACCCGCCACCCGCCCGGCCAGGGCGCCACCCAGGGCTGGAACCCGTCCACCCGCCCTGTCCAACGCACCCACAAATCGTGTAGACAAACAGCCAAATCGTGTACACAAAAGGTGGCGAAGGGTGGTGCGTATGCCGTGGTGTGCGACTCGACTCCGACGGACCGGTTCGCATGACGCCCAGTGCCACGGCGGGCGACATCGATCCACCCGCACTTTCCTGGGAGCGTGAAATGACCCATATCGACACTGCCATCCTGCTGATCCGGCTCTGTGTGGGCCTGACACTGGTTGCGCACGGATGGAACCACCTCTTCGGCGGTGGTCGGATCACGGGCGCGGCCCGCTGGTACGGATCCATGGGCCTTCGCCCCCCGGTCGTGCAGGCCTGGATGTCAGTACTGTTCGAGTTTGCGGCAGGCATCGGCCTCGCCGCCGGATTCCTCACTCCTCTCGCCGCAGCGGCCGGAGTCGGCCTCATGGTGGTCGCGGGAGTCGTCGCGCACCGGCCCAACGGGTTCTTCGTGTTCCGCGAGGGCTATGAATACGTCCTGATGATCGCAATCATGTCGATCGCGATCGCCACGGCAGGTCCGGGCAAGGCCTCGCTCGACCATGCGATCGGACTGGGTGGGGCCGGCTGGGCCGGTTTCGGTATCTCCGCGGGCCTCGGGCTCGCGGGCGCGATCGCCCTCCTGGTGACCAGCTGGCGGCCCCAACCCACGAGCACGCCACCAGCCCAGCCCGCGGACGGGCAACCCGCCACCACGTCAACGACGGATACATCATCCTGACGTCGTCAGAACGTGCTCGACCTCCGACGGCAGCCGGCCGCATGGTTGGCCGTCTGAT
>NZ_CADDZT010000008.1:16061-18667 GCF_902812655.1 Candidatus Frankia meridionalis | reverse complement strand
TCCGCCGAACTATGCCGACCTTCGGATCGTGTGGTACCGGTCGACCGGTTCGGGTGTTGACGAGGCTCTGGGTACCATCACGACTGGTATCTGCCGTATACACCACATACGCCACGAGGGGAAGGCGGTTGCGCCCTCAGATGCGGACCGGAGAAGAGGAGCCTACGGTTACCCCGCGCAACAGGCATTCGGAGGGTCGCCATGCGGGATTTTAAAAAGCTGTCGACGAAAATCCTGTCTCATGGCGGTAACCTCCGATGAGGAAACGTCCGGAGCCCGGCGTCCGATATCTGCTCGCGCCGGCCCTCCTCCTTGCCGCGCTGACCGGGTGGATTCTGCTGTGGACGCTCACGAACCCGCCCGGAACCGCTCCGGACGAACCCAGCCACTATGTGAAAGCGGTGGCTGCGGGACGGGGGGAAATACTCGGCGATCCGGTCCCGATCGCTGAACTGCAAGCTCTCAAAGCATTCAGCGAGGATTCGCTGCGCCAGGTCCGGAACGCCTACCGCAGCTTCTCCGTCCCGATCGAGCTGCGCACCACGACGAGTCCTCCGTGTACCGCGTTGCACCAGGACGTGCCAGCCACCTGCCTGAACAAACCACCGACCGTCCCGACCGGCCGGGTCGACAGCATCGTCGGCGCCTACCCGCCATGGCTGTATCTGCCCGAGGGAGCGCTCACCTGGGCGGCATGGTCCGTCCCGTCGGGTTATGTCCTGGCCCGGATGGGTTCGGCGCTGGTCTCGGCAGGGTTGCTCGCAGCCGGGCTCCGGCTCCTTCTCGGTGGACGGCGCGGCCATCGTCCCCTGCTGCTGGCCGGGGTCGCGGTCGCGGTCACGCCGATGGCGGTCTTCCTCAGCTCGCAGGCCGGCACCAGTGGCGCGGAGGTTGCCGGCGCGCTGGCATCCGGCGCCGCGGTGCTGCGGCTGTCCCGGACGGAACCCGCGCAGGCCCGGACCTGGTGGGCCGCCGGCGCGGTCCTGGGCGTGACGGCGCTGAGCCGCCCCCTGGCACCGCTGTGGGTCATGCTCGCGATCGCCATCGGGCTCGGGCGCCTTTCCCTACGCGGGGCATGGAGCCGGATCCGCTCGGGCGGACGGGCCGCGGCCGGCGCGGTCGCGATTGCCACGGTGGGAACCGCCGTCTGCGTCGTCTGGACCCAGAGCCTGTCACTGCGAACCCCGGTGCTGTGGGACCGGTTCGGGCACGGGCTCGTGGTCGCCGCCGGTCTGGTCCCCGCCTCGGCACGCCAGGGGGTCGGGGTCTTCGGCTGGCAGTCCGTCCCGCTGCCGGCAGCCGTGTACTGGCTGTGGGGACTTCTGGCCGCTGGGCTGTTGCTGGTCGCGCTCGCGGTCGGACGGTGGCGCGATCGCCTGCTGCTCGCCGGGAGCGTGCTCGCGGTCGCGGTCGTGTACGAACTGCTCGCCGCGGCGGTGTTCATCCAGAACGGCTTCGGGATGCAGGGGCGGTACATCCTGCCGGCGCTGGTCATGCTGCCCCTGCTTTGCGTCGAGGTACTGGCCGATCGACTGCCCGCGCGGGTTTCCCGCTACAGCGCCCCGGTCGCGTCCGCCGTCATCGGCCTGACCGCGGTCGGCCAGTTCGTCGCCTGGGCCGCCAACGGCCACCGGTACGCGGTCGGCCTGCACGGACCGGTCTGGTTCGCGTCCAACCCGGCATGGTCGCCGGCGGGTGGGTGGCTGGTGTGGATGGTTCTCGCCTGCATACCCTTCGTCCTCACCATCGCCGCGGCAGTGGTCGCCTACCGGCAGGCACGTCCCGGACCAGGCCACATCCTGGTCGACCGGGGTCTGACCGACAGGACTCGGGTGGCCGGGAACGCAGTCGACGTCTCCGATACCAGGATGTCATGAACCGGCGACTGTCATGAACCGGCAGCTGTCATGAGCCGGCGACTGTCATGAACCATCGGATGCGGCGAACGCCGACTCCCCCGCCGAGTGGCATGCTGCACTGGGACAACGCGGCGTAGGAAAGATTGCGGAGGGCGCGACGTGGCTGCCGCTCCAGAAGAGAACCGCATGGTGGCGGGAAGGTATCTGCTCATCGCACGGCTGGGCGCCGGCGGAATGGGCACGGTCTGGCGCGCCTTCGACCAGATGCTGTTGACCGAAGCCGCGCTCAAGGAGATCGACCTCGGTGGCGATCTCTCGCCGTCCGAACGTCACGACCGGGTCGAGCGGGCGCTGCGAGAGGCCCGGCACGCAGCCCGGCTACGCAGCCACCCGAATGTGGTCACCATCCTCGACGTGGTCGTCGAGGATGGGCTGCCATGGATCGTGATGGAGCTCGTGGCGTCCCAGTCGTTGTTCCAACTGGTTCGCGACCACGGACCACTGCCCGTCACCGAGGTGGCACGCATCGGCATCGCGGTGGGCGACGCCCTGTCCGCCGCCCACTCCTTCGGCATCCTGCACCGCGACGTCAAGCCCTCGAACGTGCTGATCGGGACGGACGGCCGGGTGGTCCTGACCGACTTCGGCATCGCGACCCGCGACTCCGACTCCGCCCTCACCGTCACCGGGGTGCTGGGGACACCCTCGTACATGTCACCCGAACGGTTGAACGGCGATCCCGCGACA
>NZ_CADDZT010000008.1:5637-15531 GCF_902812655.1 Candidatus Frankia meridionalis | reverse complement strand
CGCGACGCTCTACTTCGCCGTGGAGGGTCGGCCACCGTTCTACCGGGACACCTTCGCCGCGATGGTGGCGGCGATCCTGTTCCAACCGCCGTCACCGACCAACCGGGCAGGCCCGCTGGCGGAGGTCCTTGCCGGGCTGCTCGACAAGGATCCCCGTGACCGGCTGACGGCGCAGCGGGCATGCCAGCTCCTCTCCGACATCGCGGTCGCACGGCCGTCCACCGGCGGGCAGACTCCCGCCACACAGGTCACAGCCACGCAGGTCGCGGGCGGTACCAACCAGGCACGGCCGCAGACGCCCGGCGTCCAGGCAGGACCGCCGGAGGCGCGAGCGGCCCCCGCAGCCCGGCGTCCGACGATCGTCAGGCGTGACGACGTCGGCGCGCGCTACGCCTTCGACGCGGCCGCCGAGATCGCATCCGCCGGTCGAAGCGGAGATGCCGGCGCCGACCGGCCCGCCGCACCGACGGACCAACCCGCCGACCGGCATCCCGACCAACCTGTCGTACTGGCGCCGCCGTCGAACCTGACCGCCAGGGAGGAGGACGGCGCGGTGGTACTGCACTGGAACCCGCCGGAGTCGTCCGGGCCGGTGGCCTACCGCGTTCTGCGGGTGGTGACGGACCCTGCCACGCAGAGCGGACGGTCCGAACGCAGCCTCGGCACGACCGGATCCAACGAGCTGTCCGACGCGGGTGTCCCCCGAGGTGTGCCGGTCTGGCACGAGGTGATGTCGACTGCCGGTGGCAGACGCTCGGAGCCGGCACGGACCGACCCGATGGTGATCGCCCCGGACGTCACCGAGTTGCGCGCCCACATGGACGGTGACGGCGTGGCGCTGTCGTGGCAGCTCGAACAGGGCTATGACGACGTGCTGATCGAGCGGAGCTTTGACGAGTCCTCCTCCTTCCACGGCGCCATCCGACGGTTCCGTGGGTCGGGCGGGCGCAATGTCGACCGCGAGGTGCAGACCGGGGCCACCTATCGCTACCGGGTGCGAGTGTCCTATCCGGACACGTTCGGCGCGTTGGCCCATACGAAGGGCGCGGAGGTGGTCGTGACTGTGATCGCACGCCCCCGTCCGGTACTCGACCTCGAGGTGGACAGCAGCGGCAGCGTGACGACGCTGCGGTGGACGACGGTACCGGGCTCGGAAGTACGGATCTACGCCACCGAACCCCCCGCGGGCTTACCCGGTCCGGGGGGGCCTGTCGCGGACGGGGCGGCCGACTCCACGACGGGCCCGTTCGGACCGGTCGACACCGAACTGCTCGCCGCCTCTTTGGAAGGGCTCGGCCGGCTGGTGGGCAACAGCAGGCGTGGGCGCCTCCCCGATCTAAATGCCGTGGCCACCGGCCCGATCGTGTACACACCGGTCAGCATCGCCGGGAACCGTGCGGTTGTCGGCCGTTCCACATCCCATCACGCCGGCGAAGGCGTCCGGAACCTGCGAGCCGTCGACCGCGGCACCGAGATCATCCTGACGTTCCAGATGCCGCCGGGCATCACCGAGGCCCGGGTCCTGTGGCGCCGCGACACACCGCCCACCGGGCCGGACGATGCGGCCGCCCGGAGCGCCAAGGTCACCAACACCACTCTGGAGATCAGAGGTGGCTGGCACCTGCCCGCACCCGATGACGGGCTGGCCTACCATTTCGCCGTGTATCCCCTGGTCCGGTCCGCCGACGGGGTTCAGGCGCTGCCCACCGGCGCGCACGTGCTCGTCCGTGCCGGCACCCACTTCACCCAACCCGGCTGATCCGACTCCCTTGGCCGTGACGGCGTCGGGCGCCCCGCCGTCGACTACCCGGCGTTCCGGTCAGTCACTGATAACGATCAACCGGAACGCCGTGCCTCGTTGCCGTGCATCAGAGACGAACCCGAACCCCCGCAGCCGCCCGACATCTCACAACAGGTAAGGCGATCGTCGCGGCAATGCCTGATTTCATACAGCTGCAATCCTCAAGTAACAGGGATAAGTCCGGGACATATTCCAGACCATTTTTGAGAGAATTCAATGGTCCCGCCCACCAGGTGTGGACCAACCCGGGAACCCGCCTGCCGCCACATCCGGAACTCCACATGAACAACGTATGACGTTGCCGGATCCACCGATCCGTCGCCGGCCGCGGAGTCCTGTGTGCGACACAAACCGGAAGACAATAAAAATTGATAGTTCGGAATGCTGATCAACAAAAAACCACTGGATCATCTTTTGGTACCCACCTGCCGTCCGGGATCGTCTTTCCGCTCTCGGAACGACGGCGAGCCACAATTTCACCCGGGTATGCCCCGACCGAATCCGGACTTTTCACTCGAGTAGAGTCGTCTCGCCCACGGGGGAAAGTATGGGCTCCGCCTTCGTACCCGGCCACGGCGAAGCCATGACAGGAAGACCGCTCGCACCTACCAGGCGCCCGGGCACGGCGTCGAACGAGAGGACCGGATGCTCCAGAACTGGCCAATCCGCTCCAAGTTGGTAGCTATTCTCATCGTTCCGCTGGTAGCACTGGCCGTATTCAGTGCCATCCAGGTGCGGGCGAACCTCGAAAGCGTCAGCACAAGTGATCGGATCCGGGTCCTCGCGGGTTTCTCCATCAAGGTCAACGACCTTCTCGACGCGCTCCAGAAGGAACGCAACGCGTCGGGCACGTACGTCGGAAGCGGATTTCGGGCCGGCGTGGACGACGTACGATCCACCCGTACCCCGACCAACGCGGCCGTGGACGCTTACCGGACCGGCGCGGCCAGGCTGCCCCAGAGCGCGACCAAGAACCTGCAACCCGTCCTGGACGCTATTCAGCAAGAACTCGATCAGCTTCCCGCCCACCGCCAGGCGATCGACCAGCAACAGACGGACCGCGACAAGAACGTGGCCTTCTATACCAAGGCGGTCACGGACCTGCTGAACGTCGTTGCCCAGGTCGGCCTCGGGACCGAGAACGCCGAGCTGGTGAACATGGCGGCGAGCCTGACCAGCATGACGCGGGCGAAGGAAGCCGCCGCCCTGCAACGCGGCTACGTCGCCGTGATCCTCTTCCTCCGCCAGAGCAACGTCGGGATCGTCAAACTGATCCAGTCAAGTGGCGGCGCCGAAGACGCCTGGATCACGCAGTTCCGTACCACCGCGTCACAGCAGGAACAGGACTTCTACAACAGGACGGTCGGCCCGACCGTGGACGGCGTGTCGCAAATGCGTGACGGCACGGTGTTCGCGGCCCAGATGAGCCAACCGATCACCGTCAACCCGCAGGCATGGCTGACGGCCGCTGACAACAAACTCGCCCGGATGCGCGAGGTGGAAAACCAGATCGCGGTCGACCTGGAGAAGCGAAGCGACAGCATCGCGTCGAGCGCGAGCCACGGGGCCTGGATCGGTGTCGGCATCGTGGTGCTGGTCCTCGCCGTGTCGATCGGCATCTCGCTGCTCGTGGCGAGCCCGATGATCCGTCAGCTCAGGCGACTGCGGCAGGCCGCTCTCGAGGTCGCGGACCATCGCCTGCCCGACGTTGTGGAACGGCTGCACAACGGGGAACAGATCGACCTCGATACCGAGGTGTTCCCCGTCGTGGTCCGGACCAAGGATGAGATCGGTCAGGTGGCCGACGCCTTCAGCACCGTCCACCAGGTCGCCGTGCGCACCGCTGTCGAGCAGGCCGCGATGCGTAAGAGCATCGGTGACACGTTCCTCAACCTGGCCCGTCGAAGCCAGGCGCTGATCCACCGCCAGCTCAAGGTCATCGACGGGCTGGAGCGCAAGGAGACCGACCCGGACGAGCTCGCCGAGCTGTTCCGGCTCGACCACCTCGCGACCCGGATGCGGCGCCACGCCGAGGACCTCATCGTGCTGTCCGGTTCGAAACCAGCCCGTGGCTGGCGTCGGCCCGTCCCGCTCAAGGACGTCGTCCGCGGTGCGGTCGCCGAGGTCGAGGACTACACCCGGGTCAAAGTTCTCCCGATCAGCGGTTCCGCCGTCGGCGGGCACGCGGTCGGTGACGTGATCCACATGCTCGCCGAGCTGATCGAGAACGCGACCTCCTTCTCGCCACCGCACACTCCCGTGAACGTCTCCGGGCACGAGGTCTCCAACGGCTGCGTGGTCGAGGTCGAAGACCGCGGCCTTGGTATGACCGACGAGGAGTACGCCGAGATCAACGGACGGCTGAGCAACCCGCCTCCCTTCGACCTGCGGACCAGTGAGCGACTCGGCCTGTTCGTCGTCGGCCGGCTGGCGCAGCGGCACGCGATCCAGGTCCAGTTGCGGCCGTCCCCGTACGGCGGCACCCTTGCGATCGTCCTGCTCCCGACCGCCCTGCTCCGCGGAGGGGACGAGACCGCGGGCCAGCCGACACCGGCGAGCTTCGGTCACACCACCGAACCAGGGCTTGATCTGTCCTTCAACGGCTCCACCGAACCCGCGGAGCTGATGTCCGTGGGCGCGGCGGTGGGCTCGGGTGGCAGCGGTGAGGACCGGACGCTCATGGATGACCTTCCGGTGTTCGCCACAATCCGCTCAAGCTGGTTCGTTTCCGAGCGGGACGGACTCGGGTCCACCAACCCCGGGACACCTGCGGAAAGCTCTGAGCGGTGGTCACCACCGAACGCTCCGGTGGCGCCCGCCGGCTGGGGCGCGGCACCGGACACCCCAGCCCAGTTGCTGGAGCCGTCCGATCTGTGGGCCGAACCACCGGACTCACCGGCCCAACCGGCCCCACCGGCCCCACCGCTCGGCCGGTGGGCCGAACCACCGGACTCGCCGACACAGTGGACCGCCTCCGCGCACGGCGACGACCGGTTTGCGACACCAGGACTCGGCTCGGGATTCGGCATGCAACCTCCCGCGCTCCCGCGGACACTCGCACCGGCATCGCCTGCCACCGAGATAGTGAGAACCGAGACAGGACTGCCCAGGCGGAAGCGGCGCGCCAGCCTTGCGCCCGAGCTTCGAGGGACGTCCGACACCGACCCCCCGGCACCGGGGGTCCTCGCCGGCCCACGGTCGCCGGAGGAGATCCGGGCGATGATGTCCTCCTTCCAGTCCAACTTCGGCCGAGGCATACAGGACGGACCCAATCTGAACGGTAGCGATGACGCCAGGAAGGTGATCTGATGCGCCACATCGGCCCGGCCGAGAACATGAGCTGGCTGTTGAACAACCTCACCAGGAAAGTCCCGGAGGTTACCCACGCGATCGTGCTGTCGTCCGATGGTCTGTTGCTGGCCACCTCGAACGGGATGGACCGGACAACGGCCGACCAGCTTGCAGCGGTCGCCTCGGGCTTCAACAGCCTCGCCCGGGGCGCCGGGCGTTTCTTCGGCGGCGGCAACGTCCGTCAGACAATCGTGGAGATGGAACAGGGCTTTCTTTTCGTCACGGCGGTTGGCGACGGATCCTGCCTGGCTATTCTCAGCACGCCGGGAGCCGATATCGGTCTGATCGCCTACGAGATGGCCCTGCTGGTCATCCGTGTCGGCGAGTTCCTGACTCCCGAGCTGCGCGCTGAAATGCAGGCCGCCCTGCCACGGTAACGGCTCACTGGCCTACGGCCATCAGCTTTCGGCGGCGCGGTCACGACTTTTCCCCGCGCCGCCGAAGGCCCGAAAGGGACCTGAAACCATGCCCTGATCAGGAGGACCGGTGGACGAGGAGTGGTTCGATGAGGAGGCGGGTCCGGTCGTCCGCCCCTACGCCGTCACCGGCGGCCGTACGCGGCCGGCGGCCAATCGCGCGCTGGAGCTGGTAGCCCTGGTCTCGACAACGGCGCACGGGCGGGCGATGGTCCGAAATCTTGATCCGGAACAGCAGGACATCGTGATGCTCTGCCAGAACCTCCAGTCTATTGCGGAAATCTCCGCGCAGCTCAACCTTCCGGTCGGCGTGGCACGGGTCCTCGTCGGCGACATGATCGACGCCGGTCTCGTCCACGTCACCCGTCCAGCCCGACCGACCGAGCGTCCCGACGTAGCGCTGATGGAGAAGGTGCTCGATGGACTTCAGACCCTCTAGAACGGATACGACCAGGCCCCCCGCGCCCAGCCCGGTAAAGATCATAATTGCCGGCGGGTTCGGTGCGGGCAAGACGACGTTTGTCGGTGCGGTCAGTGAGATCCCCCCGCTCACCACCGAGGCAGCCCTGACCTCCGCCAGCCTCGGCATTGACGACACGTCCCAGGTCAATACCAAGACCACGACAACCGTCGCCATGGACTTCGGCCGGATCACCCTGCTCGACAGCGTGATCCTCTATCTGTTCGGCACGCCGGGCCAGGACCGGTTCTGGTTCATGTGGGACGAGCTGGTCCTCGGCGCCATCGGTGCCATCGTGCTCGTGGACACCCGCCGACTCGCCGACTCGTTTCCGGCGGTCGACTACTTCGAGGAGCGTGACATCCCGTTCCTGGTGGCGGTCAACCGGTTCACCGGGGCCAAGGAATACCAACTCGAGGACGTCCGTAACGCGCTCGATGTCGACATCCGGCGGCCCATCGTCTTCTGCGACGCGCGTCGGCGGGAGTCCGTCCGCCAGACCCTGATCGCGCTGGTCCGCCACTCACTCGACACGGTCGCGACCGAGGCCCGGCAACGGGGTCTCTCCGAGGCCATCCCCCACGTCGACTAGTCGGCGTGGGAGAGGCAGGTGTCCGATCTTCTTGGTCTCGACGAGACTTCCCTTGCCGCCTACCGGTTATGGCTACGCCAGGAGGACATGACCACCGAGGACGTGAGTGCGGCCCTTGGGCAACCTCCCAGCATCATCCAACGAGCCCGCGACAGGCTCGTCGAACTCTCACTGCTGGTGCAGTCGCGGGAGAAGCCGGGCCATCTCATAGCGGTGCACCCCGAGGTTCCGCTGGAACAGCTGCTCCGCCAGCAGCACGGCCAGCTGATCCGTCGTCAGGAGCAGCTCATTCGCCACGAAGCGCAGCTCATCCGCGCACGTATGCAGTTGAGCACACTGGTCGATGACTACGAACAGGGCCGTCAGGTCATGGGCTCCGGCGCCCAGGTGGAACGCCTCGACAACGCCGAAGCCGTCCAGGCCGCGCTGACGAAGCTGGTGACCCGGGCCGAACGAGAGGTACTCGCGCTTCACATCGGGCCCGGACCGGGGCCGACCGCGACAGCGGCGAGTACGCAGGCGGTACTGCGAGCACTTGACCACGGAGTCGCCATGCGCAGCGTCTACTCCCGTACGGCCTGGTCGGACGACGCGACTGCCGCCTATGCGCGCACCGCGGCAGCGCACGGTCTGGACCTGCGGCTGGCCGACGCCCTGCCAGCGGGCATAACCACTGTCGACCAGCGGATCGGCCTGGTCCTGCTGGCGCCCGACGCGTCTGAGGGCCATGCGCTACTCCTGCGGGATGCAGCCCTGACAGACCTGGTCATCAAGCTGTTCGACCAGGCCTGGGAAACCGCGGAACCCCCTGATCCACAAGGCCTCGAAAAGGCGGCTGCCAATCACAACGCCCATGACCCGGACGCCCGGAACTCCGACGACCCGGAACCTGCTGATCAGGAGCCGAGCGATCAGGAACGCATGCTCCTGCAGCTGCTGAGCCTCGGTGCGAAGGACGAGGCCGCGGCCCGACATCTCGGGGTGTCAGTCAGGACCGTTCGCCGCATGATTGCCGATCTGATGCGCCGGATGGACGCACGCAGCCGTTTCCAGGCCGGGATCCTCGCGGCAGAAAGAGGATGGTTATAACACCATCGTACGAGCGGGCGCCAGGTGTTGGCATAAAGCTGCCAATACATGTTCCTGCCACGCCAACTTCGAGACACAAACGGCCCAATACAGCATGCTTCCGTAGGGAGAAGGGCCGGGCCGGCCGGGTACTGTTGGGCAACAGTGGCTGATCCGGTCCTGAGACCGGCATGTGCAGGCGAGCACGCCCAGTCGTCGGCACCCGCCGGCAATCCTTGCGACGCCGACGTCGCACGCCTTCACCCACATTCTCTCGAATATAGCCAGGGAGCAGGAGTGTCGATATTCTCCGACCCGGTGCTACCGGCCGTTCACAAGGCTGCCGGATGACGCACCGGACTCTTATCGTCGCCCGTATGGAAGCGGACGACGAGGCCGCGGTGGCCGATGTTTTCCGCGAGTCCGACGACGGTCAGCTACCGAATCTGCTAGGTGTCGTCCGCCGGGATCTCTTCAGGTTCCATGGACTGTACTTCCATCTGATCGAAGCCGCTGACGACGTCGGCCCGGCGCTACCCGTCATCCGCGATCACCCTTTGTTCGTGGACGTCAACACAAAGCTTGGGAAGTACGTCACCGCATACGATCCGGATACCTGGCGCAGCCCGCGGGACGCAATGGCCAGGAACTTCTACTCCTGGGTCGCCGACTGATCATTCCAGGCCTCGCTGTTCGCCTGCGCCATTGGCATGCCTGACCACCGACACTAAGGAGAGAGCATCATGGCACATTCGTGGAGCACCGATCAGTTGCTCGACTTCCTCGTCGAGCAGACCGTCCTCGCCTCCGAGGACCGACCCGACCACCTTGATGTCACCTTCGAGGAGGTCGGAATGGACTCACTCGCCTATCTGCATCTACAGACCGTTGTTTTCGACGCGTTCGGTGTCGAGCTGCCCGCGGAACCACCCGCCGGTTACACCCTCGCGCAGATTCTCACCGCCGTCAACGCCGATGCCCGTCAGGAAGTCGCCTGAGCTGGTACCGCACGGGGTGACCCTGCGGGACGACCCTGCGGGACCATGACGTCAACCGAACGGAGAAATGATGGCGCACACGGAGAACTCGATCCTGATCGATGCGGAAATAGGTTTCGTCTGGATGACTACAAACGATCTCGAAGGCTGGCCAGGTCTTTTCACCGAATACGCCTCGGTAGAGATCCTGGAGCATCTGGGCCAGACCTTCAGATTTCGCCTCACCATGCACCCGGACCCGGACGGGAAGGTCTGGAGCTGGGTTTCGGAACGAACGTTGGACCCGGACAAGTACCGCGTTGAGGCACGCCGGGTCGAGCCAGGCCCCTTCGAGTACATGAACATCGAATGGACATACGAACCCGAGGGAACCGGCACCCGGATGCGCTGGGTTCAGGACTTCCACATGCGTCCGGACGCCCCGGTGGACGACGAGTGGATGACCAACAACATCAATAACAATACCCGGCGGGAGATGGGCGTCATCCGGGACAAGGTCGAACGAGCGGCGCGGGCCGTCAGCGCCGTGCCGGAACAGGCCTGATCGACCGACCACCGAAGGCCCCCAGGGATGATGTGAGGGAGAAGCCATGACCGTGACAACCAGCGGCCCGGGCACCACACCGGTCGTGCTGTCCATCCACGATGTCCCGGCCAACCGCCGGCGCGGCGGGGACATCCGCACCCTGCTGTCCCCCGGGACGGTCGGGGCCAAGTCCGGCTTCCTCGGCACGTTGACGTTGCAGCCGGGCGAGGTCGTCACCGAGCACTGGCATCCGTACTCGGAGGAGTTCCTCTACTGCGTCTCGGGCGGCGTCACCGCGCGGCTGGACGGCGAACACACGAAACTGCCGGCCGAACACGGCCTGCTCATCCCCATCGGCACGCGGCACCGGATCGTCAACGAGGGAAACGAGACCGCCTTCCTCGTCTTTCATCTGAGCCCGCTGGCACCGCGCCCCGACCTCGGCCACGTGGACACCGAACCGCTCCCGCGGACCTGATCGCCCGTGCCCGAACCGGGAAGTACCCCATGAACGAGAAGTACCCCATGAAGGAGCTGGAAGTGAGAAGGACGGCCATCACCGGCATCGGAGTGGTCGCACCGGGAGGCACGGGCCGCAAGGAGTTCTGGGATCTCCTGACGGAGGGCCGCACAGCCACCAGGCGCCTGTCGTTCTTCGACCCGACGCAGTTTCGCTCCCAGG
>NZ_CADDZT010000008.1:2263-5575 GCF_902812655.1 Candidatus Frankia meridionalis | reverse complement strand
GGTCGGCGCGACCACCCGCTTGGAGAACGAATACGTGGTCGCCAGCAACAGCGGCCGCGACTGGCTTGTAGACCCGAACTACGCGTCGTCGTTCCTGTACCACGCTCTGGTGCCGAGCTGCCTGGCCACCGAGGTGGCGTGCCGGTTCGCGGCGCATGGTCCCGCGTTCGTGGTCTCGACCGGCTGCACCTCCGGAATAGACGCGGTCGGGTACGGCCACCAGCTCATCGTCGACGGCGAGGCCGACATCGTGATCGCGGGGGCGACGGACGCGCCGCTGTCCCCGATCTCGATCGCCTGCTTCGACGCGATCCGCGCAACCTCGGCCCGCAACGACGATCCCGAGCACGCCTCCCGCCCCTTCGACGCCACCCGGGACGGATTCGTGATGGGCGAGGGCTCGGCCGTACTCGTGCTGGAGGAGCTCACGCATGCCCGAGCCCGAGGTGCGCATGTGTACTGCGAGATCACCGGCTACGCCGCGCGCTCGAACGCCTACCACATGACCGGGCTGAAGTCCGACGGCCTCGACATGGCTGACGCGATCTCGGACGCGCTGCGCCAGGGCCGCACCGACCCGACCCGGGTCGGCTACGTCAACGCCCATGGTTCGGGCACCAAGCAGAACGACCGGCACGAGACCGCGGCGTTCAAGAAGTCGCTGGGGCAGCACGCTTACCAGGTTCCGGTGAGCTCCATCAAGTCCATGGTTGGCCACTCCCTCGGGGCGATCGGCGCCATCGAGATCGCCGCCTGCGCGCTGGCGATCGAGAACCGCGTTGTCCCGCCAACCGCGAACTGGAGCAGGCGGGACCCCGAATGTGACCTGGACTACGTCCCGAACATCGCCCGCGACCACGACGTGGACGTGGCGCTGTCGGTCGGCAGCGGTTTCGGCGGGTTCCAGTCGGCCATCGTGCTCGACCGTGGAGGAGATGCCAGGTGAGCACCCCCGGACGGGCTACCCGTCCCGTCATCACCGGCGTCGGAGTGATCGCCCCCAGCGGCATCGGTGCCGAGGAGCACTGGCGCTCGACACTGCGCGGCGAGCTGCGGGTCGGGCCGATCACGGGCTTCGACGCCAGCCGGTACGCCACCACACTCGCCGGTCAGGTCGACGGATTCGACCCTGCCGACCATCTCAGCGGCCGAATCGTCCTACAGACCGACCGGTGGACGTGGCTGGGAATGGCAGCCACCCAGCTCGCCATGACCGATGCCGCCTACGACCCGGCCGCGCATGACCCGTACGCGACCTCCGTGGTGTTCGCGAGCGGGTCCGGGGGGAACGACTTCGGACAGCGGGAGATCCAGCGGCTGTGGAGCCGGGGTCGTCAGGCGGTCAGCGTCTACCAGTCCATCGCCTGGTTCTACGCGGCGACCACCGGCCAGACCTCGATCCGCCACGGTGTCAAGGGTCCATCCGGAGTAGTGGTCTCCGACGCCGCCGGCGGGCTCGACAGCCTCGCGCAGGCACGGCGGACCATCCGCCGCGGAACTCCCACGGTTCTCGCCGGCGGCGCCGAGGCCGGTCTGACCCCGTATGCGCTCACCTGCCAGACCACAGGTGGACGGCTCACCACCGGCCGGGAACCTCAGGCGGGCTACAAACCGTTCGACCGGTCCGCGGACGGCTACGCACCCGCCGAGGGCGGCGCGACACTCGTCGTGGAAGATCCCGCATCCGCGGCGGCCCGCGGCACGCCGAAGGTGTACGGCGAGATCGCCGGGTACGCGGCAACCCACGACGCACACCATCATCGCGACCCCGCACCCGACCCCCGCTGGTACGCCGAGGCGATGCGCCGGGCGCTCGCGGACGCTAACCTCACCCCTGCCGACATCGATGTGATCTTCGCTGACGGCGCGGGATCACCCGATCTGGACGACCTTGAGGCCCAGGCGATCCACCTGGCGTTCGGCGCCCATGCCGAGCGCGTCCCCGTTACCGCTCCGCAGGGCTTCATCGGCCGGATGTGTGCGGGCGGCTCCGCGCTGGCAGCCGTGAACGCACTGCTGTGCATCCGCGACGGGGTGATCCCGGCCGTGGGCAATCTCGACGAACCCGTGTCCGAATACCGCCTCGATCTGGTCCGCGAACCGCGGAAGGCAGCGGTGCGGGTCGCGATGGTCAACGCCCGCGGCTACGGCGGCTTCAACAGCTCGCTGATCCTGCGGGCCGTCCAAACATCCACACCCCATGGGGGAGACGACTGATGGACTCCGGACTCAAGAGCAGGCCGGCTCTGGTCAGCGACGCGGCCCGCTACATCACCGGGGCGACCCCGCACGTCGACGGCGGAATCCGATGATCAGAGCAACCCTGCGGATGCGGGTCCGGCCCGGCCGGGAGGAGGACTTCACCGCCGCCTGGAAGAAGATCGCACTGACCGCGAGCCGGACGCCTGGCAACCTGCGCCAGGCCCTGCTGCGTGGCGGCCCACACGAGTTCGTGATCACCAGCGACTGGGACGACCGGGAGTCGTTCCACGCTTTTGAGCGCAGCCCGGAGCAGGACGCCCTGACCGCACCCCTACGCGAGTTGCGCGAAAGCGCACAGTTGGAACTCACGGACATCCTGTCCCATTTCGACAGCACGGGAGATGACCGATGACCGCACGCATCCTGGTGTTCGCGAGTGTCGCCCCCGAACTGGCGCACGGGTTCGAGCAGGCCTACACCCAGGTCACGGCACGGATGAAGGGCACGCCCGGCCTGCTGGGGGACGAGTTGCTGCGGGACGGGGAGGATCCCGGCCGTTACCTCCTGCTCAGCGAGTGGGAGAGCGAGGAGCAGTTCCTCGCCTGGGAGTCCGCGCCGATCCACCAGGAGATCACCGTTCCGATGAGGCCGTACTGGTCCGGGAGCTTCGAACGCCGGATCTACAACCTCGCCGCACGGCTCGAACAGGAGGTCGCTGTCGGCTGACCAGCGCCATCGGCCGACCGTGACGGCCCCACCCGTCCCCCCGTCCCCCCGTCCGCATCCGGTGGACGGGGGGACGGTCTGTCCTATGACCAGGGTTTTTTTGATCCGCCCAGGTTTGCGGAAGGGTCGATCCAGACAAAAACGACTTAACTTCTGAAAAGCAGAAAACAGCCTATTCATGAGTCGCGCGTATAATGCGGGAAAACCGGTCACAACCAGGTTGTGGTGAAAGCACCCGATGCGTATGGGTCGCTACCGATCGAGGTTGAAACAGTTACCGCCGCCCGGAGTCATCGGCAACCTCGCGGCAACCGCCGAAACGGCGGCGCAGCACAATCACAGCAACAGGACAGCCAGCGGATCCATCGACCTGCGCGACAGCGG
>NZ_CADDZT010000008.1:0-1821 GCF_902812655.1 Candidatus Frankia meridionalis | reverse complement strand
CACCAGGTTGCACGACTTCCGGGACGGTCCGATGGGCGTAAAGGCTGTCAGAAAGGCGCAAAGTGTACTACCGGAGTCACGGAGGATCGATTCGTCCGAGGGAACCGGGGCACAACCACGGGAGCAGGGTGGGCACCGTGGGTCCGGTGTCCTCGCCCGGCGGTACGCCGTGCGCTGATCCGGGTGACGCCTGCTCGACCGCGGAACGGCAGCCGTCCAGGCCTGTTTGCGCCGCGTCCGAACGCGTGCGCCCGCCGCTCGACCGGCAGGGGGACGCATGACCGGGGAGACGTCGCGGGGGCCGGAGCTGGACTGGCTCATCAACAATTTCGTCAAGTCGGTACCCGGGGTCGCGAACGCCATTGTCGTGTCGGCCGACGGTATTCTTCTCGCGGTTTGTGACGGTTTTCCACGCGAGCGGGCCGAACAGCTCGGCGCGGTTTCCTCCGGGCTACTCAGCCTGACCCTTGGCGTGGCAGTCCTGATGGACGCCGGAGCGGTCGCCCAGACGATTGTCGAGATGGATAAGGGAACCCTGCTGCTCATGGCCATCGGTGACGGCGCCTGTCTGTCCGTTCTCACCTCCAACTCGTGCGAAATCGGACTTGTCGGATACGAGATGACGCGGCTGGTCGTCCGGGCACACGACTCCCTCGCGCCCGCGAAACGCGGCGAGCCGGGCGTCGGATAACCAGCGCAGGCCGAAATATCCCGGGAGTCCGGATGGACACCGTCGCAGACCTCTATCACCGGGTGATCGTCGAGCCCGGAAAGCAACCACTGTTCGTGCTGCTCGTGGCGTTCATCGTCACATTTCTGTTCATTCGACTCAGCGTCCGGATGATCCGCTCCGGGGTGTCGTGGTGGCCGGGTAACGTCGCGGCCGGCGGAACCCACGTCCACCATGTCGTCTTCGGGATCGTCTTCATGTCCGTCGCCGGGGTGGGGGCATTCACCCCGGCCGGCGGCTCCTCACCGTGGTGGGACCTGCTGGCGGCTCTGTTCGGTGTCGGGATCGCCCTCGTCCTGGACGAGTTCGCCCTGGTCCTGCATCTGGAGGATGTCTACTGGAGCGAGAAGGGCCGTATGTCGGTCGATGCGGTGATTCTTGGGATTGCGGTCACCGGGCTGCTCGTCCTGGGTAGCCTGCCGTTCGGGGTGAACGGGCTCGACAACGGCCAGAGCACAGCCCTGTGGGACTATGTGGTAACGCTTCTTCTCAACGTCGCGCTGGTCGTCATCACGTTCCTGAAAGGTAAGCTACAGCTGGGGATCATCGGGCTGCTCATCCCGTTCGTCGCACTGATCGGCGCGATCCGGCTGGCCCGTCCAGGCTCGCCGTGGGCACGGTGGCGCTACCACGGCGGATCCCACAAGGCGGCCCGAGCCGACAGGCGGGCGATGCGCCACGACGAACGGTGGACCCGCCGCAAGAACCGGTTTTTCGATCTGATCGCCGGTCGTCCCGACACCCGCTGATCCCGTACCCGGGTCCACCGTCGCGGGCGAGGCGGTCCTGGTGGGAGCTACCGGGCAATGCACCTATGACCGAAACGGGCTGGATGCTTCAGGCGACTCCCAGGCTTGCGTCAGGTCCACGTCAGCCTGGAACCGGACGATAGGACGATGACGGCGACAAGGACTGCGCTGACCGTGCGCGGCAGCAGACCGATGCCGCAGGCGTCGGCTCCCCGCGCCGTTCGACTCCCGGCCCTGACGATGAGGACCTGAACGTGACCACAACCTTTCCGGACCAGGCGGCCGGAGCTTCCCCCGTCCCGGCCGGAGCTTCCCCCGTCCCGGCCGGAGTTTCCCCCGTCC
>NZ_CADDZT010000007.1:42174-45672 GCF_902812655.1 Candidatus Frankia meridionalis | reverse complement strand
GCCATCGCGGGGATCACCCCGTGGACTCTCGCATAGTTGCAATCCCTCGTAGGGGCGATGAGGACCGGAAATCGTCGTCCAACACAAACCGTTCTACAAGTTGCAATCCCTCGTAGGGGCGATGAGGACGCCGGGTGGACGGGTAGGTCTTCGCGGTGCAGGTAGGGTTGCAATCCCTCGTAGGGGCGATGAGGACCGCGCATCCCGCTGGATGCACTCTTCTGGCGGACCGTTGCAATCCCTCGTAGGGGCGATGAGGACTCACCCTCCTCGGGACCCTGTGGTCCGCGAAAGCCCGGTTGCAATCCCTCGTAGGGGCGATGAGGACCGCGAGGACGTCACTCGTGCGGGTTATCCGGTAGATGTTGCAATCCCTCGTAGGGGCGATGAGGACCGCTGCACCTGACCAGCCCCGGCGCCGTCTCGGCAGGTTGCAATCCCTCGTAGGGGCGATGAGGACCCGAACATCAACGCCCAGGTCGGACGGCGTGTCGAAGTGACGGTGGGGGGTCTGATTGCAGCGAACCTCCGGTCGTACATCACCACGCTGGGGTCCACTGCAGCTTACATGATCAAAGTATGTCGGTCGGGGCGGCCCATCCGGCGCCCAGGCTCTTGCGGACGACGTCGGCGCCAGGCGGGAGCGTGTAGACGAGCACGTGGTCGTACGAATGGTCGATCACGGCGTCGATGCGCCGCTGGAAACGTAGGAGCTGCGCCGGGCTGAGGTTGCCTTCGAACACGCTCCGTTGCACATGATGAAGGTACTGACGGCAGGCCTTGAGGACCTTGCTGTTGCGCTCCGCGGCGGTGTCGTAGACAACGATCACATACATGACTCACCACCAGATCCGGAACGGCTGGTAGCGCTCGCTCTCAAGACACGTGCGGGTGATTTTCAGTGCCTCCAGGTAGAGCAGTTCGTCGTAGGCCACCGGACGTCCGAGCGTCCGGTGCTGCACCGTCGTCGCCAGCTCGTCCCGGACGGTCTGGATGACGAAGCGCCGCCCGGATTCGGTGAGCATGGTGTTCCCGACGTCCGCGTCGAAATGCGCGGGCTTCAACTGGCCTCGGCCGGCGAGACGCAACAGCAGGCGCTCGGCGAACAGCGGTTTGAACACCTCGGCGAGGTCGAGGGCGAGGGAGTGGCGCTGGCGTTCCATGGAGCTGTGCAGGAACGCGATCCCGCTGTGGAGCGGGGTGAGGCGGATGGCGGTGAGGACCCGGGAGTAGACGATGCCGTTGACGTAGCTGATGAACGCGTTCCCGGCGTTAGCGGGTGGGCGGCGGCTGCGGCCGTCGAGTTGAAGCCAGTCCGGCAGCTTGGTGTCGATGACACCCCACGCGGTCCGGCGGAAGTTGCCTTCGGCGGCCATCAACTGAGCGGTGGACTCGGCCGCGGCGGCTCCGGCTTCCAGCGTCTCGAGCGGCTTTTTCAACACGGTCCGGTCGACGATGCGGCGGACGTTGAAGGCCGTCGCGCACACCAGCGACCGGGCGATGGCCATGGAAGTCTGGGGGGTCGTGGCCGTACGCGCCTGGGCGAGAACGGTCTGGCCGGATGTATGCGCCTCGGCGGGAAGCACCGATCCGGCGTAGTCCCCGTAGTAGCTGAGCAGATGCACAGCGATGCGATGCTGGTTGAGCAGCGTCATCACCGCGGTGTTGATGTCCACCGGGGAACAGGCCACGATATCGCGCACATCGGTGACGGGTACGTGGACCTTTGTCTCATCGTCGCGTTCGATGACGAGGGTCGAGTCCTTCCGGCGGATCCGGCAGGGGGTTGTCAGCCAGTAGGTGCGGGCTGCTTCGGGCATGGGGGTCAGTCCGTCCAGCAGTAGTCGGTGTAGCTGCATCCGGTGCAGCGCGGCCGGTCGAGCCGCTCCGGCGGGTCGGGTCGGTCGACCACTTCAAGCACGGCGTCGATGTCACCTGTCGCGCGTGCCCGCTGTTCGTCGTCGAACGGAAGACGGACGGTGCGACGGGTCGGCCGGTAGTGCAGGACAGCGCCCCGAGCCTCGACGCCGACGTCGGTGAGCCGCAGGCAGTAGTGCAGGGCTTGGGCCTCGTCCGCGACGCTGGGCTGGCGTGATGATTTGACCTCGTGCACCCACAGGTCGCCGTCGAGATGATCAAGTTTGGCCGCGCCGAGGTCGACGGGCCGGAACCGGCCGTAGGAGACCTCGTGCACCGCCTCCCCGAGACGGACCCGTTCACTGAGATGCTCCGGCCGGACCCCGCGGGCGAACAGCCAGAGCTGCCGGCGGCAGTGATGGAGGTATTTGACGTGAACGCCCCCGACGTCGGCCCGCTCCATCAGATCAGCTCACCGGGCTGGTAGCGGTTCGCGACCTGACCGCGGATGGCGGTCAGCCCCCGCTCCGGGTCGTAGTCGCCGTCGACAACCGCGACGCCGAGCCGGCGGTCCCATCTCGCGAGCTTCGAGCCGAAGTACGGCAGCGGGATGAGCAGGTCCGCGGCGAGTAGGCGGCCTTGCGCCGTGGTGGCGGTGTTCAGCAGGCCGGCGTATTCGTCCATGTCGGTTGCCAGAATCCCCTCGGTGCCCTCAAACATTTCATCGAAGGAGTCCGCGAGTGCGGACCGGTCATCGAACGGATCGCTGAAGGTCAGGAAGCTGCCGGTGAATGCGTCGCGGTAATAGGTGACGTCCTGTACCCATCGCCGGCCCCAGTCGGAATCGTAAACATCGTCCAGCCAGCCGACGAGCGACGCTTCGCTCACGACCTCGCCGTCGTGTCCGGTCAGCACCCGCCAGGCGGCTTCGGTCGGTGCCTGCTCGTAGACGCCGTCCGCGAACAGCTCGGTCGGGCTGTTCCGCCGCTTGTTGCGCCGCGGACGCATCTCGGCCTGGCAGACGATGACGTCGGCCGGTGGGCGGGCGCCGGTCCGGTTCACCCGGCCGAATCGCTGCGCCAGCGCGTCCAACGGAGCACACGATGTGAAGATCACGTCGAAGTCGACGTCCAACGAAACCTCGACCACCTGGGTGGCGACTACCAGACCCGGCTGCCGGTCCTGCGCGGGCAGGCCGGACCGGTACCGGCTGTTGACCACTTCCTCGATCGCGGCGCGGTCACACCGCTTGAACCGGGAATGCAGCAGACACGCCGCGGGCTGCCCGTCAGACAGTCGCGGTGCATGCGGCGACAACGCCTCGTACAAGGTCTGGGCGTCGGCGACGTTGTTCGCGACCACGAGGACGGACTCCCCCGCGGCCAGCCGGGAAACCATCGCCTCCTGGACGGCCGGGTCGGTGAGATGGGAGTCCACCGTCCGAAGACGGTGGCGGACCGGAGCGTCGGTGTGAGCGGCCTCCACGACGGTGACCGACGGTGCGGCGCTGTCCGAGCTGTGCAGGCTGGTCCGGACGAGATCGACCAGCGGCGTCGGGAGCGTCGCGGACAGCACCCCGACCCGGCTACCGAGCCGCCTCCACATCCCGAAGATCGCCAGGATGAAACCGAGCCGGCGCGC
>NZ_CADDZT010000007.1:40525-41845 GCF_902812655.1 Candidatus Frankia meridionalis | reverse complement strand
CGCAGCAGCTGGTACGGCGTGCCGACGCGGACCGTCTCGCGGAACAGCCTTGTCGCGCCCGCGCGGGCGAGCGCCTTCGCCGCCGCCGCGGTGGCGTCGCCGGGATCGCCTGGATCGTCGTCCTCCCCGCACAACGATCGGGACAGGTAGTAGGACGCGGCCCGCGAGTGGCTGACCCCGATCAGGGTCTCGTCCCCGACATCCCTGGCCGCCAGGCGTACCGTCATCGCGTTGATCGAGGCCAGGTACGGCAGCGTGTAGAAGACCCGCGGTACCCCCCCACACGTTCCGCTGATCACCGTGACCTGCCGGGATGCCCACAGCAACCCGGCTTCGGTCTTCCCGCTGCCCGTCCACGCCCTCATGATCAGATGCCCGTCGACCTGCGCCGCTGCCGTCTGATGCCGATGGAGCATCTGCCCGGCGCTGGCCAGCCGGGCGGCAAGCCGCTCGGGGTATGTCGCGTCCAGCGGCTGGCGGGTGTGCAGGCAGCCGTGCCCGCTCGACAGGTGGTCGGCCATGGTCACCGCCCCCTGTAGCAGGACAGCAGCCAGGCCCTGGCCGGGATCGACCGGTTCGTCCCACTGGTCGAGCAGGTCGAACAGCAACCGGTGCGCAGCCGTGAGGATCACCGCTCCGTCGACCGACCCCATTGCGTCCGGTGTCCCGGTCGCCACCGTGTCGACGGTGTCGGATGTATCGGATGTGGCGGATGTGTCGGATGTATCGGATGTGGCGACGCCGTGCTCGCGGGCGTGACTGGCCAACCAGCCCGCCAGCGCCCGGGCCCGGTCTCGGTCGACGCTGCCGATCTTCCTGGCGAGCTCATCCGCCGATGGCCTGCAGTCGCGGTAGAGCCCCCGCAGGGATTCCTTTCCCCCTCCAGAGTCGTTCCGCAGCCCCCGGTGATGGGTGGCGACACCGAGCGCCACCCAGGCGAGGTCGGGCCGGGTGTCGAAGAGCATGGGCAGGAACCCCAGTGAGACGACCTCGTGGCGCTGGCCCCAGCCGCGGGAACGTCCCTGGATCATCTCCTGGAATCCGCTGGCGACCTTCCCGGCATCGTGGGTGAGAGCGGCGGCTGCGGCCGTGTCCCAGAAGGTCCGTCCGAGGTGTGCCGGCAGCCCACGCAGGCAACCGACCCGCTGCGCGATCTCGCGAGAAGCGCGCAGGGTAGCCGCCGAATGTTCGGTGAGCAGTTCTCCCCGACCGCCGCGGCCGGATCGGTTGCTCTTGGCCAGCAGCGTGTGCAATGGGTCGGTCACGCGGTCTGCGGTGTCTCGGCATGCCGCGGGTGGCTGGGAGGCAGGAGCACGACGG
>NZ_CADDZT010000007.1:39024-40002 GCF_902812655.1 Candidatus Frankia meridionalis | reverse complement strand
CATGGCCCGGTCCGCCCGAAACGGCCGGAACCGGTATCTTCCCCACCTGGTACGGGACCGGTCACCGCTGATCGCGGTCGGGAGCTGCAGCAGCGAACCGAACGTGCTCATGGCCGCCGGCACAACCGCCGCCCGCTGCCATCCGGGTACGGCTCGCAGCTGCGTCACCGCGATCTGGATCCCGACCTGATCCTGGCTGCGGCCCAGGCGCAGCGGCCACACCGGACGCCGCAGCCGCGACCGCCACAGCTCGATGTCGTCGAGGATCCACACCGTCAGCCTGACGTCGCTGAGGAACTCGCGCTCCCGGGGAATCGGGTCGGTTGCCCTGCCTCGAGCGTCCAGCGGATGGTAGGTCTCCAGATCGGTCCCGTCACCCGCGGCGGTGAACGCCATGGCGAAACGCATCGAGGGATCGACCGCGTCCCATCCGCCGGCGGTCGCGCCGAGCAGACCACCGACGGTGGACGGCGGAGGGCACGGAAGGCAGATCTGCGCCGTGGCGTAGAGCGGGTTGCGAAACGACGCCACCCGAGTTGTCACCGACACTTGCAGGGCCGTGACCGTACTGTCCCGGCCGGTTCTCGCATCAGCCGGGACAGACTGCGCGGTCATGCCTTCAGATCCTCGAACCAGGCGTCGTGCACACCGTTTTCGATCTCGTCCGCGAGCCGGCCGAACAACACGCGGGGGTGGTCGAGGCGGACCGTGCCGTCCGCGATCTCGCCGGCAAGATCGACAAGGACCGTCTCCCGCTGGCTGCCGAGGAAACCCGGTGACCAGCCGAGATGGACCGGCCCCTCCAGCTCGTCACGCCAGGCGGCGATCTCCTCCCGGAGAACGGCGGCGTTGAACGAGGTGCGGCCGTCCCGGACCGCAAGCACCCGCGTGAACGGGTTGACGCCGCCGCGGAGCGCACCGAGCAGCATCAGCGCCGGCGTGCGGTCCCCGTAGTGCAGCGCCTGCTTCGCGCCGCCG
>NZ_CADDZT010000007.1:38336-38999 GCF_902812655.1 Candidatus Frankia meridionalis | reverse complement strand
CGGCGGCGGCGTTCGGCAAGGGGGAGCCGGAGCGCGCTGAACCCGCGGAAGGAAATCCGTTCCGCGCCGGCCGAGGCCGCTTCCTTCGCCGCGTCCGCGGTGAGCGCTATCCGCAACCCCGACCCGTCGGTCTCGAAGGTGCCGATGCGGGGCAGGTCCAGAAGAACATCACCGGCCAGTTCCGCGCTGTAGAGCTCATGTTCGTGGATGACCGGGTTCTCCCCGGCGTCGAAACCGCGGCTCATCGTCCCGAAGTCCCGGGTCACGCTCTGCTGAGGGACGACGGCGACGAGAGTTCCGGTGGCGAACACGGTGTCGCGCTGGCAGGTGCCGCCGCCCTTGACCGCGACCATGTAGCCGAACAGGTCGTCGTCGAGGTAACGGTCGGGACGGCCCTCGGTATACGCCTGCTGCTTGACACCGCTGCCCTTGCGGGTGACGACCGAACGCTCCTCAGCCGCCGGCATCGAGTCACGCACCCACCGCCGGAACGCCTGCGCGGACACATACGGATGGATGTCACGTCCCACCCTGAGTTTCTTCACGACCCCGACGTTGTCGTCGCCGCGGCCGTTGTTCGGCGCCCCGGCATCCACATCCAGGGCCACCTTCCCGACCAGAAACGTCATCAGTTGTCTCCCCCGCCTTCGTTCTCGTTACTGT
>NZ_CADDZT010000007.1:26754-37957 GCF_902812655.1 Candidatus Frankia meridionalis | reverse complement strand
TCCAACCAGCCCCGCAGATCAGCGGACCGGCGATGCGCGACCTGGTACTTCTTCAACGCCGAGGCGGTCGGCTCGGCGCCCACCACCGTGGCGACGTTGCGGGCAAGCCGCCGTATCGACTCGACATCCTCGTCGTTCATCCCCATCACCTCGCTCGCAAAAGAGAAACACAGCCCGATCAGGCGCCGGCACCGCTCGTCCAGCGCCGCCATCGGACGTTCACGTATGAACGCCGTGAGAACCTGCAGGATCCGCGTCGGGTCCCGGAAAGCGTCCCGGGCCAGCAGGGGTCGGCCGGGAATACCCGGCCGGGAATACGCCGCTTCCACCGCGTGGAGATCCGCAGCCCTTCCGAGACGCCGCCGCAGCCACTCGGCAAGCGGCTGCTCCATCCCGTGGACCTGCAGCGGGTTCGGGCTGGGCACGTTGTAGTTCGTGAAGACGAACAGCTCGATGTCCTCAAGCACGTCGTCCTCATAACCGCGGAGACGGTCGAGCGCCTCGACCTCCGCGGCATATCCGCCGCTCTTGCCGACCGGCTGGCCCAAGGTGATATGTCGGTGGTTGGTGCCCACCTGACGTGCGGTCACCCTCCCCAGGAACCGGTCGTCCCAGCTGTGCACGGCGGAACTCTGCCCACCGGTCAACCGGCAGCCGTAGGGCAGGGCGTGAAAACAGCACACGCACGGCCAGCACAGGGCCAGGCCGGCGTGCCCGCGGGGAGTGCTGTTACGTGTCTGCTCGCTTTCGGCCAGCGGCACGTCCACCTTGGCGAAGTAACCGACCGCGTCCCGGCCGCACAGGACGCAGCATCGGCCAGGCCAGCATTCCCGGGCGGGCATGGTCCGCCAGGCAAGGACCAGATCGATGTTCTCCTGTCTGCTGCGACGCACCCGCGACGGGTGGTTCATCTTGGAGTTCGGGAAGAAGGAACCGCTCGCCTTCAGCCAGAAAGCTCCCTCGGCCGTGGTGGACGGCAGTAAAGCCGCACGGACCGCGTCCTCGGCCATCCGGCGCACAGCGGTGGCGAACCCATCGGCGGTCATCTGGCCCGGTTCGGAGCAGCCGGCGATCGCGGTGAGAGCGAACGCGCCGACCCGTTGTAGTGGATGCGCGGTGAGCACGATCCGTGCCTGGGCCGCGGTCACATCCACGTCGACCGGCGTCGTCACGGCGCCACCCAGCCGAAACCGGCGGACGTCGCCTGCCCCAGGCCCCATGACCACAAGGCGCCCAGCGTCTCGGGCGCCCCACGCAACCGGACCTCGACCGGTGCGCCGGTCTTCTTCCCGTCTCCGACGTCGAAGCTGCGCTTCGCCCCGATCCAGGTGATCTGTTCGAGAGTCACATCCGGGTCGACACCGATCGTCTGCGCCTTACGCTGCAGACTCTGCGCGAGGTAACCGGCGAACTCCGGCTCCCCCGGCAGGACAAAGGCCTGCCGGGTCGTCCGAGCCCCGTTCGGGCCACGACCGGAACCCTTCATCACCACCGGCGTGACCGTCCGCAGAACGCCCACGCCATCGCCGAAGGCCGGCGGGTCGACGAGCTCGACGCTCTCGACGTGCAGGGCGACACCACCCCAATCGATCATCGGGGTCGTGGTGAGGACCTTCGCCCAGGCCTCCACCACCGCGTACAGCGGGCTACCGAGTTCCAGGTAGCCTCGCCCGCCCACGGCGTAACGGCCTTTCACCCGCCTGGCCTGCGGGAATGTCGGTGGACCGAAGCCGAACGGCGCCATCCGGTGGACGCCCCACCCCTGCTCATGCATATCCTCTGCTACTTTTGGTTCCACATTTCGCAGCAGTGAGTAACACAGCCCGCGTCCGGGGAGCTGGACGTTCCTCCACGCAAGCTCGCGCGCTGTTGTTCTGATGGACACCCGCAGCCGCACGATCCACCCCCACCTCGATACATCTCGTCAAGTACGGCAACCAGCACACTGCGCACAGGTCAACTCCGGAGCGCATCCTGCACCGTCTCCCGTACAGCTCTGACGGACGGGTCAGGCCACCAAACACAACAGGAAGATCATGCAGGTGATGCACATTGATCAACTCGAATTGACAAGACCCATAAACAAGATCTTCAAGAGTCTCCCAGGCCTTGAGGACGGGAACTTCGTACCTGTGGCTATCGGTATCTCGGGTTACCCGAGTCAGGTCCTCGCACCGCGCCTGCGCCACCAGCATCCGCAGGCCGGAACACCGCCACGGCGATGATCTATAGTGACGAGATGGGGACGGGGATCTGAACCATCCACCGGCGCCGAGGGAGACCGTCATGGCCAGGACCGTCCACCACACGACGCTCATCATCGGCGGTGGCAACGCCGGGATCAGCGTCGCGGCCCGGCTCCGCCGCGCCGGCATCACCGACATCGCCATCCTCGACCCCGCCAACACCCACTACTACCAGCCGCTGTGGACCCTCGTCGGTGGCGGACGCGCCCCCATCACGAGCAGCGCACGCCCACAGGCCGGCGTCATACCCGCCGGCGTCACCTGGATCCGCGACCGCGCCGAGACGGTCGACCCCGACAACCAGACCGTCACCATCGCCGACGGCTCGCAGGTCAGCTACGACCATCTCGTCGTCTGCCCGGGAATCCAACTCGACTGGACGGCGATCCCCGGCATGCGCGAGGCGATCGCCACACCGCGGGTGTCGAGCAACTACACCTACGACCTCGCGCCGAAGACCTGGGAGAGGATCCGTTCCCTGCGCTCGGGCACCGCCGTGTTCACCATGCCCGCCGGGCCCATCAAATGCGCCGGCGCACCCCAGAAGATCGCCTACCTGGCCTGCGACTACTGGCGCGGGCAGGGTGTCCTCGACGACATCCGCGTCGTGCTCGTCCTGCCCACCCCGGCCATATTCGGGGTGCAGGAGTTCGCCGACGTCCTGGACAAGGTTGTGGCCCGATACGGCATCGAGCTCCGCACCAACAGCGAACTCATCGAGGTCGACCCCGACTCCCGCCACGCCGTCGTCGTCAACCACACCACCGGGATCAGGGACGACATCGGCTATGACCTGATGCACCTCGTGCCCCCACAGAGCGCCCCAGACTGGATCAAGAAAAGTCCGCTGGCGGACCCCGCCAACCCGGCCGGGTACGTCCAGGTCGACAAGTACACGCTGCAACACACCCGCTACCCCAACGTGTTCTCCCTCGGTGACGCCGGCAACTCCCCGAACTCCAAGACCGGCGCCGCGATCCGCAAACAGGCCCCCGTCGTCGTCGCGAACCTCCTGGCCACCATGGCCGGTCAGCCCGCCGCACAGCAGTACGACGGCTACGCCTCCTGCCCGTTGACCACCGCGCGGAACAAGATGCTGCTCGCCGAATTCGACTACACCATGCGCCCGCACCCCACCTTCCCCCCGCGGCTGATCAACACCCGGAAAGAACGCCGTGACATGTGGTACCTCAAGCGCCACGGCCTACCGTTGCTGTACTGGAACCTCATCCTCAAAGGCCGCGCCTGACCAGCAGGCGACCGCGCTCAGCCCGGCCATCACGACCACCGACGGGGACATCCGCGCGGCCACGTCCTCGGCGGCCTTGGCCGTCGGGCTGTAGGAGAACGTCCGGCCGTTCGCCACCCGTTCGGCCAGGCCCTTCGCCTGCAGCCTCGTCAAGGTGGTGGTGACGCTGGTACATGCGGTCGTCGTCCTCGTCCCGCTCGCAGCACTGCTACCGGTCCTGTCCGCGCTGAGCGCTGTCACGGCTGTGGGTTCGATCGTGCAAGCTCTACCGCATCGGTGACAGCGGGGCGAAAGCCGTCTGGCACGACATGTTTCAGCCAGACACCCCGCAACGGCGAGGGCTGAACGCCGTAGCGGTCCCCGACCGATGAATAGCTGGATGACCACCTGACTCACGGTGAAACCTTCGTCAATGGTGAAAACCCGCGCCGCGGGTATCGGGGGGGATGATCGGCAAGGCCGGTCGGCCGGCGGTGAGCCGTTCGTTGATTTTCTGAAGATCGGCGAGGAACAACCCGGCGAGGTCCCGGCTGAAGCCGTTGCGGACGACGACCCGCAGCACCGCAAGATCGGTCAGATCGGCCGGGAACCGGTAGGCGGGTACCAGCCAACCGCGCATGCGCAGCAGGTCGGAGACATCGAACACGCTGGGCCCGGCAGAGTCGGCGGCCAGGCCTGCCATCCCGCCGGCCATCCGGAACGCGAACGCGGGAATGCCGCTTCCGTCGGAGACCAGGTCGAACGCGTCGAGTTCGCCGATCTGGTCGGCCAGCCAACGAGCCGTGTCCCGGGAGGCCTGCTGCACCTGCCGGAAGCCGTCCCTGCCCAGCCGGAGAAAGGTGTAGTACTGCGCGACGACCTGGGCGCCGGGACGGGAGAAGTTCAACGAGAACGTCGGCATGCTGCCGCCAAGGTAATCGACGTGGAAGACCAGATCGTCCGGCAACGCGTGGCTGTCACGCCAGAGCACCCAGCCCACGCCCGGGTAGACCAGCCCGTACTTGTGACCGGAGGCGTTGATGGACTGCACCCGGGGCAGCCGGAAGTCCCACACCAGGTCGGGGTCCAGGAACGGCGCGATGAATCCTCCGGAGGCGGCGTCGACGTGCATCGGGATGTCCGGTCCGCCTGAGGCGGTGAGGTGGTCCAGTGCGGCGGCGATGTCGCCGACCGGTTCATAGGTGCCGTCGAAGGTGGAACCGAGAATCGCCACGACACCGATCGTGTTGTCATCACAATGGCGGACGGCCTGGTCCGCGGTGAGATGGGTGCGGCCCGGGGCGAGGGGCACCAACCGCGGCTCGACGTCCCAGTACCGGCAGAACTTCTCCCAGCACACCTGGACGTTCACGCCCATCACCAGGTTGGGACGGTCCGCGGGCCGGCCGGCGGACCGTCGCCGGACACGCCACTGCCGGGTCAACGCCATCCCTGCGAGCATGCACGCCTCCGACGAACCGGTGGTCGAGCAGCCCACCGCTTGGCCCGGCGCGTTCCACAGATCCGCGAGGATGTTGACGCAGCGCAGCTCCAACTCGGCCGTCTGCGGATATTCGTCCTTGTCAACCATGTTTTTCGCGGCACATTCGGCCATCAGCCGGTCCGCCTGGGGCTCCATCCAGGTGGTGACGAACGTCGCGAGGTTCAACCGTGCATTACCGTCAAGCATCAGCTCATCGTGCACGATCTGGTAGGCCTGCTCCGTCGTCATCCCGGTCTCGGCCAGTTTGAACCGGGATACCTCTCCAGACTCGCCAGGACCGACGAACTGCGGCCGAATACCGACAGTTTCCTCGAGACGGTCCCATACGGCCTTGCCATGAAGCGGCACAGTTATTCCTCTCGACCGGTCCCGGCCGTCGGCATGCGGTATGACCCCGAGCCGACCCCGACGACAGATCCTGCTTGGTTATCGGCAGTCCTCGCCGTGAACAGGCTCGGGTACTCCGAACCATCATGGCGGACATCTCCCGGCCGACAAAGCCGAAAGGTGCCGCGCCTTCGCCTGCGGCCGGATCAATCTGCGGGGCTGACGGACTCGATGTTGGCAATCGAGAAGTCGCGCTGCCCGTTGCGCAGATCGTTGAGACGGGTGTTCAACCGTGCCAGCGGCTCAACCGTGCCCGACTCCGGCACGATGTCGTTACGGGGATCCGCCGGGTCCGCGGCCAGTCCGCGGCCAGTCCGCGGGCGGGTGCGGCCGGGAGAGCCGGGGCCGTGCCCTGCCGGAGCCCACACGACGGCGGTCAGGTCCGACTGCAAGATCACGCCGAGCAGCTCCGCCTCCCGCACGGCGGCGACGATCTTGTCCGCTTCTCCTCCAGCACCGCGTCCCTGGTAGGCGCGAGGACGCAGTCGAGCCGGCGCAGCACGGTGAACGGCAGGACGACCTTGCCGTACTCGGACTGCTTGTAGTCACCGCGGAGCAGGTCCGCCACCGACCAGATGAAAGACACCAGCTCCTGGTGCTTGCTGCTGTCCGACACGGTCCCTTCGGCAAATACCGCTGCGGGTGCGGGTACGCATGAGCCAGTCTGCCGCCCTGCCCGCGTACGCATCCAGCGGGCATCTGATCGTCGTGACACACTGGCGCACCCCGGCGCGCGGCCCGCCACCGACCGTGTTGCCGCCCACGTGGACGTGCCATGACTAGTCAGCACATGACCCTGACGTGCCATGCCCGAATTGCCCCCGAAGGAAGAACCATCTGTATATTGGTTATCAACACTCTGTGACGGGAGGCTGTGTGACAACGACACGAGCACTACAAGCCGCTCCTCTGCTGACCCCTGCCGAGGTGGCCACCATGTTCCGGGTCGACCCGAAGACGGTGACCCGCTGGGCCAAGGCCGGGAAACTGACCTCGATCCGCACCCTCGGCGGCCACCGCCGCTACCAGGAGGCGGAGGTCCGCGCGCTCCTCACGGGCATCCCAGCCGGGGATCACCCGACCTGACCCGATGTGAACATCTCGCATGCGTGAAGGCTTCGTGACCCCTCCAGCAGGGGTCACGAAGCCTTCACCTGACACACGACAATCATCATCCGGACATACCCCGGTCCGGCCCGATCCGACGCGTTGAGGACGCTACTGATGGCGCCTCAGCGTGCCGAATGTCCTCCGGACAAAGCCCACCCTCAGCCCGCGTCGCCTGCACCGGTGAACGCAGGTGGGTCGGTGCCGAGGTCGGTGGTGAACACCCACTCGGGCGCCAGGTCACCGGCCCGTCCCGGGGGACCGACCACGCGCACCGGCCGCGCGGCGCCGGGCAGGGTCACCAGATAAGCCTCCGGGCGGATCTCACGCGGCGCCCGGCGTTCACCGGTCCCCGCCGTCGTCAGCCAGTGCGCGGTCTGCGCGAGTGACAGCCGTACCGACCGGGGCGGCTCACCACGCTCCACAGCCACCCGCGCCAGCAACGCCGCCGCGGCCGCCAGATAGCCGGTAGCATGATCGAGTACCTGTGCCGGCAACACACCAGGCGTTCCCGTGCCACCGTCGCCTTCAACGCTCGCGATGCCGGTGGGGCACTGGACCACCGAGTCGAAACCGCGCCGCGCAGCCCACGGCCCAGTCACACCCCACGCCGACAGCGTCACCACCGACAGATGCGGATGCCGCTCGGCCAGCGCATCGGGACCCAGGCCGTAGCGGGCGAACGCCCCCGGCCGATAGCCCGCCACCAGCACGTCCGCGGTGGCAAGCAGCTCCTCCAACCGTTCTCTGCCCGGTGGCTGGGAGAAGTCGAGCTGCGCGCTGCGCTTGCCCGACAGCGTGTCCAGCGCCTGTGCCGGGATCTCCGGCAGCCGCGGGCTGTCCAGCCGGAGCACCTGCGCCCCCCACGCCGCCAACGTCCGGGTCGCAACCGGGCCGGCAATCACCCGGGTCAGGTCCAGGACCCGCAGGCCTTCGGCACCGCTGCCCGCACCGGCCCTGCGGCCCGACCCCGGCATCGCCACGCTGTCGAGCAGCGGCAACCCCGCGACCGCCCGGCCCTGCGGGTGCGCCCGCCACTCCCGCGGGCTGCGGACGGCATACCCGATCGCGCCCGCCGCGGCCAGAGCATCCTCAAGCTCCTCCCCACGCCAGCCCTCGACGGCCTCCGCGACAGCCTCGGGGCGATCCCCGCAGGCGAGCACTCCCAGCGCGCGACTGCGATGCCAGGCGTAGTTGGCATGCAGGCGAAGCCAACCGTCAGCCGTACGCCACAACCGCGACAGCGGGGCGAACAGGTCCGGCTCCGGTACCCCCTCCGCCCGCGCATACCGCTCGCTGCGCGCGGCCACCGCGACATGCTCCACATCAACCCGGACCAGTGCCGGGCGGCCCCCACACCGGGCGGAGTCGAGCACCGACGCGGCCAGCGTGGACGCCGAGACCGCGGCGACCATGGCCGGCAGTACCGCCAACCTCGACGGCAGCAGACCCGCCCCGTCCCCCGTCACCGTCACCAGATCCAGCAGATCCGCCTCACCGCCGAGCGCCGACCACGCCTCGCCCAGCAACACCCTGGTCGTCTCCGCCACTGACGTCATGACCGGAATCCTAGGAGAACGATCCCCATGAAACGGCGTGTCCGCTTCTGAGAAACCGACCCTTACAGCGCGATCCAGACGTTCTTCGGCCGGGTGAACTCCCGGATGCCGGCAATGCCACCGAGCCGGCCGGTACCGCTCTGCTTGACACCACCGAACGGCACCGCCTCATGGATGCCGACGAACCCGTTGACCCATACGTTGCCGGCATCCAGAGCGGCGGACACCCGGTGCACCCGGCGCAGGTCTTTGGTCTGTACGTAGGCAGCCAGCCCGAACCGGGTGTCGTTGGCGAGCCGGACGGCCTCCTCCTCATCGGTGAACCTGATGACGGCGAGGACCGGGCCGAAAATCTCCTCCTGGGCCAGCCGGCTGGAGTTGTCCACGTCGACGAAGACGGTCGGCTGAATGTAGTACCCGTGGGCGAAGTCGCCGGTGCCACGCTCGCCGCCGGTCAGCAACCGCCCCTCGCCGAGGTCCTTCGTCCGTTCGATGACCCCCATGATCCGGTTGCAGGCGGCCTCGTTGATGACCGGGCCCATCGCCGGTGGAGCCAACGCGGTCACCGGATCACCGAGCGGGATGTGCTCGACCGCTGCCCGGATGATTTCGATGACCTGGTCGTAGACCGATGCCTGAACGAGCACTCGAGTGCCGTTGATGCAGCCCTGGCCGGACAGATTGATGATCGCCGCGAGGGACTGGCTCGCCGCCTGCACCAGATCGGCGTCAGAGAAGATGATGTTCGCCGACTTGCCGCCGAGCTCGAGCCCGACCGGCTTGAGCGTGTGCAGCGCCCCCGCGAGGACCTTCTTCCCGATGGCGTCACTGCCCGTGAAGTGGACCTTGTCCACTCCGGGATGGGTGACCAGGGCCTTCCCGGCGGCCGGTCCACCCGGGACGATCTGTAGGACGCCCGGTGGCAGGCCGGCGTCCAGGGCGAGTCGACCCATGCGCAGTGCCGCGAACGGAGTGAGTTCCGGCGGTTTCACGATGACACAGTTACCCGCGGCGAGTGCCGGTGCGCACGTCATCCCGATGGCATGTATCGGCCCGTTCCACGGGATGACCACTCCGACAACGCCGTACGGTTCGTCGAGTGTGTAGTCGAACGACGGCACCGGATGGGTGTTCACGACGTCTCCGCCGATCTTGTCGACCCAGCCGGCGTTGTAGGCGAACAGTTCCGCCGCCGCGAACGGCGCATGCATGTGTACATAGGCGGGGGCGCCATTATCTGCGATAGCCAGCCGGCCCAGCTCCTCGTGGTGGTCACGGAGCAGCTGCGCCAGCCGCAGCAGAACGTCGCGCCGCACGCCCGCTGGCATCGCCCGCCAGCCGACCAACGCTTTTCGTGCGGTCTCGACGGCCAGGTCGATCTCCTTCGGACCTGCCAACGGGACCTCAACCGTCGGTTTACCGGTCGGCGCGTAGACATGTAGGTGCACCCCGCCGGACGTGGACCGGAGCACCTTCTCGCCGATGAGCAGGCCGGGCTCGGGGAGAAGGTCCAAAGGCGCTTCCTGGACGGGCATGCGGTCCTCCTGTTTTCTTGAAGATCATGGCTCGGTGTGCCGGGCGGCAGGGCCAACCATGCGGTTCAACGGCGATGCCGGCGGTCGGGGGGCGCCGCTGCCGCGAGCCGGTCCCCGGCGGAGTCCATTCATGTCCGAATGAATATGCATTCAGGTTTCCTCGCGCTGCCCGGTCACACTCCGAGTGCACCCAAAGTGTCCAGGTCATCCGCCGCGTTCACGGCACGCGACGTCCACGCAATATTGATCTCCGCGGGTTTGAAGGAATCCGGGTTGACGATCGAAGTGAGCAATGCATATGCGTTGTACTGCCGATACGCCAGCCATGCCGCGTCGAACGACGGAGGAGAACTCACGCCATGCCTCGACAACCGATCAAGATAGTACTTGAGGAGATCGACCTCGGAACGGCGCCGTTCCTCCACCGTCATGGATTTCACCATGAAGTAGCTGGCATCCCATGCCCAGCTCGACACGTACAACGCCTGGAAGTCAAGGAAACCCGGAACCCCGGTATCGAAGTAGATGTTGTCGATGTGCGCGTCGGAATGGATGAGACACAGCGGTGGCAAGCTCGACAGCTCGGCCAGGCGCCAAAACGCTCTGACAATGCGTTCCGGGTTGTTGACGGCTGCCGGGACCGGCACAACTCCGCTCCGTCGTCCGATCCACTCGGCGACGACCTCGGGCGTCTGCGCCTTGAAGTAGTGCGCGCCGTCCTCCTCGTACGAAATTCCTTTCCGAACGAACGGTAACTCACCGTACGGTGCACCACCCCAGGTGGCTGCATGGAGGCGGGCGAGTCCGTCGAGTACGAGCGCCGCCGTATCCGCATCGACCGGCTCGGTCGCCTTCCCAAACGTCACCTGCCTCGCGGCCAGGTCCTCCAGCAGGACGATACCCTGGCGACTGTCCGGATCGGTCCCGGCGTAATAACACGTCGGCGTCCTGAACGGGAGTATCGATGCGAGGCGCTGATAGAACAACGCCTCCGACTCGTACGTCCCGTACATCGCGGTCTGCGCAGAGTGCTCCTCGAACCCCGCCTTCAGCCACATCGTGGCGGGAAGCGGGAGGACCCCCGACCGATGCGGGGCATACTCCAAGGTGAGCTGCGCGTTCGTGGAGGTCCCATGGATGGGCTCGCTCGCATCCACCGATATGACCCGCGTTCCCGGCGCATACTCGGACAGGGCATCCGTCAGCCACTCCGGCGTGACCTCTTCCAACGCCATCGGCAACGAATGCCGGGCGGTGAACTTTTCCATTATTTAACCTCCTCAGCGGCCGTTGCCGCGAATCGGGCAGCAGGGATAATGCCGAGACCCCTCTCATACATTCGCAGCGTCTGCGTCTGCATCATCTGTGGCGGCAGCGTCGGCACTGCCAGCAGCGGTGCGGTCGGCGTCCGCGTGGTCGGCGTCCGCGTGGCCGGCGTCCGGAGACGAGATGTCCGCTCCGAGGTAGCCGTGTACGACTGCGTCCTCGTCCAGTTCTCCTGCCATTCCGGAGAAGACCACGCGTCCCTGGCCGAGCAGGTGGACCTGGTCGGCCATACCGAGGGCGAGGGTGACGTACTGCTCGACCAGCAGAAGAGCAACACCTTCGGCGCGGAGTCGGTCGAGTGAGGCGAAGAT
>NZ_CADDZT010000007.1:16220-26506 GCF_902812655.1 Candidatus Frankia meridionalis | reverse complement strand
ACGATCGTGGCGCCCGAAAGGAAGGCGCGGGCGAGCGCCAGCATCTGCTGCTGCCCGCCGGACATCCGTCCGGCGGGTTGCCCGAGTCGTTTCCGCAGGATCGGGAAGACCTCGAGGGCCTGCTCCACACTCCTTTCCTTCGCCCACGGCGGCACCTGTAGCCGGAGGTTCTCCCGGACGGTGAGGGTGCGGAATATGCCCCGGCCTTCCGGGACGAGGCACAGCCCCGCATGGGCACGTTGGTGCGAGCTGCTCCTGGTCATGTCGCGGCCGGCTATGACCACCCGGCCGGCGCGGGGCCGGATCACTCCGGCCGCGGTGTGCAGAAGGGTGGTCTTGCCGGCACCGTTCGGCCCAAGCAGTGCGGTGACCGAACCGGGTGCGACCGCCAGCGTGACGTCCCGAAGGACCGTCGTACGGCCGTAACCGGCGGTGACACCACACAGCTCGAGCACGGCACCCGCATGCGCCTTCGCGGTTCCACTCATGCGTCGCTCCTGATGGGCGAGATGGCTGAGCCCTTGCTGGCCGGGTCAGCCACGGGGACCGGGCCGGCAGCGGCACCGAGCACCGCCGGGTTTTCACCGGGCGCAGCTCGGCCGAGGTCGTCCCCGAGGTATGCGGCCCTGACGACGGGTGCCGCAAGGACGGCGGCGGGTGCGCCTTCGAAGATGGACTTCCCGAAGTCGAGGACGTAGATGTAGTCGCAGATCTGGCGTACGAGGGCCATGTCATGTTCCACGAGCAGGATGCCGACGCCCCGGTCGGCGACGATCCGCAGCAGGATGTCCCCGAAGCGTCTGGTCTCGTCGTGGTCGAGGCCGGACGAAGGCTCGTCGAGCAACAGAACGCGGAACGGACCGGCGAGGCAGCGGGCGAGCTCGACAAGACGACGTTGCCCGGTCGACAGCGAGCTGACCGGGGTGTCAGCAAGGTCGGTCAGGTCGCACAGTGCCAGCGCATCGGCGGTGGCGCCGCGGATGCGGCTTGTTTCGCCGGGGGTCGCGGCGAGGTGGGTCAGCGCGTTCAGTCCGGCCAGTCCGCCCTCGGCACCCAGATCGACATTGTGCCGGACGGACAGCGAGTCGAACAGCTCCATCTGCTGGAAGGTGCGGCCAAGCCCGAGCCGTGCCCGCGAGGCCGGGCCGCGGTGGCTGATGTCGCGCCCGTCGAGCAGCACCCGTCCGGCGGTGGGGCGGTTGAGGCCGGAGCACGCGTTGAAAGTCGTGGTCTTGCCCGCACCGTTCGGCCCGATCAGACCGGTGATCCGGCCGGTGGACGCAGCGAGGCCCACACCATCCACGGCGACGAGGCCACCGAACTGGACGCGCAGCCCCAGGACCTCCAGGGTGCACGCGGCAACCTTGGCGGAGATCCGCTCCGCCGGCCGCTGTTGCGGCTTGGACTCATGGGTGTCCCTGCCGGTAGCTACCGTTGCCGCGGCTGCCGCCGACCCGACAGCAGCGGCCGGAGCAGGTGGCGCAGGTGATGGCGCGGGCCGGCGGCGGAAGATCCGGTCAAGCGCGTTCGCCAGGGCCAGCGGTGTCCCGCGGGCGGAGTCGGGCGTCACCGCGTAGAGGACGGCACCAACACCGAACAGGATCTGCAGCCAGTTCGTGGTGTCGCTGTTGGTGACGTAGGAGGGCACCAGGGCGAGGCCGCCGGCGGCGAGGATGGCGTACCAGGGTTCACCGCCCACGGTGATGATGATCAGGGTGAGGTAGACCAGCGATGTCAGCGGCTGGTAGTTGTCGCCGGTGACGGTGGTCTGTGCCATCCCGCCGAGTGCACCGGCGACGGCGGCGAGGAACGCGGACAGGCAGAACACCAGCACCCGGGTGACATTGATGGAGTTTCCGCTGGTGGCAAGCGCGGTGGGAGAGTCGGCCATGGCGCGCAGCAGCCGTCCCAACCTGCCTCGGTCGAGGGCCACGACGCCAAGTGCGGTGATCGTTACAAGGGCGAGGGTGAGGTAGTAGAAGCCCTTGTCACTGTCGAGCGTCAATCCGGGCAGGTGCGGACGGGGCATGGTCAGGCCGAGGCCGAGTGACCCGAACATGAAGTCGGCGGTGTAGAACATCTGAGCGACCAGGATGGCGAACCCCAGCGTCGCAAGCGCCAGGTAGAGCCCGGTCAGCCGGATCGCCGGGATGGCCAGGATCGCGCCGATCGGGACGGCGATGAGGCCGGCGACGAGCAGGGCCGGCGCCCACGGCCAGTGGTGGTCGACCGCGAGATGGGAGAAGCCCGCGACACCGATCGCCGCGAAGCTCACGTGGGCGAGCGACACCTGGCCGGAGGTGCGCACCAGCAGGCCCAGCGACAGGAAGAGCATCACCAACGACAGGAAGATCGTCCAATCGGTGAGGTGGATGTCCGCGAATGACGGTGCCAGCGCAAGCACGGTGAGCAGCGCCACGCCGCCGGTGACCTGCACCTGCCAGGGCGTCGTCCAGCTGGCGCGGGTTCGGGGGACCACTCGGGAACGCTCGGCGAGCCAGCGTTTGGGGAAGACGAGCAGGATGACGAACAGGATGATGAACGGCAGGCTCGCGGGTACGCCCGACAGCACGCCCGTGGTGAAGTACTTCGTCGCGATCGAGCCGACCACGCCGATGACGAGACCGCCGACGAACGTCAGCGGCAGGCTGGTGAACGCGCCGATCGCGGCGGCGCCGAACGCCTGGACGACGAGCAGGGTCAGCGTCGTCCCCGTCAGGGAGACCAGCGGAGACAGCAGCACGCCGCACGCGGCGGCGAAGGTGACGCCGATGCACCAGGCCCAGCGCCGCGCGCGGGTCGGGTTGGTCCCGGCCAGCCCGAGCAGGGTGGGGCTCTCCACCACCGCGCGCATCGCGACGCCGAGGCGGGACAGGCGGAAGAACACGTACAGCGCCACGGTCGCCGCCAGCGCGATCGCGAAGGTGATGATCTGGGCGTAGGTGACGTTGGTGCCGCCGATCCGCACGATATCGGTCGGCAGGAACTGCGGCACCCGCCGGTCCTGCGCGGTTCCGTAGATCAGCACTGCGGCGGTCTGGACGATGAGCAGGATCCCGATGGTGCTCGCCACCCGCAGCGCCAGGCTGGCACCGTCGATCGCCCTGGCCAACCGCTCGAACAGCAGCCCCGTCACCGGGCCCGACACGAACACCGCGATCAGCGCGGCCACCGGCCAGGCCACCCCGTGTTGCACGTTCAAGGTGTAGAAGACGTAGGCCGCAACGGTTGCCAGCGCGCCGTGGGCGAAGTTGAACAACCCCGATGTCTTATAGGTCAGGACCAGCCCGACACCGGCGAGTCCGTAGACGGCGCCGGTGGTCAACCCGGCGATGATGAAGGGCAGCATGGGCGGGTGCTCCTACAGACTGGCGGACACCTTCGGGATTGTCTGGACAGCGGGTGCGGGGGTCCGCCGGCCGAGCCGGAACCTGTGCCGGTCGGCAGGTGCGGCCACGGGAAGAACATCCCGCGGCCGCACCTTGATCACCGACTGTCAGCCGCCCAGTCCTTTCAGGACCGGTTCGAGCTTGTCCATCGGCGCGCACTGGGTCCTGAGACCGTCGGGTGTGGTGAACTTCCCGTTCTGAATGCCCACTGTGAAGTAGCAGTTGACGAAGGTCGGCTTGCCTTCGATGAAGGTCAGGGGCGGAGCGAGCCCGTCCAGGGTCTCGTCCTTGAGCTGGTACAGCCCCTGCTTGACCTGCGCGGGGGTGGAGTTCGGCCCGATATCGGCCTTCTTCGCCGCAGCCTCGAAAAGTTTTCCGGAAACCCATGCGTAGGAGACGTTCGCTCCGAACAGCGGGCCGTTGTAGACGTCGGGGGCGTACTTCTTCATCGCGTCGTGGAACGCCTTCGTTGCCGGAATCGACTGGTCGAAGAACGGCGCGTCGACCTCGACCGCCACTGCTCCGTCGACGTTCGGGTCGTTCAGCCAGGCGGTGGTGACGGTGCCGTCCACACCGCTGGTCAGCGGCTTGAAACCCTGTTGGGCGCACGAATCCAGGACCCTCAGCACGATGGTCGCGCTGGAGCCGACCTGCAAGGCGTCCACCCCCGCGGCCTTCGCGGCCAGACACGGCGCGGTGTAGTCAGGGGCTGCGCCGGCGACCTTCGCGGTATACCCGATCCTGATGCCGGCCACGGCGCCCAGCGCCTGGATCAACGGCACGGCCTGAGCGCACTGTGGAGCCTCAGCGCAGTACATGAAGCCATAGTTGGTCTTCCCCGCGGCCTTGGCCGAGGCCAGCGCCCCGTAGACGAAGGCGATCTGCGATGTGCCGCTCGGGAAGAAGTCGGGGTTGGTGAGGAACGGCGCGTTCGCCATCAGGCCGCCGACGACCGGTATCCCCTTGCTCTGGATGTAGCTGGCCCAGGTCGCGTCGACGTTGCTCTCGTCGTTGACGATCGCGATGACATGGTCCTGCTCGACGAGCTGCTTGACCAGGTCCAGCGACGTGGTCGGGTTACCGCCGTCGTCCTTGACGATCAACCGGACCCGATGGCCGTTGATCCCCCCACTGTCGTTGACCGAGGATGCCCACGCCTGAATCGCCTTGCAGACTCCGCCCTCGGACCCTGCCTGCGCACCGCTGCAACTGGCGATGCTGCCGACGACGATCTCGCCGCCGGATGTGGCTGCCGACGACCCACCGGAGTTCGCGCCGCTACCGCTGCTACCGCAGGCGGACGCAACAAGCGCACAGGCCGTCAGCAAACCTAATATGGGCCAACGACGTGATCGTTTCATCGTTCTTTCCCCGTTTCCTCTTCGGATGGCGAGGCCATACACCGCTTTCATCCCAAATCAGCCCAATCCCACGAGGAGATATCCTGAGATGTTGGAGCCGCACTGTTTCGACCAGCGCGTGGGTGAGTCTTCGGTCAGGGCCGAGTCCGGTATCCCCGGAAAAATCCGCGTACCTCTTCGACAAACAATTCGGGCACCTGCATCGCGGCGAAGTGGCCGCCCTTGGCCATATTCACGCTGTGTACTAGATTGAAGTTGTCCTTGGCCCAGGCCAGGGGCATCTTGTAGTGCTCCCCGGGGAACATCGCGTAGCCGGTCGGCACTTCTACCTTCGGTGGGTCCACCATCCGTCCCGGACCGGTGTTCTCGTAGTAGTACCGGGCCGACGAGTTGATGGTCTGCGTGATCCAGTAGAGGGTGATGTTGGTAAGCAGCTCGTCCTTGGTGAATGCGCTCTCGATGTCGCCGCCGCAGTCGGTCCACGCCCGGAACTTCTCGACGATCCACCCGGCAAGGCCGGCCGGAGAGTCGTTGAGCCCGTAGGAGACGGTCTGAGGCCGTGTCGCCTGGATGCGCCAATACCCCGTGTCGTGTTCGAGAAAGCCGAACGTCTTCTGAGCAACCTCAAGATCCTCACCCGAAAGGCCCTCGAACGGGTTCATGGGATTGGGAGGTGGGCCGAGCGGGAGCAGGTTGAGGTGAACCGCGGCGACATGCTCGGGATCGATCTCGCCGAGTAGCGCCGAGATCTGCGCTCCGATATCGCCGCCCTGTACCAGGTAACGGCTGTAGCCCAGCCGTGCCATGAGCGCGGCGAATGCCGGTGCGATGGCCCGCCCGTGAACGCCGCGAACGGTGGTGTGCCCGGAGAACGCAAACCCCGGTAAGGACGGAACCACTACGTGGAAGGCGTCGGCGGCGTCGCCGCCGTGGGCGACCGGATCGCTCAGTGGTCCGATCGCCGAGAGGTACTCGACGCACGAGCCCGGCCAGCCGTGCGTGAGGATGAGTGGCATCGCGTCGGGCTCGGGCGAGCGCACATGGTAGAAGTGCACCCGTAGCGCATCGATCGTCGTGAGGAACTGTGGGTAGGTGTTGAGCCGCTTTTCGAAGGCCCGGAAATCGAACTTTGTGCGCCAGTATTCGCACAGCTGATGTAAGTACCCCCGGTCGGTGCCGTAGTCCCACCCCGTTTCGGGCAGCTGATCGGGCCAGCGGGTGCGGGACAGCCGATCGCGCAGATCCTCGATCACGTCGTCGGAGACGGTGACGGTAAACGGGATGATTTCGTCGTTGTTCGGTGTCGACATCGGGTTCTCCAGATCAGTGAACGCGTCGAGGAGTCCGCTGGGAAGAAACGCCGGAGGTGTCCGTCCCCCGTCGACCCGCTGCTGGAGAGTAAGGCTAGACCAACCGGTAAAGTTAAACAAGTCACATTTTTTTCCTTATTATCCAGGCCGGCGGCGGCTCCTCCTCACCATGCGTTACCACCGTTACCCGGGCGCGTCCCGATAACGCCATCACCCTCCAGGGCATCGACCGCGCTGTCGGAGAGGCCGAGCAGACCAGTGAGGATCTCGCGGTTGTGCTGTCCGAGTGTCGGTGCGTGGCGCCGGTTCAGGCGGGCCGGACCGTTCGCCAGCCGCGCGGGGTAGCCGGAGAAGACGTTCGTCCCTGTGATCGGATGCGTCACGGTTTCCCAGAATCCTCTGGCGTGCAGTTGCTGAACCTTGCCCGGCTCGTGCTGCAGCAGCACCCCGGCAGCTGGAACGCCGGATGCGACGAGGGTCTCGACGACCTCGTCGGAGGATCGCGTCTCGCACCACACGGCGAGCTCCGCGTCGATCCGGTCCTGGGCCTGCTGGCGGCCGGCGCACGTCGTGAGCGCGCGGTCACGCGCCCAGTCGGGGTCGCCCAGCACCCTGCGCAGCGCTGCCCACTGCTCGTCCCTCTCGACCGAGATGAACACCCACCGGTCACGCTCCCCGGTCGTCGGGAGCACGTCGGCGGTACGGTAGGCGCCCTGCGGCGCGGCCGAGGGCGAGCGGTTGCCCGACCGGGTCAGAAGCGCGCCGGTGGCCGAGTACTCGATCACCTGTTCAGCTGCGACGTTGAGTGCACCACCGATCATCGGGACCTCGACGAACATGCCCTTGCCCGTCCGGCGGCGGTGTTCGAGGGCGAGCAGCGTCGCCACCACCGCGTGGTTGCCTGCGATAGGGTCCATCGGCCCGTTGGGGATCTCCGGCGGTGCGTCCCCCCACCCGGTCATCCAGGCGAGGCCGGAGGCCATCTCCATGGTCTGCGCGTAGCCGGTGCGGTCTCGCCACGGTCCACTTGTCCCGAAGGCCGGGGCCCGGACCATGATGATGTCGGGCTGGACTTTTCTGATCTCGTCGTAGCCGAGCCCCCAGGCCTCCACGACCCGGGGGCTGAAATTCTCGATCAGGATGTCACAGTGGACGATGAGCCCGCGGGCGAGGTCGCGACCCCGTTCACTGGACATGTCGAGGGTGAGGCCGCGCTTGTTGGTGTTCGGGCCGTGGAAGAGTGGCGACCACTCCCACCACTGGTCGTCCCGGAGCGACCTGATCGTGTTGAACCGCATCGCGTCCGGGCGTGCGACGGACTCGACATGGATCACGTCCGCGCCAAACATCGCCAGGATGTGGCTGGCCACAGGACCAGCCCAGTTCGCGGTGAAGTCGACGACCCGCAGGCCGGCCAGGGGCAGCTCGTCGCCTGTCACGGGGCCGCGAGCGGGACGGGGACGGTTTATCCGAATTGTCCGCTCATGATGGGCGGCGGTGTGTTCTCCGAGTCGGGGCGCCGGCTCGGGCGCGCGCCGGGCCGTACTCCCGTGGAAGGTGTACGGGACGTCTGGCTGGAGGAAACCGTGGCGTGGGTTGCGCACGTACCAGTGGCGCGCGGCGAGCTGCTCGAAATACGGGACGGTGGCCCCGTCGCCGATCTCGGCGACCGGGATCCGCAGCGCGTTCGCGAGTTCGATCACCTCCTGGCTGGTGTGCTCCGCCATCCAGTCGTCCACCGCGGCGACCAGTTCGGCTCGGCGGCTGTTGCGTGTGTCGAAGCGCAGCAGCGAGGGGTCGTCGAGCCACCCCGGCTGCTCCAGCATGACGCAGAAGTCGAGCCACTGCTGGCCGGTGACCACCATGAAACCGACGAAACCGTCCTTCGTGGCGTGGATCGCGGGCAGGTTCATGACCCTGTTCACCCGCATCGGCCGGCCGGCAACGGAGTCGTAGGTGACCGGGTACATAGCCATGGTTGACACCAGCGCCTCGTACTCGGAGACGTCCACCACCTCTCCCGCAGCGGTCCGCAGCGAGCGCCACCGGGAGATCAGCAGTCCGACCGCGGCGGTCATGCCGGCAGCCCAGTCGCCGATGCGACCGCCCATGATGACGGGCGGCCTGCCGGGCTCCCCCCGTGTCATCGGGCCACCGGCCATCGCCTGCATGGTGGCCTCGGTGGCCGGGCGGTCGGCCCACGGGCCGTCCAGGCCGAACGGTGTGATGGCGCAGACCGTGGCGTGCGGCGCGAGGTCGGCGACGGCGGATGGCGACAGCGCGGCATGTCCGGTGAGCCGCGACCCCGAGGACCACACGATCGCGTCAGCGCCGGCGATGAGCCCGCGCACGTTGTCGATGTCGCCGGCCGACTCGGGGTCGGCGACCACACTCCGCTTGGAACAGCCGAGATAACTGAACAGCGCACCGTCGTCGTCATCGGCGACAGCGGTCCCACTTGCTGACCACCGACGCAACGGGTCCCCTTCAGGCGCCTCGATTTTCGTTACCTCGGCCCCGGCGTCGGCAAGGATCTTCGTGCAGTACGCGCCGGCGATCCCCGTTGACAGATCGACGACGAAGTACCCGTCAAGCGGTGCAGGCAGCATTCGTCACTCCCCGGAACACGCCTACCGGTCGAGCAGGCCGGAGGCAATCCTTTTACGGCCGAGGCCTCACATGTCAGGAAGACAATCCTGTATCGGTTTCGTTCCTGTCAACGGGGCAGTCGGCCGGCCGTGGTCAGCCTGTCGGTACAGCAGGTCGAGCCGGGCCTGCCCTCGCCCGCATCGGGAGTCCAGAGCGGCCGAGAAACCGGCATCGATACCAGTCCCTCCGGGGACTGGTATCGATGCCCCAAAGCACCTATCCTATACAGGATTCGGCGAGAAGGCGCACTGGAAAACGAGGTGAACGCCACCCACTTCACGACAGTGCCATATCCGCACCCATCAGTCGGGAATCGAGCTGGGGTTCGCGGTCTTTTCCGGGCCCGACGACCATCCCTGCCGTGAGGAGAAACCCGTGCCGTACAGCCCACTTGCCGGGGTGCGCGTACTCGACCTCGGCATCCTTATTCCCTCGGCGCTGGTAGGCCACCGGCTCGCCGCGCTCGGCGCCGAGGTCGTGAAAATCGAGCAACGCGGCCGCGGGGACCGCGTACGGATGATCCCTCCCTTCACCGAGGGCGAGAGCCAGCAGTTCCGCTCCCACCTCTGGGGACGCCGCTCGATCGAGCTCGATCTACGTGACGCCGACGACCAGGACACGTTCCGACGCCTCGCGGAGGTCGCCGACGTCGTGGTCGAAAACCAGCTCGCCGGCACCTGGGCACGCCTCGGGCTCGACCTCGGTGAGCTGCGTGCCCAGCGGCCCGAGTTGGTGGTCTGCTCCCTTACCGGTTTCGGCCAGACCGGCCCGCTCGCTGCCCTGCCCTCCCACGGCCTCAACATGGACGCTCTCGCCGACGGCCTGTCGGTCCAGTGGCGCGACGGCCAGCAGCGGCTCGCTCCGACGCACACCAGCTGGGGGAACGAGCTCGGATCACTGCATGCCTCGTTGGCCATCGTGTCCGCGGTGCTCGCGGCGAAGATGACCGGAGAAGGCGCGTGGATCGACGTCTCCTGCTGGGACGCACTGGTCGAAAGCCACCGTGCGGAGATCGCCACGCAGTGGCGGACCGGAGAGCCCTGCAACGCGCACGAGCGGCCGATGGGACCGCTCTACGACATCTACCGGGCAGGTGACGGCCGCCCGGTGCTCTTCGGCGCACTCGAGCCGAAGTTCTTCGAGCGCTTCTGCGCCGAGGTGGGACGACCGGACCTCGTGTTTCACCATGGTGGCGGCGAGATCGAGTTCGGGTTCGGAAACGAGACGTTGCGGCGCGAGCTCGAGGGCGTCTTTGCCCAGGCCACCGCCGAGGAGTGGCAGCGTCGCTTCACCGAGTGGGACGTCCCGGGCAGCCCGGTCCTGCAACTGCCCGACGTCATCCGGCTCGAGCACTTCAGCGCCCGCGGCATGCTGGAAGGAGCCGAGGGGACCTGGCCGAACGTCCTGCTGCCCATCCGCTGGCACCACGCCGACGAGCGGGCCGGTACGGGGCTGACACCGCCGCCCGACCTGGGGGCTGACACCGACGACGTCCTACGCGAATGGCTCGGCCCGTAGGGCTCGGCTTCATCCGGCGGATGAATGACCAGATCGCCAGCCAGGTTGTGGTCCCCACC
>NZ_CADDZT010000007.1:14759-15635 GCF_902812655.1 Candidatus Frankia meridionalis | reverse complement strand
GTGGGGACCACAACCTGGCTCAGGCCTACCCGTTGGCGTTGTTGGACGGTGAGCCGCCCGTGCCGGTGAGGGGCACGAAATCAACGCTCCCACCACCGGTCGAGGGGCAGTTCACAGTGTAGTTGTCGCCGTACATGTTCACGACGTGTCCGGTGCCACCGGACGGGATATCCTCGATCGGCGACCTCGCCCTGGTCCCCTCCTCCGGCCGAAAGCAGCCCCGCCCGCTCCGATCAGGACTCCGGCTCAGTGGCAGCCACTGGTGGTGTGTCGATCGGCCAGGGGACGCTGGTGACCGCGACTCCGGGCTGGAACAGCAGACGGGCCTTGATACGCAGCGCGCTCTGGTTGTGTAGGACCTGCTGCCACCAGCGGCTCACGACATATTCCGGGATGACGACGGTGACGATGTCACGGGGACTGGACCGGTGGACCGAGCGGACGTAGTCGAGCACCGGCCGGGTGACTTCGCGGAAGGGCGAGTCGAGCACCCGTAGCGGTACCTCCACACCGTGGCTGTCCCACTCGTCCCGCAGCGCCTGCGCCTCCTCCGGGCTGACCGCCACCGTCACCGCCTCCAGGGTGTCCGGGTTCAGCGCCCGGGCGTAGGCGAGCGCACGCACGGTGGGCAGGTGTAGCCGGGAGACGAGCACCACCACGTGGTTGCGGCTGGGCCGGGTCAGTTTGACGGTGTCAGATACGGCGAGCTCGTCGGCGATCCGGTCGTAGTGCCGCCGGATGCCCCGCATCAGCCCGAACAGCAGCGGCATCGCCACGACCACGATCCAGGCGCCCTCGAGGAACTTGGTGAACAGGACGATGACCAGCACAAGCCCAGTGACACTCGCACCGATCGCGTTGATGATCTGGGAGTTT
>NZ_CADDZT010000007.1:6093-14435 GCF_902812655.1 Candidatus Frankia meridionalis | reverse complement strand
TTCCCGCCTCGGCGGCTGACCCGGCCAGTTCCTTCTGCCAGTGCCGCACCATCCCGGCCTGGCTGAGGGTGAAGGAGACGAACACCCCGATGATGTAAAGGTGGATCAGTGAGTTCGTGTTCGCGTCGAACACGACCAGCAGGAGCGCGGCGGCCACGGACAGCAGGACGATCCCGTTACTGAACACCAGTTTGTCGCCGCGGTTGTACAGCTGGCGGGGCAGGAACCGGTCGCGGGCCAGGATCGAGGCCAGCGCGGGGAACCCGTTGAACGCGGTGTTCGCGGCGAGGATCAGGATGCCCGCGGTGAACACCGTGTTCCAGTAGTAGAAGAAGGTCTTGCCGAACACCGCCGCGTCGACCTGGGAGATCGCTGTGGGCACGGCGGTACCGGGCGGCAGGCCGACGTACTGGGAGGTGCTCTCCGCCATGTGGACGTGGCTGACCAGCGCGAGCACGGTGATACCGACGAACATGGTGACCGCGAGGAACGCCATCCCCTCGAGCGTTCGCGCGGCGTTGCGGCTCTTGGGACGGCGGAACGCCGGCACCCCGTTGCTGATCGCCTCGACTCCGGTCAGCGCGGTGCAGCCGTTGGCGAAGGCGCGCAGGATCAGCAGCACCGCGAGGACACCGGTCGTGCTGCTCGTCGCCCTGATGCCGTAGCCGGCGGTCTCCGCCCGCAGCGGCTGCCCGGCGAAGCCCTTGTAGGCGGCCCAGGCGAACATGACGTAGATGCCGAAGACGAACCCGTAGGTCGGGATCGCGAACACCTGTCCGGACTCGCGCACCCCACGCAGATTCATGATCATGAGGAGGGCGACGAAACCGAGGGAGATCGGCAGGGCATGCGAAGCGATGCCGGGCGCCGCCGACGTGATGTTGTTGACGCCGGCGGCGACCGACACCGACACCGTCAGCACATAGTCGACCAGCAGCGCGCTCGCCGCTGCCAACCCGGCCGTCCGGCCGAGGTTCTCCGAAGCCACGACGTAGGCGCCGCCCCCGTTCGGGTAAGCGTGGACCGTCTGCCGGTAGGACAGGACCACCACGACCAGCAGCACGGCGACGGCCGCAGCGATGTAAACCGTGGTGTGGTAGAAAGTCAGCCCGCCCACGGACAACGCCACCAGGATCGCCTCGGTGGCGTACGCGACCGACGACAGCGGGTCGCTGCAGAAGACGGGCAGCGCCAGCCACTTCGGCAGCTCGGTCTCGTGCAGCCGGCTGCTGCGCATCGGCCGGCCCACCAGCAGCCGCTTGATCAGGTCGCTCACCGGCGCGCTGCGGCCAACCACCACGGGCACGGCCCCTCCAAAACGACGACACCGCCCGGACGTCGGTCGACGCCACGAGTGAAGCAGCCAGTCGACGCTACCGGTCAACAAGTGTGCTTGTCCGAACAGATGCGGGCCACGCGAACACGCCAGCCGTCAGCCACCCGGCAGAGCGACAACCCTCCGGCCGCCTACCACCATGGATTACGAACCTCCGATCACAACAAACCACCGCCAGGTCAACAGTTCGACATCTACCGGAGGAAGGTAGAAGTCATATTCGGTGGTCGTTGAGGGTTGGCGCTACTGTCATCGACCGGAGGGTCGAGGTCGCGATCCCGACGGCGCGTCAGCGCAAGGAGGAGAATCCACGGTGGGTTTTCACCGTCGCGCAAAGAGGCGGTTCGTACCTCTACTTGCCGGAGTGATGGTAGCCGCTGCCGGCGGGCTTGTCTGGTACACGTCGGCACCAGTGGCCCGGACGGGGACGACACCCGCGCCATCGACCTCCACCGAGGTGACACCCACGCCGGGTCCGCAGCCCACCGCGCCGACCTCCGGTGCGGTGACGACACCCACGCCATCGACCTCCGCCAGCGTGACGGCCGCGCCGAGTCCGCGGCCCACCGTGGTCACCGTGGTCACCGCGTTCCCGGACGCCAGTACCACCGGGGTTCCCGCCGGCACCCGGCTCGTCCCCTACACCGGCCCCATGGTCATTACCAAGGACAATACCGTCATAGACGGCCGACTCATCGATCGCAACACGGGCAGCGGCTACAACGACATGCTGATCATCCAGGCAAAGAACGTCCTGATAAAGAACTGCCGCTTCATCAACGCCGGCACCAACCAGGTAAGCGTGGACGATAGCTACCCTCAGGCCAGCGTCACCATCCAGGATTCCGAGTTTGCGCCGCCCTCGCCCCCCGATGCCGCTGTTCGCGGCCGGCACTGGACCCTCCTGCGCGACCACCTTCACGGCTTCCTCGACGGTGTTCATCCGGACGGCGACAATCGTATCCAGGACAGTTACATCCATGGCTTTATCCAGCCTGCCGCCGGTGAACATGTCGACGGCATCCAGACACTGGGTGGAACCGGTAACATCGCCTTCGAACATAACACCATCTTTTTTGAACCCACGCACGATATGGCCGGCGCCATTCAATTCGGTACCGAAAACGGCGCCACCCATGATGTGACTATTAATAACAACCTGCTGGCCGGCGGAACCTTCACCATCTATTCCAGTTATGGCTATGCGGCGTCCTTCAACATCAGGGTGACCAACAATCATTTTTCCAGGAGAATCTTCGCCTACTACGGGGCCAACGGTTACCTCTATCCCGGTTGGACCAGGACGAGCAATGCCCCTGGTGGCGTCTGGACCGGCAATGTTGATGCTGATACCGGCGCCGCCATCCCACTGCCCGACCACTGAGCCGATCAGAACTTTTTGTATGACGACGGGCGCGCGATCTGCTGTATCGGCACGGGTAGAGCATCCGCGTCCTGAGTATCACGTAGATCCCGACGGTCCGGGCTCCCTCGTTCTTCGTCGCGACGTGTGAGTTCTCCGGGAAGCTGGTCAAGGTCGACCTACGGTCACTGTCGGTGGTGAGCTACCTGACGGTCGGGGCATGCCGCAGGACACCAAGGCCAGCAAGATCAATTTAACCGCTGGCGGAGTCCCGGCCGGCGGCGCACCACACCGACAGGACGACCGCGTCCAGCTCACCTCCTCACGCGCTTACCACACACACGGAGATCGGAATGGACTGTGGCAACAAGTACCCACGTACCCCTGTTACCCCCCGTGAGGGGGCGGGCGCTGTCACCCTGACGCCACCAACCCTGCGCACGGTGGAGGACTCCCGGTTTGAGCGCGACAGACCATCACGGTCAGCCGCCCGGCGGCAGGTTCATCGACGTCCATCACCATGCCCTGCCACCGACGTTGAAGACACTGTGCGTCGAGCGGGGCCTGCTGCCCCCGGTAGGCGGACCACCGTTCGCGACCTGGGAACTGTCCGCCGCCCTGGACACGATGGATGCGAACGGAATCGAGGCGGCTCTGGCCTCGGCCGCGATCCCGAGCGAGTCCCTCGACGGTGACGAGGCGTGGGCCACCCGGCTCGCCCGAACCGCCAACGAGTCGCTGGCAGAGATCGTCCGGGAACACCCGACCCGGTTCGGCTTCCTCGCCTACCTTCCCCTGCCGTTCACAGACGCCTCGCTCGTCGAGATCGCCTACGCCTTCGACACCCTCAACGCCGACGGCGTCATCGTGAGCAGCCACGCGGGCGAGACATATCTCGGGGACAACAGCCTCGACGCGGTGTTCGCCGAACTCGACCGTCGGGAGGCGGTCGTCCTCACCCACCCGTTCAACCTTCCGTCCTGCGGTGTGACGCCGTTCCCGTCGTTCCTCGCCGACTTCATGCTCGACACAACCCGAGCGGCCATCCAACTGATCACATCGGGAACGCTGGGCCGCTACCCGCACCTGAAGATCATATTGCCGCACGGTGGAGGATTCCTGCCCTATCAGGCCGCCCGGCTCAGCATGGGTCAGGCCCTGGGCTACGGCATCGACACGGCGACCATGACAGCCGCCCTGCGGCGCTTCTACTACGACACGGCCGGGCCGATGTCGCCGTACTCGACCCCGACGCTGCTGGCCGCCACCGGCAAGGACGCCGCCCGCATCCTGTACGGCTCCGACTACAACGCGATCCCCGCTCCGGGAATCGCCGCCGCATCCGAAGCACTGCGCAACGATCCCGCTCTCGACCCGAACACGCTCCGCAGGATCGGCCGCGACAACGCGCTGCGACTCTTCCCAGCACTCGCCCACCGGCTGGAGCCGGTGGCAGTGAACGGTCAGGGTAGTCCGGAAATCACACACGCACTACATCCCGGATAAGTGGACCACCATTCAGGAAGAATTATTCAAAACACTTTGATCGGCGGAGTCGAGCCGACGCCCGTCTACGGCCATACCGATCGAAGCCCAAACTCTGAACAGCATTCAGAGAAAGGAATTACAATGAACGGGCACAACGAAAAACCCGCACAGGTGACACCCGAGTCCATCCTGCGGATCTCCGCCGGTTACATGGCGGCCAAATTTCTGTTCGTCGCGTCCCGGATCGGCCTGTTCGAGGCGCTGGCACACGGATCGCGCACGGCGGCGCAGCTGGGCGCGGCGGTCGGTGTACCGGCCCGGTCCGCGCGGATCGTCGCCGACGCGATGGTGAGCGTCGGCCTGGTCAACCGGGACGGCGACGAGTACAGCAACTCCCCGGCCGCACAGACGTTCCTGGCCGGTGTCACGCCGGCCGACCGACGCCCCATCCTGCAATCGTGGGACCAGATCAGCTATCCCACCTGGCAACGGCTTGAGGCAGCGGTGCGCACGGGCGATCCCCAGACGGAGCCCCTTTCCGCGGCGGACCAGGCGGTCCTCTCGCTCGGAATGGAGGTCAGCACCGGAGACACCGCCGTAGCGCTACCCGTCCGCTACTCCTTCGCCCCGCACCAGCGCCTGCTCGACCTCGGTGGCGGTACCGGCTCATTCTCGCGCGCGGCACTGGCCCGTAATCCCCACCTGTCCGCCACGCTGTTCGAACTTCCCCAGACCGCCGCCGTAGCCGCGTCACACGTCGAGGGGCTGGCCGACCGGGAACGGCTGGACATCGTCGAGGGTGATCTCTTCGCCGACCCGATACCGAAGGACCACGACGTGCTACTACTGGCGAACGTGATCCACCTCTTCCCACCGGAACGTAACCGCACCCTGCTGGGCCGGGTCCGCGAGGCGGCCCCGGACGGTGCCCGCCTGTTGCTGGTCGACCTCTGGACCGATCCCACCCACACCGACCCGCCGTTTGCGGCGCTCATCGCGGGTGAGTTCCTGCTCGTCGGCGGCGGCCACTCCTACAGCGTCGAGGAAATCACCGAACTGCTGACAGACACCGGCTGGCAGTTCGACGGACACCAACCGCTGGCAGGTCCGGCCTCCCTCGTCCTTGCCACGGCCGGGTAGCCGCCTCCCCGTCAGAGCCACGGCGCCGTGTTCCGCAGGACGCAGGAAGGACCCGTTCCGCGGAACACGGCGCCACTACCGGAGACCGGGAGAAAGTGCGTAAAGCGTCATCCCTACAGCCTGATCAACCCCCACACCGACGATCCGCGTCGCCGCCACGGTCTCCGTGCGCCGTGCTGTACCACCAGTCGATGTGACGACGCCGGCACCGGACCGGAATTCTGGTCCGGTGGACCGCCGTCAGAATCGTCTACGTGATCCTGTTGGCATAAAGCTGCCACGTCATGCTCCTGCCACACCAACCCCGAGACACGAAAGACCCGATACAGCATGCTGCCGTAGGGGCAGCAACCGGACAGATCAGGCGCTGTTGGGGACAGCGGTCGATCCGGCCGGCATAGGACGACACCGACGTCACGCTGGCTCATCCGCGTTCTCTCCACACAGTCAGGGAGCAGGAGTGTCGATATTCTCCGACCGCGCGCCGCTGGACTTCGGGCTCAAGGGCAGGTCGGCCCTGGTCACGGGGGGCTCCCGCGGGATCGGGCGCGCCGTCGTCCTGGCGCTCGCGCAGCAGGGCGCCTCCGTGATCGCCTGCTACGTGCACGACAGTGACGCGGTCACCTCCCTCGCCGGCGAACTGGAGCAGCTGGACGCCGACGCGCAGCTCATGCGCGCCGACGTGTCGGTGGAAGCCGACGTGCACCGGCTACTCGAAGCTGTCCGGGACCGGTTCGGCGTCCTCGACATCCTGGTCAACAACGCCGCCACCGTCACCCAGCTGCCCCTGCACCAGCTCGGCCTCGACCAGTGGCGGCAGGTACTCGACACCAACCTGACCAGCCTGTACCTCATCCACCGGGCCGCCCACGACCTGCTGGCCAACGACGCCTCGATCATCACCATCGGTTCGGCCGGTTCGCTGCGCGGAGTGGCCGACCGCACCCCTTACATGACCTCCAAGGCCGGCGTCCTCGGGTTCACCCGGTCGCTGTCCAAGGAACTCGGGCCGCGGGGCATCCGGGTCAACACAGTGGCGCCCGGTTCCACCGAGACCGACCAGATGGCCGGGATGCCGCCAGCCAGACGGGCACAGGCCGAGGCCCGGACCGCGCTGGGGCGGGTCGCCCAGCCCGAGGAGATCGCCAGCGCGGTGCTCTTCCTCGCCAGCGACGCCGCCCGCTACATCACCGGAGCAACCCTGCACGTCGACGGCGGAATCTGATGATCAGAACAGCCCTGCGGATGCGGGTCCACCCCGGCCTGGACGACGACTGCACCGCCGCCGGGCAGACGGTCACGTCGCGCTGACCCCGCCCCGGCACGCGCTGCGCGAAGACACGGAGACAGACCTTTCAGAACTCCTGGTACCTCGAGATGGAGACGAACGTCGACCATGAGCGATACGACCTTCGCGGACATCGCGGAGCGCAACCGGCAGGCGGTCCTCGACCACTTCCGGGCGTTGGAACGCGGCGATCTCGACGCCGCCCTGGCCGACTTCGACCCGACCATGGTCAACCATCGCATCGAGCCGGGCAGCGCACCGGGACGCGCGGGGCTGGCCCAGACCCTCGCCGTCGTCCTGGCCTGCTTCCCGGCCGCGACCTGGCACGTCGAGAGCATCGTCGCCGACGCTGAACTGGTCGCCGCGCACCTCATGGTCGAAGGCGACGCACACGGAGTGATCATGGGTGTGCAGGCCACGGGCCAGCGGGTGACCTGGCGGCACATCCACTGGTTCCGCATGTCGAACGGAACAATCATCGAACATGATGCCATCCGTGACGACCGTGGACTTCTCCGTCAGCTCGGCATGAACGTCCGCGGCCCGCATCCCGGAGGACTCGGCGGAGGACTTCCCCAAGGCACCGGCGGCGAGAAGGGTCGTACGCAGTAGGACTGCGCCGGCCGGCCCATATCGCCGATCCGGCCGGGTTCGGGTGGATCCTGACCAATCCTTGACATGACCCGAATATTTCTTTCATCCAACTTCGCGAGGTTGTCGGTGTTGCCTGCGGGTTGCCGGCAACACCGACACGGTAGAGATGAACGAGGAGTGGACATGAGGAAGCAAGGAGTGGTAGGGGTCCTGCTGACCGCCGCGGCAGCGGTCTGCCTGGTGGCGGCCCCGGCCCGCGCGGACACCGTGCCCACGAAACCCGCCGTGCCCACGGAGCGGGTCAAGGCGGTCTGCACGCGGGTCGATCTGGCTTCACAGCGGGTGACCGAGACGCTGGGCATCCTCCAGGCCGGCCCGAACACCAAGGGGTCCATCGCCTACCTGCAGGCCCGGATCACCAAGGCAACCTCAGCCGGCCGACAGCAGGAGGCCACCCAGCTCACCGGACGACTCGCGGTCCGCAACGACCGGCTCGCGCTGCTCAAGGACCGCCAGACCCTGCTCGCGACCTACAAGCAGGACTGCGCGAAGGCGCTCGGTTCCGCATGAGTACCCGCGCGTCGCGACGCCGACGGCTGCGACACCGACGGCTGCGACACGCCGGTCTCGCGCTGGTCGCGGGCCTGGCCCTGCTGGGCGCGTCAGGTTGTAGCCCGCAAGCACACCGACAGGCCGTAGCGCAGGATCCATCAGCCGTCCCATCCGCCGCCACCGCCGGAGGCTCGCAGACCGGCCCGAGCGTGGGTGGAACCGTCACCGGGAGCCCGCAGACCGGCCCGAGCGTGGGTGGAACCGGCACCGGGGGTATCGACCAGTCCCTGCTCAACCAGATGAGCAGTGCTGCTGACAGCGCACAGTCGCTGGCCGACCAGACACAGCAGGAGACGGCCGCCGACCCCGGCTGACCAGGTCCGGCCGGGCGCGGGACCTGCGCCCGGCCGGAATAGACCGTTCCGCGGAACGGGCGCGCTACCGGCCCCGAGGCGCGGTCCGTCTGGAACCGGCGGCGCCCCCGCTGGGATGCCGGCACCACCGTCGGATGGTTGCCTCAGATGATCCGTCGGCGCAGGAGGAACGCGAAGACGCAGGCTCCGGGCATCAGCGGCACCCAA
>NZ_CADDZT010000007.1:5541-5983 GCF_902812655.1 Candidatus Frankia meridionalis | reverse complement strand
GGTCATCGCCGTGGCGAGCATGGCGAGCCCCAGCCACTCCCGGTCAGCGTGGATGAGATTGTGTTCACCGGCGAGCAGGGCGGGGCCGTGCAGGACCCCCAGTACGACGACGGCCGTGGCGACCGCGACCCCCGACAACACCCGCAACCAGGAGGAACCCGATGATCCCGGACCCGGTCGGGACGAAACGTGACGAACGGACGGGAACTCAACGGGGTGGACTTCAGCCGTCACCATGCCTATGGAAGCCTTTCACTGTCGGCTCACAATCAGCCCCGGCGGGGACCCATGCGTCTCACGTCACGGTACCCACGCCCGGTGCTACGGCCGGGGCCGTAGCACCGGGTTCCGCAGAGGCCGTCTGGTTCGGCCTGATTTTTCAACCTCTGCCCGCCCTCTCGCCAAAGACAAACCGGGGATGTCCGCCGCGAGCGGCCAGCGG
>NZ_CADDZT010000007.1:908-4997 GCF_902812655.1 Candidatus Frankia meridionalis | reverse complement strand
TTTCCATGGGATTGGGCGAGTTCGGTCCATGGCATCTACTGATCGTCGCGGTGGTCTTCGTGCTCCTGTTCGGCTCCCGGAAACTTCCCGACGCGGCCCGCTCACTGGGACGGTCACTGAGAATCTTCAAGGCGGAGATCCACGGATTGCGCGACGACTCCCCCACAACACCAGCGGTAACCGGCGACTCCCCACAGACCGGCACGACCAGCAAGGACGGCCAACCAGCCGGCATCCACCCCCAGACCGACTGACCACCCACATCAAGACAGTGACTCCCCGGGGGGATCTGCGAGGAACACGATCCTGGCACTGACCTTGTTCGGTGCGGCGGGCATCAGCAAGCACTCCCAGGGAGAGAGGCCAACAGACGGAGATCGCAGGAGTGATTCTGCCGACACGCCGCACCAGGTGTTTCGGCCCTCCCCCATCCACAGGGCTCAACCATTGCTCTCGGCGGGTTCGACGAACCTGTAGTGGCAGGTTACGGAAGGTGATCGGGCAGCATGGGTGGTGGACCCCGACATCGATGTCGTGTCCACGGGCCCGTCGGGCAGAGTCGACGTTGAGGAGAAGGCGAACGTGACCGGACAGGACCTTGGCTCGACTTCGCTCGGCGCTTTCCAGGACGGGGAGGGCGAGGTGCAGCGGTTCGCGAAGGCCGTGGTCGCGCCAGTCGTTGGGGTCTCGGGTGGGGTGTTGCCTATTCAACCTGTCCAGGGTCTGTTCTCGCATGACCGGGATCCGGACCCGGCGTTTCAGCGCTGCGTCGCGGCCGATGGTGCGACCCGGTGCGTGGCCCGTACCCGGCTGTACCGCGAGGGAAAGTTGGAACTGGAAGGCTTCCCCGTCGCGGACATCAGTGACTACATCGATGAGGAGGGTGTGACGGTCTGGCTGGATCTGCACAGCCCTGACCGAGCCGATCTGGCTGTCCTGAGCGAGGAGTTCGGTCTGCACCCGCTGGCGGTTGAGGACGCCGTGAACGTGCATCAGCGGGCGAAACTTGACCGGTATCCGGATCATTTGTTTGTGAGTGCCTATGGTGTGCGATTGGAACCGGTCGCAGGTACGGTCGTCACCAGCGAGGTTGCGGTCTTCGTCACCAAGAGGGCTCTCATCACCGTCCGCAAGGATGACGGGCTCGATATTGAGGCGGTTATGGAGCGGTGGGACGCCAACCCTGACCTTGTCTGCCACGGCGTGGGCTACCTTCTCTATGGCCTGCTCGATGTTATCGTCGACAGCCATTTCGAGGCGGTGCAGGCTCTCGATGCCGCGATCGAGGACCTGGAGGACACCTTGTTCGCCGATGTTCCGCAAGGAGCCCTGGTCCAGCGGCGCAGCTTCGAGCTACGCAAGAGCCTCGTGCTGACCCGCCGGGTTGTCCTGCCCATGCGTGAGGTCGTCAACGCGCTGATGCGCCGCGATCTGCGCATCGTCGTTGATCCGATGCAGCCCTACTTTCAGGACGTCTACGATCATGTCCTGCGCGCCAGCGAATGGACCGAAAGCCTACGCGACCTTGTGACCACGATCCTGGAAACGAACCTGACCATCCAGGGCAACCGTCTCAACGAGATCATGAAGAAGCTCACATCCTGGGCTGCGATCATTGCCGTGCCGACCGCGGTGACCGGTTTCTACGGGCAGAACGTTCCCTACCCCGGAGTCGGCCAGCACTGGGGATTCGCGGTGAGCACCATCGCGATCCTCGGCATCGCCGGCATACTTTACCTCGGGTTCAAACGACGCGACTGGCTGTAACCATATTCCCAGTGGTGAGGGTCGACCCGCCGAGGCTGCCGGGCGACGGCGTTCATCCCGGCGCCGGCTACCGTTACCGGGGGTGGCCCCCTCCGAAGGAGAGATCGTGTCACGTATCCGCCTCGCCGTCATCGCGGTTCTGCTGACTTTGGCGGCGTGCTCGTCCGGCGGGGCTGCGCCGGCCGGGACATCGCCGGTATCGATCTCGACCGGCACGGGAAGGGGCGGTGTCGCGGGGGTGGTGTCGCGACGGGATCATGTGGTGGTTGTCGTGATGGAGAACCATTCGTATTCCGACATCATCGGACGAGCATCCGCTCCCTATATCAACGGACTCGCAGCCCAGGGCGCGTCGTTCAGCCACTCGTCCGGGGTCGCGCATCCGAGCGAGCCGAACTACCTGGCCCTGTTCTCCGGCTCCCCGCAGGGAGTCACCGACGACTCCTGCCCGCATACCTTCTCCGCAGCCAGTCTCGGCGAGGATCTGATCACAGCCGGCGATACTTTTGCCGGGTACTCGGAAAGCATGCCGTCGGACGGGTACACCGGCTGCACCAGCGGCAATTATGCCCGTAAGCACAATCCGTGGGTGAACTTCCCGAAGGTGGGGGCCTCGGCTAACCTCGGTTTCAGCCGGTTCCCGACGAACTACTCGACGCTGCCCACCGTGTCGTTCGTCGTGCCGAATCTGTGCAACGACATGCATGACTGTCCGGCCGCTACCGGCGACACCTGGCTACATAACAACATCGACACTTATATGCAATGGGCGAAGACGCATAACAGTGTCCTCGTCCTCACCTGGGACGAGGACGACAGCGGTCACAACAACAACATTCCGACCGTGATTGTCGGGGCCGGTGTGAAGACCGGCACCTTCACCGAACACATCAACCACTACAGCGTCCTGCGTACCCTCGAGGACATGTACCATCTACCCTACGCGGGCAACAGCGCGTCCGCAGCACCGATCACCGACATCTGGCAGTAAAATATTTCAGTATAAATCACCGATGAACCCGAGATCAGGATCACCTTATTCGATCCCATCGGCGGAGGCGGCGTTGCCACGACCAGGCCGGAATATAGCCGGGATGAGGTCGGCCGGTACATTCCGAACGAGGGTCATCTTATCGACCGGTTGACCGACCGCAGCGAGAGGCATCACCAGGCCTGTGACTTCACAACTGTTGGGCAGTGCCGGCAGCTGTGATTTGGAGGGAACGTGCAGGAGCACGTCCATCGGCGGCGACGAGATTTCTCCGACCGGCACCGCCTCGGAACGTGGGTGGCTGGATGCAGCCAGGAGCAGACGGGCTTCCCCTGCCGCCACCGGACTTGCCCTGTATGCCTGCTGCCACAGCAGGCATACAGGGGCGTGTTGATGTCGCGGCAGCCGGTGAGGCCCGATGACGTTCGGTGAATTGAGCATACGGCGACGCGGAAAACCGCGGACACCGATACGCCGGATACGTGCACAGGTCCTGCCGGGAATCGACTGGCTCCTGGTCGCGCTGACCACGACACTGTGCGGCACGGGTGCCCTGTGTATATACGCGGCAACAGCGGCCGGTCTGAAAGCCGGCGGGTTGAGTCCTTACCGGTATCTGGAACGGGACCTGGTGAATCTGGCGATCGGGTCACTGCTGTGCGCGGGTGCGGCGGTATGCAACTACCGGCTGCTCGCGGCACTTGCTCCCGCCCTGTATGCCGGGACATGTGTGCTGCTGCTCGCCGTTCTCACCCCGCTGGGGTCCCGGGTCAACGGCGCTCACGCCTGGTTCAGCTTCGGCTCTCAACAGTTCGAGCCGTCAGAACTCACCAAGATCGTCGTAATCTTGATGCTTGCGGGACTGTTGTGTCAACTTCCTGACGGCAAGGTCAAACCGCGTACCCGTGACCTTGTCCTATGCCTGGCCCTGGTGACGGTTCCGTTGCTGCTCATCCTTGCCGAGCCAGCTCTCGGTGTCGCCATCGTCGTTGCGGTCCTGGCGTTCGTCCTGCTTGGTCTCGCCGGCGCCGGCATCCGCTTCCTCGTCGTTCTTCTACTCGCCGTCACGCTCGGCAGCGGCATCATCGTGCAACTCCACCTCCTCAAGCCCTACCAGGAACAGCGGTTCACCGCACTGGCACACCCGGACCAGGACACCAGCGGCTCGGGCTACCACACGGTGCAGTCCCTGACCGCGATCGGTGACGGCGGTCTGTCCGGCCAAGGCTTCCTACAAGGCAGCCAGACCAACGGCTACTTCGTCCCGGAACAGCAGACCGACTTCGTCTTCACGGTCGCTGCCGAGGAAGGCGGCTTCGTGGGCGCCGGCG
>NZ_CADDZT010000007.1:0-863 GCF_902812655.1 Candidatus Frankia meridionalis | reverse complement strand
TCGCCGGCGGGGTCGCGGTGTGGTTCGCCGTCCAGACATTCGTCAACGTCGGCATGACCATGGGAATCATGCCCGTTACCGGACTACCCCTACCCTTCGTCTCCTACGGCGGCACAGCGGCCTTCGCCGACCTCATCGGCGTCGGCCTCCTGCTCAACGTCGCACGCCAGTCCCGATATGGCACCCCAAGACCGATCTAGTATCTCGTGATTCCACTTTCTTTACTTGACGTTAATGGACCCGTAAAGAATCAAGTTATTCTTCTGTCGAAGCGACAGAACCGCACCGGGATCTGTGGAGGCAACGTCGCTTACGCTTCGGCGAGCATATCAGCTTCCCGGTTTAGCCGGTAGGCCTCTTCATACTCGACCGGCGGCACGTTACCGATCGAGCTATGAAGACGACGATGGTTATACCAGTCCACCCATTCCAATGTTGCGACGACTCCTTGAATCCACCGTTATTTAATTCCGGCGCCTAACCGCCGGTCAGACTGTCCGAGGTGGGCAGCTTCTGGGCGGTGGAAACGGCCTGGAAATTCATCCCGAAGATTGCCGGTGTGCCGACCTTCGTTGTCCGGCTGTGGTCATAGCCGTCGATCTCGTTGAGGACGGCCTGCAACTTGTAGCTGTCGTACTGCTGCGTGGCGGCATTGTCCTTGGTCCAGTCACCGGAGCCGAAGCCGAGGGCGCTGGACGGCTTGCCTTCCCGGTGGCCGACGCCGCGGTCACCGTCCTCGCCAATGCGGCCTATCTGCTCGGTGGGGAGAACACGAAGGATCTGGACACCGTGGTGGAGCTCGTTCCCCGGTAGGTCACCGGACGCTCCGAGCGGTCGGTCAGCGCAGGATGCCGGTGTGACCG
>NZ_CADDZT010000006.1:67758-70184 GCF_902812655.1 Candidatus Frankia meridionalis | reverse complement strand
GGCCGGAGTTTCCCCCGTCCCCCCCGGCCCGGCCACCGCGCACAGCCGACCATCGCCCGCGGCGTGGGCACGGTACTTCCTGCGCGGCAGGGAAGCCGACCAGCCCTGGGTACGCCCCGCCCTGCTCACCCTTCTCACAGGGACCGCGATCCTCTACCTGTGGGGTCTGGGTGCGTCCGGATGGGCGAACGCCTTCTATACCGCCGCGGCCCAGGCCGGTTCGACGAGCTGGGAGGCGTTCTTCTTCGGTTCCTCGGACGCGTCGAACTTCATCACCGTGGACAAGCCGCCGGCTTCACTGTGGGTGATGGATATGTTCGTCCGCGTCTTCGGGCTCAATTCGTGGAGTGTGCTCGTCCCGCAGGCGCTCGAGGGTGTCGCGGCCGTCGGCGTGCTGTACGCGACGGTCCGGCGCTGGTTCTCCCCCGCCGCCGCTCTGCTGGCCGGCGCCGTCTTCGCGTTGACACCGGTGGCGGTGCTGATGTTCCGGTTCAACAACCCGGATGCACTGCTCGTCCTGCTGCTGGTCCTCGGTGCGTACGCGACCGTCCGGGCCGTGGAGAACGCAAGCACCCGCTGGATCGTCTGGGCGGGCGTGTTCGTCGGTTTCGGCTTTCTCGCGAAGATGATGCAGACGTTCCTGGTCGTGCCGGCGTTCGCGCTCACCTACCTGGTGGCCGCACCGACGTCGGTCCGGCGCAGGACAGGCCAGCTTCTGCTGTCCGGGGCAGCGATGATCCTCGCCGCGGGCTGGTGGGTCGCGGCTGTGGAACTGTGGCCGAAGAACTCCCGGCCCTACATCGGCGGCTCGCAGAACAACAGCATCCTCAACCTGATCTTCGGCTACAACGGCTTCGGACGGCTCAACGGCAACGAGGCCGGCAGCGTCGGCGGGATGGGGGGCGCCGGTGGCGGTCGCTGGGGTGCAACCGGTCTGACCCGGATGTTCAACTCCGAAATGGGCGGGCAGATCTCCTGGCTCATCCCGGCCGCGCTGATTCTCCTGGTGGCCGGGCTCACGCTCGGCCGGCGAGCCCCGCGCACGGACAGAACCCGAGCGGCCCTTGTGCTGTGGGGTGGCTGGCTCCTCGTCACCGGCCTCACCCTGAGCTTCGCCCAGGGGATCATCCACCCGTACTACACGGTGGCGCTCGCGCCGGCGATCGGAGCCGTCGTCGGTATCGGTGGCACGCAGCTGTGGCGCCACCGTGACCAGCTGCTCTCCTGCCTGGCGCTGGCGGCGGCACTTGCCGCCACGACCGCCTGGGCGTACGTCCTACTCAACCGGACGCCCAACTGGCACCCGTGGCTACGGCCAGTCGTGGTCCTTCTCGGTGGCGCTGCCGTTGTCGCGCTGATCCTCGCACTCGTACTCCCCCCGAAACTCGCTCGTCGCGCCGCCGTGGTGATGGCCACCGTGAGTGTCGTCGCGGCGGTCACCGGGCCGGCCGCCTACGCGGTCGAAACAGCTTCCGCCACGCACAGCGGCGCCATCCCGTCCGCGGGACCCTCGGGCTTCGGCGGTCCGGGCGGTGGTCCCCGTGGCGGTTTCGGTGGCGGTTTCGGTGGCGGTGGTCCCCGCGCGGGCGGCTTCGGCGGCGGTGGCTTCCCGCAGGGTGGCACCACAGGCCAGGGCACGATGACCGGTCAGGGCGGTGCCGGTAGGCAGGGCGGCGCGATGTTCGGCCGGGCAGCCGGCGGCCCCGGAAGTCTTCTCAACGCCGGGAAACCGGACGCCGCGCTGGTCACGGCTCTCCGGCAGGACGCAGGGCGCTACACCTGGGTTGCGGCCACCGTCGGCTCCAATTCCGCGGCCGGCATCCAGATCACGACCGGTGATCCCGTGATGGCCATCGGCGGCTTCAACGGCACTGACCCCACACCCACGCTCACGCAGTTCCAGGAGTACGTCAGCCAAGGAAAGATCCACTATTTCATCGGCGGCGGTGGGACGGGCATGGGCGGCGGCCAGAGCGGTGGCACCGCCAGTGCTGTCGCCGCCTGGGTCCAGCAGAACTTCACGCAGACCACTGTCGGAGGTACGACCGTCTACGACCTGACCAAGCCGAGCGCATAGCCGAGCGCATAAGGCCGGCGAGATGGCGCCGGTCACACGACCGCAACAGATGATCTTTATCGCGGGTTTCTGACTCGGCGTATCCGGGATAATCAGGTAGACCCGGTGTTGGGACAGGTCATGCGGATTCCCGGGCCGAACACCGCGGTCAGCCACGCGTTGTTAGGCTCCGGGACTGCTGGCCCGGCCGGAGGCCTCCGGGGCTGCCAGCCGACCGAAGACAGTGCGATCATGTTTTTCGTGCCGTCGGAGGCCACGGGGTTACCAGCCCAGTCCCAGCCGATCACCGACGCCACCCCGGGAGGTCTGCCATGTCAGAGCCGAGAGTGCTGGGCGTCGTACTGGCCGG
>NZ_CADDZT010000006.1:65646-67269 GCF_902812655.1 Candidatus Frankia meridionalis | reverse complement strand
GGCGCGGGCAAACGGCTCGCGCCGCTCACCGCCGACCGGGCGAAACCAGCCGTCCCCTTCGGTGGCCTCTACCGACTGATCGACTTCGTCCTGTCGAACCTGGCCAACGCGGGTTACCTGCGGATCTGCGTACTCACGCAGTACAAGAGCCACAGCCTGGACCGCCACATCACCACCACCTGGCGGATGAGCAACCTGCTTGACAACTACGTCACCCCGGTACCGGCGCAGCAACGGCTCGGCCCCCACTGGTACACCGGGTCGGCGGACGCTATCCACCAGTCCCTGAACCTCATCCATGACGACCAGCCGGACATCGTGGTCGTGTTCGGTGCCGACCACGTCTACCGGATGGACCCGCGACAGATGGTCGAACAGCACCTGGCGAACAGTGCCGGGGCGACCGTCGCGGGGTTGCGTGTACCCCGGGCCGAAGGGACACAGCTCGGCGTGATCCGCCCCGGCGCGGACGGCCACACGATCGATGCGTTCCTCGAGAAGCCCGCGGATCCCCCCGGCCTGCCGGACAGCCCCGAGGAGACCTTCGCGTCCATGGGCAACTATGTCTTCTCCACCGACGTCCTCATCGAGGCGCTACGGGCCGACGCGGACGATGAGAACAGCGTCCACGACATGGGTGGGAACATCATCCCGATGCTGGCCAAGGAAGGCGTGGCGCAGGTCTACGACTTCGCGGACAACGAGGTCCCCGGCGCGAACGCACGGGACCGTGGCTACTGGCGTGACGTCGGCACCCTCGACTCCTACTTCGACGCGCACATGGACCTGTGCGCGGTCGACCCGGTGTTCAACCTGTACAACCGGCACTGGCCGATCCTGACGAACGTCCCGTCCCTGCCGCCGGCGAAGTTCGTACACGAGGAGACGGGCCGGACCGGCATGGCCCTCAACAGCGTCATCAGCAACGGAGTGATCATTTCCGGTGGCCTGGTACGCCGGTCGGTCCTGTCACCGGGTGTGCGGGTGAACTCCTGGGCACAGGTCGAGAACGCTGTGGTCATGCACAACACCGTCATCGGACGGCATGCCGTCGTCCGCAACACGATCCTCGACAAGAACGTGGTGGTACCCGAAGGTGTTCAGGTCGGCGTGGACAAGGAACACGACGCCGCACGCGGGTTCACGGTCAGCCCCGACGGCATCACGGTCGTCGGGAAAGGCGTCACGATCACCGACTGAGCTCTAAGATCACCGATTGAAGTCACCAGGTCGGGTCACCAGCTGAAGGGCCGGAATGCGCGTCTCGTTACTGACCAGGGAGTACCCGCCGGAGGTCTACGGTGGCGCCGGGGTGCACGTCGAGTACCTGGCCCGCGAACTGGCCCGGTTCGTGGACCTGACCGTGCACTGCCAGGGCGCCGACCGGCCCGACTCGGACGGCATACCCGTGCGCGCACACCGGCCGTGGGACCAGCTCGCGGACGCGGGTGAGGCCCTGCGAACGGTGTCGGCCGACCTGTCCACCGCCGCGGCTGTCGCCGACGCCGACCTGGTGCACTCACACACCTGGTACGCCAACCTGGCCGGGCACCTGGCATCCCTCCTCTACGGGATCCCGCACGTGATGACCTCGCACTCACTGGAGCCGTTGCGTCCGTGGAA
>NZ_CADDZT010000006.1:56059-65601 GCF_902812655.1 Candidatus Frankia meridionalis | reverse complement strand
GGCGGCTATGCGCTGTCATCATGGTGCGAGCGGGTGTCCACCGAGTCGGCCGCGGCCGTCATCGCGGTGAGCGAGGGCATGCGTGCGGACGTCCTGTCGGCCTACCCGGCGGTCGATCCGGCGAAGGTCCACGTCATCCGCAACGGGATCGACACCGACGAGTACACCCCTGATCCGGGATCCGACGTCCTCGCCCGACACGGGGTGGACCCACAGCAGCCGTCGGTGGTGTTCGTCGGTCGGCTCACCCGGCAGAAGGGGCTGCCAGTGCTGCTGAAGGCCGCGGCCGCCCTCGACCCGCGGGCACAGCTCGTGCTGTGCGCCGGCGCGCCCGACACCCCGGATCTGCTCGCGGAGGTCACCGATCTGGTCGACGGGCTGCGCGACGTCCGCAAGGGAGTCGTGTGGATCTCCGGGATGCTCGCCAAACCCGAGATCATCCAGCTGTTGTCGCACGCGACCGTGTTCGTCTGCCCGTCCGTCTACGAGCCGCTCGGGATCGTCAACCTCGAAGCCATGGCCTGCGCAACGTCCGTGGTCGCCTCCCGGGTCGGTGGCATCCCCGAAGTGGTGGACGACGGCGTGACCGGACTGCTCGTCCCGCCGGACAACCCCGCAGCGCTCGCCGCCGCCGTCAACGAGCTGCTCGCCGACCCGACGCGGGCCGCCGCCATGGGCCGGGCCGGGCGGGACCGCGCCGTCGCCGAGTTCGGCTGGCCGGCCGTGGCCGAAAAAACCGCCCGCCTCTACGAGTCGCTGATCTGAAGGTGCATGGACACCGGCCGGAGGTGCATGGACACCGGCCGGCATGTCGCTGGTGTCAGACCACGCTCAGGCCGGCGGGGAGATCGCCGCGTCCGGTGAGCAGCAGGAGGATGTCGGCGGCGTCGGGGAGTACCGCAGCGATTCCGGCGGCGAGCAGCAGGCTGCCACCGACGGCGGTGCCCAGCGCCGCCGGTGGCCGGATGCCCAGCGCACGGGCCAGATCCAGGGTGTGGACGGTGAGCTCGAAGGTCCGGGTCGGCAGGTAGTCGACCAGCCTCATGGCGCCGACCGGGGTGGTGACGACCGCGTCGTCGGGACTTTCGCGCACCAGCTGGCGCACCCCGGTGGCCAGCGCCATGACCGCGTCTGACGGGTCGTCGCCGAGTGCCGCGCCGGCATCACGGCCACGTTGGGTCACGGCCGCGGCGTCGGCGAGCCCGCCACGCACCGCCAGGTAGTAGCCGACAGCGTCCAGAGGATCGGCACGGGCGCCGGCGTCCACATCGCCTGGGCCGCTCGGCGTCCCGAGGTAGGTCGCCACAGTCGACAACGCCCGGCTCGTGTGCCCGACCAGGTCGCGTACTGACCACTCACCCAGCGCCGGAGTCACCCAACGTTCATCGGTGATCCAGGCCACGAGCGACGCGAACGCGCTGGCCGCGTGGTCGAAGCCGGCTCGCGTTTGGAGAGATCCGGCGCTGTCCACCTACCGAGTCATAGTCCGTTGAGGTCATCCAGGTCAACGCCGGCTCACCAAGGTCACCACCGAGTCGACCGGTGGCGAATGGCGGCGACCGGTGGCGGATATATCAGCCGGCATCGGAGGAGATCGGTGGGGGCGGAACTGCGACACAGTCTGCGTCGGGCGGTACTCGCAGCCGATCCGACCAGCGCGAAGGAGCGGCATGTCCGGGCCCTGGCGGAACGGCGGGTTGAACTGTGGCCGGCCGACGACGGCATGGCCGAGTTGCATACGGTCCTCTCGGCGGAGGAGGCCCTGGCGGTGTGGGGCGCGATCGACACATTCGCCCGGCAGCAGACCAGCCCAGCGCGTGCCGGTGACGGTTCGACTGGGAATGATCCGGGCGGGAATGATCCGGGCGGGCCGACGCGCTGGTCGCGTTGGTCACCGCGGCCTTTGCCCGACGGGACACCCCGGAACGGACCGGAGTCCGCACGCACGTACAGGTCACGGTTGCCGCGAGCACGTCTGGACCAGCCCGGCCGGCAAGACCTACCACACGCCAACACCCGACCCGCTACCAGACTCCTAGATCCGGACGTTCGCCGCGCATCGGGATCACCACAAAGCAATCATGAAGGCGCCGTACGGGACGTGACATCGATGACGTGATATTGCCGACTTTCGGCACCGCGTCAAGGCTTCGACGACGCGTCGGCTCGTCCGGGCTGGTAACCCTTGGAAGAGTGACCAGTGTTTTTCTGTGGCCAGGAACCGTCGGACCGACCGCGGGCACGCCGCTGCGCATCCCGGGTTCGGTACGTCGAACCAGTTCGGTGGATGCTTTGCGTCCAGATGGCCTCGAAGGCCCGCTCGTCCTCGTAGGCAGGGCCCGCGACATACGCACGACCACAGCCCGGGCAGGCACCAGCCAGGTAGACACAGACGGTGATGCGGGCGACACTATTGGGCTCGTGGATGCGGGGCTCGTGGATGCGGAGCTCGTGGCCGAGGCGAGCACCCGCGTCACCATCGACTACATCGGCGGGCGCCTGGTGACCGAGGTCCACTGCGAGCCGGCCGCGGCGGGCAGCGAGGCACTGGTCGGCACCCGGGCCAGCTCGGGCTTTCGCACGGCGCTGGACCAGGCCGCGCCCCACCTGAGCGCCGACGGCACCCTGCTCGGACTGCTTCTCGACGAAGTACCCGTGGTCACGTTGATCTCGGGATCGGCCATCGCCCGCCTTTCCGGAAAACGGCCGCGGAACGCGGTCATGCCGCCCGTTGACGTCTGCGTGGGCTGGAAGGCCGGCGGCGAGATGGACGTGAGCCACCGCGAGGGCCGCTTCACCCTTGTCGGAGTCGGGCCGTCCGGCCCGGAGCTGGCGGACGCGACCGATCCGCTGAGCTGGCACGCCATGCCCCACCTGCCACCGGGGAGCATCCGGCGTCGGCGCAGGCTCGACGTGGTGCCTGGCCCACAGCCCGGCGTTGTGACCGTCGAGGGACTTTTTCGCGACACGTTCCGTGAAGCGGACGGCTCCCAGAAGGTGATCCACGAATACGCCGTCAGCGCGACAGTCGACCTCGCCACCGGGACGATCCGCTCGGCCAGCGCGACACCCCATGTCCTGCCGGGCCCCGACTGCCCGGCCGCCGCGGCAAGCGCCACCCGTCTGGTCGGTCAGCGCCTGGCCGGGCTCCGCGACACGCTGCGCGCCGACCTGACCGGACCGACGACCTGCACCCACCTCACCGACCAGTTCCGGGCGCTCGCCGACATCCACGCGCTGATCCCGCTGCTGCCAAGGTGAAGTAGTTCCTCCAGCAACGCCGCGGTAAGGCCGACTCTCGGCTGATTCCTCCGGGGCGGCCGCGCAGATCTCCGACTGTGGCCTCACGCGACATGTTTACTATTCCGGGTCTAAACTGTAGGAATCCATTCACCTGGGGTACCACGCCGCGTGAGCTGACGAGGCCAGTGTCACATGTCGTGAAGACGCCACGTATGGGGATTCCCGACCGCCTCGCCGAGCGCATGAGCATGGCCGAGCAGCACGAGTGGCTGACGGCCCAACGTCCGTCCCGGCGCACCCTGTTCCGAGCCGGCGCGTTCGGCGCGGGAACACTCCTCGCAGGTCCCAGCCTGCTCAGCTCGGCCGCATCCGCCACGGCATCAGCTCCGCCGGCAGGCCCGACGCTGGTCACCACCAATGCCACCGCGAACGGAGCGTCGGTCGCCCCGTTCGCCCGCCACCTCGCCTTCGGCGCCGACCCGCGCCGTCAGATCCGCATCGGCTGGCAGGTGCCGGTGCCCGTCGACAAGCCGTTCATCCGGATCGGAACGCATCCTTCCGACCTGTCCGGACGCATCCCGGCCGAGGTCCGTCCGCTGCATTCCGTCGTGGCGGGAGCGGCGGGACCGGTCGACCAGTACTACCTGCACGTCGCGGTGGACGGGCTTCGCCCGGACACCACCTACTACTACGGCGTTGGCCACCAGGGTTACGAGCCCGCCACCGCCTCAGGTGCCATCTCGACGGTGCACACCGCACCCCGACGGGGACGCTGGGACGCGGAACCCTTCACGTTCACGGCATTCGGCGACCAGGGCGTCAGCGCACACGCGCTGGCCAACGACGGGGTCGTCGCCAGGCAGAACCCCGTTTTCCACCTGCTGCTCGGCGACATCGCGTATGCCGACCCCAGCGGTCAGGGCAAGCCGGTCAGCTCCACCGGAGCGAACGGGACCGACATCTACGACCCGAGCGTCTGGGACTCCTACCTCGGGCAGATCGAAGCGGTCGCCTCGCGGGTACCGTGGATGGTCGCGACCGGAAATCACGACATGGAGGCGCTCTACTCCCCGGATGGCTACGGCGGCCAGATCGCCCGGTGGAACTTCCCCGGCAACGGGCCGAGGACCTGCCCGTCGGTTTACTCGTTCATCTACGGAAACGTCGGCGTGATCAGCCTCGACGCCAACGACGTGTCGAACGAGATCCCCGCGAACCGTGGCTATAGCAACGGCTCCCAGACGGCCTGGTTGAAGTCCCGGCTTGAGTTCCTGCGCCGGCAGCCCGACGTCGACTTCGTCGTCGTGTTCTTCCACCACTGCGCCTATTCGACGACGAACGCGCACGCGTCCGAGGGCGGCGTGCGCGCCGAGTGGGTGCCTTTGTTCGACACCTACCGTGTCGACCTCGTCCTCAACGGCCACAACCACATCTACGAACGCACCGACCCGCTGCGTGGCGGACGCCCTGGTAAGGCGGTGCCGATCGGCGGGACCGTCCACCCGGACACCGACGGGACGACCTACCTGGCGGTCGGCGGCGGCGGGCGCAGCCTGTACAACTTCCCGGCCGCGGACAGCTACGCCGGGAATGTGAACGATGTCGCTCCGATCACCTCCTACTCGTGGACGGGTGTCGGGGTGAAGACGCCTGAGGTCGTGGCCTGGTCCCGGGTCCGCTACACCGGCTACTCGTTCGTCGCCGTGGATGTCAGGCCCGCGAGGCCCGGCCGGCCGGCGACGCTGACCGTTCGCGCGATCGCCGAGAGCGGCACGGAACTCGACCGCGTCACACTCGTCCGCACCGCCGGACTGTGCACCGTCGGGTCACGGGGTGTGTCCGGCACGCGGGCCGACTTCGACGCCGCCTGATCCTGACCCGCTGATCCTGACCCGCTGCCGTGGTCTCGGTGTCGGACCTCGCCGGTGAGGTCCGACACCGAGACAGGAGCATGGCCCGAGGGTTGTAATCCACGAATCTGTCACATGGAGCGTAATCGCGCCTTCACGGACACGGTCCAGGCGAGATTGCCGGGGATGGGCGCGAGCTGCGCCCCCGCACGTCTTTCATGCCGTTGCGAATGCCGAACCGTGGGTGCTGCGCTTGGCGACGTTGTCCATGATGCGCCGCACGAGGCGGTCCCTCGTCTTCCAGCGCATCGCCTTCTTGTCGTGGTCGAGATTGTGCTGCGCGATGATGTTCTTCAGTTCCTCGATATCGAGGTCGCCGAGCCTGGCCTGCAGATCATCAGGTCCGCCACCCGCATAGACCTTGTAAGGGTCGAACGGACCATCCGGCCGGATGCCGGATGCCCGCGCACCGGTTCGCGCACCGGTGCGGGTGCCCGACGCCGACAGCGGTTCCCGGCCGGGCTCCACGGTCGGCTCCGATATCACCGGTGTCGACCCGAGAGACCCTGATACGCGGGGTTCTGCCGTCGGAGGTGGGGTCACAGGCGGGTCTGTCCGCGCCTGTTCAGCCGCGGCCGATGCCAACGGTCCGAGCGCATCCGCGAGAGCGGTGGCGAATCGCTCCGAGGCCGCGGCCTCACCCGCGATCACCGTGACAAGCCGCAGCAGAGTACGGGCGACGTCTGGACCGCACCCGTCCACCAACCCGGAAAGAGCGTGGCTCGCCGCGCCGAGCTCGGCGAACAGGTCCGGGAACGGCACAGATGGCCCGGGTGCCGCGCCTTCCCCGGGGCTCGTGTCGTTGACACTCATCGGGCGCCCTCCACGACATTCATGAACTCGGCCGTCAGGGCTGCGAGCGCGTCGTACTGGCCTTTGTTTCCGTAGCGCTGCCGCAGGGTGCCCCAGTCGTTGAACTCGGCCGCCGCCGCTATGTCCGCCGACTCGGGGATCCTGGATTCGAACACGTGGAGTCCTGCGTCCCTCCCCGAACGAGCCAGATAATCGGCCATCTGTTGATGCAGCGACGCGTTCGCCCGGTACTTGCTGACGACAAGACCGAACGCGGGGATGTCGAGCCCCACGTTCGTGGCGAACCTCTGGATCCGGGACCGGACCTGAGGTATTCCGTAGGTCGACATGAAATCGGGGATCGTCGGGATTATGTAGCCATCGGAGATCCTCACCCCGTTCAGGGTGAGCATACTGAGGTTCGGTGGGCAGTCGATGAGAATATAATCGTAGTCGGCCGATATCTTCTCGAGCTGCCTGTGTAGCAGCTCGACCGGGTTGTAGAAAAAACCCCCGGACGGGGACAGCAACCTGTCCTGCAAGTCGATGAGGTCGAGTGAGGACGCCAGCAGGTCGACCTGGGTGACACTTCGCACCGGCGACACGTCCCGTTGCAGCGCCGCACGGACGTCGAACAGGCTTCCAGCCGGGCGTGGATCCACCGCGTCACGAAAGAGGGTCGCAAGCGTCCGACCCGACTCGTTCAGTTCCCGCCAGCGAACTACACCGATCATGTAGACGGTCAGGTTCGTCTGTGGGTCCAGATCGATGATCAGTACACGCTTGCCGTAATCCCCCGCTATGATCTCCGCGAGCGCCGCGGTGATCGTCGTCTTGCCGACACCACCCTTGAGGTTGATCGTCGAAATGATGTGCGCCAACGCCAAGCCCCCGTTTACCCTGGACGGTCACGGCTGTCGCGGTGGGATTCCCGCCCGGATGATCCCGGACACGATAGCGTAAATCGTTCAACATGGTGACAACCCGTTCAGGATGCCCACAGAGCGCTGATGGGAACCGCGGCAAGGCGGTCACCCAGCGGAAAGGCCCGCGCGCCGGTGTGCAGCACGACCCCGGCGACGAAACGCTCACCCAGCCGGTCACGGACGGCGACAAGGTGGCGGATGTCCCGGCGCGAAACGTCAGCCGCGGCCTTCACCTCGATCCCGACGACCCGCAGGGAGCGGTCTTCGATCACAAGGTCGATCTCGGCCCCGGCTCGATCACGGTAGTGGAACAGCGACGGCCTGACCGCCGACCACCCCGACTGGCGCAGCAACTCGCTGTAGACCATTCCCTCGAGGATCGGGCCGTCCGCGCCCCGAGCGATCTCCGGACGTCCCAGCGATGCGATGTCGGCGCCGCGCAGATGAGCCGCCAGGCCTGGATCGGTCACGAAGACCTTGGGCGCCCGGATCTCCCGTTGGGTGAGGTTCACGGCCCATGCGGGGCAGCGACGGACCAGGAACACCGCTTCGAGAACATCCAGGTAGCGGTGGACCGTCCGCTCGGGTAGTCCCGCGTCGCGGGCCAGGTCAGCCACGTTGAGCAGGCTCGCATGCCGGGCCGCCACCAGGCGGAGCAGGCGTGGCAGTTCGGCCGTGCGTGGCGAGGCCGACACCCCGGGTGCCTCTCGCTCGACCACCGTCTCGACATAGGCGTCGAACCATGCGGCCCGTCTCGCCCCGGAGCGGCGCAGAGCCTCCGGATACCCGCCGGCGACGGCCCGGTCCAGATAGTCGGTCTTGGTCAGGTCGCCGGCATGCTCCAGTGGCAGCACACCGGCGAGGAGCCGGTCCAGGAACGTCTCAGCCGTCCGAAGCGTCCCGGCCGTCGCCGCCAACTCACTCTGGCTCAGCGGCCACAACTCGAAGCGCTCGATCCGTCCGGCTAGCGTCTCCGACACACCCCGGTTCGCGCTGAGCTGCGACGAACCGGTCACCAGGAACCGGCCCGGACGCTCGTCGGCGTCCACCGCAGCCTTCAGCGCGAGCAACAGCTCGGGGACCCGCTGCACCTCGTCGATGGCGAGGAGCCCAGAGCGCCCTGCGAGGAAGCCACGCGGGTCCACCTCGGCCGCGACCCGGGCATCACGGTCGTCCAGCGAGATGTAGACGCCGTCCGGCGACTCGCCGACGATGCGCCGCACCAACGTGGACTTGCCCGCCTGCCGGGGCCCGACAACGCCGACGACACGGGTGTCGGCCAGCGCCTCGCTGACCAATGATTGGAGCGATCGACGCACGTCAAGCGCTGATCCTCTGCTTCCGAACGCGACAGCCACACCATCCATGATGGCAGATCCGCCAGTATCTGATGGCAGATCCACGGGATCAGGATGGCGCGTCCGTGCCGGCCTTCCGCCGGCCGACCTTCGGTTCGATCCGGCGGACCATATACGCGGTCAGACCCAGCGCGGCCAGACCCACCAGCACACCCACACCGACGTCGATCAGCCAGGTCGCCGCGTTGTGATCCCACAGCGGGTCCGGAGGATCACCCCGCGGCCCCACCGCGCCGAGCTTGGCCACATCGTTGAGGTCGACGGTCGAGCCGAGGGCGGCGAAGCCCCACCGGGCCGGCGCGATCCAGCTCACCTGTTCCAGCACGGGGCGTCCCACCGCGGAAACCAGACCACCGGACAGCACGAGCTGCCCCATGGTGATGAGCACGAGCACCGGCATGGTCTTGTCCGCGCTGTCCACCAGCGTCGACACGAGCAGACCGATCATCATCGAGGACAGTGCGGCCACGATCACCGCGATGAGGCACTCCACGAGAGGCGCGCCGAGCAGCACCGCGTTGGTCGGCGTACGCCCCAGTAGCCCGATCAGCGTGAACACCACGCACTGGCACGTCGTGATCCCGGTCAGCACCAGGATCTTCGAGCCCAGGTAGGCGGCACGTGACAGGCCGATCGTGCGCTCGCGCCGGTAGATCGGGCGTTCCTTGACGATCTCGCGGACGGAGTTCGCCATTCCCATGAAACACGCGCACAGTACGAGCACGACCAGCACCTTGGTCGCGTCCGGATTAGGTTCCCGCAATGCGGCAAGACCGTCCTTCGCCGGGATGACCCGCGGGATGATCCCGAGCAGGAACGGGAATGCAATGATCAACCGCAGGTAGGACCGGTCTGCGAGCACGACCCGCAGGTACCGCCGGGTCAGGGTGGACAGCTGCGCCCGCACCGGCTGCTGGCGGACGCTGGGTAACTGTGCCGGGGCCCGGCGGACGACCGGCGCGACGACCGCGGACGGGACGTAGTACTCGGACGCACGGAAGCGTGCGGCGAGAACATCACCCGAGGTCGCCTCAAGCTCCCGGAAGACGGTCACGAACTCCTTGAAGTCCTTCTTGCCGAAGAACCGCAGCGCGCCGGCACTCGGGCCGAAGTACGCCACGTGCCCGCCGGGCGCGAGAACAAGCAGGTAGTCACAGAGGTCAAGAAAAAGCACACTGTGGGTCACCACGATCACGGTGCGCCCGTCACCCGAGGCACCGTCGCTGCCGCGGGCGAGTCCCCGCAGCGCATCCATCACCGACTGGTCGTTCGCCGGGTCCAGTCCGGACGTCGGCTCGTCCAGGAACAGCAGG
>NZ_CADDZT010000006.1:53800-55834 GCF_902812655.1 Candidatus Frankia meridionalis | reverse complement strand
GACGTCACGTTGCGCCACCGGCTCGTGGGTCACGCGCCGGCCGTTGACGAACGTCCCGTTGGCCGACTCCAGGTCGACGACATCGACCCTGCCGTTACCGACATGGATCTGTGCGTGGTGCCGGGACGCAAGCAGGTCGTCCACGACCAGATCGTTGTCGCGGGACCGGCCCAGCGTCACCAACCCGGGACGCAACGGGTGGACCTTCCGCTCGTCACCCACGATCATCTGCTCGGCCGTCGCCGAGTCGCTGTCCGTCGTCGCCCGCGGTCTGCCACGCGGGCCTGGATCGTCCGCGCTGCCGACGAGCGCGGTCACCGGTTCGGCCGGCCGCCCCGGCTGCGGAGCCTGACGCGGTTGCGCTGCGAGAACGACCTCCGGACCATCCACCGCGCCGAGGCGGATCCGGACCTGTCCTGCGCGGATGCTGAGGTTGCCCACCCGGCGGCCGTCCTGCCACAGGCCGTTGGCACTGGTGTCACGCACCAGCCAACCGTCGGCACCCTGCTCCAGGACGAAATGACGTCGCGACACCCGACTGTCGATGATGACGATGTCGGCCTGGCGGGCCCGCCCTACCACATACGGCCCGTCTTCGGACAGAGTCACCTGGCCAGCCGGGGTGTTGACCTGCAACGTGGTTCGGTCCACCTGCGTTTCTCCCCCCGCGGCCGGAGGATGACTGCCATCAGGCCATCACCGACCGGCTCAACCGTTGGTGGTGACCACTAAGTCTGCCCCTTCCGTGGGGATTTCTGTCCGGTTCGGAGAAACCGGTCGGTCGCAGGCGTCCCGCCGGACGTCGGGTGTCGTTGCCGACACACGAACGATGATCTCAAAGTCCCCGTCCGCCCCGGATGGAAGCATGTACGCTACCCCCGTCCGGGGGGACACTTCGGCAGAACTGCGGAGAAGCCCGTCTTGTTCGTACTGAAGCCGTTTCGTCCATTTAAATCATCTTTTATGATTCTTGTGACGCTGGCCGGGCTCGTCGTCCTGTCGCTGCCGGATATAACCGGCCAGACACGCGCCGTGGGGACGGCCGCGACGGCCGCCAGTACTCCGGCGGCCAGGCCGGCCGGATTCGGCCAGGCCGGCAAACTCGTGTTCGGTCTCGGGCCTTCTCTCGACAGCGACTCGACGTCACCCGTCGCAGACCAGCTCGGAATGTTTACAACCTGGTACAACAGCCCCAACGACTTCGGATTCATGACGAACTGGGCAAAGGACCTCATTCCGCGGGTCTATGCGAAGGGACACGCGATTCACCTTGTCGTGTGGCTCGGCGGAGCCGGTCAGGTAGCCACGGTGCAGACCAAGTACGGCGCGGCCTGCGGTCGGGACTACCCACTGTCGTCGTCATTCCTTGGCGACACCCGACGACTCGCGCAGATATTCGGTGGTGACGCGAGCAAGCCGCCTCTCTACATCACGCTGTTCACCGAACTGCAGACCTATCCGTGCCAGGCCAACACCTGGGCGGCCACCCCGGAGGTGACGAACTACTACCAGAAGCTGAAGGACCAGTACGTCGCAGCCATGGGCATCTTCCATTCGATGGCGCCGAACGCCAGGGTCTCCCTCGGCTGGGGTGGTTGGCAGGCCCGCTGGGACGACCCGGCGAAGGGCGGCGGAAAGTCGCTGATCGGGCATTTCGACGACGTACTGCGGCAGTCGGACTTCCAGAGTTTCCAGGCGATGGACTCGACCAGCAATGTCGACGACATCCGCAGGATGACCCAGATCCTCGGAAAATACGGCCCGGTCATGGTCGCCCACTACAAACCCGACAACGGTTCATCGAGCACCTGGACGAACGACATGCGGGCGATATTCACCGACGACTACGTACGGCAGGTGACCGCCGAGGGCCTGTTCGCGTTCAGCCTGATGGACAGCAAGCACCTGACCGCCGACGCCCAGTCACTACAACTCGGACGAAACGCCGTCACCCGCTACGGCACCCGGGCGGGCTGAGCCCCGGCCTGCCGAGGAGGATGGCCACGGCACGGCATCCGCGGACACCCGCCGAGG
>NZ_CADDZT010000006.1:50905-53263 GCF_902812655.1 Candidatus Frankia meridionalis | reverse complement strand
CTCGGCGGGCGACGTCGTCGACTCGCTCGAGTGCGGGCACCGACTCGTGCTGTCCCATGCCCGTGCGGCCGGCGTCCGGGTGGACGCCGGCGGTGCCGAGGTCACGACATCCGAGGCGGACGAGCTGCTGGTCCGCCACGGCGACGCCCATGAACGGCGCTGGCTCGCGCACCTCGTCCGGGTCTTCGGCGCGGACGAGGTCACGGCGATCGAACGGCCCGAGAACACCCTGGCTGCGCTGGGCGCGGCGCGGGAGCGGACCCGCGAGGCCGTTGCCGCCGGCGTCGCCGTCATCTATCAGGGCGTGCTGTTCGACGGCTCCTTCCAGGGACGGCCCGACTTCCTGATCGCCACCCACCTCGACCCGATCACCGGTGCGCGCACCCGCGAACCGGTACCGGGACGCTACGAGCCGTACGACGCGAAGCTCGCGCGCCACGCCCGTCCCGCCGCGGTGCTGCAGCTCGCCGCCTATGCCCAGGCGCTGCCGGCTATCGGGGTGGACGTTGCCCTGCGCATCCACCTGCTGCTCGGCGACAGCCGTCTGGAGTCGATACGCGTCGAGGACGTCGCACCGATGGTCGACCATGCCCGCGCCCGGCTGGCAACGCAGCTCGCGGCCGAACCCACGGTCCCGGAGCCGTCCTGGGCCGATCCCCGACCGGCGTGCGGGACGTGCGCGTTCACCGGCCACTGCGAGAAAGGACGGGAAGCCGCCCGCGACCTGTCCCTGGTCGCGGGTATGCGCACCGACTCCCGGCGCAAACTACGGGCAGCCGGTATCTCCTCGGTGGAGGACCTTGCTGTCGCCGGCGACGCCCAGCGGCCGCCGTCGATGGCCGCGGCAACCTTCGCCGGGCTCCGGTTACAGGCGGAACTGCAGGTCATCCAGGACGCGACCCGCACCGACGACGACCGGACCGGCACGGTGACCGTTCGGGTGGTCGCGCCGGACGGTCTCGCGTCCCTGCCCGTACCTGACGCGGGCGACATCTACTTCGACATGGAGGGGGATCCGTACGCGCTGGACAACACCGGGCTGGAGTACCTGTTCGGCGCCGTCACCCTGGATGAAACCGGGGAGGTCTTCCACCCGTTCTGGGCACACGACCGTGCCGCTGAGAAACGCGCGTTCGAACGGTTCGTCGACTGGGCGACCGGACGGCTCAACGACCACCCTCGGGCGCACATCTACCACTACGCGCCGTATGAGCCGAACGCGCTGAAGCGGCTCGCGGCCCGGCACGGCACCCGTGAACAGCACGTGGACGCCCTGCTCGCGGGGCACCGGCTCGTCGACCTCTACACGGTTGTCCGGCGCAGCCTGAAGATCTCCCAGCGGTCGTATTCGATCAAGTACCTGGAACCGCTCTACATGCCCGGCGCGCGCGGCGCGGAGGTCAAGAACGCCGTCGACAGCATCGTCGCCTATGAGAACGTGCTGGCCCACCTCGCGGGCTCCGACCACGCCGCCGCCGACCACGTACTCGGCGAGATCGCCGAGTACAACCGGGTCGACTGCGTCTCCACCCACCGGCTGCACCGCTGGCTGCTCGACCTTCGTACGGCCGAGGGCATCATGGGCGTACCGACCGACGCCCCACCGGGCGATGTCGGCGACGACGGCGCGGGCGGCGCGGGGCCCGACTCGGACGCAACGGTCGACGCGCTGGTCGCGGGTCTGCCGGACGACCCGGCGACCTGGACGGACGACGAGCGGGCCCGGGCGCTGCTCGCCGCCGCCGTCGGGTACCACCGGCGTGAGAACAAGCCCGCCTGGTGGGAGTTCTTCGCCTGGCTCACCGCCGACCACGCCGCATTGGAAGCGGACGACAACTGTGCCGTCCCGCTGAGCTGGACCACCGTCGAGGGCTGGGCCGCCCCGACCGGGCGGCAGAAGAAAACACGACGCACGCTGCGAGCCTCCCTCGACCCGGAACGTAACCATCCTTTCGCGGACGGTGAACGGATTCGCCTGCTCTACCCGCCGGGTACCGGTCGCGCGGACGGCACCACCCACGACGCCGAACTCGAACGCGGCGAACCCGACACGCTGCTCGTCCGCGAGACCGCCCCACCGGACGACGCCGGTGCGGACCTACCACTCGCGGTGCTGCCCGGAGCACCGGTGAATCCCAGGCCGAAGCCGGCCGCGATCGCCGAACTCGCCCGGACGGTCGCGGCGAACCTGTCAGACGGCCCGGCCGTGGCGCTCCCTGATACTTGCGGTCCTGATACTTCCGGCCCTGATGCTTGCGCCGGCCCGGCCATGGACCTGCTGCGCCGTTGCCCGCCACGGCTGGTAGGACGGCTCACCGGACGCGCCGGTCTGCCGGACCCGGCCGAGCACGGCGGCGA
>NZ_CADDZT010000006.1:49902-50636 GCF_902812655.1 Candidatus Frankia meridionalis | reverse complement strand
TCGCCGCCGTCGATGCCCTCGACGGTTCCTACCTGGCCGTGCAAGGACCGCCCGGCGCCGGCAAGACCTACCTGGCCGGTCGGCTGATCCGTCATCTCGTCGGGCGGGGCCGCACCGTCGGCGTCTGCTCGACCAGTCACAAGGCGATCGAGAACGCGATGCTCGCAGCCATCGGCGACTCCCCGGATGGCGGGGTCCACGCCGCCAAAAAAGTGCGTTCCGGACACAGGCCCGACCCTGGCCTGCCGTGGGACTGCCCGCGCGACATCCGCGCGTTGGCGTCCTGGCGTGCCGCCCATCCCGGGGGACACCTGGTCGGCGACACCGCGTGGGCCTTCGCGAACCCCGTGCTGCGCGCGGAACCATTCGATGTAATGATCATCGATGAGGCCGGTCAGTTCGCGCTCGCGGACACCCTGGCGGTGGCCGGCGCGGCCCGAAACCTGGTGCTGCTCGGTGACCCGCAGCAGCTCCCGCAGGTGGTCGCCGGGATCCACCCGGACGGCGCGGACGCCTCCGCCCTGTCCCACCTGCTCGGCGCGGACGAGGTGATCCCGGGCCGGTTCGGCTACTTCCTGGATCTGACCCGGCGCATGCATCCGGACGTGTGCGCACCGGTGTCGGCGCTGGCCTACCGCGGACGCCTGCACGCCCATCCGGTCGCCGCCGACCGCCGCATCAGCGGCGTGGACGCCGGCCTGTACCTGCGCGACGTCGTCCACCACGGCGCGACC
>NZ_CADDZT010000006.1:48958-49594 GCF_902812655.1 Candidatus Frankia meridionalis | reverse complement strand
GGTCGCCCCCTACAACCGCCAGGTCCGCGCGATCGAGCACGCGCTCGGCAAGGCCGGCATCCACGGTGTCCGGGTCGGGACGGTCGACCGTTTCCAGGGCCAGGAAGCGCCGGCCGTCATCATGTCGATGACCACGTCCAGCGCGGCCGAGGCCCCGCGTGGGCTGGACTTCCTGCTGTCCCGCAACAGGTTGAACGTCGCGTTGTCACGAGCGCAGGTACTGGCCGTCCTCGTGATGTCGCCGGCGCTGCTCGACAGCGCCGCGCGGACCGTCGACGAGCTGCGCCTGCTGGCCGGCCTCGCGCGCCTGCGGACCACGGCCCGGATCGGACCGCCTACGCGGATCGGCGATCAAACCCGATAGTAATCGGAAGTTACCGGTGAAATACGCTCCTGCGGTCTGTCGGGGCAGGTCCGAGGTGTTCCGGGACATCCACGCGTAGTGGCCGAAGGATGCGCGATCATGGTTCTTCTCGCGTAGCCCGGAGGCTCCGAGAAATCCAGTTCGCTGACACCGACTCGAGGGGACGTCTGTGGCCACTTCCGAGCTCGACACTTCCGGCCTCGACACCGGCACCCGTTCCGGCACCTGCCCGGGTGGGTCGGTGGCGGTCCCGACGTCCCGCGAACCGGACA
>NZ_CADDZT010000006.1:43057-48911 GCF_902812655.1 Candidatus Frankia meridionalis | reverse complement strand
GGATACCTCGAAACGGAGGCGGCGGCTTGTCGCCGCGGCTGTTCTGGCCGGGTTCTGCGCACTGTCCGTGACACTTTTCCGGGACGGCTGGACGGATCTGGGGACGACCGTCTACGGCGGCGGTGACGCCGTCCTGTTCTCCTGGTACCTGGCGTGGACGCCCTACGCGCTCGCCCACGGCCTCGACCCGTTCGTCACGCACTTCCTGAACGCCCCCGACGGCGTCAACATCATGTGGAGCACCGGCGTCCCCCTGCTCGGCGTGGTGGCCGCGCCGATCACCGTGCTGGCCGGGCCGCTGGTGGCATTCCAGGTACTCACCACGCTCGCACCCGCACTGTCCGGCTGGACGATGTTCCTGGTCATACGCCGCTGGACGGCCGCGCTCCCCGCCGTCGTCGCCGGGCTGCTCTACGGCTTCAGCCCGTACGTCATCGGCGCCTCATACGGGCACCTCCACCTGTCGTTCGCGGTCTTCCCGCCCGTCCTCCTGCTGCTCCTGGACGACCTACTCGTCCGGCAGCGCAACACCCGACGGACCGGCACGCTGCTCGGCATCGCAGTCGCCGCCCAGGCGTTGATCAGCGAGGAGGTGCTGGCAACATCAGCCGTGGTCGCGGTCATCGCCATCGCCATCCTGGGCGCACAGCACCGCGACCAGATCCGGCCCCGTGCCGCCACGGCAGCGCGCGGGCTCGCCGTCTGCGCCGCCGTCGCCACGGCACTGCTCTCCTGGCCGCTGTACACCCAGTTCCTCGGCCCGCAACGTGTCCACGGGTCGATCCAGCCATCCGACGTCGCCGTCTCCGACCTGCTCACCTTCGTCACGCCCACCCCGTTACAGGCCTTCGCGCCGGACGCCGCCGTCCGCGAGAGCCTGCGGTTCTCCGGCAACGCCGTCGAGGTCAGCGGCTACTTCGGTCTGCCCCTCCTACTCCTGCTCGCCTTCATCGCGGTCCGGCTACGCCGCGACCGGATGGTTGCGTTGTGTGTGCCGCTGTTCGCCGCCGTCGCCGTCCTGTCCATGGGCCCGCACCTGCACGTCGGCGGACACATCACCCGCATCCCTCTGCCCTGGCGGGTGCTCGAGGAAGCACCGGTACTGCACAACGCCCTGCCCTCGCGGCTGTCGCTCTACCTCGTCCTGGCAGCCGCGATCATGATCGCTGTATGGCTCGACCGGGCGCGCCCACCCCGGCTGCACGCCGCCACCGCCGCCGCGACCGCCGCCGTCCTGGTGCCACTGGTACCGGCGACGCTCCTGCCGTTCCCCACGGTGACCCCCGCGTTCTTCTCCGGGCCGCAGGTGAACAACGTGCCGGACGGGGCGACGGCTCTCGTCGTCCCCTATCCACACCCGCAGCAGAGCATCGCGATGCTCTGGCAGGCGCAGGCCGCCTTCCGCTTCGCCATGCCGGGCTGCTACTGCACGGTTCCCGACCGCAATGGACGCTCCAGCTTCCACCCCGAGGTCGACCCGCTGAACTCGGCCCTCATCGCCGTCACGAACGGCCAGAGCACCGCGGGTGCCGCACTCCGACAACCCGACCTTCAGGCCACCTTCGACCGCTACCACCCGGACGCGATCATTCTCGGACCCACCGACCACCACGACGAACTGGTCACCCTGCTGACCACGCTCGCCGGCCACCCCGGACAGCACCTCGACGGTGTCGACCTCTGGCTCCTCAACCGGCGTTAGGAGCGACCGGACTCAGGAGCGACCGGACTCAGCGCTGTTTTCTGTCCTGACCCGGAGGTTGGCGGGAGGGCCGGACGAGTCCTACCTCGTAGGCGAACACCGCGGCCTGAACCCGGTCCCGCAGCTCCAACTTGGTCAGGATCCGGCCAACGTGAGTCTTGACCGTCGCCTCGGACAGGACGAGCCGCTGCGCGATCTCCGCGTTCGACCGGGCGGCCGCGACCTCATGGAGCACGCCACGTTCACGCTCGGTCAGCCGGGCCATCCGCGGGTCGACCACCGCCGGGACGGACCGGTCGGGATGCCCCGGGTCGGGCAGCTGATGGGCGAAGACGTCGAGCAACCGGCGTGTCACGCTGGGTGCGACCACGGCGTCACCGGTCGCGACCGCCCGGATCCCCGACAGCAGGTCGGTGGGCGGGACGTCCTTCAGGAGGAACCCGCTGGCGCCGGCCCGCAGCGCCGCGTACGCGTACTCGTCGAGGTCGAACGTGGTCAGGATGAGCACGCGGGAGTCGATGCCGGCGTCCACGATCCGCCGCGTGGCCTCGATCCCGTCCATGACCGGCATCCGGACGTCCATGAGGACGACGTCGGGTTCCAGCCCGCCGGCCATCCCGACGGCATCCGCGCCGTCACCCGCCTCGCCGACGACCGTCATGTCGTGTTGGGACTCCAGGACCATGCGGAAGCCGAGCCGCAGCAGAGGCTGATCGTCCACGAGTAGCACACGGGTGGTCATGCTCCGACGGTCTCACCGTCACGGTGCACCCGCGCCATGACCTGCCAGCCGCCGCCCAGGCATGGCCCGACATCGACCGTGCCTCCGTAGACGGCGACGCGTTCGCGCATCCCGACGAGGCCCTGGCCGCCGGGGCGGGGTGGGTCCGAACCGGTTCCGGTATCGGTGATCATCATATCGACACCGACGGTGTCATAACGCAGGACGACCCGTGCCGTCACTGCGGTACCACCGTGTTTCAGGCTGTTCGTCAGTGCCTCCTGCACGATCCGGAACACCGTGAGCTGGGCCCCGGCGGAGAAGAAACCCCGGTGTCCGCTGATCTCGACGGTAACCGGCAGGCCCGCCGCCCGTACCTGGCCGATCAGATCGTCGAGGTCGCCGATGCCGGGTACCGGCGCCCGCCCGGCATCCGGTTGGTCGCCACGCAGCACCCCGAGGAGGCGGCGCATCTCCGCGAGCGCGTGGCGCCCGGTGCCGGAGACGCTCGCCATCGCGACCGCGGCCTGCCCCGGCGAGGTCTCAAGGGCGAAGGTGGCCCCGTCCGCGAGAGCGATCATCACGGACAGGCTGTGGGCGATGATGTCGTGCATCTCACGCGCGATCCGGGCGCGTTCCGCGGCTGCCGCGAGCCGGGTCTGCTGGTCGCGTTCCCGTTCGAGTCGGGCGGCGCGGTCCTCCAGCGCCGCGAGGTGGGCGCGGCGCGTCCCGACATTGATGCCCGACACCCCGGCCGCCGTCGCCAGACCCGACAGGAACACCAGCGCGGCCAGCCGGTCCTCGTACGACGGGCCGGCCCAGCGGATGGTAGCCGCCACCACCCCCAGCTCCAGCACGGCGGCGGCGGCCAGCGTCCGGGGCCGTGACCCGGTCGCCGCGATCGTGTAGAACGCGACCAGTAACGCGATGTCACCCGGCCCGCGAACGTCCAGGACCAGTTGGACGAATGCCACCGCCGTGATCACCGTGAAAGCGGCCATCGGGTATCCGCGCCGCCAGACGAGCGGAACCAGGAGCCCGAGGTTGAGCACGACGGCGACGCCGCGATGCTCGGCTTCGGCCATGAGCGGCCGAACCGCGAGCAGCCCGAGGGCGACGGTGAACCCGAGGTCGACCGCGAGCGGGTGGGCCGACAGAAACCGGCGGAGGCGGCCCGCCTCCGGAGTCGGGTGGGGATGGCGGGTCCGCGTGCTGCTCACAACCTTCATGGTGGCGCTGCCATGCCATGCCGTGACAGGTACTAACGTCGAAGCAGCCGGCCAAGGGCTGGACCGATCATGAATGGAGATCAGGTGGCCCAGATCAAGGTAGTCGTGGAACGGGTCGTGACGGCGGCGCCGGCCGCGGTCCTCGACGCGCTCGGTGACTACAAGGGCGTTCGCGCCGAAGCCTGGCCAGAAATGATCACCGACTACGAGGTCGTCGAGGGCGGTACCGCGGCGGGTACCCGCATCCGCTACCGGCTGCACGCGACCCGTCGCCGCATCCGGAACGTCGACGCGATCGTCTCCGCTCCCGACCCCGGCCGGAGCCTTCTGGAAGCCGACCAGAACTCCACCCTGCGCACCGTGTGGACCGTGCTCCCGGCAGCGGCGGGTGCCTCCCAGGTATCGGTGGAGACCAGTTGGGCGGGCGCCGGCGGCGTCGGCGGATTCTTCGAGCGGACCTTCGCGCCGATCGGCATCCGCAAACTGTGGAACGGCGTCCTGGACAATATCCAGCCCCGACTGGGCTGATAATCGGGTGGCGGATCTCGGTCTTCGTCTTCCGTCACCGGTCATGGAGCTGGGTGACGACCGACTCGCGCGCCGTGGTGTGCGGCTGCTCGCCAAACGCGATGACCTCATCAGCGACGAGGTACCCGGCAACAAATGGCGCAAACTGAAATACAATCTCACGGATGCGTCCGCACGGGGAGCGTCGACCGTTCTGACTTTCGGCGGCGCCTTCTCCAACCACATCCGCGCGACGGCAGCCGCCGGGAACCTTCTGGGTCTTGCCACCATCGGCGTGATCCGGGGCGAGGAACGGCTACCGCTCAACTGGTCGCTGGCGTCCGCCACCGCCCGCGGCATGCATCTGACCTACCTGGACAGGTCCACCTATCGCCGGAAGGACCATCCCGAGGTTGTCGCAGACCTGCGCCGACGCTTCGGCGACTTCCACCTGATCCCGGAGGGGGGCAGCAACCCCGCCGGGATCCGCGGCTGCGCCGAGATCCTCGGCGAGGTCGACGAGAACTTCGACGTCGTGTGCTGCGCGTGCGGGACGGGTGGAACGCTCGCCGGTATCGCGGCGGCCCTGCGACCCGGCCAACGGGCGATCGGATTCTCCGCTCTGAAGGGTGGGCGGTTCCTCGAGCAGGTCGTCGTCGACCTCCAGCGTGCCACCTTCGGGCGGCCCACCGACAACTGGCGCATTGAATGCGACTTCCATTTCGGTGGCTTCGCGAAAAAATCACCGGAGCTCCAGCACTTCATCGACGACTTCGCCGAACGACATGGAATTCTCCTCGAACCGGTGTACGTCGCGAAGATGATGTACGGTCTTTTCGACCTCGCGCGATGCGGCGCGATAAGGCCCGACACCACGGTCCTGGCGGTAATCACCGGGCCGGCGGAAGGTCCCGGGTAGCGCACGGGGAAGGTACGGCATGTCGGGTGGGCATGTCGGGTGGGCATGTCGCATCGCGGACAGGACCCCGCCCTACTCGGCGGTGGAGCGCGCATGGTTGACTCGTCACGCCTGCAGGCGAAGTGTTCCCAGCCGGCGTGCCGCGGGCGTGGGGGTTTTCGTGACACGCGAGGATGACGAAACCGAACACACCGACGTCGTGATCGTCGGCTCGGGCTTCGGCGGCTCGGTAGCCGCCTACCGGTTCGCCGAGACAGGCCGGAACGTCGTCGTCCTCGAGCGGGGAAAAGCATATCCACCGGGGTCGTTCGCCCGGTCACCGTCCGAAATCGCCGGTAACTTCTGGGACCCGAGCGAGGGACGGCACGGCCTTTTCGACGTCTGGTCCTTCTCCGACTTCGAAGCCGTCGTGTCCAGCGGTCTCGGCGGCGGCTCGCTCATCTACGCCAACGTGCTGCTGCGCAAGGACGAGAAGTGGTTCGTCCACGACGCACCCGCGGGGGAAGGACACGAAAGCTGGCCGATCAGCCGGGCCGACCTCGACCCGCACTACGCGGCCGTCGAAGCCATGATGGACGTGCAACGATTCCCCAAGGGGCGGAACTGCTACCGGATCTCCCGCCGAACCGAACTGCTTGAGCAGGCAGGGAAACGCCTGGGTTACACGGCCGAGCAGCCACCGCTGGCGGTGACGTTCGCGGCCGGAGGTGCCGCACCGATGCCGGGCGCGCCCATCCTGGACCCGCCCTACGGCAACCTGCACGGCCGGCCGCGGA
>NZ_CADDZT010000006.1:41599-42791 GCF_902812655.1 Candidatus Frankia meridionalis | reverse complement strand
TCCGCGGCGGCGCATCGTGGAGCCGACCTGCGTGTCCACCACGAAGTCCGCTCGATCACCCCTCGGGACGGCGGTGGGTACACCGTTGGCTACGTGGTGCACACGCTCGGCGGCACCGCCGTGGCCACCGCGTCCCTGCCGGAGCGGACGATCACCTGTGACCGCCTCGTCCTCGCCGCCGGCACCTTCGGCACGACCTACCTGCTGCTGCGCAACCGCGCGGCGCTGCCCGGGATCTCCCGCATGCTCGGGCGGCGCTTCTCCGGCAACGGCGACCTGCTCGGTTTCCTGCGCGGAGTGCCCGGTGAATCCCTCGGCAGCACCCACGCGCCCGTCATCACCACCGCGGTTCGCGTCCCCGACGTGCTCGACGGTGGCACCGACCGCGGCTGCTACATCGAGGACGCCGGCTATCCCGGCTTCGCGGAGTGGCTTGTCGAGGCCACCGGGTTGGCCGGTGGTGCATCGCGGGTCATCGGTGCGACCTACGACATGATCCGTAATCGCCTCACGGACAGCCCGTCGCACCAGGTCGGCGGGCTCGTCGGACGGCTACTCGGCTCGGGTGCGGCATCCGCCGGGTCGATGCCGCTGCTCGGTATGGGCCGCGACATTCCCGCGGGCGTGATGTCGGTTCGCGACGACTACCTACAGGTCGAGAACTACCCGGATGACAGCCGGCCGTATTTTGACCGAATGCAGCAGATCATGACCGACCTTGCGAAGGAAATGGGCGGCGAGTTCCACCAGAACCCGATGACCCTGCTTTCCCGGGTCGTCACCGTGCACCCGCTCGGTGGCGCGCCCATGGGTGCCGACATCACTACCGGCGTGGTCGACGGCTGGGGTGAGGTGTTCGGGTATCCCGGCCTCCACGTCGCAGACGGCGCCGCCATGCCCGGTCCGGTCGGAGCCAATCCGTCGCTGACCATCGCGGCCTTCGCCAACCGGCTCGCCGAAAGGGTACTTTCATGACCGCGCGGACCAGCCTTGAGTTCACCGAGCGAATGAAGGGTTTCATCACCCTCGACGAGACCGACCCACAGTGCGGATTCGATCAGGGCCGGACGGACGGGACCGCCCTGGAGTTCCGTCTCACCATTCGCACCGAGGACGTGGACGCCTTTGCCGCCGACCCGACGCGGGAGGCGGTCGCGAGCGGTTACGTCCACTGCGACACACTCGGCGGCCG
>NZ_CADDZT010000006.1:37611-41342 GCF_902812655.1 Candidatus Frankia meridionalis | reverse complement strand
CGGTTGACGCCGTTCGTGGTCTGGAGACGTTCGGCCGACTGTTCCTCGGGGACCTCTGGAAGATCTACGGTCCGTCATTACGGTCCGGATCCGACGGCGAGGACGACGGCCGGCCCGTTGCCGGGGGCGGTGACCGATGACCGATGAGGCGCCGCCCCGACCCGCCGACGACAGCGAACAGGCTCTCGGCTTTGCCCGGGCATCGATGTCGCGGTGGTTGTCGCCGTCCCTGCTGTTCGGCACGGCGATCAGGGTGGGCATCAGCGAGGTACTGGGTGCCTACGCCGACAAGCGGGAGGAGATGGCCGCCGTGGCGGCCTGTCCGCCGACCGACCTGTCCGACGCCGGTGAGCTCTGGTTCGACTATGTCAGCGACCTCGGCGACGGATTCGACTCGACCTACGCGATGGCGTCACTGCTCGCCGCGCCCACCCTTGACCTGTCCGGTACGCAGACCCCGCGTGGCCGGCTGCTGGTCATGGGTGGCGACCAGTGCTACCCGACGCCCAGCATCACCGGCTACGAGAACAAACTGCTCGGCCCGTACCGCGCGGCGCTACCCAGGCCGCGGGACGAAACCCGTGAACAGCCGAAGCTGTTCGTCGTCCCCGGCAACCACGACTGGTACGACGGGCTCACCGCGTTCACGCGGGTGTTCTGCCAGCGCTCCAGCGTCGGCGGCTGGCGCACCGAGCAGACCCGCAGCTACTTCGCGGTACAGCTGCCGCACCGGTGGTGGCTCCTGGGCATCGACATCCAGTTCGACTCCTACATCGACGACCCCCAGCGCCGGTACTTCCTCGGCGTCGCGGAGCAGATGCAACCCGGTGACGCGGTCATCCTGTGCTCCGCGAAACCGAGCTGGATCAGCACGGCCGAACGGGACGCGGAGGCGTACGCCGTCCTCGACTACTTCGAACGGACCGTGATCCGCAAAGCCGGTGCGCAGGTACGGGTGTCCCTGACCGGGGACCTGCACCACTATGCCCGTTACAGCGAGGTCGGCGGTACCGCGCAGAAGTTCACCGCGGGCGGCGGTGGCGCCTACCTGTCCGCCACCCACCGGTTGCCGCAGCGGCTGGTGCTGCCGCCCGCGCCATCCCGAGCGCCGTCGAAGACCGACCCGCCGGTGCACTACCAGCTGACAACCACCTTCCCGGATGCGTCCACGTCCCGCCGGCTGGCGGGCGGGATCGTCCGCCTACCCGTGCAGACACCAGGCCTGGTGGCCCTGCTCGGCGGCGTTCACCTGCTGGCGGCCCTGGTCGTCGGCAGCGCCGCCGGATCGCACGCGCGCGGGGCCGCGGGCCACCTTGACGCCATCGCGGACGGGCTGCGCCGTGCGAGCGTGGGCGGGCTGTTCGAGGGACTGGTCAACAGCGTTCCCGGGCTCGTCCTGTGCCTCGCGGTCCTGGGCGCGGGGGTGGCCCTGGCCAAGTCCGGCCTGACCGCCAGGGCCGTCGCCGCCGGAGCCGCCCATGGGCTCGCGCAGCTCATCCTGGCCGTACTCGTCCTCGCCGGCGTTGTCGCGGTGGTCCACCCGCTACCGGGTACGTGGCTGCTGGTCGGGGTACTGCCGCTGGTCGTGCTGGTCGGCGGGCTCACCGCCACCGAACTGCTCGCGGGCTACCTCTGGCTCGCCGACCGGGTGGCGGGTCTCAACACCAACGAGCTGTTCGCCGCGCAGGGGATCCCCGACTACAAGAACCTCCTGCGGCTGCACATCGGCCCGGACGGACGATTGACGATCTACCCGGTCGGGGTCCGGGAGGTGCCGAAACGCTGGCGTTTCGTGCCGGACGCCGTGCCGGGCACACCCTGGTTCGCCCCGACCGACCGGCCGTTGGAGCCGTTCCTGATCGAACAACCGATCACGATCACACAAAGCGGCGTGCCCGTCCCCTAGGGTGGAGGTGTGTCACACCAGCGCCTGGTACTCACTCTCAGCTGCCCCGACCGGCGTGGCATCGTCGCGGCGGTCTCGGCCTTCGTCACGGATGCCGGCTGCAACATCGTCGAGGCCCAGCAGTACCTGGATCCCGACACCACCCATTTCTTCCTGCGTCTGGCCGCGGACGTCGAGGAGCCACACGGCAGTCTTGACGACCTGCGGGACGCTTTCGGCGCGGTCGCCGAGATGTTCTCGATGGACTGGCAGATCTGGGACGCGGCCATCCGGCCACGAATACTGGTCATGGTGTCGAGGCACGACCACTGCCTCGCCGATCTGCTGTCGCGCCGCCGCGCAGGTACCCTGCCCGTCGACGTCGTCGGCGTCGTGTCCAACCATCAGGATGCCGAGGGGCTGGTCCGATGGCATGGCGTGCCCTTCCATCACCTGCCGGTCTCACCGCAGACCCGTGCCAACCAGGAGCGGCAACTGCTGCGGCTGGTCACCGACAAGCAGGTTGACCTTGTCGTACTCGCCCGTTACATGCAGGTGCTGTCCGCGGACGTCTGCAAGGAACTCGAGGGTCGGATCATCAACATCCACCACTCGTTCCTGCCGAGTTTCAAGGGCGCCCGGCCCTACGCCCAGGCGCACGCGCACGGGGTCAAAATCATCGGTGCCACGGCCCACTACGTCACACCCGACCTCGACGAGGGTCCGATCATCGAACAGGACGTCGCCCGGGTCGACCACGCCTGCGACGTGGACCGCCTCGTCGCGGTGGGACGCGACATCGAGGCACAGGTACTCGCCCGCGCCGTGCGATGGCATGCCGAACACCGCGTCCTGCTCAACGGCGTCCGAACCGTCGTCTTCGCCTGACGACTTCACCTGACGACGGCCTCGCTTGCCGGATCGGCCCTCCCCCGAATACGGGCTCCCGACCAACCGTCAACCCACTCGTGCGGCTCATCGTTCCGCAATAACATTCACGGCCAGATACCCAGGCTGCCCATACCGTAGAGACGAGAATACCTGTACATGTTCGACTCTGAACACGTACAGGTATTCGGATTCCAGTAGAAGACCCTACCCGCCCCATATAACGCTCCGACCTCATCCAGGCCGGGAAGAGCGGTAATCCGACATACTCTGCGAAACACAACCCGGGTTGATCAATGTAAAGCCATCACCCGGATTCACGTCCGCCGCACCGAAGGTCTTCACTCGACATCAAGGTCGTTTTTATTCACCACATAAATCACCTGTGGTGATGCCGCCCGTGATGCCGCCCGTGATGCGGCAAGGTCCCGGCACTGGTGCCGGTGGTGGCGGGCGAAGGCGCAGTGCCGCCGCCGAGGTTAATGACGACGCTGCCACCGGTGCTGCTGCTACTGCTGCTACTGCTACTTCCGCCAGCCGGCGTCGGCGTCGGCGGAGGAGTTGGCGGCGTCGGCGGAGTCGGCGGCGTCGGCGGAGTCCCCGTCCCCGGCGTCGGCGGCGTCGGAGGAGTTGGCGGCGTCGGCGGAGTCGGCGGAGTCCCCGTCCCCGGCGTCGGCGGCGTCGGAGGAGTTGGCGGCGTCGGCGGAGTCGGCGGAGTCCCCGTCCCCGGCGTCGGCGGCGTCGGAGGAGTTGGCGGCGTCGGCGGCGTCGGCGGGGTCACCCCGGTCCCCGGCCCCGTTGGCGGCGTCGGAGGAGTTGGCGGCGTCGGCGGCGTCGGCGGGGTCACCCCGGTCCCCGTCGTCGGAGGAGTCGGCGGCGTCGGAGGAGTCGGCGGCGTCGGCGGGGTCGGCGGCGTCGGCGGGGTCACCCCGGTCCCCGTCCCCGTTGGCGGAGTTGG
>NZ_CADDZT010000006.1:35820-36963 GCF_902812655.1 Candidatus Frankia meridionalis | reverse complement strand
ACGTAGTCGACGTAGTCGACGGAGTCGACGTAGTCGACGTCTGGGCGAACGCCGACGAGGCGGGCGCGAACAGGAATGCCAGGATGGCCATCCCCACGGTAAGGAGCAGGTAGGCGGACTTCTTCTTTACAGTCATGTTCTTTCTTGTCATGTCACTCCCTTCTCATGCACGGTAGGACCGAAGAATCCGTTCAGGTAATCCAGGCGGTCTTCGTTCCACTCCGAAGCCCTGGACATTCCAACCTCCTTGCCATGATCTCCTCGTGGGGGACGGTCAGGTCCAACCATCCCCTCCGGCTTGTTGGCGCTGCTATTCCTCCCCAGGTATCTCGGACAGAAAATAACGGACTCCAGGAACCTAGCTCCCGCAGCCGGCAGGCGCCCGCAAGGTCGCCGGTTTACGAGCAAATGAGAGGAACCACGCGATGCCGCCGCACCCGAATGAAACCAAATCTCTTCGGATAGGCCGAAAACTCGAGGATTTCGGACATCAGCCCATCTTCAAAAGCAGATACGATGGGCATCCACGGACGCTGCATCAATATCCGACATCCCACCCTATTACGGTAAGTAGCTAATCCTACACACTGTAGATAGTGCTGGTCGAGCGGGTATCTTCACGCTCGACCAGCGAGGCGTTCGCATCAGGAAACCACTCACGGTCCGGGCGGCGACATCACCGATGTCCCCAACAACACCAGAGACCTGCCGGTCACCATGCCGGCAGGTCTCTGTCAAAACGTTGTGATGTTCATAGATAGTCGCCGGCCACCGTGGTGGGACCGGCGACGGATACGGATACGGACGGCTGAAAGGCGCGGAAGGTCCGGGCGCGGGATGCCGGCCGGTCAGTTCACCGCGGCGCGCAGTTGTTCGACACGGTCGGTGCGCTCCCAGGTGAAGTCGGCGAGCTCCCGACCGAAGTGGCCGTAGCTCGCGGTCCGGGCGTAGATGGGCCGCAGCAGGTCCAGGTCCCGGATGATCGCGGCCGGGCGGAGGTCGAACACCGCCGAGATCGCCTGCTGGATCGCGAGGACCGGTATCCGCTCGGTACCGAAGGTCTCCACGAACAGACCGACCGGCTCGGCCTTGCCGATGGCGTAGGCGACCTGGAGTTCAACCCTGCGGGCCAGCTCCGCCGCC
>NZ_CADDZT010000006.1:33854-35554 GCF_902812655.1 Candidatus Frankia meridionalis | reverse complement strand
GGCGGCGGAGCGGTCGACCTTGGACGGGTCCTTGCCGGAGAACGCGCCACCGCCGTGGCGGGCGTATCCGCCATAGGTGTCAATAATGATCTTTCGTCCGGTCAGCCCGGCGTCGCCCTGCGGACCACCGATCTCGAAACGTCCCGTCGGGTTCACCAGCAGTCGGTAGCCGTCCACCTCGACGCCGAGGCTCTGTTCGGCCACCCGCTTCAGTTCGGGTTCGACCACCAGTGTGCGGACGTCCGGTGCGAGCTGGGAGTCCAGGTCGATGTCGGCGGCGTGATGCGCCGAGACCACGACGGTGTCCAACCGCACGGGCCGGTCACCGTCGTACTCGACGGTCACCTGGGTCTTGCCGTCCGGCCGCAGATAGGGCAGTGACCCGTCCCGGCGGACCTGCGCGAGCCGTTGGGCCAGCCGGTGCGCCAGCGTGATCGGCAACGGGAGCCGTTCCGGGGTCTCATCCGTGGCATACCCGAACATCAGACCCTGATCGCCCGCGCCCTGGCGGCCGAGTTCGTCCGCCTCGCCGTCGACCCGGGCCTCATAGGCGTTCTCGACACCCTGCGCGATGTCCGGGGACTGCGATCCGATCGAGACCGTCACCCCGCACGTCGTCCCGTCGAAACCCTTGGACGACGAGTCGTAACCGATTTCGACGAGCTTTCTCCGGACCACCCCCGGAATATCGACGTAGGTTTCGGACGTGACCTCGCCGGCGACATGCACCAGGCCGGTCGTCAACAGGGTCTCGACGGCGACCCTGGATCGTGGGTCACCGGTCAGAAAAGCGTCCAGGATTGCGTCGCTGATCTGGTCGGCGAGTTTGTCGGGATGCCCTTCGGTGACGGATTCCGATGTGAACAGTCGACGGGACACGGCTGTACCTCGTTTCATGCATGGATGCGTCTGACACGGAGACGAAATGGGGCTCAGGCCGCCGTACAGCCGGCGGAATCCACCCCGGCGAGGTCGAGATGCCCCGAATTGGAAATGTGCCGATTGACGAGCACCACCGAAATACACACAGTATCGACTGTCACACGCCGATCGCAAGGCGTCAACATCATCAATATGATGACCTGGATCGCGTCTGTTTTGTCGGCACTTCAGCGACGTGACCGCTCTCAGCTCGGCAGCTCTCAGCTCGGCAGCTCTCGGCCGGTCACCGGAGACCGAGGACGACCCCGTCGCTGAGCGGGCCGTCGTGGAGCTCCAGGTGGTCGGCGGTGGTGCCCGCGGGAATGTCGAAAATGAGATTGCCGCTCACCGTCTTGCCGGGGGAGATATTGCCCCAGAGCGCGTCTTTGGGGTAGACAAGACCGGATAGGAACTTTTCCGCGTCATGTTTCGACCCGGCACTGTCAAGAAGCCGTTGCGAGCCGAAGGAAAGGTTCCTGGTCGAGTCCCCGATGTTGCTCGCGGTGATGCCGATCAGACAGTACTGGCCGTCCGGATGCTTGGAGACGAAACCGATCTTCAACTCCGGGACGTCGCACGTGACACTCCGCACGGTGAACTCAAGCTGACCGTCACGTGCCGTCGCACCGACGCCGACCTTCGGGGACGGGGACGGAGCCGGAGACGCCGTCACCGACGGGCCGGAGGGGACGGCGTCCCCCCCGGGTGCCTGCTTGCCCAGGTTCCGCACGACGACCCAGCCGAGCAGCAGCAGCACCAGCACGACGGCCGCGGCGAGG
>NZ_CADDZT010000006.1:25670-33630 GCF_902812655.1 Candidatus Frankia meridionalis | reverse complement strand
TCGCCGCGGGGGTGAGCCTGGTTGCGAGGGTCGTCCCGGCTGCGGGGGCCCGGCAGGCGAATACCACTCAGGCGAGGTCCCGCCCGCGGGCGGGTAACCGGTGGGCGGGTAACCGGTGGGAAAGGCCGGACCTCCGACGCGGGTCGGCATCGGGACCGCGGCCATCTGCTGCGTCCGGCCGAGCACCTGGTCGATCGGCGTGGACGCGTTGACGTCGGAGTTCCCGTCGACCAGGCGCAGCAACAGATCACGCGCGGCCGGTCGAGCCGAGGGATCCTTGGTCAGCGCGATCTCGACGAGCCGGCGCAGCGGCCCGGCAAGGCCCGCCAGGTCCGGTGGGGCGCCCACGATCCGCTGCCCCAGGTCGGCATCCGCGGCCGGCCCGAAACGTCCCGGCTCGGTGAATGGATGACGGCCGGTACCGGCGTAGGCGACCAGCAGACCCCAGGTGAAGACGTCCGCGGCCGGCCCGACCGGATGACCGAGGATCTGTTCGGGTGCCATCCACCCTTCGGTTCCGAAGATCAGCCCGCGGTCCAGGTCGTGCCGGGCGGCGCCCGCGGCCTTCGCGATACCGAAGTCGATGACCCTCGGCCCGGACAACGACAGGATCACGTTGGCCGGCTTGAGGTCGCGGTGGACGATCCCCGCCCGGTGGATGGCCGTGAGCGCCGTCGCCACCCCGATCGCGGTCCCGGTCAGCGTCGATGCGGGCAGCGGGCCGTCCTCCATGACCACCCGGTCCAGACGTCTTCCCTCGATGTACTCGGTGACCAGATACGGCGGGTAGGCATCCGGATCGGCATCCAGCACGGAGGCGGTGCAGAACGGGGAGACCCGCCGCGCAGCCGCAACCTCGTGACGGAACCGCTCCCGGAAGTCGTGGTCGGCGGCCAGCTCAGGCCGGATCATCTTGACCGCGACCGCCCTGCCCAGGGTGTCCCGCGCGAGATAGACCGTTCCCATACCCCCGCCGCCGAGGCGGCTGTCCAGAACGTACCGGCCGACGACCGTCGGGTCGCCCACCTGGAGGGGCTCGACAGGCTCGGCCATGGCCCCACCGCCGACCCGACCTGGCTGCGTCATCCCCACCGCCCTACCGGCGCCTGCCCGCTCATAGCCCCCATCGTGACTCATCCAGGGCCGGGGCGGGGCGACAGGCCGTCGAACGACAGGCCGTCGAACGACAGGCCGTCGAACGACGAGCGGAGCGGCATCCCGGACCGCCCGCCCGCGCGCCTGACCGCCAGTAGCTGGTGGAGCTGCGCCTGGCCACCTTCGAACATCAGCGCGGAGCCGGCCATGTACAGCCGCCATACCCGGGCCCGGCTCTCGCCGACCTCGGCCACTGCCGCCTCCCAGTGCTCCTCCAGGTTCGCCACCCAGGCCCGCAGCGTCAGGCCGTAGTGTTCGCGCAGGTTCTCGGCGTGCCGCAGTTCGAAACCGGCCGCCTGCATGACACTTGTGATCAAACCGACCTCGTGCAGTTCCCCGTCCGGGAAGACATACCGCGCGACGAAGTCCCGCCCGGCGGGTAGTGGAAACGGGCCCAGGTGCGGACGGGTACGCGCCTGCCCGGCCGGGTCCCCGGGGAAGGCGATGCCGTGGTTGAGGAGCCGTCCCGCGGGACGCAACAGCCTGAACAGTTCACGGAAGTAGACCGGCAGCAGTTCGCGGCCCACGTGCTCCACCATCCCGATCGAGCTGATCGCGTCGAACGGGCCGTCGGTGATGTCCCGGTAGTCCTGCTGTCGGATCTCGAGACGGTCGGCCAGCCCCGCGTCGGCGATCCGCCGCCGGGCCAGATCGAGCTGCTCCCGGGAGATGGTGACGCCGACCCCCTCAACCCCGTGATGGCGTGCGGCGTGCACCAGCAGGCTGCCCCACCCGCATCCGACGTCGAGCAGTCGCATCCCGGCACGCAGGCCCAGTTTGCGGCAGACCAGCTCGTGCTTGGCGTCCTGGGCCGCATCGAGCCCCATCTCGGGGAGCCCCTCGCCAGATCTCGTCCACACCCCGCACGAATACGTCATGGACGGGCCGAGAACCTGCCGGTAAAAGGCGTTGGACAGGTCGTAGTGATGGGAGATGGCGGCGGCATCCCGTTCCCGGCTGTGTCTCCGTCCGTGCAGCCTCGCCTCGTCCGCGGGTGGCCGCGGGGGCACCGGCCCGAACCAGCGCAGCAAGGTCGCGGCGGCCCGCAGCACCGCCGGGGTCACCCGACCCGAACCCAGATGGCGCCGCAGGTCGAGAGCATCGAAAATGTCGCCTTTGACGTCGATCTCACCGGCTATATATGCCCGCGCGAAACCGAGTTCACCGGGACGGAACAATACCCGCCGCATTGCCTCGGGTGTCCGCACCACCACCCTGGTCGCGGTTTGCGGCCCGAAAGCCGTCCCGTCCCACAGCTCGATCCGCACCGGTGGTTTCGGTCCGACAAGACCGTCCAGGATTTCCACCACAGCACGGGATACGACGGTTTCGAACCCGTCGGCTCGGGACACCGCACCGTCATCCTGGTTCACCGGCACCTCCCGCCGACCACGCCCGGGGTGGCGGTCACTCAACTCGCCGCGCACTCGGCCCGCACCTATCATCGCCGTCGACCACGGTTGCGCCCCGACATCGCCTCGTGTCGGGACGCAACCGGTCCAAGATGATCTCCGGTCGGGGTTGGATCAGGGTCGGATCGAAGTCAGGCCTTCGGCTGGGTCAGGTCGTAGACCGTCTGCCCGCCAACGGTCCTCGCGGTGAAGGTGGCCTCCACCCAGGACGTGATCTCACTGTTCCCGCGGCCGAAACCGCCCCCGCGGGTGGTTTCACCACCGGCACCACCGGCACCACCGAAACCGCCACCCGCGATGTAGTAGTGGATGTTGTGGTTGGCGACATACCGCTTGAACTCGGCGAGCGTCGGGGCCGGGTCACCGCCGCTGAACCCGCCCATCGACATGATCGCGGTACCGCTGGCGAGCTCGAGCGGACCGGCCGTCTGGGACCCGGACGTCGCCGCAACCCAGCGGTAGCCCTTCTGACCGCTTTTGAGCAACTGGACGAGCTCGGAGTCCGCGGTCTGCTCGCCACCGAAACCACCACGCTGGCCGCCACCCGCCTGGCCAGAGCCCTGGCCCCCGGCCCCGGAGCCGGAGCCGGAGCCGGAGAAGTTCCCGCCGCCGGGAGGCTGGCCGTTCGTCCCACCGGAGAACTGGCGGCCCATCCCGCCGGGAAACCCACCGCCACCTGCCGACGCCGGCCCCGCGGTCGGGGTCGCACCCATATGCGGCGTGGACGCGGTGTCAAGCGCGTACGCGGCCGAGGGCCCACCCAGCGCGATCGCCACCGCCGTGGCCACACCCGCCGCTGCGACGGCGAGCAGCCGGCGACCGATCAGCAGGGCGAGAGCGCCGAGAATCGCGGCGACCAGAACAACGAACCGCAAAGCCGGGTACCAGTCGGGGCTGCGGCCCAGCAGTACGAAGGACCACACGCCGGTTGTCGCGACGGCCGCCGCCATCAGTACCCGGGAAACCCAGGAGTTCCGCGTCCGCCACAGCGCGGTTGCCCCGAAAGTGACCAGACCCGCGACTCCCGGCGCAAGCGCGATCGTGTAGTAGGGATGGATGATCCCACTCATGTAGCTGAACACGATGCCCGTGACAAGCGTCCACGCGCCCCACAGCAGCAGGCCGGCACGGACGCGGTCCGTACGCGGTGCCCGGCGGGTGACCCACAACCCGCCCGCCAGCACGATCAGCGCGGCCGGAAGCAGCCAGGAGATCTGTGTGCCGAACTGGCTGCCGAACATCCGATTCCAGCCGGTCGGGCCGCCGAACATCCCCCCGGGACCACCGCCCCGGCCACCACCACCGAAGCCGCCGCCGGGCGTTGCCTGCAGGTACTGGGCGATACCCGCGGGCAGCTGCCCGCGGGTCGCCGCGCCGGGGCCGGCGCCCCCACCGGGGTTACCGTTACCGCCGAAGATCCGGCCGAGTCCGTTGTAGCCGAAGGTCAGCTCAAGGACGCTGTTGTTGGTCGAACCGCCGATGTAGGGCCGGGAACCCTTCGGCCACAGCTCCACCGCCGCGACCCACCAGCCGGCGGAAACGAGGATGCCACCGAGGCCGGCGAGGAGGCCCAGCAATCGCCGGCCGATCGAGGTGGGAGCGGCCACCAGGTAGACGAGCCCGAATGCCGGCACGGGCAGGAAAGCCTGCATCATCTTCGTCAGGAACGCGAAGCCGACCGCGACGCCTGTCAGGGCGATCCAGCGGTAGCTCCCCTCCTCGGTCGCCCGTACCACGCAGTAGGCCGCGGTTACGAGCAGCAGTACAAGCAGGGCGTCCGGGTTGTTGAACCGGAACATGAGCACGGCGACCGGGGTCAGGGCCAGCATGGCGCCGGCGACGAGGCCCGCCCGAGGGCCGATCCAGCGGCGAACCGCGAGATAGAGGATGCCGACGGACGCCACGCCCTCCAGCGCGTCCGGTACGAGCATGCTCCAGCTGTTGAAGCCGAAGATCCGCCCGGACAGGGCCATGACCCACAGCGAGGCCGGTGGCTTGTCGACGGTGATGAAGTTCGAGGAGTCGAACGAGCCGAAGAACATCGCCTTCCAGCTCTGCGTACCGGCCTGCACCGCCGCGGCGTAGAAACTGTTGGCGTCACGTGACGCGCCAAGCCCCCACAGATAGAGGACAGCGCTCGCAGCCAGCAGGACGAGCAGCGCCGGGCGTGTCCACCATGGGTCCGTGTCATGTGCCCGCAGGAGCCGGGGCAGCCGGATCGGAGGCTCGCTCGGAGTTCCGCTCGAGGACCCCTCCGGAGGCTGCGACAACGTCTCCTGTCGCTGGGCCGGGAGGTCGACGCCGGCGGTGACCGACCCCCAGTTGAGGTCGCCGACGTTCGTGGTCATCGTGTGATCTCCCCGATGTGCGGGCTTACCTGCCGCGCCCTTGGTAGCAACAACAATGCTGACGGCGGTACCGACAGTGGTGACGGGGGTGACGGCTTCCTCACGTCAGCGAGGAAGCCGACGCGAGGAACGTAGTGGACTTGGCCGGATTCGAACCGGAATCGCCGCCGGAAGTGTTCCCGCCGGGACCGCCGGAACCACCGGAACCGTCCGGCTGGTTGGCACCCGGCTGGTTGGCGTCCGGCTGGTCATCGCCGGGGGCACCGTCGCGGATACCGGAACCGCCGGTCAGCTCCGACAGACACTGCCGGAACGCCTCGCGGGCGTTGGAGTCCGTCAGGTTCGGGCGGGACTGCCCGTTGGCGTCGTCAACCGTGATGCCCTTCTCCTTCAAGCAGGCCTGAAGCTTCTCCTGATCAACCGATGACCCGAAGCCGTTGCGGAACCTGCCGCCGTTTGGGAACCCACCTTCAGGAACCTCACCGTTCGGGAACTGGCGGTTGAACCTCCCTCCGCCCGGGGCCTCGCCCGCGGCAACCGGGCCGTTCGCCGCAGCCTGGCTGGTGTCGTCCCCCCCACCCGTGGCGGCCATGACGCCGGCGGCGGTACCGAGGACCACTACCAGCACAGCCACAGCGGCAATGAGCCCGTTGCGCCGGTTGTGGGAGCGGCCAGCACCCACAACCGGATTGTCTTCCGTACCGAACGCCGCTGTGGATACCGCCAGAGGTGCTGTCGCGGACGCCGCCACAGAGGCGGGCTGGGCCGCACCGACCCACCACGGCGCGCCCGCCTGGGCGGATGAGAGTACGTCCAGGGGTGCGGCACGGATCAGTGCGACCACGTCCGCGACCGTCGACGCCGAACCGATCACCTGGGGCCGGGCCTCGGCCCCGAGATCCGGTGGAACGTCGACGCCCGGCGGTGTGATCAGCACCAGGATCGCGTCCGCCGACCTGGTCGCAAGAACCCGCAGCAGCTCCCGTTCGTACATCGTGACAACCAGGACCGTCCGGACCGGCGGCTGCGGTTGTGGACGCGGTTCTGGCTGTGCCTGCGGTTCTGGCTGTGCCTGTGGCTGTGGTGTCGACCCGGACAGCCCGTCGCCGGCGGGGCCGGGGTCGTTCGGAACTCGCCCCCCGAGCGGGGGCTCGTCCGACGGCGGGAGGACGTCGTACCCGGGCCCGAGCTCCTCGGCGATCGCGCCCGGGTCAGCGGGGAGGCTCGGGCTCAACCACACATGTGTCATGTGCATACCGTGGCGGTCCCGCCTGAGAGAAAGCTTTCGGAAAGCTTGGGAAGTCCTTTTGGATCGCGGCCACCCGCCTGGATGACGGCCACCCGCCTGGATCGCGGCAGCCACCGCCGCCCCGTCCCGGTCGGCGGAACTCCGCATCAGACCACCGCATCCGACCCGATGATCATATATCCCAGATCATTGGGCTACCGGAGTTCATCGGCAGATATTCTGTTGTTGTTTCCGCGTCGATCCTGTGTGATGAAGGCGCTGGATACCTATCAGATCGCCGTATACAGGCCCATGCTCGCACAAGGGGCCGGACGGGATCGACCGCTCCGGGGGGACGCCATGGACATCCACGCAGGTACCCGGCTGGCGATGGTCGTGGTGAACGGGTCTCCGGCATCACACTGGATCGTCGTGCTGACCGGTCTCATCGCGTTACTGGCCGTCACACCCAGCTGGACATGGCGCGGCACCGGTCATCTCGACACGATCGCGCACGAGGGCGGCCACGCCCTTCTCTCCTACCTTCTCGGACGCTGGGGCGTCGAGGTCTGGCTGTTCTCTGACACGTCCGGCCTCACCAGCTCCTATGGCCGGCCCAACCGACCGGTCAACCTTCTTGTGTCGGCAGCCGGTTACACCGCTCCGTCGGGACTCGGGCTGGGCGCCGCGGTTCTGCTGGACACCGGCCATGTCACGGCAACGCTGATACTCACCGTCATGGCGCTGGCCGCGTTGTTCCTTGTCGTCCGCAACATGTTCGGGATACTGACCGTCGTCTCGACCGGTGCCGCGGTCGTATTCGTGCTGCGTTCGGCGTCCGCGGGGGCGCAGAGCGCCCTCGCCTGCTTCCTCGCCTGGTTCCTGCTGCTGTCCGGGCCGCGCTCCGTTCTCGACCTGTACCGGCAGCGCCGCGGACGGGCGTCCTCATCGGACGTGGATACGATGGCCGAGCTCACCCGCATCCCCGCAACGGTCTGGGTCGCGGTCTTCGGCATGGTCGGGCTGCTCTGCCTGTTCCGCGGAGCACGGCTGTTGCTGCGCTGACCACCCCACCGGAATGCCCGTTCCCGCAGGCTCCCATCCGACACCAGGTGACGGATCGTGCCAGTACCCGGCGGACGATCATGTTGATCACGCCGCCCGCGGGCCCGGGGATCTCCGTACACTGGCCTTCACGTCGACCGCAGGCTCCGCCCGGCCGCGGTGTCATCAGGCCGACACCCCGGCGGTGATGTTGTCCACAGTGGTCGCCCATGCCGGGTGTACAGGGACTATTCCGCTGATCACCCGCTCTTTACCCTCAGTCGACGGCCTGGTGTCAGATGTGTTACATGAGTCAGGTGCGCCAGAACGGGTAGAGCTGTTCCATGGCTCGACACCGGAGGGGTCCGACAGCCCAGCGCACGCCGAACATCAGATACTCACGCACCATCATTCTCTCACGGAAAGTAATGCGTCCTGCATCAGATCCGCGTCTCACCGGCCGGGTGGCACGAATGATCCGGCCGACCGTCCCGCAACTGTTCTTCGCCGCAACCGCGGTCGCGGCTGTGATCGCAATGCCCACCGACGCGCTGACGGCGTCCTCCTCGCCGTCGCCCGCGTCGGTCGCCGACTCCCCGATCATCAACTCCCCGGTCGCCATGGGCACGCCCGCCACCGCGGTGCCCATCCGGCAGGTCAGGCCATCCACTGACGAACAGATCGCCCGGGCGGTACGTACCAGCCCGTTGCTGGGCGAGGTCCAACCGGACAGCATCCGGGTGACCGACATCCACGTGTCCACGATCGACCCG
>NZ_CADDZT010000006.1:24567-25573 GCF_902812655.1 Candidatus Frankia meridionalis | reverse complement strand
GGCGAACCATCCTGAGGCCTCCGGCGACGCGCGAACAACCATAATCGCGTCGCCGGGCTGCATCATCGGCAGGCCTGAGCCTGGCCTGGCGATGATGCAGCCCATGAACGTCAGCCCATGAACGTCAGCACCGACAGCAGGCCCACGGCGAGCACGATCGTCCCGCGTATCGGTACCTGCCACCGTTCCACCGCCGCGCGCCGCTCACTGACCGCGGACAGCGGCCCGGCCATCGTCACCAGTAGGACCCCGGCCCACCCGAGCGCGAGTACCGGACGGTCCGCGCGCGTGTCGAACGCGTAGAAGACGATCGATGCGACAAGCGTGAGCGCGAATACGATCTGCGGCAGGACGAGCGCGGACATCCTGGGCTGGAAGACCTTCTGGGTGGTGCCGGAGGAGCGGGGTCGGTATCCGAGGGCGATCCGCGTGAACGCGATGGCATACAGCGGGGCGTTGAACAACGCGCTCCCCACCGTACGGGCCGCGCCTCGGGGCCCTGCGTACGCGACGACGAAAAGGAGGGAGCTGACCAGGTAGGGCACCGCGTACAGCAGGTATGCCTGCGCAGAGGCTCCCGAGGAGATGCGGGTGCGGAAGATGATGGCCAGCGGTGGGCCTACCAGAAAGATCATTTGAACCGAGGCGAGCAGATAGCTGAGGCTGGTGTGCAGGTAGTGCGCCCGCTGCCAGCCCCGCAGGCCCGGCTTTACCAGCGGGTTGTCGAAAAGCAGGAGACGCATGCTGTCCATGGCCCAACGCAGGCGTTGCTTGGCGTAGACCGCCGCGGTCGCCGGCGCGGTCCCGACGGAGATCGGCCGGGCATGGTAGACGCTGGTCCAACCACGGGCATGAAGCTCGTAAGATGTATGCACGTCCTCTACGATGTTCCATTCGCTGAATCCACCGACCGATTTGAGCGCAGATCTCCGGTAAAGCGTTCCGTTGCCACAGGAGAATGCACTGTTGTCGCGGTCCTTCGCCGGCTGGATGGAACGGTAGAACA
>NZ_CADDZT010000006.1:8193-24508 GCF_902812655.1 Candidatus Frankia meridionalis | reverse complement strand
TGCCTCGGCATTGTTCAGGACGTCGACGCGCCCGGTGTCGAAAGACTGCGCGGTACAGACGAAACCAACGCCCGTGTCGCGCAGATAGCCAACTATCTGCTCGCCGACGTCCGGGACGACAAGATGGTCGGCGTCAAGGGTGAGAACCGCGTCACCATCGGTGCGGGCCAGCGCATGGTTGAGGTTCCCGGCCTTTCCGGACGTTCCGTCGAGGCGAGTGAAACACGGTACGCCGAGGCGGGCCGCGAGCTCGTCGATGTCCCGCCAGTCCCTCCGGCCGGAGATGCGGCCGTCGTTGAGGACGTAGGTCTGGTGCGGGTAGTCGATCGCCAGGGCGAATCGTAGCGTCCGCTCAACCATCGAGGCGGGCTCTCCGCATACGGTCACGAACACGTCAAGCGTTCCCGCGGGTGGCGCAACCGGCCGGACAACGCCTGGCCGCATCCGGCCGACCATCACGGCTGTCCAGGAAACGGCCAGGTAGCTCACCAGCTCGGCGCCATAGAACATGTAGCCGATCACGCCGGTGCCGCCGAGGGTGCCAGCCCGCCAGACAAGGTAGAGCGCACCCACCACAACAACCATCACGCCGGCCACCGGTCCCAGACGTCCACCCAGAGTGCCGGCGAGCGTGTCCCTGCGTCCCCGCGGCGCACCGTCCACCGATACCCGCTGCCGAGGAACCAACTGCGAAAGGTCACCCTGATCGTCCTGAGCCGACGCGGTAGCGCCGACCGGCGCGACATCGCGAGCCATATCTTCACCTTTCGAGAAATATTTAAACATTCAGCGCATTCGACTGTTCGGTTACCGGGCGGAGCCTGGCTGCGCAGTACCAGCAAAAGTTGCAATGAATGTGTTGTTTCCGGACGGCGACACGGGACCGGATATGAACGGCGACCAACGCGCGGGCGGTTCTACACCGCGCCATCACACCGGGAAATATGATTCGACGGATAGGAGTGTCCGCAAATTGACCACAGTTCAGGCGGAGTTCGGGTTGATCAGGCTCCGCACGTCCAGATCATCGACCGTTCCGGGCCGGCGGGCCGGCGGGCCGGCGGGCCGGCGGAAACCTGACGTGCCGGGTGGGTAACCGCCGGCCTCGCGTGACCGCGGTCATATACCCAATCGACCCAACCGATACCAATCCGCTTCCATGAGATCATGGAAGCGGACCCGACGCTGTGTCCAAGAGCCTGCCTGGGCGCCGATCCTCGCAATCGAAGATCTACCAGGTGGGCCCAGGGCTCCTCCTCGGCACGATCCGGCAACCAGATCCGCAGGCCGGCCGAGAGAAGGACCGCTGTCGTCCGTGCTGTGTTCGCAGGGCAGGGCGGACATGAACAAGGAGTCGAGCGATGAGCAGCACCCGGCCGAGCGGTCCCGCCCAGGACGAACCTGGCTTCGATGCGCTGTCGGAGGCTCTGGCCGAGGCGGCAGCCGCCGTCCGGGACCTGGAACCCATCGCGCGGCAACGCGCCGAGCAGCTACGACACGCCGTCGAGGCGCTCCACGGCAGTGGGATCAACGCGATCGTCCGGAAGCTGCGCGGGGATTCTCGCGGCCGGGAACTGCTGTTCGAGCTCGCGGACGACCCGATTGTGCACCTGTTGTTCTATGTTCACGGGGTCATCCAGCCGACTTCGGTGACCGAGTCGCTGCGGGCGCTGGAGAAGGTCCGGCCCTACCTGCGGGCACAGGGCGGGGACGTGGAACTGATCCGCATCAACGGGGACACCGCATTCCTACGGGTGAGCGGAACGTGCAACAGCCGCGCCCTGACCGGGGTCACACTGCGCGAGGTGATCAAGGATGCTCTGGTCGGTGGAGTCGGGTCCGTCGCCCGGGTGGTGATGCTCGCCGGTGAGCCGGCGCCGACGCTGATCCCCCTGGGGTCCGTACGCACCCGTGACGGTGGGTGGGTAGCGGTCGGTATGGCCGCGGACCTCACCCGCAGCGAGATGACGGCGCTGCACCTTGAGCGGGCCGACGGCACCGAAGCCGACGTCGTGGTCGTGAGCCTGGACGGCCGGCTCATCGCCTACCGCGACCTCTGCGCCCACCAGGGGCTCCCGATCAACGTGGCGAAGCTCGACCCGACGACAGGAACCCTCACCTGCCCCAGGCACGGCTTCTGCTACGACGCGCAGTCCGGTACCTGTCTGAACGCACCAGGTGCACAGCTGGAACAGTTGACGCTGCGGATCGACAACGGCCAGGTGTGGATCCGACTCTCCTGATCGCCATCAGGATGACGGACCGTCCACCGGGAGCATCCGATGCCAGCCGAGAACACCGCCCGTGGCCTGCGACTCTGGTCCCGCCATCACGCTCGGCGTTCTCACCGTGACCCTCACAGGCTAGCCCGTGCCGGCTACCGGCGTCATCCTGGCGGTTCTGATCGTCGCCTCGGAAGTTCTGGCTGCGCACGACCGCCGGGAGGACAAGCTGAAATAAAAGCGGCACCCCGGCCGGCAAAACCCGTATTCCTACGCGTTCCCTTCCGCGCACCCATCCATCAACGGTCACCAAACGTAATCGTCGGAACCCGCCATTCGTGTTGGAGAACGGGTCCAGCAACCCACGGCTGACACAGACCGCGGAGATGCTTCCGCCTGACCATCCGCGGACCGTGTTAACGTACGAGGTGCCAGTCCGCTGGGTGGCAGCCTTGCGATTCGCTTGTGTTCACGGTTCCATGTATCTACCGAAGATATCGGAAGAGCGCCCGTGCGAGAGACCTACCCACTGCAGATCGGAACACGGGTCCAAGCCGTCGACGCCACCCGCCAACCGGGACTACTACTGGGAACGCGATCGCATCTGCTGATCGCGACAAGCTATCTCATCCTGACATTCCTGCTGACCATCAATGTATGGTCGGATCCAACCCGGAACATCATCGCCGGTAATTCGAATGACACCGGCCTGTACTGCTGGTGGCTTGCCCACACCGCGCACGCCGTCGTGAGCCTGTCGGATCCGTTCGTCACCCACCTGGCGAACGCACCGGAAGGAATAAACGCGCTCTGGAACACCTCCGTCCTGGTTCCAGGCCTGTTGCTGACACCATTGACCCTGGCCGCTGGGCCGGTTTTCTCCTACAACCTGCTTGTGGTCCTGGCATTCTCGCTGTCCGCTTTCGGCGCCTACCTGTTCGCGTGCAGGCTCGCCGTGCGAACCACCGCAGCATTTATCGCCGGTGTTGTCTACGGTTTTTCGCCTGCCATCGTCGGGGCTGGTATTGGGCATCTGAGTACGTTGTTCGCACCAGCAATCCCTCTACTCCTATGCCTGGTCGTAGATATATTCAAAGGCTCACGCGGGCCTTCCCGAAACGGGACTCTACTGGGTATCGGAGCTGGACTGCAACTGCTGACCGGCGAAGAGGTGCTGTTCATAACAGCGATAACAGCCGTACTCGGGATTGCCGTCCTGGTATTAAGTCGACCGAGTCTCCTCCGCCAGGCCATCAACCCGACCCGGGCATTGACAATTTCATTACTGTCGTGTCTCGCCCTGACCGCGTTGCCTCTCGGAGTTCAGTTCTTCGGTTCTCCCCGGAGCCACGGGAGCCCATTTCTCGCCAATTTCTACAAGAGCGACCTGACGGGCCTGTACGTCCCTCCCGCGCGACAGCTGCTCGTGTCGTCGGCCCAGGCCAGGCAGGCCGCGACGTTCCAGGGTGGTCCTGCGGAGTACATGAACTATCTCGGGTGGCCCCTGCTGATCGTGTGTGTGTTGGCAGTTGTCCTCGGCTTCCAGGATCTCAGGTTGCGGATCGCCGGACTCACCGGCGTGCTCCTGGCTGTCCTCGCTCTGGGAAGCACGCTGCTCGCCAAGGGGGTCGAGACAGGTCTGCGGCTGCCCTGGAACCTGGTTGCCAAAATACCGATCTTCGACTCCGCGCTGCCCAACAGGCTTTCCATGAGCACAGCGTTGATGGCCGGACTGGTGCTCGCCCTTGCTGTCGATCGGCTGCCCTCCCGACTCGGGTACGGTGGGTCGCTCACAGCTGTCACGATCGCCGTGGTCTGCATTCTCCCGCTTGTCCCACGGCCATACTCCATCGAACGGTCACCCGATATCCCTACGTTCTTCACCACCGATGCGGTCAAGATTCTCCCGAAGGGTTCAACCGTACTCGTCCTCCCCTACCCGACCGGGATACAGACCGCGCCGATGGCCTGGCAGACAGCCGCTCGCTTCCATTTCTCGATGCCTGGCGGCTACTTCATCGGGCCTGGCCCCGACGGCAAAGCCTATATGGGTGGGCGAAGGCCGACAGCAACGGCACAACTACTGATCGACGTTGAAAAAGGAGGGCTTGCCGGGGTTCCGACCCCGACACAGATCGCACAGGCACAGATCACCCAGGCACAGGGTGACTTCGCCCGACTTGGCGTGCGAGCGGTCGTGCTCGGCCCCGCGAACCACCGGGGCGAGCTCCGCGACGCGGTCACGCTGTTGGTGGGAAGTCAGCCGGAATTCCGCGACGGTGTGTACATCTGGCGCCTGCCGTCACGGACGTAAGTGGATCAGACCGCCACCGCACGCAGGGCACGGCTGGCCGGCCGGACCCCGGCTGAGGGTCCGGCCGACGCAGGCGTCAGGATGGGTTGAGGACGTTGATCCACTGGTTGTCGAACAACGGGACGCGCTTGCCGTCCTTGACCTCCGAGAACTGCACGTCGGTCGAGAAGATCCGGTTGTCCGGCGAGATGACCTGGACCGGCTTGGCGAAGTTGACCTTCGCCAAGGGCGGGTAGTCGATGTCGCCGGCTGTGTTGAGTGCCTGGGCCAGGCTCTCCCCGTCGATCGTGGTGAGCTTGGCAGCCAACTCGGCCACCAGGTGGGTGGTCGCCCACATGATCAGACCCTGGTCGCTCAGCTCGGTCTCGGGCGCGCCGCTGGCAACAGCCTCGTCGTGGAACTTCTTCACCGCGGGGATGCTGGTATCGCTCACCGCGGCGTTCTGGCTGATGAAGACCGTGCCGTTGGCGGCCGCGCCCAGTCGGTCGATCCGCTTCTGGCTGGCCTGGGACGAGCCGTAGGCCATGATCGCGTTGTTGCCGGACTGGCGCAGCGCCTGGGCCAGTCGCTCGAAGCCGCCGCCGCCGAGCACCATGTCGATGCAGTCGGTGCCACTGAGGTTGGCCGCATAGGTCGTGAAGTCGGTTGCGGTCGGCGGGATGAAAACGCTCTTGGGGGCCGGCAGGTTGAACGGTTTGAGACCCAGGGTAACCAGCGACGCGGAGTTACGGCCGGCAGCCAGGTCGACGACTGCGACTCCCGGAGTCTTCTTGCCGAGCTTGCCACAGGCGGTTCCACCACCCGCGACCTCGATGACGCCGGAGATGAACGGGTACGAGTAGGGGCTCTTCAGCTCGCTCGCGCTGTTCGGGATCGCACCGACGACGGGGATCTTCGCCTTCTCCAGGATCGGCATGTACCGATCACCGTTCGCGGAGGTTCCGGTCACGAACAGATACTTACCGGTAACCGCCTGGTTCGCGCAGTCGGCAGCCTTGTTCGGGTCGAACTGATCGTCACAGGCGGTGACTTCAACGGGTCGGCCCTTGATGCCACCCGCCTTGTTGATCGCAGTTGCGGCCGCCTTGACCGCCGGCGGGATCTCGCTGAACGCCTCCGACGGTCCGGACAGCGCGGTGATAACCATGACCTTGACCGGCTCGCCGGTCAGCTTGGGGCCTGTGGTGGCCGTCGACCCGGGGCTGCCCCCGGACGAGCTGCTTCCACATGCAACCAGCGTCAGCGCGAGCGCTCCTGCCAAGCCCACGGTGATGGGTAACTTTCTGCGCACGGTCTTTAACCTCCTGCAAGAAAATCCATGGCGAACAGGTGTCTACAGGGCCGCTACAGCCATGCCGCCGCATCACAGCTCCGACCGTCCATCGACGGCGACGCAGCAGGCCGGCCTGGTCACGCGATCCCTAGGAGTACGACCTCCTTCGTGGCACCAGAGCCATCTCCATGGCGTTAAGCGGAAAATGATTCAGCCAAATCTGATGTCTCGGACGATGACCGTCAAGCCCTTTCGTCCATCCGCCTCCCGGAAGATCGACGACCTGGATCATGATCAAAATGGCGGCTACGGTCGGTGCCAGTAGCCGCACCCGCCCGTCCGGCCCGGTCGGAGCGAGCCATCGAGCAGTGCTGTCCACGCCCACCGGTCACCGGATTCACCGACAAACTGCTGACGTGTCGAATACAATCGAACGAGAACAAGAATCCAAATTCATGTAGATTTTTCTGGCCATTACGTGCCCACTGTTCATCTGTCCGGAATAAGGATTTTTCACTTACGTACTAATCTCGATACCGGAGTCGTCGACTCGCACCGACAGTGGAAGCCACGGCATTCCAACACCCAGAGAAAAGGCGGAGGATGACACGCTCGTGCCAGCCGCTCATCCGGCGGAAAATCTTTCCGGCGGTCAGCGCAGGTCACGCCCGCGCAGCCTACGGCAGGCGCCGCGTCGCTACGATCACACTTGTTTTCGTCACCCTCATCTTGCTGGCTCAGTCCACGCCAGCCCAGGCAGCCGACTCCACTCAGTACAGAGGTGACGCCTCACGCGGCACCGGAGTGGCCATACCGTTCAGCGGTTTCACTGACCGTGACGGGCGGGCCGTCCTGATCTCGGGCGCGGTCGGCGTCGACCTGGTCCTCGGCTCAACCGCCCAGCCGTATCTGCCCTGCCAGAACTACGACCCCCGGACCGGCACCGGTGACACCTTTGTGAATGCCTGCGAGGTACGCGGAAGCTACACCACCTACACCCGTTTCCCCGTCGGGGCAGGTACCGTTTTTCCGAACGGCTACTTCATGCCTGACACCCAGCCGGATCTGGTCAACGGCGGTTCACTGAAAACAGACTGGGGTGCACGCGCCGCCGGGCTTTCCGTGGAGTTCTACCCGGACGTCACCCGCGACCAGGAGTATGTACACTCCCGTTTCTACGTCGACCAGTTCAACCACCGGGCGAATGGCTGGACGTATTCCCCTTACGTGGGATCGATCAAGCTTGCGACCCTCGCGGACCCGGGCACGGCCGAGATCACCGGCAACGTGACGAGAGGCGGGTCGACACCGCCCAAGGACCAGATCAGGTTTACCGTCTTCGGTGGCGACGCCCGTTCGTCCACGGGCTACCCGATCTCCTCCTTCGCGGTCACCTACAGTCTCGGTGGTGCGGGCTGGACCACCGGGGCAATGTATGCCGGGTCCCAGCGGGTCACCGTCGACGACACAGCAACCGGCCACCAGTGCATCTATGATCTTCGCGGCATCGCCGGCACGAACAACCACATGGACTTCGACTTCGCCCGCCCCGACTTCGGCCGCGGCGGCGGACGGTGCAACTTCTAGGCGCAACGTTCAAGCGCACGCACTCGTGCCTCGGAGGTCATTCGGTCATCTCGGAGATCATTCGGTCATGAGGCGTCGAGCCGGTCCACCCGGAGCGTCTGCGCGATTCGCTGCCTCACGGTGTGTTTCTCGGCGACCTCGTGGACGAACGGCTGCCGCATCGTCGCCGGGTCACTCGACCTGCATGCCCCAGTCCCGTCGTACGCATCAGCTCACGAGACCCTGGCGAAGTATCCCGGGACGGGTCGACGCCCGCAGGATCCTGCCCGGGGAACGCTCGCCGCCGCCGATCCAGTAGCCGCCGTCCAGGCGTAAACCGACCTGGTCGGGTGGGACGCACTGGCTGTCGACCCGGTGGGCGTCGAACCCCGTGTTCACCCCGGCGAAGGTCTCGTGGCAGTTTGCGCAGTGGGCGGCGGTCAACGCCGTCCAGCGTACGTCGCACCGCCCACAGCTCAGCAGCGTCGGGCGGTCGTAGTCGACGTCCCGGCCAGCCAATGACTCACTCCCTCACGCGTGTCCGAGCTCGTGTCCTTTGCCGACCATGATTCTGTCCGATCCGGAGAATCCGGCGCGACGTGGGTACGGGCCCACCGACTCCACGGTGGGGGCTCGCCGATGCTCGACGATACTTCTCGGATGGGACCGAGACGCCGGTTCGCCCTGAGGAAACCCGTGCGATCATGCCCGAGGCACTCCCGCGGATCATCGACTTCGCGACCCATCGAGCCGATCTCACCGAGCTGATATACGCGCTGAACGCCGGAGACAGCCCACCACGGGGAGGAAGGGCCAGGTGCCAGAGACCCCGGCGGCTGCGCGGCCAGGCGTGGGGCAGGTCATCCTGATACCGGCTGACGCTGTACCACCGACCCCGAGCCGTCGGTAGCGGGACATGTGCCCGGAGAGAGCAGGAGGAGGAACTGCCGGGTCACCGGCAGTTCCCGGTCGCCTCGATCAGCGGAAACCGTCCGGTCAGGCCGCTTCCGCCGGTGCGTAGGTGTGGCAGCGCGGACTGCACACCCGGACGCAGGCGCTACAGCCGATGCAGTTGCCGCCAGCCTCGATAATCATCACATTGCGTTCGACTTCCTCGTCCTCGTCCATGGGGTCGACCAGGTCACCGTCCTCGTTGACGCCCATCAGCTTCAGGACGCCCTGGCCGCACACCTTGAAGCACCGGCCGCAGCCGATACATTTCTTCTGGTCGATGGCCATGATGTAGTGAGGCACCCACGGGCTGGCGTCTCGGGTGGCGAACTGAACGTGGCTCATGCAAAGTCTCCTCGGTCTCAGAAGGTCGGGTCGAGGGCCTTCAGCTCCTGGCCGGCGGCGTCCAGTGCGGTGTGGGCCTCGTATGTTTTCTGGGCGACATCCATGATTTTCGACCTGTTCACGGGCAGCTTATGAACAGGTCGTGCGGATCCATCTCGGCCTGGGTCGCGCGGGCGGACAGCTTCTTGACCCTGGCCTTGATGTCGCCGATATCGCTCATTGTCGCGGTTCCATCGTATGTCCGCAGTGCGCGGACGGAAGCTGAGGAAAAGGGCTGGACACACGGGTCCACTCGTCCTCGTCCGACGAGCCGACAAGCCCAGCAGGACACCTCGACAGAGGTCACGCTCGCTTACCGTCTCAGCGCAAGCCGGACGATAAAATCGGGTATATGGTACAAATTTGTACAATACCGAAGTCGCGCCAGCCAGTCGGCTGGGATAACCTTCCATTACAATGAGTCACCTTAGGCGTACGTCGAAAGTGGTTACCGGACACGTTTTCCCGCAGGTCCGCCGTCATTTCTGCGCAATCTGTATCCGAACCGGGTTGACAGCGAATATTACTCTCCGAATTCCTGATTCCAGATTCTTTCCCGCCCTTGAACGCTCGGGTAGCCTTTGGGTTGTCCGGACACCCTCCTCCCACTCCAGGGACGCAAAGAAGGAGATCCGTATGTCAAGCACACCTATCACCGAGGCCCGTCGCCTGAACGGTCGAGAAATCGATCTGTTTGTTGACAGTGCGCAGCCCGCGCCCCGGGTCGAACTCACGTCGCCCGGTTTCCCTTTCGCCTACGAGTTCATCCTGGCATTTCCTACCGCCTCGGTACCGGTCCTGGAGCCGGTAGCGGCAGCACAGCCTTTCGGTTTGTTGAGTGCCGAGCCTCATGTTCCCGACCCCGCCAACGGGGTTGACCTCACTGGTGGTCCCACCATGAAGAAGAAGAGCTCCACTTCCATCAATACGACAACCAAGTTCACCGGTCTTTTCCTGGACACGACGATCGACTGTAATAGCGACTGACGTGGCGTGGAAACGGGCCGGAGCCGGGCAGAAAGGAAACGGACGACGTCAGTGGCGAAGGCTGCTCCGGTCGGTATCCACACGTCTGTCCGTCTGGGCGGTTCAGGACGCACAGGCAGGCGCACTCCTGCGGAACGCGCTCGCAGTCAACAGGTCTGCCATCCTCCGGCTGCTTGCCATCGGGCTGGTAAACGCACTGCTGGCCGTCGTGCCGTCGATAATCATTCGCGAGCTGGTTGACGACGCCCTGCCCCGAGGTGGTACGACGGCAATCACGATCTGGGGTGCGCTACTGAGCTTGGTTCTTGTTGCGGAGGCTGCCTTAGGGTACGCACGGGCCTCGATCCAGTCGCAGGCTGGTGAGTCGATATCACATCAGTTGCGCGATCGGCTCTACACGACCTATCTACGCCTACCCTTCAACGCCTTCACGACCACGCATTCCGGAGAGTTCGTCTCCCGCGTAATGAATGACGCCACAATAGCCCAGATCGCAGCCATTGCAACTGTGCCGACCGCCGCCGTCGATCTATTGTCACTCGCGGTGATGGTCGGCTAGCTGTTCATTCTTGATTGGCGACTGACCATCGCGGTACTGGCTCTGCTCCCTGTGGTCGTCGCTGTGTCGAAGTTTGGTTCCCGTCGAGTGTCGACGGCCAGCCGGCGTGCGATGGAGACTGCCACCGAGCTGGTCAGTAGAATGAGTCAGACACTTGATGTGGGTGGGGCCGCACTCGTCATAACCAGCGACACCGCGGACCGCGAGACGAAGCGCTTTCATGGCCTTTCGGAGAATTACGCCGGATTTTCGATCACACGAATACGTGCGGGTGCGGCCATAGCTTTCGCCAGTGGTTGCGCGACAGCCATGGCCACCGGTGTCGTGGTGGGGTACGGCGCCTGGCTGGTCGGCCGTTCCTCGATAACTCTCGGTACTCTGATCGCATTTCTGGCCATGCTCGGCCAGGCATACGGCCCGGCATCGTCATTGAGCGGCGTGCAAGCGGACCTGGCGACATCGGCCGAGTCGTTGAAACGCGTGGCCGAGGCACTCGCCTGGCTCGGACGCGTCACCGTGACCTCGGTCGACAAGGATGATCCAGAACCACGCCACGATGTGGACCTCCAGTTTGTCGACGTCTGGTTCAGCTACAGGGGTAGCCCACGGTACGGCATGGCTAATAATGTATCTGCCGAAAGCGCCGCGAAGTTCGCGCTTCACGGGGTCTCCATCGATGTCAAAGCCGGTACGACCGTGGCGGTGGTCGGGCCATCCGGGGCGGGCAAGACGTCACTGGCCCACCTGGCAAGCGGCCTGGCCACTGTCGAACGCGGCAGCGTGCTTATCGGTGGTAAGAACATCCAGGAGATCTCGGAGAGAGAACGGAGTTCTCTTGTAGCACTGGTGGGTCAGGACGCCTTTCTATTCCATGACACGGTAGCCACAAATGTGCGTTATGGTTGTTCGGGGGTCGCCGATGAAGAGATAGCGGCCGCATGCCGGCTGGCCGGCCTGGCTGATGTCGTGGCGGGCCTCCCCCAGAAATACGAGACGGTCCTCGGTGAGCGGGGCCTGCGTCTTTCTGGCGGGGAGCGGCAAAGGCTGGTCCTTGCTCGTGCCCTTGTCCGGCAACCACGGGTGCTCGTCCTCGACGAACCCACCAGCCATCTGGACAGTACGACTGCCGAGGAGCTTCGACTTTCCCTCAAGGAAATCCGCCGGGGTCGTACTAAAGGGAATCTAAGTAGCTGGACTCCGGCAGGCCCGTGACCTGCGCAGATGCATTTTCTCGGGTCCAGTAACCAGGATTCCCATTAGTACCTGCATTCTCATCACACATCTCCTACGAATGGCCCGGGATGCTGATTTTGTAGTGTTCCTGCACGGTGGCCGCGTACTCGAGAGCGGAACTCATGAAGAGCTGATGGCTCTCGATGGCGTGTACAGTCGGATGTTTGAGCTGGAAACTGCTCTGGAACCCCCGATATCTCCGCCGGGAAAGGCATACGATGAAATTACTGCCCTTAGCTGATCGGCGTGCACGCCCTACGGATCGGCAGGGTGGAAAAGCAGACGGTAGTCCTCTTCTGTCGATCTCCTCTCGCCGGATAAGGATCAGGCCGACCTGGCCGGATGACTATCCCTATCTGTTTTCCCTGGAAAGTCATCCGAGATTGGGTTTCCGGTGGTCGTCAGATCGGCGGGTTCCGACGTATGAACTTTTTGTGGAACGCATGCGTCTCGACCCCGCGCGGGAATTTGTCGCCGTCGCGGCGGACGGCCGCCCTGTCGGGTGGCTGGAGGCTTACAACGAAGATGCGAGCTCCGGATATGCGTGGATCGGGGTCTTTATGGACCCCTCGGTACAGGGTAGCGGTCTCGGTATCGAAGCCATCGCCGTGTTCATCCATTATCTCTTTGTAAGTCTTCCGTACCGAAAACTGTACGCCAATGCCATCGAAGAGTCTTACCGGTCCTTTGCCAGCGGGGACGGCCGATTCTTCCACGTGGAAGGACGGCTACGTGAGCACGAGTTCTATAACGGCTCGTTCCGGGACCGCCTGACTCTGGCGGTCTACCGCGACGAGTGGCGGGAAATCATGCGTGTGTGGGGACCGCGTTTGGGCTGAACCCTCGAGGTGGATTGATGGCCAGGAAGGACGGGGTTTTGATCTTAACTCAGGAGATCGACCCGCACAGCGACGCCGTGATCGAGGAGCTGACACGGCGAAAGATCCCGGTATGGCGCGTGCACACGGCCGATTTTCCTCTGAATGCCACCCTCACGGCTACGAACGATGCCCAGGGATGGTGTGCTCATTTGTCCTGCTCACACTTTCGGGTCGATCTCGAAAGGATTCGATCGGTTTGGTTTCGACGTCCCAGTCTCTTTCGGATCGACGATCGCCTCACCGGATCGCGCGCGGAATTTGCTGTTGCGGAGTCAAGAATGGCGATCGGCGGTGTTTTGCGATCACTACCCGTACGATGGGTTAATCATCCCGAAAAAATTGTGAGCGCGGACTATAAACCATTCCAGCTCGCCGTCGCTCACAGGCTCGGTTTCACGGTCCCTCGCAGTCTGGTAACCAATGATCCGGAGATGGCTCGTCATTTCATCGATGAACTTGGTGAAGTCATCTACAAGCCGCTGAGTTCGATCATCGTTGGTTTGGAGGAGGCGCGGCCCCTCAACCAGTTCACCCGACTTGTAACACAGGATGACCTTCCGTTGATCGATGCTGTGCGGCACGCACCATGCCTGTTTCAGGAGCGCATTGAGAAGGCTTTTGAGCTACGGGTTGTCGTCATGGAATCGCGAGTATTCTCGGTAGCAATCAACAGTCAGAACTCTGAACGGACGAACCTTGACTGGCGGCGTTCTTATACGGATCTTACCTATTCGGTCCATGAGATGGACCCGAGCCTGGAGCGCCTTTGTCTTGAGCTTGTCGACGAACTCGGCCTCGTCTTTGCTGCCATCGACCTCGCGGTCGGGAACGATGGCACCATTGTTTTTTTCGAGCTGAACAGTAACGGGCAATGGGCGTGGCTCGAGGAGCACGTCGATCTTCCATTGGTGGACAGCATGGTTGACCTTCTCGCGGGTGACGGAGGAGCGCATGTCACGTAATCTTGCGACCATTGTGGCCGAAGATCAATTCGATCGCAGAGTCTGCCGGAATCCGGCCGAGTTGGCGCGACGGGATGAACGGCGACGGGCCGAAGTGCATGGAATCATCCAGACCAAACGCCTCCTGAACCCAACAGAACTCACCGACGCGGCTCTCGTCCTTCACCATGGCGTCGACGTGCACGACGCCATTCTCGCGCACCTCCTGGCGGGTGCGGCTCTGCTCGCAGGTCATGAACCGGCTCGCGCCCTTCTGGGTCCCACTTTCGATCGCCTTCTGCACCGCCTTGGGCACCCCCAGGCACTGGGCACCCAGTGGGTTAACGGTGTATTATGCGTCGTACGTAATGGCCGGCTGTGTTCGGTCGATCCGGCCAAGGGGATCGATGTGCCGGCATTAACAGCGGACGGTCCCATGTCCGAAGGATCGGTCGTTCAGTTTGGCGACGAGGAGCGGACGCGGGAGCCGTGTATGAGCAACCTGCCGACGGTGTTACACGCTGCATATGCACGGTACCCGTTGTAGTGGGAAGGGTGACCCGTGGCCTGGCCTGGCCTGGCCTGGATTTTTTACCGGGGTAGCGGACTCGTCTTTTTGATCACAGTCCCATAGTTTTGATCATGGTTTCCTGTTCCTGGGACGGTCGGGGCGCGACTGTCGCATCGCGGGCGCCGGGCTCCACGCCCCCGGCGGGGTCCTTCCTGGGGTTGTCGGGTCGGTGGTGGCCTGATCAGGTCGGGGCAGGCACTGCGGTGACCTTCCGCCAGACATCTCAGCGACCCCGTTTCCCCCGGCCGCCTAGCCACACAGCCTGCCCCAGCATCACCACGGACATCGGGTGCTGTTGCCTGCCCACTCACCGTCGATTTTCGTCCTAGAGTCCCCCTTGAGGCCTCCGAGCGGGCGAAGCACCACGGTCGCGATCTGTGCCTTGAGTCGCACCACGGCCACACCGTGCCGGCCGAACAGGTCCGTACCGTAGTCGGGACTGTGATGGGCACCGGCAAGATAGATCGCCGAAGAGACGGCGAGAACCGCCGCGGGGACGGCAATCCCGGTGAGCCACCGGTGGGAGATGCGCGTCGTCGGCACGAACGGACTTCTCATGGTCATCGCAGTCCTGTGCATGTCGTGGAGGCCACTCCTCATGATCACCCCGGTCGGCCGGTATCGATCTTGTTTCCCGAAGTCGCCAGGACATACCATTTCGCGCCGAACTGGTTGAGTCCCTGACCGTTGATGTCACCCGAGCTGGTGTCACCGACGTAGTAGTAGAGCGGGTGACCGCCGTAGGTGACCTCGTGTGTCCCGTCGGATCGCGTTGTCGTGCCGAGCAGGCCCGCCGTGACCCCGGCACCGGCCGTGGGCGCGCCCACGGAAATGTAGGGCGGCCAGGCCGTCGCACAGGCTCCAGCGCAGGACGAGGTGGTTCCCTTATCGGCCTCGAAGAGGTACAGAGTCCACCCGCTGCCACCGACCAGCACGTTACCTACCTTGGTGGCGCCGACGGCGACGGTCGCAGCGGCAGGTGCCGCCCCACCGCCCGTCGAAGGTGCCGTCCGAGCCGGTGTGCCGTAGCCACCGCCGGCACCGCCGCCACTGCTTGCACACGCGGCGAGCGCAGCGGCCACCATAGCCGTGGACACGATCATGGCTGTCCTTTTCACAGGGCCTCCATCCGCCGGGCTCGATGGACAGCACCGTTTGGTTGCCCCGACGAGCCGTCACACCCCCATCACGGCCGAGCCTGCCCGGCGGTTCAGCCCGGGTTCCAGCGCTTCAGTCCGGGTTGATGCCGTGGTTGAGGCCACTCGCGAAACGATGGCCTGGTTGACGATCCGACTGCTGCGGGCCGACTGGGTTCCCGCCGACAAATCCTCGGTTCGGTTGAACCCAGGGCTCGTCCGACCCGTGTACAGGGGGAGGAGAAAGGAGGTGAAATCATGAGCGTCTTCACTGCCCATGTGCCGCACAGGCACCGGAAGCACCGACGTTCGAGGTCGCGATCGCTCTCGAGGTCGAGGTCGAGGCACCGCCACTAGATTTTTCGAGGCCGCCGATGGCGCAAGAAAAGCCATGATCGCGCCTTCTCCGGCCGACGGACACCTCATGAAGTCGGTAGGTGCAGAGATAAAGGTGTGTGCGGCGGGGCGTGAGTCACGACCATCGCCGCACACTCCAGGTGGTGTATTCAGTGACATCCGTCGTAAACGCTGGTAGCACTCCGCCCAGCAGGAGGCCGCGGCGATCGAGTCGGGCGTTGCTACGCATGTTGACGTTCGTAGCCATGTCCGACCGGTTGGCGTCCGACCAGGCGGCCGCGGAGCTGATCGAGCAGGCGCCGCCGGTCCGGATCTTCACGATGTTAGGTCGGTTCTGGCCGTATTGCCGGTCCCGTCGTGCCGTGCTCGCGTTCGTCCTCGTCCTCAGCGTTGTGCAGCCGGCGCTCGACGTTGCCGAGATCTGGTTGTTCAAGCTCCTGGTGGACAACGTCCTGGTTCCCGAAAGTTTCTCCGGATTCCCCCCGATTGCTGCGGCCTACATCGTCCTGACCCTGCTAGGTGGATTCGTCTCCTACGTGGACGATGTCCTGTCGGAATGGTTGAGTCAGCGGTTCCTGACGGATCTTAGGGCCGATGTCTTTCGGCACATGCAGGGCCTGTCGATGGATTTCTTCGAGAACCGGCGTATAGGAGATCTCATCTCTCGGCTGACCGGCGACGTGACGGCCATCGAGACGTTCCTCGTTTCCGGTCTTCGGGACGGAACGTCGTACGCCCTCCGCCTGGTCGCGTACACCGTAGCGATCTTCCTGATCCAGTGGCAGCTCGCACTGGTTTCCTTCCTGGTCGTGCCATTGCTCTGGCTGGTCTCCCGCCACTTCGCCCGGCTCATTAAGATCGCCTCACGGGAGCGGCGCCGTCGCGCCGGATCACTCAGCGTCGTCGCCGAGGAGGCACTGTCCAACGCCGTTCTGGTACA
>NZ_CADDZT010000006.1:4839-7752 GCF_902812655.1 Candidatus Frankia meridionalis | reverse complement strand
GGGCTATAACCGGCAGCAGTGGGAGATCGAGCGCTTCCAGCGCCAGGCCGAAGCCAAGTACCACGCCGAAATGGCAGCCACCCGGCTGCGCGCGCTGTTCACCCCGTTGGCCGAGACCACGGAGCTCATGGGCGCACTCGCAGTCATCGGCCTCGGTACCTGGCAGCTTTCCAACGACCAATTGTCCATTGGCGGGCTACTTGTATTCCTCACATTCCTCGCCGGACTTTACGTGCCGGTGCGCGGGCTGAGCCGGATAACGGCATCCGCCTATTCCGCATCGGCCGGCGCGGAGCGGGTCATCGAACTGCTGGAACAGGCTCCCGGCGTCCAGCAGTCCAGGTTTCCTCGCACCCTCGTTCACCCGAAGGGACATGTGTACTTCGATGCCGTGTCCTTCCGGTACCCCAGCCGCGGTGACTGGGCGCTTGACCGTGTGACCCTGAGCATCCCACCAGGCCGGACACTGGCTCTCGTGGGCGCGAGCGGAGCCGGCAAGTCGACGCTGGCCAAGCTTCTGATGCGCTTCTACGATCCCGACATCGGCCGAATTCTGCTGGACTCGGTCGATATCCGCGACCTCGATCTCTCCTGTCTACGCGGCAACATCGCGGCCGTACTACAGGAAACCCTTGTCTTCGATGGCACGATAAGAGATAACATCGCATACGGCAAACTCGGCGCCACCGACACGGACATCGTCGCGGCGGCCCGCTCCGCCGATGCGCATCAATTTATCACAGCACTCCCGGATGGATATGACACGCGCATCGGCGAACGCGGACGCCGGCTGTCCGGTGGGCAGCGCCAGCGGATTGCCATTGCTCGCGCCATGATTCGGGATGCCGCCGTCCTGATTCTCGACGAGCCCACCACCGGTCTCGACGCGGAATCCGCATACCGGCTGACAGCTCCTATGCGGAGGCTCATGGTAGGACGCAGCACCATTCTTATCTCACATAGTCTACTCATCACTCGGGATGCCGCCGAGATAGTCGTGTTGTCGCAGGGCGGCATCACCGAACGCGGCACCCACGACGAACTGTTGCGGCGGAACGGGACGTACTGCGAACTCTGGCGGCACGCTGCATTCGACGGACCCCGCAAGGCCGAAACCGGAGACCGCCGATGAACCTGTCCGTCTCGACGCCGAAAAATGCCGACCCCGAGCATTATCGCCCGGGCCACCCGATCGCACCCGGGTATGAGGTGGTCTCCCATATGAGCCGCGGCGATGCGCTCGACGTCTACGAGGTCTGGAGTGAAGAACGCCGCTGTATCTGTGTCGCGAAGACAATCCGGCCGGACCGCCATGAGGATCGGGTACGTCAGCGGCTGCTGCAGGAAGGCCACCTGCTGGAGTCCCTCAGCCATCCGCATCTGGTCCGCGCATACACAACCATTACGTATCCAGAGCCGATCATCATCCTGGAAACCCTGACCGGCCCGACCCTGGAGGATGTCATCGCCGACCGCCGACGCCTCGACGTGCCGGACATCGCACTGCTCGGAATCCAGCTGTCATCGGCAATCCACTACCTGCACGGCAAGGGCCACCTTCATCTCGACCTCAACCCTTCCAACATCATCGCGCAGTGCGGAACGGCCAAGTTGATCGATCTCAGCCTCGCCCGCCCGGCCGGGCGGATGCCCCACGGGCTCGGGACGAAGGAATACCTCGCACCCGAGCAGGCACGCGGCGACGAGGTCGGACCGGCGACGGATATCTGGGGTATCGGCGCCGTCCTGTACGAAACTGCAGGCGGCCGGGCCCCGTTCGAGGCACGAGACGACTGGGAGTCTGCACTGCTTGCCGCGGGCGAGTACCTCCAACTCCGGCGCTCCCCCTCTCCGCTTCGGCGACGTGACCTGCCCTCGCGACTGCGGGACGCCATCGGGCAGTGCCTCGATCCCAACCCGCCTGGACGCCCGACGTCCGACCAGCTCGCAGAGGTACTCGGCCGCTTTCAGCCATGGTCGACAGCACAGCCGTGAACACGGACCCAAACATGGCCGTAAGGAGGCGGCGGTTCACCGCCGGAGTCAGGTCGGTGCACCCACCAGCTGACGGCCATCGTCGGTCACCACCATCACCTCACGGATCTCTTCGCGTGGTAGCCGTGTACTGCCCTGCACCCGGGCGTCCCCGGCATAGGTCGCGACCCAGATGGCCGCCACCTCACGTGTACCGTCAGCCGCGACCACGACGAGCTGGCAGTGCTCCTCGGGCGCCACCCCGCTGACAGCGACCGTGAGGCTGGTACCCACGCCGGCCCTGGCGAACGAGATCATCGCGTGTACCCGCGTCGACGAGTCCGTGGCGGACACGACCGTCTGTGCCGGCACGTCGGACCCGGACAGGCCCAGACCCGCGGCGGTGCCACTCACCGCAAGAACGGCTGCCGCCGCGACGGCCAGGAGCCGCCGACGGCGACGGCGACGGCGTTCGACCGTCACCCCCCGGGCCGCCGCAACCATCCGCGGTAACAGGTCCGGCGACGGTTCGGGTAGCCCGTATGCCGCCTCCTCTGGACTCAGCCTCGACAGCAGCCCGGGCAGCTCCGCGAACTCGCTGAGCGTGCCCCGGCAGCGGACGCAGCCGTTCAGATGCGCCTGCACCGCCGCCCGCTCGACCGGCTCCAGAGCACCGAGTACCAGCGCACCGAGTGCCAGTTCGGCCTGCTCGCACATCATCTCGTCACTCCCCGCTCCCGCAGTGCGAGCTTCAGTGCCCGGAGCCCGTAGAACGCCCGCGACTTCACCGTCCCGACCGGAACCCCCAGGGCCTCGGCGGCCTCCGCCACCGACCGGCCCCGGTAGAACGTCTCCACGATGACCGCGCGGTGTGCCGGACTCAGCGTTGCCAGTGCGTCCGCGACCAGCCAGCTCTCCATCGCACGCTCGATGTCGTCC
>NZ_CADDZT010000006.1:3929-4557 GCF_902812655.1 Candidatus Frankia meridionalis | reverse complement strand
TCCGCGGGGACCTCGACGACATCGGCCTGGGCGACTTCGTACGGCCGCGACCGCCGAGCCCGGTACTGGTCGCACGCGATGTTGTGGGCAACCGTGAGCAGCCAGGACCGGATCGAGCCGCGGCTCGGGTCCGCCACCGTGTCCAGGCGTCGCCACGCCCGCAGGAACGTCTCCTGAACGATGTCCTCAGCCCGTCCCCGGTCCCCGTCGGTCAGCCGGTTGGCGTAGGTGAACACGGCACCACCGTGTTCCTCCTGGAGAACGCGCAGCACCGTCTCCTCGTCCCGGCCATCCCTGCGAGCCGTCACATCCCCCATCACGGCTGTACATGCCCGACGGTTCAACTCGGTGGTCTGTGGTGCACGACCGTCCCTTGGTCCACGATTGGCGAGACAGTCGACACGGCGGAGCCTGGGGGCGATGTGAACAACCTGAATGCCGGGGGAACGGTGCGGCACCCGCGGCCACGGTTGTCCTGCTTCGGGACCGTACGGATGGTCCCGAAGTGCTGATGACGCGGCGTACCTCAACCCTGTCGTTCGCAGGGAGCTCCGACGCCGGAACCGTCAGCCGCGTCGACGGGTGATCATCGGTAGGCCGCCGCGGGGCCGCAGGGTCACCGTCGGCT
>NZ_CADDZT010000006.1:0-3623 GCF_902812655.1 Candidatus Frankia meridionalis | reverse complement strand
CAACCGGTTCGAACGCCCACCGGCGGCAGATCGTAGCAAGGGCGAGCACACCTTCGGTCAGGGCAAAACCGTTGCCGATGCACTGATGAGGGCCGCCCCCGAAAGGAAAGTAGGCATAACGGGGGCGGTCGGGGTCGAGTCCGTCCCCGATCCAGCGGGTCGGATCGAAACGTTCCGGGTCCGGCCACCACTTCTCGTCACGGTGCACAACCCACTGGCTGAGCAGCAACGTCGAGCCTGCCGGCAGCAGATAACCGCCGACGATGTGATCCTTCAGAAGGTACCGACCCATGCCCCACACCGGTGGGTAGAGGCGCATCGACTCGGCGAACACCGCGTCGGTGTACGGCAGGTACGGCAGATCCGCGACCGTCGGGCGCCGGCCCGCGAGGACCCTGTCGAGCTCGGCGTGCAGCGTGGACGCGATCTCAGGATGCCGACCGAGCAGATGAAAGGTCCAGGTCAGTGCGTTGGCGGTGGTTTCGTGACCGGCAAGCAGGATCGTGAGGACCTCGTCGCGGACCTGGGTGTCGTCCATGCCGGCGCCGGTCTCAGCGTCACGGGCGGACAACAGCAGCGACAGCAGGTCCGTCCCGCCCGCTCCGGCGGCACGGCGACGTTGGATGAGGTCGTAGACGATCCGGTCGAGGGCGTGGCGCGCGTCACGGCGCCGCCGGGCCGCGGGAAGCGGCAGCTTTTCCATCAGTTCGAAACCTGCCTGCAGGGCCTTGCGGGTGGCCACCATGTTTTCGCTGATAGCGGTCCGGATGATGTTCACCGCATCGCTGTCGACGTCAACGTCGAACAAGGTCCGCGCGACCATCGCCAGCGTCATCTCGATCATCTCGTCGTGGATGTCGAGGAGCCGCCCGTCCCGCCAGCGGTCGGCCCTGTCGTCGGCAAACGCGGCGAACGTCTCTCCGTACTCGGAGATCCGTTGGTGATGGAACAGCGGCTGCATGAGCCGACGCTGCCTGCGATGTGCCTCGCCGGAACTGGTCAGCAGCCCCTGCCCGAGTACCAAGGTCAGAGGCTCCACGACCGTCTGACGAGAACCCAGACCGCGGCGGACCACACCCCTGCCATACGCCCGGCTCGACCCGACCAGCGCGTCGGCAATGGCCGCCGGGTCCGCGACGAGGAACAGCGACATCGGACGGGAGGACAGCCGCACGATCGGACCGTAGGTCCGGCGCAGGCCGATGAGGCCCGCGAGCGGATCAGCGCGCAACAGTCTCCTCACTGTGCGTGGACCACCAGTAACTTCCGGCACAGTCTCCTCGCCCATCAGCGCGGACTCCGCGCGTCGACGGGCAGGCGAAGTAAAGGTCATCGCGGACCCTCCTCGGGAACACGGGCGGGGGCAGGGACGCTCAACCCAGCAGGACGACCAGCAGACCGATCTTCACGATAATCGCGATCTCGGCGGCGTTGCCGGAGACACTGACCACGTTCGCCGTGGACATCCGACCAGCATCAGCGGACAACACGGCCCACCGGAACCGATCTGGGGCGGTGTGCCGCGCGGCACGGCCGGGCTTGCGCTGTCCGATCCAGAGGAGGACGCACCGGCCACCGAACGCCACCGAACGCCACAGCCGGCGAGGACCACGGATACCGGGAAGCACAACGACCGATGCGGAACCCTCTCGGTTTGATGCCTGGTAGTGAGACCCGTACTATTCCTTCCCGCCACGGCGGGGGGATCCTTACCGGATGAGCGATGAGGGGTTCGGCAACTACGGGGAACAGTGGCGGCCGGTACGGGGCCGCTGTTTCCACCCGACCGGCGACCGTGGTCCCGACGGCGGAGGTGTCTGCTGCGCGAAGCCGGCCGTCATCCGAGGGTGCCTCGTCACCCCTACCGGCCTGGCCTATATGGTCGATTCCTGTTCCGATCATGCCCACCTGCTTGATGAACCCCGTCCGCTCACATCCTGAATCTCGGGCCTGACGGCCGTCCCTCCGGTGCCTTCACCTGGACGGCGCCGCGGGCCGGCACTCTCATCGGATCCGGAAAGCGGACGAGACAGGACCGGCCCCGCCACGGCCCCCACAGGTTCATCCGAGGTCACAGTCCAGGACGGATTTCGGGCATCCGTCGGGCGGCGAAAATTCATGAATTGCATGACAAAAGTTCCCGGTAAGGTCAGGAAAATCCGAACGGGAATCGCCGTGGATACAGTCACAGCAAGTATCCGGACTCGGGCCGGTTACCACCTCTGGAACGCGTTTCACGACCACGACAACGAGACCTGTAATTCGAGGTGAGCCAACCCTCGACGCCGGCGCCCAGGTCGGCGATGCCGCCTGCCCTGCATTCCGAGGACGGCCCGCTCCCAGGCAGAGCCTGGCATTGTCGTCGACCGGCCCCGAAGCCGGAATGAATGCCGCGGCGCGGAGGTCGACCATAGACGGACGGAGTTTCCGGAACCATACCGGTTCGAGTACATGCGGTGTTGCAGCGAGTCCGCATGATGCTCGGCGATCTGGCCGGCGCAACGGATCGGATCGTGACGGATGCCACGGCCGTGGCATCCGGTCCTAACGCCGGCCGGGCGGGCGACGGTGGGGCATGGTCGAGCGGGATGTGTCGCACAACGCGGCTGGCACCACACCTGCGTTCCGATCTCGCGGACAAGGTCGATCGCGTCCGGATGTATACGGACGCGTCGGCGACCCCCGGCGCGTCCGTATGGCAAAGGCCTCACCGGTCCCGCCTACTGCTCCTGGGACCTCCCGAACTGTCGCTGCCCGCCAAAGGGCTCGGGCTCACCGGCCGGACCCTCACCCTGCGCCGTCCGGCCCTCACCCTCACCCTCAGCCTGGGAGGCCTGGGCGGTCTGCTCAGCAGGCTCGGCCTGCTCGGTCTGAGCGGTCTGCTCAGCAGGCTCGGCCTGCTCGGTCTGAGCGGTCTGCTCGGCCTGCTCGGCCTGAGCGGTCTGCTCGGCCTGAGCGGTCTGCTCAGCCTGCTCAGCCTGCTCAGCCTGAGCGGTCTGCTCGGCCTGCTCAGCCTGAGCGGTCTGCTCAGCAGCCGGCTCCTGCCCTTGGGCCACCTGCCCCTGACCCTGCCCTTGGGCCTGTGCCTGGGCCGCCTGACCCTGACCCTGGGCGGCCGATTCCTGGGCCTGAGCGGTGCCTGCCACCACGCCGACAAGCTCCCACAGCCGGTTCTCGACGTACGGCTCGGTGTGGTGCGACCTGTCCGCGATCCGCCGAACGAGGTCATTGACGTTGAAGGCGGAGTCAAGATCCGAAGCACTGACCTGCACGAAATCGTCGAGAATCTGGTATCGGATTTGTCGCCAGTTCTCCCGCAGCTGTTGCTCGACCTGCTCCGCCTGAATCTGCTCCATGCGATCACCCCTGCATCAGGTATATCTTTTCTACAAGATGTAACATACGTCGCCCGCAGGAGGAGTCAACCCGAAGACAGAACATCGTGCTATATAACTTCCGGTCGTACGGCCCGTATCCTTTCACGAAGATAATCAATAATGCTCGATATCGACATCATCAGCCGTTCGGCATATAAGGACCTATTGATGTTATTCGTCAGTAAATAAGGGATTACCGGACCGCCGCCGGTATGGCGGTGTCCGGTCACCGCGACCGTCACCCAG
>NZ_CADDZT010000005.1:44527-60410 GCF_902812655.1 Candidatus Frankia meridionalis | reverse complement strand
GTCGAGGTTGTAGGCCAGGTTGGCGAGCAGCTTTCCCGCCTTCCAGCGGTCGCTGTCCTCGACCACCTGGACGGCGAACGAGGCCCGGCGCAGGTCCGCTGCGATGCGTTCCACCGTCGGGTCGCCGCCTCGTGGCGCGCGGCCGAGGAAGAATCCTCCCACGAGCGGCGCGGCCGGGGACACGACCTCCCCGGGTCTGAGGTACGAGGACGGGATGACGACAACGGCGTCGACCACCGTGGCGAACCTGCGCAGCGCCACCCGGGCGTTCTCCAGCCCGTTCTGCAGCAACAGGATCGGCAGCACCTCCGCAGCGGTGCGCACGGTGCCGTCCACGTCCACCGGCCGCCACGCCCACTGCTGCAACAGGGCTTCAGAGTCCTGCGACTTGGTGGCGAGCACCAGCACGTCGCCCACGCGCAGGTCGACCTCGTCCGGCTCACCGGCGACGTCGAGCGCGAGCCACCGGTCGGAGTCCGGCCGGATGTAGTGCAGGCCCCGGGACCGCAACGCCTCGAGGTTCGCGCCCCTCGCTACGACGACGACGGGGTGGCCGGCCCCGTCCAGCTGCGCGGCGACAGCCGCGCCCACGGCACCCGCCCCGATGACGATGTATCTCGTGCTGATGGCACTACCTTCCTTTCGCATGGGAACCTCCGGAGAATCGCACGGGAACCTCCGGGGAGCCTTCCGCCGGAGGCCCGGGTACCCGGATCACAGGATCTTCTCCGGTCCAGGTGGTGCAGCCAACGCGGCGGCGAAGCGTTGCCCGGGATGGCGCCGGGCGCTATCCCCACCATGTCAATCAGAATGATGAGAATTCCTCCGCGTGTCCAACTCCGATCCGCGATCGATCCGATCGCGGAATGCAATCAGTTGCGTGCTAGCACGCGTTGTGTCGCGCGTACTGGACATCACGGCGCTGCGCAGCCTCACGACGATCGCCGAGCGCGGAGGGTTTCGCCGCACCGCGGAGATGCTGTGCATCTCCCAGTCAGCCGTGAGTCAACACGTGCGCCGACTGGAAAAGACGATCGGGCGTCCCCTGGTCATGCCCTGGGGACCGACGGCGGCGGTGTCCCGCTCGGGATCGTCTCGGCTGGGACGAACCGGCACGACTCCCCGCTGCTGGACCCGACCATCGGCGAGATCCACCGGCAGGTGGGTCACCTGCCGGCGCACCCGGCCATGATTTCTATCTCTACCTGACCGCAGCAAGCTCTACGAGCTCGGTGGGGCATCAACAGGTTCGTGGGCGCCCGATCGACGGGGCCGCCGGCTGACGGCCAGGGCCACCACATGGCCGCCCCCGGTAAGCCCTCGCCGATCCCGGCGCCACCTGGGACCCTTACGGGATTTCGATGGTATCTTATTCCCGTGGAAGCTGTCATCGATCCGGCTGGCCGGATCGTATTGCCTAAGCCGATCCGGGACGCGCTGGGCTTGCTCCCCGGCACGAAGGTTGACATCTCACCGTACGGCGCTGGCGCGCAAATTGTGCCCGCGGGCCGAACCGCACGCCTGGTCGAGGAGGACGGCGTGCTCGTCGCCGCCGGCGAGACGCCGGTCGATGACGATGTGGTCTTCGCTCTCATCGACGCGGGACGCAAGTGACGGTCGCGGTCGACACCAGCGTCGCCGTCCCCCTACTTGTCCGCTCACACCACGATCACGCGGCCGTCGTCCGCTGGTGGAGCGGGCAGGAGATCGCGCTCAGCAGCCACGCCCTCGCCGAGACCTACTCCGTTCTCACGAGGCTGCCCGGCGACGCGCGGCTGGCACCAGCCGACGCCGCCCGGTTGCTGGATGCCCGCTTCTCTGCGCCGCTCGTGCTGGGCAGCTCGCGCACCTGCAAGCTACCGGACACACTGAGCCGTCTCGGCATCGCAGGCGGTGCCGTCTATGACGCACTCGTGGCACTGGCCGCAAAAGAACACGGAGCAGCACTCGCGACCCGGGATGCGCGGGCACGCGGCACCTATGACACAGTCGGCGTCAAAGTTATCGTCGTAAGCTGATCACGGTGCTGCCCCCAGGGACCGCCTTCCCCATCGACTAGCGGATTACCTGAAGCTGCGGCGTGTCCCGCGTCAAGATCTTGGCTCAGAAATCCTGACCTGAAGGCTGGGCGCTCCGGATCTTGGTGAGGGGTCTGGGATGTCGGATTCGGAAAACTCGCCGAGGTCCTTGAGGAGACGTTCCGAGGTGGTCACGTAGCTCGTCCGAGCCTATACGGCGGCCACGCCGCGGCCGGACCGGCGAGGCAAGAGGAGTCAGCCGTGTTGGCTACACGACGAGCAGCGTCGCGCCCCGGCCGGTGCGCAGGGTCTCCATCACATGGGCGAGTATCGGGTCGGCGGACTCGTCGTCGGCCCGCCATGCGACTCCGGCGGCAAAATGGAGATCCGGCTCGTCGAGTGGGACAAGCGCGAAGCCGGGTCCGGCGAAGCTACGCGTGCTGGGATTGTCCGGGTCCGCGACGACCAGCGTGATGCTCCGCGTACGGATTACCCGGGCCGCGAGGTGGATCGAGTCGGCGTGTGGCAGTTCGTTTAGGTGCCTGATCCCGGCCCGGACGAGGAAGTCACGCAGGTTCTTCATCGCGAGCGGTTGCAACTTTGACGAGGGCAGCAGCATCTCCCGCTCGATCAGGTCGGCCAGCCGTACCCGAGGCCGGCTCGCCAGTTCGTCGTCGTCACTGCGGGTAGCCACCGCGTAGCGGTACCGGGCCAGCTCCAGACCGCGCAGGCCCGGGTCGGTCACCGGGAGGTGCACGACCGCGAGATCGAGCTCCCGTGCGCACAACATCTCCATCAGGACGGCGGACCGCTCGAGCGTGATCGGTAGCTCGATGTCGGGATAGAGCTGTTTGAAGGTGCCGAGCACCAGGTCCACGATCGTCGGCGTAAGTAACGGTGCCGCGCCGATCTCCCGCGTTGACCGGGCGGTCCGGTCCGGCCGCCGGGCCCCCAGGGCGTCGAAGCGCCGCACGACGTCGGCTGCGGGCTCGAGGAGCTCCCGCCCGCAACGCGTCAGGGTGACCTGGTGATATCCGCGCACGAAGAGCTCCTCGCCCAGCTCCCGCTCCAACTCGCGGATACGTCGGCTCAGCGGCGAGGCGGTGAGGTGTAACCGGTCGGCCGCGCGCCCGAAGTGCAGTTCTTCCGCCACCGCCACGAAACAGCGCAGTTGCTGGATGTCCATACCTGACGGACATACCAGGGCGGCCGTGCCCCGGTCCATCGCTGCCGCGGGCGGCTTCGACGGACCGACGGGGGCGTAGGCATGGCGTGGGCGTGGGCGTGGGCGTGGGCGCGACACATTGCTGGAGCGCACACCCGCCCATTGCGGCATCAGTCATGTTCGACTCCGCCCGGTCCGTGCCATGCTGACGCACAACATCGTTACCCGCCGAGGCGTTTCGCGCTGGCCGGGTGGTTCACGGCAGAATTCGCAGGCTCGCCGGCAACGAGGCGCGCGACGAGGAAGTCCGCCGATTCCGGGTCCGCAACCTCAGGTGGTCAGATACTTGCGGGGAGGCCTGGTATGAGCCGTCACTTCGGCTGCTTTTACATCGACGGACAGTGGACGACACCCCTGTCGGAGACGACTACCCCGATCATCGAGGCCGCCACCGGGCAGCGGCTCGGTGACCTGCCCGAAGCGGGCGCCAAGGAGGTGGACCTGGCGGTAGCTGCCGCCAGGGCGGCCCAGCCAACCTGGGCCGCAACTTCGAGCGTCGAACGGGCTGACCTGCTCGAGCGGCTTGCCGGGGCGGTCGAACGCCGCTCGAAGCAGATCAGCGAGATCGTCTCCCGGCAGAACGGCATGCCGCTGGCGTTTTCCGCCTCCGCCAACGTCCACGCCGTGGCTGGCACACTTCGGTACTACGCGGCGCTGGCGCGCGGTGGCTTCGCCGACCAGGAGCGCCCGGCGCTGGCCTATCCCGGCACGGTGCGCCTGCAGCGGCGCCCGGTCGGGACCGTCGCGGTGATCGTGCCGTGGAACTACCCCCTCGGGCTTACCGCGCTGAAGCTCGGGCCGGCGCTGGCCGCCGGCTGCACCGTGGTGCTCAAGCCCGCCCCGGAGACGTCGCTGGATGCCGCCTACCTCATGGAGGCAATCGAGGACGCCGGCATCCCCGCGGGCGTCGTCAACCTGATCACCGGTGGCCGGCAGACCGGTGACCTGCTAATCAGGCATCCCGGCGTCGACAAGGTCTCCTTCACCGGCTCGACCGCCGCCGGCCGGATCATCGGGGGGATCTGCGGGGCGGCACTCAAACCGGTCACCCTCGAACTGGGCGGGAAGTCCGCGGCCGTTGTACTGGACGACGCCGACCTGGCCGCGGTGATGCAGGGTCTGGGCTTCCTGTCCTTCGCCAACGCCGGACAGTCCTGCTTCCTCAACTCCCGGGTCCTCGCTCCCCGCAAGCTGTACGACGCGGTGGTCGACGGCCTGGCGGGCATCGCGCGCTCCTTCGTGCTCGGCAACCCGCTCGAGCGCGCCACGACGATGGGACCGCTGGTCAGCTCGCGCCAACGCGACCGGGTCGAGGGATACATCGCGGCCGGGCGGAGCGAAGGCGCCCGGCTGGTGGCCGGCGGCGGCCGTCCGCCCGGGCAGGATCGCGGCTGGTTCGTCGAGCCGACCGTGTTCGCCGACGTCGACAACGCCATGACCGTCGCCCGGGAAGAGATCTTCGGACCGGTCGTCTGCGTGATCCCTTATGACACGGTTGCCGACGCGGTCGACATCGCCAACGACTCGGACTACGGACTGGCCGGTAGCGTGTGGAGCGCCGACCCGGACCGGGCTCTCGGCGTCGCCCGACAGATCCAGACCGGAAGCATCGGGCTGAACATGTGGACGTTGGATCCAGGATCACCTTTCGGGGGCTGGAAGGCCAGCGGCGTCGGGAAAGAGTGCGGACCGGAGGGCCTCGACGCCTACTTCGACGTCAAGTCGATCTTCGCGCCAGCCCGGTCGGCGTGACCGGGGAGACGACCTTGCAGATCACGGCCGCGCTATCTCGCGGACCGGACAGCCGGTTTCGCATCGAGACCCTCGACCTCGCCGCGCCCGGCGAGGGCGAGGTGCTGATACGCACGCTGGCGAGCGGGATATGCCATACGGATCTGGCCGTCAAGGCCAAGTGGCCGATCGGGTACGGGCCCATCGTGCTGGGTCACGAAGGCGCCGGCGTCGTCGTGGAGGTAGGTGCCGGTGTCTGCGGCATCCGCCCCGGCGACACGGTCCTGCTCAGCTACCGGCGCTGCGGCCGGTGCCGGCGCTGCCGTGCCGGCCGGCCGGCCTACTGCGAACAGTTCGCTCTCCTCAACACCTCCGGCGGGCGGGCCGACGGCTCGACGCCGCTGTCGCTCGACGGTTCGCCGGTACGGGGCTGCTTCTTCGGCCAGTCCAGCTTCGCGAGCCACTGCCTGACCACGGTCGACAACATCGTCGTGGTGGAGCCGGGTGCGGACCTGACCGTTCTGGCGCCGCTCGGGTGTGGTGTCCAGACGGGCGCCGGCAGCGTGCTGAACGTCCTCAAGCCGGACGAGACCTCGTCCTTCGCCGTTTTCGGGGCGGGCACTGTGGGCCTGGCCGGCCTGCTCGCAGCGCGGGCGAGCGGAGTGCGCACGATCGTCGCCGTCGATCCGGTGGCCGGGCGGCGGGCACTGGCGGCCAAGCTGGGCGCGACCATGACGATCGACCCCGGTGTGGACGATCCGGTCGAGGCGATCAAGGACCACACCGCCGGTGGCGCGACGCACGCCCTGGACACCACGGGGGTCCCCACGGTCCTCTCGCGGGCCATGAAGGCAGTCGGTTCGGGGGGGACGCTGGTCGCGGTGGGCCTGGGCCGGCCGGAGGTGTCAGTCGACATCATCGACATCATCAGCGGCGGCAAGACGCTGCGGGGTTCCATCGAGGGTGATGCGGACCCCCACGAGTTCCTGCCCAGGCTCGTGGCGCTGCACGCCGAGGGCCGGCTACCGCTCGAAGAGCTGGTCACCACCTATCCGTTCACGGACATCAACCGGGCGGTAGCCGACTCGGTCGCCGGCGTCACCGTGAAGCCGGTGCTCGTCTTCTAGCGTCGCACGTCCCCAACCGCCGCCCTCGGCACCGCGGGCGATCTGTCCGATTTTTTCGGTGCTGAAGTGAGAACGCTATTTCTGCTGCCGCAGACCATGACCGACGTCACACCGGACGCAATACCGTCAGCGCGTTCGCTCGGCGGCGCTGCCATCCGGTCAGGGCATCCAGCTTCGAGCGACGGAAGGAGAATCACAGTGCGCGCGAGGTTCAGGACCATCCGCGGCGCCGCGTTAGTCATGGGTGTCGCCCTCGCGGCGGCGGCCTGCGGCAGCTCGACGTCGTCAACGACCGGCTCCACCAGCACAACCTCGGCGGGCGCGGCAGCCTCGGCAGGCAGCACCGCGACCGGGACGCCGATCACCGTCCTCACCATCACTCCGTCGGGAACCTCCGGCGCGAACTTCCCGGACATCCCCACTGTGCTCGAGGCCTTCGCCAAGGTGACGAACGCCGCGGGCGGGATCGCCGGCCACCCGCTGAGGGTGGAATCCTGCAACGACAAGAACGACCCCAACACCGCCGGCACGTGCGCCCGCCAAGCCGTGAACGACAAGGCCGTCGCCGTGCTCGGCTCGTTCAGCCAGTTCGCCGACTCGATCCTGCCGATTCTCGGCGCGGCGAAGATTCCCTACCTGGCGGCCAATGCGATTTCGGGCAGCGAGTATTCAGACACAAACTCCTATCCGCTCGTCCCCGGGCCGATCGGTTTCGCCGCGCTCGGCACGAAGGCCGGCCAGCGGTGCGCCAAGACCGACATCGTCACCTATGACCTGCCGGCGGCGGCTGGTCTCGCGCCGTTCGTCGCGATGGGCCTCGCGGCGTCGAAGAAGACGGTCGACAAGACCGTCAAGGTGCCCGTCACGACGACGGACTTCAGCAGCACGGTCAGCAACGCGAAAGACGCCGACTGCATTATCAGCATCCTGCCCGAGCAGGCCCTGAACCAGTACCTCGCCAAGGCGACGAGCCTCGGCGTCTCCCAGACGATCTTCGCCCCCGCCGGCGGTGTCGGCTCGGAGTCGTTGACCAGGTTCAAGACCCAGCTCGAGGGCTCGTACACCGTGTCCAGCTTCCCCATAGCGACCGACCCCATCTGGGCCGGCCTGAAGCGCGAACTCGCGGCGGAGGGCAAGTCCGACGTCGACCTCACCGTCCCCGAAAACCTCAACGCGTGGGTGTCGGGCGTGGTGTTCGCCAAGGTCGCGGCCGGTCTCACCACCTTCGACGCGGCATCGTTCAAGGCTGCCCTGGATAAAACCTCGAACCTGGACACCGGCGGGTTCACCCCGCCCCTGGACTTCACCAGCCCGTTCCCGGTGCCCGCCCTCGCACGGCTGTTCGACACCTCGCTGATCGGCGTCGACATCAAGAACGGCGCCCTTGTGCAGGACGGCACGTTCGTCGACTACAAAGCAGCCCTGAAGAGCTGACCCGCCGCGTGGCCGCGGGTACGGGAGCGAGCCTCGGGCGCACCCGCACCCGCGGCCAGCCGTCGTGAAGGAGCCCCATGTCATCGCCGGCGGTCCTGGTCAGCGGACTCACAGTCGGATTCCACGGTGTCCCGGTCGTGCGTGACCTCGACCTCGAGGTCCACCCCGGCGAGGTCGTCGCCCTCCTCGGCCGCAACGGCGCCGGCAAGACCACCACGTTACTCACGATCGCGGGCGACCTCACCCCGCAGGGCGGGTCGGTGTCGGTCTCGGGCGACGCCCGTCGCCGTCGCCTGCACCAGCGGGCCCGGCGCGGCCTCGGCCTGCTGACCGAGGAGCGATGCGTGTTCATGGAGCTCACCGGACACGAGAACCTGAGGCTCGGGCGGGGAGATCCCAGCCGGGCACTCGCGTTCTTCCCCGAGCTCGAGCCGCATCTGTCGAAGCGAGCCGGACTCCTGTCCGGCGGCCAGCAGCAGATGCTTGCGCTTGCCCGGATCCTCGCCGGGCGCCCCCGCGTCCTGCTCGCGGACGAGCTCAGCCTCGGTCTCGCCCCGCTGGTGGTCGAGCGACTTCTGGCCTCATTACGCGACGCCGCACAGGACGGTACCGCGGTGCTGCTCGTGGAGCAGCACGTCGCGCTGGCGCTGGAAGCGGCCGATCGCGCCTACGTGCTCGCGGACGGACGGATAGCCCTCACCGACACTGCCGCGAACCTGCTGACCCGCGCCGACGACATCGCCAGCGCCTACCTGGGAGCGGAAGCCGTATGACCGTCTTCGCACAGTTCGGGCTCCTGGGCCTGGGCGGTGGAGCGCTCATCGCCCTGCTCGGCATCGGTCTCGTCCTCGTCTACCGCGGCAGCGGGACGATCAACTTCGCCCAGGGCTCGTTCGCCCTGCTGGGCGCCTACGTCGTGCACGAGCTGCGGGAGAACCAGGGCATGCCCGTGGTTCCCGCCGTGGCAGTCGCCGCGATCCTGCTCGCCGCCGTCGGGGTGCTGGTTCAGGTCCTGCTCATGCGACCGCTGCGCACCCGCAGCCCCCTCGTCCGGGTGATCGCCACCCTCGGTGTACTGAGCATCATCCAGCAGTCCGTGACCATCCGCTACACCGGGCAGCAGCTCAGCGTGGCCAAGACCCTCCCGGAAGAACCCGTCCACCTCGGCTCCGTGATCGTCGGACAGCAGTCCTTCTGGCTGGCCGGCATCGCCGTCGCAGTCACCGCCGTCCTCACCGTCCTCAGCTCGCGGACGAGGCTGGGGCTCGCCGTTTCCGCCGCGGCCGCCAACCAGCGCGCCGCGGCGGCGCTGGGGTTCTCCCCGGACGCGCTGGCCTGCGGCACGTGGGCGTTGGGTGGCGCCCTCGCCGGGCTGGCGGGCGCCTTCTTCCCCTCGCTCACCGGCGACTACCTCTCCGTCAACTCGCTGGCGTTCACGATCATCGCGGCGCTGGCGGCCGCACTGCTCGGCGGGTTTCGCTCCTACCCGTTGGTACTCGTCGGCGGACTGCTGATCGGCGTCCTCCAGAGCGAGTGCACGCACTACGTGCAGACGACCGGCGTCCCTGACTCCGTCCCCTTCCTCGTCATCGTGCTGGTGCTCGTCGTCCGCGGTCAGGGGCTTCCCGTCCGTGGGAGCACCGCCGACCGCCTGCCCACGGTGGGCGCCGCGATCCGCTCTCCCCTGTATGCGCTCGGGCCCGCCGCCGTCCTGGCCGTACTCGCGGCCACTGTCCTGCCGACCGACTGGAACGTGGCGCTGATCAGCTCGATGTCCGCGGCCATGATCGCGCTGAGCGTCGTCGTCGTCACCGGGTACGCGGGACAGCTGTCCCTCGCCCAGTTCGCACTGGGCGGGGTGGGTGCCTTCGCCGCCGGGCGTCTGGTGTCCAACCACGGCTGGCCCTTCGAGGCGGCCGTGCCGCTGGGCGTCGCGACCGCAGTCGCAGTCGGCTTCGTCTTCGGCCTGCCCGCACTGCGCACCCGCGGCGTGAACCTCGCCGTCGTCACCCTCGGCCTCGGCTTCGCATCCTGGTCGCTGCTGTTCAACAGCACCGACTTCACCGGGCGCAACCGCGGGACGCCTATCTCACCCCAGACCATGCTCGGCATCCCGATCGACCCGGTGCTCCACCCGGGCAGCTACGCGGCGTTGTGCGTGGTCTCGTTCGCGGTGGTCGCGGTTGCCGTGGCCAACCTCCGCCGCGGACGCAGCGGCCGGCGGCTGCTCGCGGTGCGCGCCAACGAACGGGCGGCGGCCTCGCTGGGCATCTCGGTCATCCAGTCGAAGCTCTACGCATTCAGTCTCGGCGCCGCGATAGCGGGGCTCGGCGGCATCCTCTACGCGTTCAGCTTCTCCGCCATCCAGTACACGACGCTGTTCGACCCCTTCGCCTCGATCACGATCCTGACCCTCGCCGTCATCGGTGGTATCGGCTACGTCTGCGGGCCGCTCTACGGCTCGACGATCGCTGCCGCGGGCGTCGGAGCTCTCCTGCTCTCGAAGGTGTTCGGCAGCGTCGACGAGTACCTCCCGCTCGTCGGCGGCGTCCTGCTGCTCCTGCTGCTGCTGAGCGCGCCGGACGGGCTGGCGGGACGCAACATCGCCGTCGCCCGCCAGCTCCGGGACCGCATCGTGACGTCTCCCGGGGCGCCCCTACCGCTGGACGGCCCGGGGGACGCAGGCACCGTCCCGGCCAAAGCACTGGAGATCCGCAACGTCACGGTTCGCTTCGGCGGGGTCGTCGCGCTCGACAAGATCGACCTCACGGTCCCACCTGCCACCGTGATCGGGATCCTCGGACCGAACGGCGCCGGCAAGACGACACTGATCGACGCGGTGACGGGCTACGCCCAGCCGGCCGCGGGATCGGTGTTCCTCGGCGGCCACGACATCGGCACGCTCAGTCCGCACCTGCGCGCCCGGGAAGGACTGTGCCGCTCGTTCCAGTCCCTTGAGCTCTTCGACGATATGACCGTCCGGGAGAACCTGCTCGCGGCGGCTGACTCGCACGACCGGCGGGCCTGGTTGCGCGACCTCGTCCGCCCCGGCGGCGACCAGCTGCCGGCGGGGGTGGCGCGTGCGGTCCGGGACATGGGCCTGGAAGACGTGGTCGACATCAAGGCCGAGAGCCTGTCCTATGGTCAGCGCCGATCGGTCGCGATCGCCCGCTCGCTGGCGACCGAACCGTCGGTGCTGCTGCTCGACGAACCGGCCGCCGGGCTCGACGAGGACGAATCGCGCGCCCTCGGTGAGCTGCTGCGCCGGCTCGCCGACGAGCGCGGCATCGGCGTGCTGCTCATCGAACACGACGTCGCCATGGTCATGCGCACCGCCGATCGGGTGCTCGTGCTCGAGTTTGGTCGTGAGATTGCCGAGGGAACCCCGAGCGAGATCAGGTCCGATCCCGTGGTGGCCGCGGCCTACCTTGGCACCCGGGCCTCTCACGAGCAGTCCGGGACGCCGTCGCAGGACGGGGACGGTCAGCAGGACGTGACCGCGCCGGCATTGGCCCACGAGACCACCTCGGCGGTCTCCCGCACCTGAGCCCTGAGATCCAACACTGGTTGGCAACTCCAACCGTGGTGACCCAGGTCCAAACCTCCGTTGCCACCTTCACGGCCGTGAAGGTGGCAACGACCCCGTACCCGGCCCACCGGGGAGCCGCGGGTGGACCGACCTGGCCTACAGCGCCATCCAGACGTTCTTGGGCCGGGTGAACTCCCGGATCGCGTGGATTCCGCCCAGCCGGCCCTGGCCGCTCTGCTTCACTCCGCCGAAGGGCGCTCCCGGGGGGATGCCGAGAAAGCCGTTGACCCAGATGTTGCCCGCCTCAAGCGCCGCGCAGACGCGGTGGGCGCGGCGCAGGTCGTCGGTCTGGACGTAGGCGGCCAGCCCGTAGCGGGTCGAGTTGGCGATCGTCACGGCTTCGGCCTCCGTGTCGAAGGGGGTCACGGCGAGCACGGGACCGAAGACCTCGTTCTGCGCGATGAAGTCGGTCGGCGCGACGTCGGCGAGGACCGTCGGTCCGATGAACCACCCGTCGCTGAGATCACCACCGAGCCGCTCGCCGCCGGTGACCAGACGATTGCCCTGCTTCTGCGCGGTGGCCACCATCCCCAGGATCCGATCGGCGGCGCCCTCGCTGACCACCGGCCCCATGACCGACGTCGCCAGGCTCGGGTCCCCCACCGGGATCTGGCCGAGAATCGTCGACAGTGTTCCGAGGAACGCGTCGTGGATGCTGCGCTGCACCAGGATCCGGGTGCCGAGGATGCAGCCCTGGCCCGAGAGCAGGATCGCTCCCGTCATGGCCTGCTGTGCGGCCGCGACAAGGTCGGCGTCCTCGAAGACGAGGTTCGCGGACTTGCCCCCGAGTTCGAGTCCCACCGGCTTGAGCGTCTCCAGCGCCGAGGCGAGGATGCGCTTGGCCGTCTGACCGCCGCCGGTGAAGTGGATCTTGTCGACGTCGGGATGGCTGACCAGTGCCTCGCCACCGGCCGGTCCACCGGGCACCACGTTGATCACGCCAGGCGGGAAGCCTGCCTCAAGGAGCAGCTCTCCGATGCGCAGGCAGCCCCAGGGCGCGAGCTCCGACGGTTTGAGCACCACGCAGTTGCCCGCAGCCAGCGCGGGAGCCACGATCTGGCCGACGGAGACGACCGGTCCATTCCACGGCACGATCACCCCGACGACGCCGTACGGCTCGTCAAGGGTGTAGTCCAGCGCCGGCACCGGCCACGTCCCGACGACCTCTCCACCGATCTTGTCGGCCCAGCCGGCGTTGTAGGTGAAGAGGTCCGCCGCGAGCAGCGGCGTGCTCGCGGCGATCGCATACGGCGTCCCGTTGTCGATCGTCGTGAGCTGCGCGATCGTCTCGGCCTCGCGTCGGATGAGCCGGGCGGCCTCGGCCAGCAGGTCGCGGCGCCGGTCGAGCGGCGTGGCGCGCCAGCCGGGCAGCGCGTCGCGGGCCGCCCGCACCGCGGCGTCGATCTCACCCGCGCCGGCCATCGACACGCCGCGGGTCGGTTTCCCGGTGGCCGCGTACACATGAGTGAACTCGCCTCCGCTGCTTTCTGACACCCGCCCGTCACCTATCAGCAGACCCGGATCCGGCAGGACAGTGAGATCGGCCTCGAGGACAGTCATTGGTCAATTCTGGTACGGCATCACCGCGATTGCGCGCATCCACAGCGCAAACGGGGTTTGCTCGACACCGGACGTGTGGTGGGCAAGGGTGGGCGGAGTGAGTCGACTACTCGAAGGCGTCCGCGTCCTCGAATCCGCGATGCTGTTCAACGGCGACACACTCGGCACCCTGCTCGCCGACCTCGGCGCCGACGTGATCAAGATTGAGTCACCCGGTACGGGCGACTACCTGCGCGGCTTCCTCGGCCAGATCACCCCGCAGCACAGCCCCGCGCACATCCAGGTCAACAAGAACAAGCGCAGCGTCACCCTCGACCTGCGCAAGGACGAAGGCCGCGCCCTCTTCTACGAGCTGCTGTCCACCGCGGACGTGTTCGTCGACGGCTTCGCCGGCGACGCCTGCACCAAGCTCGGGATCGGCTACGCCCAGCAGCGGGCGGCGAAGCCCGACATCGTCTACTGCCAGTACTCCGGCTACGGCAGTGAGGGCCCGCTGGCCAGCATGCCGACCCACGGGCAGATGACCAACGCGCTGGCCGGCGCGCTGCCGGTTGAGATGGGCCCGGACGGGCTCGTCCGCCGGGTGCAGACGCCCGACTACCTGGGGGGCACCACCAGCGGCGGCGAGGGCACGGCCGCCGGAGCGGTCCATGCCGCGTTCCACGTCGCCGCCGCCCTGTTCCAGCGCGAGCGGACCGGCGAGGGCTGCTTCCTCGACGCCGCCGCCAGCGACGCGGTCATCGCGCAGGCGTGGATCGCCGTCACCTACAATCTCAACCGGGACCGGGTCACCGACCACGCGACGATGCCGCGAACCGAGCAGGACGACAGCGGGTCGGCGTTCTACCAGTTCTACGAGGCGCGCGACGGCCGGTTCCTGCTGTTCTGCGCCACCGAGCCCAAGTTCTGGCGTGCCTTCTGTCTGGCCGTCGACCGCGCGGACCTGATCAACAGGCTCGATACCAGCGGGCCCGTCGACTTCGGCTTCGGCCTCCTCGAGTTGCGCCGGGAGTTGCAGAAGATCTTCCACAGCCGCGACGCCGACGAGTGGGTCACCCTCGCTCTTGCGCACCACGTACCGCTGACCCGGGCTAACAACCTGCGTGACCTGCTCGACGACCCGCACGTCCGCGCCCGCGGCATCCTCGTCGAGGGCGAGCATCCGCTGGCCGGGTCCTTCACCTATGTCGGCGAGGCCGTCCGCGTCGAGGGCCAGCCGTGGGAGCTGCGCCGGCCCGCCCCCACCCTCGGCCAGCACACCGACGAGCTGCTCGCGGAGATCGGGCACGGTCCGCAGCGGATCGCGGCGCTGCGCGCGGCGAAGATCATCTGACGGCCCGCGTGAAAGTGCCCTTCCCGCTCGGGAGGGTCACGCGGGACCCGCACGTCGGGACACTCAAGCCATGACCATGCACCCCGGTGCCTTCCTCCGCTCCGCTCCTCGCTCCGCTTCGATGCTCACTTCGATGCTCACTTCGATGCTCACTTCGGACGGCACCTCATGACTGTGACGACCGACCAACAGGCAGAGTTCGAGCGGGCCTCCTCCGGCGTCTTTGTCGAGGAGGACCTCGCGAAGGATCGGGCGGCGCTCGGGCGCCTCGTGGCGAGCAGGCAGCAGGAGTACCTGTCCACCGCGACCCCCGAGGCCATCCGCAACTTCACCCACAGCTATGGCGACGACAATCCGCTGTTCTGCGACCCGGATCACGGTGAGACGAGCCGGTGGGGCGGGCAGATCGCGCCACCGATCATGGCGGCGGTCCTCAACGCGCCACTGCTGGGCGACCAGGACCCCTTGGCCAAGGGCGGCTCCTACCGGGGCATCCACGCCTTCGTCTCCGGCGGTACCTGGACCTGGTACCGGCCTGTGCGGCCGGGCGACACCCTCTACAGCCTCTCCGGACTGGAATCGGTGGAGACCAAGCAGTCGGAGTTCGCCGGCAGCTCGGTCATCCGGGTGCTACGCGACATCAAGGTCAACCAGCGTGCGGAGGTCGTCGGTGTCTACCGCACGCTCGTGATCTACACCGAGCGGAAGAAGGCGCGGGACAAGGGCAAGTACACGGAGATCCCCGCGCCGAGCTGGGACGACGCGCAGCTCGCCGCCCTCGACGAGACCTACGCCGCCGAGACCCGCCAGGGACGGGCCCGGCTCATGTGGGAGGACGTCGAGGTCGGCCAGGCCATGGGAGCCAAGGCCAAGGGCCCGCTGACCACGACGGACATGGTCATCTTCCACGCCGGCGGCTACGGCTTCGTGCCCTACGGGCTGAAGACAGGTCGCCGGGGCTGGGAGAACCGCCAGCGCATCCCGGCGTTCTACGTCAAGAACGAGTACGGAGTCCCCGACGTCGCCCAGCGCGTCCACTGGGACAACGCATGGGCGCAGGCGATCGGCAACCCGCGCGCCTACGACTACGGCGTGCTGCGCGAGTGCTGGCTCCACCACTTCCTCACCGACTGGGCCGGCGACGACGGCTGGGTCGAACGCCAGCACGACGAGATCCGCAAGTTCAACTACCAGGGCGACGCCCAGGTGCTCGGCGGCGAGGTGACGGGCAAGCGGGTCGAGGACGGGCGTGCCCTCGTCGACGTCGCGGTGTGGGCGCGCAACCAGCGCGACGAGGAGACGGCCCGCGGGGCGGCGACGGTCGCTCTACCCAGCCACGAGCATGGCCTACCGGTCCTGCCTGCGGTGCCCGCCGAGCTGAGCAGGGCCGCGACGGAGGTCCTGGCCCGCCACGGTGAGCTGCTTCGCGAGCGCCGCGCACGCTGACGCTGACGGTGACGGACCGGGCGACGGCGAGACCGCCCCGCACCCGCGCCTGCGTCGCCGCGGGTGACGGACCGGCCGGCCCCCGCCCGGTCCGTCACGCAGGCAGCTCCGCCATCTCCCAGCCGAAGAGACGCTCGGCGTTGCCGTGGGTGATGGCGGCGGTGTCATCGGCGGACACGCCCGCGAACAGCTCCGCCACGATCTTCTGGGTGTGGGGGTAGGGCGTATCGGCATGGGGGAAGTCGGCCTCCCACACGATGCGGTCGACGCCTACCCGGCCGCGCTGCTCCAGGCCCCACGGCTCCTCGATCATGCAGAAGGTGAAGTTGCGCCTGAACACCTCGCTGGGGAGCACGTCGTTCGGCAGGTGCGACCAGTAGCGGTGGCGCTCCCACTGGCGGTCCGCCCGCTCGAGGGCGG
>NZ_CADDZT010000005.1:43200-44018 GCF_902812655.1 Candidatus Frankia meridionalis | reverse complement strand
CCGCCCTCGGACCACACGATCTGCACGTCGGGGAACTTCGCGAAGACGGGGCTCAGGGAGATGTCGACCGCGCACACCCACGACGCGACGGCCATCGTCGCGATCGGCACCGCGAACGACGAGTCGGCGGAGCCCGCATAGAGCTGGCCGCTGGAGCCGATGTGCATGCAGGCCGGCACTCCGGTCTCGGTGACGGCCCGCCACAGCGGGTCCCAGTCGGCCTGCCAGTACGACGGGAGGCCGAGCGGGGCGGAGTTCTCCGGCAGGCAGATCGCCTTGGCGCCCTTCGCGACGCAGCGGTGCAGCTCGGCCGCGGCGGCTTGGGGATCCCACAGCGGCGCGATCGTCATGGGGACGTAGAGGCCGCGCGGACCGGCGGGGCACCACTCGTCGAGGACGAAGTCGTTCCACGCCCGCACGCAGGCGGCGGCCAGTTCCTTGTCCTTGAAGGACGCAAACAGGGCGCCACCGAACCTGGGCAGGGACGGGAAGGCGACCGAGGCGCAGACGCCCTGGGACAGCAGCTCCTGGGCCCGGGCCACCGGGTCGTAGCACGCGGGGATCATGTCGTCGAAACGCCTGGGCTCCAGCCCCCAGGTCTCGATCGGCTTGCCGGCGACGGCGTTGAGGCCCATGGTCGCCTCGCGGGTGTCCTCGTAGGTCCAGTACTGCGTACCGTCGGACTCCTCGCGCACCTGGGGCGCGGCGGCCTTGTACTTCTGCGGGACCCGGTCCTGCCACACACCGGGCGGCTCGATGATGTGGTCGTCGACGCTGAAAAGATTGATCATCTGACCACTCTCGCTCGCCGGCCGGAG
>NZ_CADDZT010000005.1:40089-43164 GCF_902812655.1 Candidatus Frankia meridionalis | reverse complement strand
CTCCGGCCGGCCGGAATATGATCGTGCTCGGCGTCGACGACGGGTACGTCTCATCGGTGGGGTGAGGCGTACGCGGCGTGCCACGTCCAGCCTCGGGGATGAGAAGACCCATTTCGCCGGCACCGCTACTTACCGGCGGGTGGACGTGGTTACGTGCAGGCGTGAGCACGACCTACGACCACCACTCCGCCCGCTACGCCGAGCACTGGGCGCAGATCCACGCGGACCTGCGTCGGACCTGTCCAGTGTCACACGTCGCCGCCTACGACGGCTTCTGGCTGCTCACCCGCTACGAGGACGTGAAGACGGCGTTCCTCGACGACGCCGGCTTCTCGTCCCACCACGCTGTCGACGAGCACGGGAACCACTCCGGCGGCGTCGCGATCCCGTCTGCTCCACTGAAGCAGACCCCTATCGAGATGGACCCACCCGAGTACACCGGTTTCCGCCAGCTGCTCAACCCGCACTTCTCCCCCGCCGCGTCGAGACGCTACGAGCAGAAGATCCGCGATCTCACGACGGCCTTCCTTAACCCGATCGTGGCCAAGGGGAGCGGTGACCTCGTCCTGGACCTGCTCAACCCCGTACCCGGCGTCTTCACCGCGCACCTGCTCGGCCTCCCGCTCGCAGACTGGGAGACCTACGCCGAGCCGATGCACCGGATGGTCTACGAGGCACCCGGCAGCCCCGGACACGACGAGGCCCTCGCGATGTACTTCACGGTCATCGTCAAGCTCGGGGAGACGGCCGCGGCGAGGCGCGGCGAGCCGCGGGACGACCTACTCACCATGCTGGTGCAGGCCGAGGTCAACGGCAGGGCCCTGACCGATCAGGAGATCCTCGAGATCTCGTCGCTGATCCTCATCGGCGGCGTCGACACGACCACCTCCCTGATGGCCAACGCGCTGCTGTGGCTCCACCAGCACCCCGATGAGAAAGCCAGGTTGGCGGCCGACCCTTCCCTCATCCCCAACGCCTGCGAGGAGTTCCTGCGCTACTTCACGCCGACGCAGGCGCTGGCTCGTACAGCCACCTGCCCCGTCACCCTCAGCGGGACCGACATCCCCGAGGGGGGTCGTGTCCTGCTCTCCATGGCCGCGGCCAACCGGGATCCGGAGGCTTTCGACGATCCCGAGTCAGTCCACCTCACCCGGTTCCCAAACCGCCACCAGGCCTTCGGTCTGGGCATCCACCGCTGCCTCGGGTCGACGTTCGCGCGCCTGGAGATGCGGATCGTCCTCGAGGAGGTGCTGCGGCGGATGCCCGAGTACGTCGTCGACGAGGCGTCGGCGCGGCGGTACCCGAGCATCGGGATCGTCAACGGCTGGGTCGGCATGCCGTTCAGCGCACCGAGCGGTCCCGTCGAACCGACCCCGTTCGCGTTCCTGGTGTGACTTTCCAGCAAGACCGGCGGGACCGACCACGCACATCGTGACAAAGGAGCGAAGGAGCAGACATGGGCAGGGTCGCGGACAAGGTCGTCTTCATCACCGGCGCCGGCCAGGGGCAGGGCCGCTCGCACGCGGTGCGCTTCGCCGAGGAGGGTGCCGACGTCGTCGCCGTCGACGCGTGCGCCGAGATCCACCCCAGGGTGGGTTACCAGCACCCCTCGCCGGAAGACCTCGGGGAGACCAAGGAGCTGGTGGAGAAGGCGGGCCGGCGATGCGTCACCGCGGTCGCGGACGTCCGCCATCGCGACCAGGTCTCCGCGGCTGTCGACGCCGGCCTCGAGGCTTTCGGGCGGATCGACGCCGTGCTCGCCAACGCGGGCATCATCACCTTCCACGAGCGGTCCTGGGAGATCGAGGACGACGTCTACGACGCGATCATCGACACCAACCTCAAGGGCGTGTGGAACACCATCGTGTGCACCGTGCCGTCGATGATCGAGGCCGGGCGGGGCGGCACCATCACGATCACCAGCTCGGCGGCGGGCATCCGCGGCCAGCTGCCCTACGCCCACTACGTTGCCAGCAAGCACGGGGTCGTCGGGCTGATGAAGGCCTTCGCCAACGAGCTGGCGCCGCACCGCATCCGCGTCAACACGGTGCACCCCACCGGGGTCGCGAGCCCGGGCATGGGCATCGGCGGGGCCGAGACCGCGATCCCGATCCTCATGGCGAACCCCACCGCGATGCTCGGCGCGACGAACCTGCTCCCCGATCTGGACACCGAGCCCGGCGGCGACCACGCCCCCGTGGGCGTGATCCCCGAGCTCGACATCTCCCACGCGATGCTCTGGCTGGCCTCCGACGAGGCCCGCTACGTCACCGGAGTCCAGCTCGCGGTGGACGCGGGCAACACCAACAAGCCGTGAGCGCCGCCGCCGGGCGGAGCACCGTGGACCTTGCGCTGACAGACGAGCAGGATGACCTGCGCCGCGGCGTCCAGGAACTGCTGGGCGACCTGGACCGGCGGACTGGCGCCGAGAGCGGGGGCGACCCCGCGCTGTGGCGGGCGCTCGCAGACATGGGCGTCCTGGGCCTCGCGATCCCGGAGAAGCTCGGCGGCGCGGGCGCGGGATGGGCCGAGGTGGGCGTCGTCCTCGAAGAGCTCGGACGCTCGCTGGCGTGCGTGCCGTTCCTGTCGAGCATCGTGCTCGCCACGACGGCGCTGCACGCCGCGGGTGACCGGGAGCACCTCCCCGCCATCTCCTCCGGCGCACTCACCGCGACGGTGTCCCTGGACGCCCGGGTGGAGCACCATCGAGGCGCCGCACGCGGCAGTGCCTCGATGGTCCTTGACGGGGCGACCGCGGATCTCGTCCTCGTCGAGAGCACCGGCGGTGAGCTGCTGGCCGTGCCGAGCAGCTCGATCGTGGCCACCCCGCTCGCCACCCTGGACCTCACCCGCCGGCTGGCGGACCTGGCGATCGACGGCCCGGCCGCGGTGCTGTCCGGCGAGGCGTCGCCGTGCCTGGCCGCCGCCTCCCAGGCCCTGGGCATCGCCCTCGCCGCGGAGAGCGTCGGCGTCGCCGCCTGGGCCCTGGACACCGCGGTGGCCTACGCGAAGGTCCGCCACCAGTTCGGCCGGCCCATCGGGTCGTTCCAGGCGATCAAGCACCGCTGCGCGGAC
>NZ_CADDZT010000005.1:33177-39603 GCF_902812655.1 Candidatus Frankia meridionalis | reverse complement strand
GCACCTCTACTACCGGCGCGCCGTCAGCAACCAGGCTCTGCACGGCAGCCCGACCCAGCACCGCGAGACGGTCGCGGTGGGCATGGGCCTGCCCGCTGCGCCCGCAGGTGAGGAGGACGCATGACCGCCGTCGCTTCAGGGCTGAGAGGTTCGACGACGACCTACGGAGACGCAGCACGTGCGCTGCTGTACGCCCGCAATGTGGCGATCATCGGCGCGAGCGAGAAGAACCGCTTCTCGATGCTCGCGTGCCAGGCCCAACAGGAGCTCGGCGCGATGGACCGGACCTGGCTTGTCAACCCGAAATCCCCCGAGGTGTTCGGCACGGCCACCATCGCCTCGTGCAAGGACGTGACCGCCCCCTTGGACGCGGTCTTCGTGGCGGTGCCCAGGGCAGGCGTCGTCGAGTCCCTGCGTGACGCCGCCGCAGCTGGCGCGCGAGCCGCGGTCGTCCTTGCCTCGGGCTACGGCGAGTCGGGTGAAGCGGGCCGCAGCGCCCAGGACGAGCTTGTCGGCGCGGCGTCGGAGCTGGGCATCGCACTGCTCGGGCCCAACATGCTCGGCTTCGCCAACCTCTCCAAGAGCGTGGCTCTCGCGGCCATGCCCGGGGTCATCCGTCCAGCCGGGCACGTCGCGCTGATCTCCCAGAGCGGTGCCGTCGCCGGCACGATCGTCCTGCACGCGATCCAGCAGCACATTGCTCTGAGCCACGTCGTGACCACCGGCAACGAGGCGATGATCACGATAACGGACATCCTCGACGCCGTCCTCGACGACGAGTCCGTCCACTCGGTCGCGATCTTCGCCGAGACGATTCGCGACACCGAGGGCTTCCGGTACGCGGCGGCGAGAGCGGCTGACCGTGAGATCCCGATCGTCATGCTCAAGGCCGGGACGAGCGAGCTCGCGGCGCGCACGGCCGCGGCCCACACCGGGGCGCTCGTCGGCGACGATCGGGTCGTCGACGCGGCCCTCGGCCAGTGCGGCGTGATCCGCGTGCGGACCTTCGAGGAGCTTGTGGGCACGGCGAACCTGCTCGCCCACACGGGCGCGATCAGCCCGACCGGGGTGGCCGCCGCCTCGATCTCCGGCGGCGCCTGCGACGTGCTGGCCGACCTCGCCGCGCCGTGCGGTCTGAAGTTGCCTGAGCTGCACCCGTCGACGATCGCGGCCCTCGGTGAGGTGCTCCCCGACTCCGCCTGCGCGCAGAACCCCTTCGACGTGACAGGCATGGCGATGCGCGATCCCGGCATCTGGCTGGGCGCTGTCACGGCTCTGGGTAGGGATCCAGGCATCGGTCTGGTGCTCGGCATCTCCGGCATCCCGACGGAGCGGACATCCGGTTCGCCCGGCTTCCTCACCGGTGTGACCATGGGCGGCCGTGCGGCGGGCGTCCCGGTCGCGATCGTGAGCACCTGCGCTCAGGCTGTCACCGATCCTGCGATCAAGAAGCTCACAGCGGTCGGCTCACCCCCGCACCTGTTCAGCCTCGACGTGGCCGTCACCGCCGCGGCGGGAGTCTCGCGGTGGTCGCAGTGGCTGGCTGCGCGACCGCGGACGCCGGGACGGCCAGCGTCCCAGCCAGCGTCCCAGCCGAGGGCCGAGTCCGGCAGCGGCCGGTGGTCGGAGTGGGCCGCCCGAAAGCTCCTGGCCGACGCCGGAGTCCCCGTCGTGCCCGCGCGCCTCGTCCACTCCCGGGATGAGGCGGTAGCCGCGGCGGTCGAACTCGGCCTCCCCGTCGCGGTCAAAGTCGTTTCGCCGACGGTGGCGCACAAGAGCGACATCGGCGGTGTAGTCCTCGGCGTGGCCGATGCCGACGGCGCGCGGGTGGCCTTCGACCAGGTCTGCCGAGCGGCCGGGGACAACGCGATCGAGGGCGTCCTCGTCGCTCCGATGCGCGGGGACGGACTTGAGCTCATCGTGGGCGTGGTGCGAGACCCCCAGTGGGGTCCGGTGATCGCGATGGGCCTCGGCGGAGTGCTCGTGGAGGTCCTGCGAGACAGCGCCGTGCGGGTGCTCCCGATCGGCGCCTCGGAGGCGGAGGCAGCCCTGCGTACCCTCAGCGGAGCAGCCCTCCTCGACGGCGTTCGGGGACGACCAGGTGTCGACGTCCCTGCCGTCGCCGAGGTGATCGCACGTATCGGCCGTCTCGCGCTTGCCCTCGGCGAGGACCTGGAGTCCCTCGAAGTCAACCCGCTGCTGGCGCGCGGAGATGAGATCGAAGCGCTCGACGCTCTCGTCACGTGGGTGGACGCGTGACGTCGCCGCCCAAAGTCCTGGCCGAGAGGCGAGAGCACATCGTCGTGCTGACCCTGAACAGGCCAGCGGCTCGCAACGCCGTCGACGGTGAGCTCGCGGACCTCCTCGGCGGGCACCTGCATGACGCCGACTGCGACCCCGGTGTGCGCGCCGTCATCCTGACCAGCTCCGACCCCCGGTCGTTCTGCGCCGGCGCGGACCTGAAGGCGGTCACGCGTGGCGAGTCGATCGCGCCGAGCAAGCGGGAGTGGGGCTTCGCCGGCTGGGTGCGCCACGAGGTCTCCGTCCCGACGATCGCCGCCGTCGAGGGCAGTGCGCTCGGCGGCGGGACGGAGCTGGCCCTCGCGTGCGACCTCGTCGTCGCCGGCGCGGAGGCCACGTTCGGGCTGCCGGAGGTGCGCCGCGGTCTGCTCGCGGCCGCCGGGGGCGTGATCCGCCTTCCGCTACGGATCCCGCCGACCGTCGCCATGGAGATGCTGCTCACCGGACGCCCCATCGACGCCGAGCGGGCCCACGCCATCCACCTGATCAACCGGATGGCACCCGTCGGCGGCGCCCTCGACGTCGCATTGGAGCTTGCGGCGGAGATTGCCGACGCCGCGCCCCTTTCGGTACGGGCCAGCAAGCGACTCGCACGTGGGGTGATCGAGGCGTCGTTCGACGAGCAGTGGGCCCGGTGCGACGCAGCAGTGCGCGCACTGATGGCCAGCGAGGACGCGAAGGAGGGCCCCCGGGCCTTCGCCGAGAGGCGCGCGCCCCGGTGGCGGGGACGCTGACCGGAGGGCCGCGCCCGCATCGGCCCTGGGGGATCGCCTCCTGGACCGGACCGGTGGACCTTCTCGAAGGCCGCAACGAACGACGATCTGCTGAGCGAGACCCTGTCTCCGTCCGGCCTGTCGGGGTCGGGGAACCAGAGTTACGGCTATGACCGGGCCGACCGGCTGGTGTCGTGGACGAAGCCGGACGGGTCGACCACCACCTACGGGTGGGATGCGGCAGGGAACCGCACCTCGGTCGGGGGGACGGCGTCGACGTTTGACGAGCGGAACCGGCAGCTGTCCGATGGCAGTGGGTCGTACACGTACACGTACACGGCGCGGCGCGGGGACGCGGGCGACCCGCACGCAGGGGAGCACCCACCGCCACGACGACGTTTGACGCAGGATGGTTCTATGCTGATCCCGGGCGAGTAATGACGGGCGAAGGTGGATGTCGCTATGAGCACCAGCAGCCCTGATCACCCGGTGTTCCCGCCTCATCGACCCTGCTTGTCCGTTGACGAGCTGATCCGGATCAAGAACGCCAAGCCGATCCGGTCGCTGGCCGACCTGGAGGCGATGTCCGCCGACATCTTCAAGTCGGACGAGGAGTTGGACGAGTTCCTGGCATTCACCTATGCCGAGCGCCGCCGTGACGTGGCCTGAGGTGATAGTGCGCTCCGTCGTCCTGGACACCGACGCATCCTCGTTAATCATCAAGAAGCGCCTGCCGATCACGCTGGCGAGCAAGTTGATCAATAGCCAGCCGATCATAACCTTCGTCACTCGTGCTGAGCTGACCAAGTGGGCCGAGGTCCGCAACTGGGGAACGGGTAACCGGACACTTCTGGCCGAGTGGATGGCAGGGGTGCCGATGTCGCCGGGTGACGAGAACGTGGCCGATACCTATGGTGTCCTGTCTGCTGCTGGGGTGCGCCGAGGGCGGCCCCGGCCGATGAACGACATCGAGCCGATCAACAAGCTCGGACACCGCTACCAGCCCCGCGCTACCCCTCAACGACCGGTCCACCGGGCCGACCCGCACCCGCCGCCGGGACCGCTTCCCGGCCATGCCGCTACCGCGTAAAGTCGTCACCCGACAGGTGCCTTTTGCCTGGGATATCGGTTTGGTGTGGTAACCCCGATTCTCCCTGCCCGACAGGCACCTGTTCACCGACAACGATCTACACCCCCCAACATCACTGCCCTACCGGCGGATGTAGGTCTGACGTTGCGTCGGGAGGCCCAGCCGTCCTCATGCTGGCGCGTTCGGCCCGGGTTGCCGCACCACAGGGCGCGTGAGAGAGCGAGCTGGGCCGGCGAGGCTTCATCCGGTTGCGGCGCCTCCTTGGAGATGACAAACAATCCGCGAATCGCGGAAACCGTTCAATTTCGGGTGGTCCCAGGAGGCCTGGGATGCTACCTCGTCGGATGCGACGGCGGCCGCAGCACGGTGCGCAAGCTGCTACGGCGCGGCGCTGCGGCTTGCCTCGTCGGCGAGTGAGACCGCGAGGATGCGGGTCAGGGCGGGCGTGTCCTGGGTGTCGAGCATGGTGATGTACGCGGGTCGCTGGGTGACCTGGACGATGGCGGGAAACCCGAACCTGCGGATCGTCTGGTAGGCGATGATCGCGCGGCCGGCGCGACCGTTGCCGTCAGTGAACGGGTGGATGCGTTCGAACGCGATGTGTGCGCCGGCGATCGCCTCGAGCAGGGCCTCGTTGTCGAGGTTGGTGGTCTGCCACTCGGTCTGGTCGGCCCACTGGAGCATGAGTTCTGGGACGCGTGAGGGTGGTGCGGGCTGCCAGGACGCGCCGGTGACGATGTTGCTGGAGGTCTTGTACTGGCCGTGGTCGTGGGCCAGGTGGTCCATCAGCGCGGCGTGCAGGTCCCGGACGAGGCCGGTGGTCAGGGGTTCGTCGTCGGCGACGGCCCTCAGGATGCGGGCGAGCGCCTGGTAGTGGTTGGCGACCTCGTACAGTTCGCGCACAGGCGTGCCGGCCACGGGCACTCGTTCGTCGACCAGCAGGGTAATTGTGTCGGCCAGGGTGAGGGTGTTGCCCTCGATCGCCGCGGAGTGGTGCGCCAGGCGCACGAGCACGTCCTCGGCGTAGTCCGGCGACAGGACCCCGGTGCGGGCGACATCGGCCAGGAACTCCTGCCGGGTCCAGGTCACGACCGGGTCCGGGCCGCGTTGATCACGGCCATCAGGTCGGGCAGGGGGGTGTCCTCGTACCGGCTTACGGCGCGGGCCTCGAGTACCCCGGAACGGACGGTAACCTCGACCGTGTCTCCGGGGCCGATGCCCAGAGCGCGCAGCTCGGCTGGGCTGATCGTGATGCCCGCCGAGTTCCCGATCGTGACGACCTTCTTCCGCATACGAACAGGATACATCCCAGTACGAACCCGCCGTGGTGGTGGCCGAAGGCTGGGCGCGCCTGCCCGGCGAGTTCGGCGTCCCGCGCGGCGAGGGCCGACGACGAACGCGGGCTGGAGCGCGACACCGTCGCCCGACAATGGGCTGGCGGAGACGATCTGGTCGCGTATCTGCTTCTTGAAAGCGGGTGTGCTGGCCGACGCCGTCGTGGTCACCTCGAACGTGTACGTCCCGCGCGGGTCGTCGACCGGGACCGCCGGACCAACTCCTACCGACGACGTCCTCGTCGGAGTCGCTCTGAACGCCGGACTCGGCTGGTGGTGGGCCGATCCCCTCGGCTACGTCCTCGTCTTCTACGTCCTCCGCGAGGCGCGGGAGATCCTCTTCCACCACCACCGGCAGAGGAACAGCCCGCCGCCGCGTTGCGCCTGCCCAGACGAGCCTTCAGCTGATCGTGTAGATGCGAGCGCCCGACCGGTGCCCGTTCCGGTGGGTCAGGCTGCGTTATTTCTGGGTGGCTGTCACGTGCAGGTGTTCGGGGAATGTGACGCCGGTGAGTTCCTCGGAGACCGTCCACAGGCGGCGGGCCAACTCCGGGTCGTTGGCAGTGTCCGACCGGTCGACCAGGATGGGGCTGCCGCGCCACTCGCCGCGGCCGTCGGGGCCGACGTAGGAGTTGCCGGGCAGGTTCTGGACCGCTGCGTACAGCGTCGGCGGTGCGCCCGCTGCCGCGTCCTGGGAGAGGAAGCGGTTGATGATCCGGGCGGCGATCCTTGGGATGGCCGTAGCGGGGCGTGGCATAGGCGGGATCAGGGTCGGGGTAGGCGCCATACAGCGAGATCGAGGTGAGATCCCAGTGGACCTGGGCCAGATCCAGGCCGAACGCGGTGACCGCGGCCAGGCCGACCGAGCCGACGACAGCGTCGGCCTGCTCGGCCAGCGCGTCGAGGGCGCGGGCGATCTGGTCGTCGTTCAACGCATCCGCGGGGACGTCGAAGACCTCCTCGACGGCCCACGCCGCCGCCCAGTCGG
>NZ_CADDZT010000005.1:29052-32853 GCF_902812655.1 Candidatus Frankia meridionalis | reverse complement strand
CGACGCCGAGGCGGCGCAGGAAGTCACGGACGACCGGCAGCGAGCCGAGTATCTTCTCCACGCTCGGCGGGCCGTAATCCTCCGCGACCGTCACAGACAGGAACCGCGCCAGGCCCACCACTCCACAACACGGTAGAACCGACATGGAACGACCAAAGGATCACGGAGCTATCCCATCGCACGCACGTGCGAAGGACAGGGCTAGGAGGCGGGTGCTTCCAAGCCCGGCATGAGTTCTTCCACCAGGCCCTCGCGGCCGCCGAGTACGGTGCGCAGGACGAGGTAGTCGGATCCTTTGTAACCGCGGTGGTCGTAAGGCCCGAAGCCCAGCACCGTGCCCGGGGCTCCCATCGTCGCCGGCACCATTCGGACCTTCTCCAGTCCCTTCGCAAGGCCCTCAGGGGTGACCGGACGTGCGCGCGCGATACCTTCGGCGAGCACTCGACCCATGTCGTACATGTGCGCCGGGTAGCAGCCGTAGGGCTTCGCACCCCCGAAGCGCGCGACATAGCGGTCCTGGAACCCCTGGAAGACCTTGTTGCCCTCGTGCGGAAGATCGACTCCAACCCAGCCCTCGAGCGCCTCCAGGGGTGCCGGGAGGTTCATCAGCGCCGGGCTGCCGAGCTCCTGGTCCAGGCCGCTACACAGCACCCAGGTGGTGATCGTGACTCGGGGGACGTCCCAGCCCTCGCTGACGTGGCGGGCCATCTGTGACAGGACGGCGTAGAAGGACAGTCCGTATCCCAGATGGGCGAGGCCCTGTGCACCCGACGCGCGGACTGCCCGCAGCGCGGTGTCCATCTCCTCGTCGGTGACCCGCGGCGACACGATCTGATCGCTGGTGACCTGTAGGCCGAGGGTACGGGCGTGGAGGCGGAACCAGTCGTAGTACTCGTCGCCGATCGGGTTGTCCTCACGAACCACTCCGACCCGCCTCACACCGCGGCGGAGAAGGTGACGCGCGATGTGGAAGGTCTCATCGGCGAAGGTGCCGTTGGGCGTCTGGAAGCAGAAGTCCCCGGCGAACTTCGTCGTCGCGCAGTAGGAGATGACCGGGACACGCGTCCGCTCGATCTCGTCCCGCAGGATGCGAGTCAGGTCGGTGATGAACGGGCCGACGACCCCGAGGACCTTCTCCTTGTGAACCAGGTCCCGCCACGCGCGGACGACGTCGGCGGCACGGCCGTCCGGCGGGCCTTCGACCTCACGGAAGACCAGTTCGACCTCACGGTCGAGGAGCCCTGATTCGAAGGCCTCGGCGAACGCGAGGCGCAGGCCGTCGTACCACTTCTCGACCGGCGCCCACAGCGCCCAGTCCTGCAGCACGCCGATGCGAAACGGCGTGCGGTCGCCGACCAGGCTGTAACGGGTGCCGGCACCGGACAGGGCGTGGCTCGCATTATCGCCGTCCGCACCGTTGACGCCCACACCGTTGACGCCCACACCGTTGACGCCCAGCGGCGAGGTCGCCAGCAGCGCTGCCCACGTCACGTCGACCAGCTGCTCGACGCCGTCGGCGATGGTACGCAGGACGACGTAGTCGCCCTTGTAGCCACGGTGGTCGTGCGGTCCGAAGCTGATGACGGTGCCCGGGCCACCGATGCACGCCGGAACCATGCGGGTGCGCTCGAGAGCGTCGGTGAGCCCCTGGGCCGACGGGGGCCGCATCCGGGCGAGTGCGCCGGCGACGACGAAGCCGTGGTCGAAACCGAGAGCCGCGTAGGCGTGGAAGGGTCTGCGACCGAAGCGCTTCTCGAAGCGGAACAGGACATCCTGGAAGTGCCGGTTACCCTCGTGGACCTGGTCGAGCCCGATCCAGCCGTCGAAGTCCGCGATCAGCGTCGCCTGGTCGTAGTCACCCGCGCCCCCGAACGCGGTGATGGCGACCCACGTGGTGTTCTGCACCTTCACGGGGTTCCAGCCGAGGGAGTCGCCGACCGCCTTGACCGCGGCGCGGACGGGGATCAGCGCGCCGTAGGCGGACAGGACGAGGACGCACTCGGCGCCTGCTTCGTGAGCTGCCCGCAGAACGGGCTCGACCGGCTCATAGGTGTTGAACAGTCCGACGACGTGGTCGGTGACAAGGGTGAGGCCGTAGCGCCTGGCCGCGGCGCGGAAGGCGGCGCCGTACTCCTCGCCGATGATCCCGTCCTCGCGGAACAACGCGACGCGGGTGATTGCCTGGGACGCGAGGTAGCCGGCGAGCAGTACCGCCTCGTCGGGGAATCCGCCGTTCTGCAGCGCGAAGGCGTAGGGGCCGGCCCAGTCGAAGGTGGCACAGAAGCTGATGGTCGGCACGCCCGTGCGGTTGACCTCGTCGACGAGAGCCAGGTTGGCCTCGGTGACCACGGGTCCGATGACGGCGAGGCAGTCCTCGTCGTGGACGAGCTCTCGCCAGGCGTCGACGACGACGGAGCTGGTACCCCGCATCGGTCCCCGGACCTCGCGGATGACGAGCTCGATCGCGCGGTCGACGTCGCCGCGCTCCTCCGCCTCGGAGAAGGCGAGCCGGATGCCGTCGTAGAAGTCCTGGATGAGGTTGGTGCCCCCGGCGAACTCCATGCAGACGCCCACCTTGTGGGGAGCTCGTGGACGCCTCGTCAGCAGCTCCTGGGACGGTTTTTCCTTCGACACCATGCCGACGTCTCCATCCTCATGCCAACTGCCAACTGCCGACTGCCGACTGCCGACTGCCAAATCTCTACGCCGACGAGTCACCCGGTGATGCCGATGCGCTCCAGACCCAGGCACTCGATGGCGTTGCCCCGGAGCAGCTGCCAGGTCTCGTGCTCGTCGAGCCGGGCGGCGGTGACGATTTTCTCGGCGGTCTCGCGCGAGTGGGGGAACGTGGAATCCGAATGCGGGTAGTCGGTCTCGAACATGATCTGGCCCATGCCGACGACGTCGCGGCTCGCGAGGCCGTGCATGTCGTCGAAGACGCAGCCGTAGACCCGACCGGCGATGTAGGAGCTGGGCGGCTCGGGCAGCGCGTCCCGGAGCTTGTTGCCGTAGTAGTGGCTGCGCTCCCACACGGAGTCCAGTCGCTCAATCATGAACGGCATCCAGCCGACCTGGCCCTCGGAGAGCGCAATCTTGATCTTGGGGTGGCGCACGAGGACGCCCGAGCACAACCAGTCCACGAACGCGTGCACGGAATTCTCGGCGGTCAACGCCATACCGGCCTCCAACGGCGCGTCGAGCGCCGTCATCGCCATCTGTGACGACGATCCGATGTGCATGTTGATCACGGTGTCGGTTTCGTCGCACGCGCGGAAGAACGGCTCCCAGTGCGGGCCGTAAATGCTGGGGAGCCCCAGGGGGACCGGGCTCTCGGAGAAGGCGACCGCATGCGAACCCTTCCCGGCGCACCGAAAGATCTCGGCGGCGGCGAGTTCGGGATCCCACAGCGGGATCAGGGTGCACGGGACGAGCCGGCCGTAACCGGCGCCGCCAGACCAGTCGTCGATCATCCAGTCGTTGTATGCCTGGATGCAGAGCAACGCGAGTTCCTTGTCCGCCCGCTCCAGGAACGTCTGGCCACAGAAGCGGGAGAAACTGGGGAACGAGAGGCTGGCCTCGGTGTGGTTGTGGTCCATCGCCTCCAGCCGAGCCTTCTGCTGCCAACAGCCCGGGACGATGTCGTCGTAGCTCACCGACCTCGCCGAGGGCTCGTCGAGGTACCCGACCTGGGCCATCCCACGGGGTAGTGGCCATACCAGGTCGTCATAGAGCCACAGGTCGACGGGACCCGCGTCTCGGTGCTGCTCCTCGCTGAACTTCAGGCCCCCGTCGAAGATCATG
>NZ_CADDZT010000005.1:26154-28995 GCF_902812655.1 Candidatus Frankia meridionalis | reverse complement strand
CGTACCTCGCGGGAAGGCGTTGCGACCAGAGCGTCGGGGGTTCGATCACGTGATCGTCAACGCTTATGATCTTGGGGAGATCCATGTGACACCCGCTCCTGTTCCCGGACCACTCAGACGCCGCCGACGCCGATCTTCCAACGGAAGAGCTCCTCGGCGTTGCCGCTGGTCATCGCCTTCGCCTCGGCGGCGGGAACGTCCGAGAGAAGCTCCGCCACCTGCTTCTGGCTGTGCGGCCAGAGCGTGTCGGCGTGGGGGTAGTCGCACTCCCAGAGGATCTTCTCGACACCGACATCGTGACGGACCTTCACGCCGAACGGTTCCTCGATCATGCACGCCCAGATGTTGCGGTCCCAGACCTGGCTCGGGAGCAGGTCATCCATACCCGCCCAGATGCGGTGCTTGAGAAACTGGCGGTCGGCCCGCTCGATGGCCGACGGGATCCAGCCGATCCCGCCCTCGGACAGGGCCAGCTTGATCGTGGGGTACCGGCGAGGTACCGGGCTCATCGCGAACGCGACCGTCGCCGCACAGGCGTTGATGTTGCCGAGGGCGATCGGAAGGACGAAGGGACCGTCGTCGGGCGCCGGGTTGGTCAGCTCGCCGCTGGAGCCGATGTGCATGCAGATGACGACGTCGGTCTCCGTACACGCCTCCCAGACAGGGTTCCAGAAGTCGCTGAACAGTGACGGCAGGCCGAGGGAGACCGTGCCCTCCGGAAAGGACAGGGCCCGTGCACCCTTGGCGGCGCAGCGTCGGATCTCGGTCGCCATGGCGACCGGATCCCATACCTGGCCGACGATGCAGGGCACGAACATCTCGGGCGCGGCGGCACACCACTCGTCGATGTGGAAGTCGTTGTAGGCCGCGACGCAGAGGCTGGCGAGTTCCTTGTCGGCGTAGTTGTTCAGCACCCGGCCACCGAAACCCGCCAGGGTCGGGAAGCAGAGGCTCGCCAAGATGTTGTCCTCGCGCATGTCCTTGGCCCGCGCGCGGGGGTCGTAGCAGCCGGGAATCATGTCGCTGAAGCGGACAGGCTCAAGGTTCCACTCCTCCTGCGGTTTGCCCGCCACGGCGTTCAGGCCCATCTGGGGGAACGTCTCACCCTCCCAGACCCAGTACTCCCGGCCGTCCCGCTCGATGACGTGAGGAGCGTCGTCCGCGTATTTGGCCGGCAGGCGGTCAGTCCAGACCTTCGCGTGTTCGATGATGTGATCGTCGACGCTGAAGAGGTCGAACACAGTGGCGCCCCCTCGGGTACTCAGACCAGGTCCCCCGTTTGTAACACCGCCGTCACGTGCCGAAAGAGAACTCGTCGACAACGTCGTTCTCAGGTTCCGAAACGTGCACGTCCTGCTGGCCGAGCTGACCGGCAACCCGGCGCCGGGCACCCGGGAGGCGCCCTGCCTGAGAATCGGATTCCACGAGACGCATGCGCTCCCCGGCCGGCATACGTTCGCCGCGTGTCCCCGACCGCGCCCCGAATACCTGTGATCGTCGGCGCCGCGGACCTCCGCGGCGACGGTAGCGAACCCTGCGAGCTCATCGCGCAGGCCGCCCACGACGCCGTCCCCGCCGCACTGTTGAGCGCGCTGGACGCGATCCTCATCGTCGGTGTCCTGTCGTGGAGCTATGACGACCTGCCCGCCGAGGTCGCGCGGCTCGTCGGTGCGGCGCCTCGCCATACCCTGCACAGCGAGGTCGGCGGCAACCAGCCGCTCGCCCTCATCGAGACCGCGGCGCGCCTCATCGCCGTGGGACAGATCGACGCCGCGCTCGTCGGCGGTGCCGAATCAGCCGCGTCCCTGGCGCGGGCCGGCACGTCCGGCAACCCGCCCGCGTGGTCCGACCGACCAGGCGGACCCGTACGGCTACCCAGCTCCGTCCGCGGCACCGAGGAGATGCTCCGCTACGGCATCGACAGACCACTGCGTAACTACCCGCTCTTCGAGAACGCTCTACGTGCCGAACTCGGGCAGAGCTTCGAGGAGGCCCAGCGTTGGTCGGGGGAGATCCTCGCCGCGATGAGCGAGGTCGCCGTCCGCAATCCCGCGGCATGGAAGCCACGTCACCTCACCCCTCGGGAGGTCTGCGAGGCCACCGACGGCAACCGGATGACCTGTTGGCCCTACACCGTGCGGATGACCGCCAACCCGAAGGTCGACCAGGGTGCCGCCGTCGTGCTCTGCGACCTCGAGACGGCTCACGAGCATGGCATCCCCGACGAGCGGATCTCCCACATCTGGGCCTCGGCCGGTGCCGCCGACTCGACCGACGTCCTGCGGCGCGCCACATTCGCTCGCTCCCCCGGCCTGTCCGCTACCCTCGACGCCTGCCTGGACCAGGCGCAGTGCACGGCACAGGACCTCGAGCACATCGACCTGTACTCGTGCTTCCCGATCGTCCCCAAGCTGGCGGCGCTGCACCTGGGGCTCGACGAGGAACGTCCCCTCACGGTCACAGGCGGCCTGGCATCCTTCGGCGGACCGGCGAACGACTACTGCCTGCACGCGATCGTCGCCGCGCATCGCCTGCGTGGCCGGGCGCTGGTCTACGCCAACGGCGAGTACCTCACCAAACACCATGCGATGGTCATCTCACCGACGAGGCCTCCGCAGCCCTGGGCTGAGCCGGCACAAGTCCCGCCGACGACCGCGCCGGTCCCCGGGTACGCCTCGGCCGTCACAGGCCGCGGGCGGATCGAAACCTTCACCGTCGAGCACGACCGGGACGGCACACCCGCCCGCGGCTGGATCATCGGCCGTGACGACGGCGCGCGGCGGTTCGCATCCGTCGTCACCGACCCGCCCAGCCTGTACGCACTGGCCGACCCGGACCGCC
>NZ_CADDZT010000005.1:21211-25550 GCF_902812655.1 Candidatus Frankia meridionalis | reverse complement strand
TTGGTCCGATGGTCGTGCGACGGGAGCCGGTCGGCGTGGCCGGGCTGATCATCCCGTGGAACGCGCCGCTCGGGCTGCTGTTGGGCAAGCTCGCGCCGGCCCTGCTCGCCGGGTGCACCACCATCGTCAAACCGGCTCCGCAGACACCCCTGGACACCTACGTCCTGGCCGAGGTGCTCGAAGCCGCAGAACTGCCGGCTGGCGTCGTCAACATCGTCGCCGCCGACCGTGAGGTATCCGAGCGGGTGGTAACCCATGCCGGGGTGGACAAGATCAGTTTTACTGGCAGCACGGTCGCCGGACGGCGGATCGCCGGCCTGTGCGGTGAGCAGATCAAGCGGGTCACCTTGGAGCTCGGTGGCAAGTCGGCGTGCATCGTGATGGAGGATGCGGACCTCGACGCGGCGATCCCGACGGCGGTCCAGGGCGCGATGCTGAACAACGGGGAGGCCTGCATCGCCCTCACCCGACTGCTCGCTCCGCGCTCCCGCTACGCCGAGATCGTCGAACGGGCCGCGGCCATCGTCGGCCACCTACCTGTCGGAGACCCCTTCGATCCGGGCACAGTTGTGGGGCCGCTCGTGAGCCGTGAGCAGCGCGAGCGGGTCGAGGGCTACCTCCAGGCCGGCCGCGACGCCGGAGCGCGAGTCGTCACCGGTGGCGGACGACCCGACGGCCAGGACAAGGGCTGGTACATCCAACCGACGCTGTTCGCCGACGTGGACAACGGCATGCGCATCGCCCGCGAGGAGATCTTCGGACCGGTGCTGTGCGTCATCCCCTACGAGACCGTGGACGACGCGGTCGACATCGCCAACGACTCCCCGTTCGGGCTGTGCGGTGCCGTGTGGACCGCGGACCCGCAGCAGGGACTCGACGTGGCGCGACGCGTGCGTACCGGCACCTTCAACGTCAACGGCTTCACGTACGACACGAGCGCACCGTTCGGCGGCTTCAAGCAGTCGGGGCTCGGCCGCGAGTGGGGCCGTGAGGGTCTCGAGCCCTACCTCGAGGTCAAGTCCATCGCCATGCCTGCGAACAGCTGACCCGAGGAGTCCCGTGGCCGCACCCGCAGTGACACCGTGGTGCGAGGATCATCCGGTGACCGAGGGTGCATCAGCGTCTCGTGAACTCGGGCTTGCGGCGCTGACCGAAGGCGGCGATGCCCTCCTTCCCTCGACCCCGACGCCGCCCGGCGGATCGCCGACTGGTGGGCCCTCGGCGATGACTACGTGAGCGACCCCTAATCTGTACATCGGGCCGCCGCTGCCGCCTCCGCAGTCTCCCGACGGTTTCTGGAACGCCTCGTTCGGCGCCTACCTCACCTGGGACAGCGTCACCTCCGTCACCGACGCCGTCGACGCCGTCGAGTTCTTCCGCCAGGGCCGCCGGCGTGCTCCCGGGTGACGCGATCGCGTTCTTCCCCGTCGCCGGAGGACGGCCGCGGTGACCACGACGAGCCCGGCGACCGCGTAGGAGGACACCTGCAGCGTCCGGGCGTCGCCCGGTGGATCGGTGAAAAGAGAGACGTACACGGGGTGAACGGCGGCGGCGACGGCCAGCCATTCCAGCCGTCCCGCGATCACGGCGAGGATCGCCAGCAGGACGCCGTACCAGGGCTGGACGGGGGTGGCGACCAGGAAGGCGGCCCCGACAAGCCACAACCCCGCCCGTTCCACGGGGATCCGGCGCGGATCGCAGCGCAGCACCACCACGGCGACCACGGCCAGCAGCGACACCGCAACGGCTTTAGCCGCGGCACCCTGGATGCCGAGCATCGATAGGAGCAGGAATCGGCCCCCCTGGGCATATCCCTCGACATTCAGGTACTGCGGCAGGAAACCGAGAGCTCCGGTTCCGACGGCGAGGACGTGAGGCAGGTAGGAGAGCCCCACGACCGTGACGGCGGCGCCGACCAGAGTGACCGGGCGGCGCCGGGCGGCCGCCGGGAGGAGCAGCGCCGGGTACAGCTTGACCGCCACCGCCGCGCCGAGCAGCGCCCCGGCGAGCGACGCACGGCGGCGGGTGGGTTCCGTGGCCGCACCGGATTCTCCGGCCGTGCCTGTTCGTCCGGCCGCGGCGGATCCGGCGTGCCGCCGCGATCTGAGAGCCGCGATGCCGCCGAGCGCGAGCAGCGCGGCAAGGACGTCGACGTGCGCGTCGGAGCCGGTTTCGAGCCCGGCGAGCGGCGAGAGCGCGTAGAAAGCGGCGTAGCGGGGGTCCCGACCCTGCGCCACCAGCACCCTCATCATCAGAATGACCAGCCCGAGCGACGCGAGGGACGCGTAGAGCTGCATCCTGTGTTCGCGCGGCGGGCCGGGCAGGACGTGCACGGCGGTGAAGTACGCCTGCGCCACCGGTGGGTAGATGGTGTGCGCGTCGGGGTAGTTCAGCCGGATACAGTGCGGGCCGCGGTGGATGGCAGCGCACCCGGCCGGGTCCGGGAACAACCAGTCATCGCGTAGGTGGGCAAGTTCGGGGGCGAGAGGACCGTAGCGGTAGGGATCGATGCCGGCGGCCTGCACGCGGCCATCCCAGATGTAGCGGTAGAGGTCGTCGGACAGCTGGGGGCCGTGGGTGAGCGCCACGGCGTGGATCGCGACGGTGCCGGCGAGCAGCAGGCCGACGGCGAGCCGGCGGGGAGCGGCCCGGATCAGCCACGCCGCGCCGGCTGTCCCGATCACCCACCAGAGCATGGTCAGATAGAGCACAGCCATCCGGCCGGACAGGTAGCCGGGTTGGAGCAGGATCGCCGCCTGCGTGGCAAGGACGCCGCTCAGCCCGACGACCGCTGCGACCAGTGCCCACCGGCCGCCGCCCCCGGGCGTCGGGAGGCTCCGCCCGTCACGCTGACGACGTCGGGCGATGGCCGCCACGGCCCGCGCACGGCGGGTCCGGGGCGTACGGACGGTCCCGGCGAGCGGCTCGGCGACGGGGGCGGGCATGGGCCGAGCCTGACAGACATACCCGCCGACTCCGGCGTACCGCGGTGGAGCTTCTCCGTTCCGTAAGGCTTCACCGGCGGCGGGGGCGGTGACGGCGGCCTACCGTGCGTACATGCGACCGTTCATCCGGCTGTTCACCGGACGGCTTCCGCAACCGCCGGCGGTCCTGCGCCGCGGGCCGTTGCGCACGGACGCGTTTTCCAGCCGCCTGCACGACCCTCGGGTGGCCTCGTTGCTGGGGATGTGGCTCGGGATCGCCTTCGGGGTGTGTTTCCTGACCGGCCTGGTGTCACATGCCATGCAGCATCCGCCGTCGTGGCTGGTCTGGCCGTCCCGCCCGGTGTCGCTGTACAGGTTGACCCAGGGCCTACACGTGACGACCGGGTTGGCATGCGTCCCGCTGCTGCTGGCGAAACTGTGGACGGTGTACCCGCGACTGTGGGAGTGGCCGCCGGTCCGTTCGGTCGCGCATGCACTGGAGCGGCTCTCGATCGTGCCGCTGGTCGCCGGGGCCGTGTTCCAGCTGGCCACCGGGATCGCGAACATCGCGCAGTGGTACCGGTTCCGGTTCTTCTTTACGGTGACCCACTACTGGGTCGCCTGGATCACGATCGGCGCGCTGGGGGTGCACATCGCCGCGAAACTCGCGGTCGTGCGGGCGAACGTCGGCCGCCGCAGAGACGAACGGTCGCGGCTGACCGACCGGGTGAGCGCTCCCGAGCAGCCGGGCGGCGGCCTGTCCCGCCGTGGCCTCGCCGTCGCCGTCGCCGGCGCCGCCGGGGTGATCGTGACGACAACCGCCGGCCAGTGGGTGCCTGGCCTGTCCGGGCTCGACCTGCTCGCGCCACGCCGACCGGACATCGGCCCGCAGCGGCTGCCGGTCAACAGGACCGCGGCCGCCGCCCGGGTGAGCGCGGTCGCCCGGGATCCGGGTTACCGGTTGGAGGTGGTAGGCCCGCGCCCGTTCGTCCTCACCCTCGCCGGGTTACGGGAGTTCCCCCACCACACGTCGAGACTGCCGATCACCTGTGTGGAGGGCTGGGCCGCGGACGCCACCTGGCACGGCCTACGGCTGCGGGACCTGCTGGACGCCGCAGGCATCCCCGCGGAGGCGACGGTGCGCGTGGAGTCCCTGGAGACGGGCGGCACCTACCGGACCAGCGAGGTGAACCCGCCGCACGCCCGGGACCCGCTGACCCTGCTGGCCACCGGCCTGAACGGGGCCGACCTGGACATCGACCACGGGTACCCGGCCCGGCTCATCGCACCGAACCGCCCCGGCGTGCTGCAGACCAAATGGGTACACCGGGTGGTGATGCTGTGAACGGGCAGGCACAAGCTGATCAGGCTGACCGGCGGGATCACAACGGCCGCCGCCGCGCCGTCCGCGCGGT
>NZ_CADDZT010000005.1:20445-21186 GCF_902812655.1 Candidatus Frankia meridionalis | reverse complement strand
CCGCGATCGGCTACGGCATCCACGGGCTGGTCGGGATGCGGTCGGCCACGAACCCGCCGAACGCGGCGCAATGGCTGGTCGGCGGGATCCTGGTCCACGACCTGCTGGTCGTCCCGGTGACGATGGCGGTGGGTCTCGTGCTCACCCGGCTGGTCCCGGCGCCCTTCCGGGCGGTGCTGCAGGGTGCGCTGCTGATCAGCGGGGCGGTCGCACTGGCGTCGTTGCCACTGTGGCGTGGCTACGGCGGCCCGGCGGACAACCCGTCGGTGAACCCGCTGCCGTACGGGCGGAACCTCGCGATCGTCCTCGGCCTGGTGTGGGCCTGCGCCACAGCTGTCATCGTGGTCCGCGCGGTCCGCGTCCGGCGGGCGCGGCGCAGTCACGCAAGCGCATCCGGTCCACCGGCCGGATGACGACGTCCATCAGCGACGTCCATCAGCGACGTCCATCAGCGACGTCCATCAGCGACGTCCATCAGCGACGTCCATCAGCGACGTCCATCAGCGACGTCCATCAGCTCCGACTTCGACCCGCGCTTCGCCCCCTCGCCTCGACCCGCGGTCAGCTCGCCGGGCAGGCGCGGCACGCAGTGGTTCTACAGACAGGTTCACCGACATCTGCCCAGGGCGGCGAAGTGCCGCCCTGGGTCGCACCACATTTCCGTGACGTGCAGGCCGGCGGCCGCGGCGAGGCCGGCGATCCCCTCGGTACCCACCAGCGACCAGGGAAACGACCTCGACA
>NZ_CADDZT010000005.1:18834-19891 GCF_902812655.1 Candidatus Frankia meridionalis | reverse complement strand
AGCGCCGCCTCGTAGACGGCCGTGGGGCACCAGCGGTGGACGGCTGCCGTCGTCGACCGACCGCCGGTCACCGGACCGCCGCCGGACTGCTCCGGGGTGTCACGGTCTGCCGCACCACTGCGGCGAACCGTCCGTCCGGTGCGAGCCGCGCGACCGCTTCGGCGTCGGCCGCGGTGTCGACGTCCCGCAGCACCGGCAGGGTGGCGACCCGAAGGCCGGCCCGGGACAGGCGGGCACGCTGCCGTGCACCGGTGTCCGGGCGTGACGTCGGGATGCCACGCAGCAGCGTGCCGTCGGGACGTCGTAGGCCGAGCGCCCACCAGCCGCCGTCGGCGGCGGGGCCGAACACCGCGTCGGCGTGGCGCAGCGCGTGGCACGCGTCGGCCAGCAGGGCCGGTGTCACCTGCGGGGTGTCCATCCCGATCAGCAGTGTCGGGCCTGTGCTGTCGTCGAAGGCCGCCGCGAGCCGGGCGTCGAACGGTCCGGACACCTGCGGCACCACCGCGATCGATGTCCGCAGCCACGGGCCGACGGTGCCGTCGAGGACGAGGACGGGCTGCAGCCAGCCGAAGCCGGGGCTGCGGCTCAGCGCGCCGACCGCGGCCAGTGTGTCCGCGATCGCGGCCTCGGCCACGGCCGCCGCCTGTGCCGGGCGCAACGGTGGCGTCAGCCGGGTCTTGACCCGACCGGGCACGGGCTCCTTCGCCACCACGAGCAGTCTCACCGCAGGCTCGCGAGCAGTGCGGACATGTCGCGTACGGCGCGGACGGTGCCGAGCGGCGAACCGGTGACCTTGGATCTACCGATCCGGGGGTGGTAGTCGACATCGGTCTCGATGATCCGCCAGTCGGCCTGTGCGGCCCGGAGCAGGAGCTCCAGCGGGTAGCCGAACCGGCGGTCGGCGACGGGCAGGCGGAGCAGATCCGCGCGGCGGGCGGCCCGCATCGGACCCAGGTCACGGACCGGGATGCCGCGTCGGCGCAGCCGCCCGGCGACGATCGCATTGCCGAGCCGGGCATGTGGCGGCCACGCCCGCACCGAGGTGGGACGCCGCCGG
>NZ_CADDZT010000005.1:6720-18809 GCF_902812655.1 Candidatus Frankia meridionalis | reverse complement strand
CCAGCAGTTCGGTGACGAGGCGGGGCAGGTGCGCCGGGTCGAGCGAGGCATCGGCGTCACATACGCAGACCACGTCGGCGTCCGCGGCCCGCAGTCCGGCGTGCACCGCCGCGCCGTAGCCCCGTTCCGGCACCGCGACGACGACCGCACCGTGGTCCCGCGCGATCCGGGGTGATCCGTCGTGGGAGCCGTTGTCCGCGACGACCGCCCGGTATCCGGGTGGCATCCGCTCCAGGACCCAGGGCAGCGCGCGGGCCTCGTTCAGGCAGGGCAGGACCACGTCCACCGAGGCCCCACCGCTGTCACATTGCGTAAGCATGATCGGGACTGTAATCGGGCGGGATGCGATCGACCCTTACGGAACGAGGAAGAGCGTGGCGGTTCGACGCCGGAAGATTACGGAACGGGGAAATCCGTCGCCCGGGCGGGTCCGGTTGGCTGGCCGGCTCTTATCGTTACGGGGTGGCCCGTGTTCTCGTGGTCGACGACGACGCCACCGTGGCGGAGGTCGTCGACCGGTACCTGCGTAACGCCGGTTTCGACGTCGACCGCGCCGCGGACGGACCCGCGGCGTTGCGGGTGGCCGGGACCGCCGTCCCGGACCTTGTCGTGCTCGACCTCATGCTTCCCGGCCTCGACGGCATCGAGGTCTGTCGCCGGCTGCGGGAAAGCCGACCGGTTCCAGTGATCATGCTGACGGCGCTGGGTGAGGAGGCGGACCGCATCGCCGGCCTCGAATGCGGCGCCGACGACTATGTCACCAAGCCGTTCTCGCCGCGCGAGCTGACGCTGCGGGTGCAGTCCGTGCTGCGGCGGGCAAACGAACTGTCACCACCGGAGTCCGGCGTGCTGCGCGCCGGCACCCTCGTCGTGGACGCGGCCGCCCGCACCGCCACCCGGTACGGGGTGATCCTCGGCCTCACGGTGCGTGAGTTCGATCTGCTGGTGTTCCTGCTGCGCCATCCCGGCCGTGCCTTCACCCGCGTCGAGTTGATGGAACAGGTGTGGGGGTGGAGCTACGGCGACCCCTCGACCGTCACCGTCCACATCCGCCGGCTGCGGGAGAAGATCGAGGATGATCCGACCGCCCCCCGGATGCTCGTCACCGTGTGGGGCGTCGGCTACCGCTACGATCCGACGCCACCGGTGCCGGCGGACGAGACGCCGTCGTGAGCGCCGAACTGCAGGTCGCCGGGATCGCGCTCGCCTGCTCGGCCGCGGCTGCGTTGACGGGGGTGCCACTGCTGCGCCTGTTACGGGGACGGCCGCTGTGGGCCACGACGGCGGCGCTGTCGGTCGTACCGGTGGTCGCGGTGGCGGTGGGCGTTGCCGGCACCGCACGGGCCATGTTCCTGTCCGACCACGATCTGCAGGTCGTGCTGATCGTGGTCGCGGTCTCGGCAGTGGTCGCCACCGCCGCCGCGGTATGGCTGGGGCGGCCGGTGGTCGCCGCCACCGGAACGCTCACCCGGGCAGCCGCCACCCTCGGTGAGCTGGAATATCATGACGCGGGCCGGGTCCCGACGGCCGAGCTCGCCGCATTGGCCCGCACCCTGGATGCCACGCACGTGCGCCTCGTGGCGGCGCGGGACCGCGAGCGCGCGTTGGAAGCCAGCCGGCGTGAGCTGGTGGCCTGGATCAGCCATGACCTGCGTACCCCGCTGGCGGGAATCCGGGCGACGGCGGAGGCCTTGCAGGACGGCCTTGTGACGGACGCCGAGACGACGGCCCGTTACCACCGGCTGATGCTCGCCGACGCCGAGCGGCTGACCGGCATGGTCGATGACCTGTTCGAACTGGCCCGGCTGCAGGCCGGCGCGTTCCAGCTGACACTGGAGAAGGTGTGTCTCGCCGACGTCGTGTCGGACGCGATCGCCGCCACCGACCCGATGGCACGAGCCAGAGGGGTGACCGTCACCGGCAGCGCCGACCACGCCGTATACGTCGACGCCGACGTGACCGAGGTGGGGCGGATGCTCACCAACCTCCTCGTCAACGCCATCCGGCACACCCCCGACGACGGGACGGTGGAGGTCACCGCCGGAGCGGACGCCGACCGGGCGGTACTCGCGGTCGCCGACCGGTGCGGCGGGATCCCCGCCGCCGACCTGCCCCGCCTGTTCGACTTCGGCTTCCGTGGGGAGACCGCGCGTACCCCCGGCGGTGGCGACCACCCCCACCAGCCTCGGGTACGGTCCGGCATCGGGCTGGCGATCGTCCGGGGCATCGTCGAAGCCCACGGCGGCGACGTCACCGTCCACAACCGCCAGGGCGGCTGCCGCTTCGTCGTCGCGCTTCCCGCCGCCTGAGCAGGTTCCCTGAGCAGGTTCCCTGAGCAGGCCTGGATAGTCCTTGTGTCCGCAAGCTGTTCCTCGGCTCGTAAGATCCGGGCTGCTCCGGAACCGTTAACGTCACGGACATGCGAGTCCTGGTCACCGGCGGCGCCGGCTTCATCGGTTCCCACATAGTCGACGCGCTGGTCGGAGCGGGTGACGAGGTCACGGTGCTGGACGCCGTGCTGCCCGCGGTGCATCGCACGAAACCCGAGGTGAACGACGGTGCCGAGCTGATCGTCGCGGACGTGACCGACCCGGTCCGGGTCGAAGCGGCGCTCGACGGGGTGGACGCGGTGTGCCACCAGGCGGCCATGGTCGGCCTGGGGGTCAACCTCGACGACCTGCCCGCCTACGCCACCAACAACGACCTCGGTACCGCGGTGCTGCTGTCCGCCATGGCCCGCCGGGGGGTGCGGCGTCTGGTGCTGGCCAGCTCGATGGTGGTCTACGGGGAGGGCGGCTACCGCTGCCCGGCCGACGGGCCGGTGCGCCCCGGCCCACGGCGGCCTGCCGATCTCGACGCCGGCCGGTTCGAAGCACCGTGCCCGTGCTGCGGCAACCCGCTTCAGCCGACGCCCGTCACCGAGGACGCCCCCCTGAACCCCAGGAACGTCTACGCGGCCACGAAGGTCGCCCAGGAGCATCTCGCCGCCGTGTGGGCCATCGCGACCGGCGGCAGCGTCCTGGCGCTGCGCTACCACAACGTCTACGGCCCGCGGATGCCCCGCGACACCCCGTACGCCGGCGTCGCCTCGATCTTCCGCAGCGCACTGGAGCGGGGGGAGGCGCCACGGGTCTTCGAGGACGGCGGCCAGCTCCGCGACTTCGTCCACGTCCACGACGTCGCTCGGGCCAATCTGCAGGCGCTGCGGCACACGGCCCCACCCGGCCGGCTCCTCCCGCTCAACATCGGCTCCGGCGATCCGCACACCGTCGGCGACATGGCGCACGCGCTGGCCCGGGTCTTCGGCGGACCCGTGCCCGTCATCACCGGCGCCTATCGGGCCGGCGACGTCCGGCACATAGCCGCCTCGTCCGCCCGCGCCGGCAATATCCTCGGATACCGACCGCAGATCGCCTTCAGTGACGGGATGCCCGGGTTCGCCCGTGACCCGCTGCGCGGATGAACCGGACCGGTCCCGCCGGTCAGCTCACGGCCAGACCGGCGACGGTCTGCGGAACACCCTCGAACGCGCCGACCGGCGTGAGCCGGCCGTCCTGCCCTACCGTCCAGCCGAGGACCCGCTGGCCATCGGTGTCGATCGCGTACAGATAGTGGCCGTCCGGGGTGATGGCCTCGTCGCGGATGCCCTTCTCCCCCCTTCCGGTCGAGCCCGCCACCGGTTCGAGCAGCGCGAGGCTTCCGTCCTCCTCGACCCGGTAGCTCGAGACCGTGCCATCGCCGAAGTTCGTCACGTAGGCGAAGCGGCCGTCCCTGGTCACGGCGGCCCAGCAGACCTCACTGCGGGTGTCGCCGACCGAACCGCTCACCGGGGCGAGCCGGCCCGCGTCCGCCACGGTGTAGGAGGAAGCCGCCGCGGCACCAGCCTCGCCGCCGAACGCCTCGGTCACGATCATTGAGCCCTGCGGGGTGAAATCGAAGCCATAGGGGGTCCGCCCGGCGGCCGGGATCGTCGTGGGACCTTCGGCGTAGCCACGATCACCGATCGCGAAGGCACTGATGCTGTTCGTCCCACGCTCGGTGACCACGAGCGTCCGGCCGTCCGGGCTGAAGGACACCTGGGCCGGATCCGCGTTGCCGGCGCTCAGCGGCCTCGTCGAGTCCCCGAGCGGGGTCAGCCTCCCGTCCCGGATGCGAAAACCACTGATATTCGGCGTGCCGTTGTTGAGTACGTAGACGAGATCGCCGTTCACCGCGACGCTCGTCGGCCTGGCACCACCGGAGGAGACACGATCGGCGAGCCGTGGCCCGTCCTCCTCCACCGAGAACAGGGACAGCTCGTCGCTGCCGGCGTTCGTGACCAGAAGCCACCGACCGTCGTCGCTGAGAATGACGGAACTCTGTGACGGCAGGTGCGGGGCGCCGGTTCCCCGGCCTCCGGTCCCGAAACGTCCCAGCGGAGCGAGCCTGCCGTCCGCGGAACGCCTGAAGGCGACAACCTCGTTCCTGGCGGCATCGTTGGTCTGGGCGTACACGGCGGCGCCCTTCACACTCTGACCGTTCATACGTTCAGTCATCGCTCTCCCTCGGCTTTTCGGTGTCGAATTTCGCTTCCTGCCGAGGCCACACCTACCCGCGCCCGGTGAGACGACAAACCCGCAGACCGGCACACCCCCGCCTCGAACCCTCCTTTTCACGGTGCAGGTGGCCTGATCTGTGCCGGGATTTCCCTGGCATGCCGCCCGGCCGGACCTCGACGGATACTGGTCGACGGGAGGACCGGGAGGACCGGGAGGACCCGACCACGAAAAGCGATGTCACTGGACCGGCCCGTGGGAAGCCCCGGGGCGGCCGCGCCGTCGGGCGTGCCGGCGGATCGGGCCGCGGAACTGACACCGGTGTTCGGTGCGCTTGCCCCGACCGGGCGACGCTGCCGCAGCGGTGCGCAACGTCCCGCCGATCGCGCAGACGTCCGACGCAGGACGCCGGACACCCGGCCGAGTAGCCCAGCGGCAGAGGAGGAGCGGCATGGCCGACGAATATTCCGGACGCGGCCGCCACATCGAACGACTCAAGACGTTGATCGGAGCCGAGGCGTACCACTCCCAGAAGTTCGCCGGCTACCCGAAGGCCCCGGGTCAGGCTCCTGCATCAGCACCCGCACCGCCGCCCACCGGCCGGATCGTGGTGGGGGTCGACGGCTCGGCAACCTCGGTCGCCGCACTGCGCTGGGCCGCCGAGGAGGCGGGCCGGCGGGACGCGTCGCTGCTCGCGGTCGCCGCCTACCGGCAGGAGCTCCCCATCCTGCCGCCGTTCGGCGCTGTCACGGACGCAGCCAGGACCGCCCGCGACACGCTCAGCCGTGCCATCCGCGATGCCGGAGTCCGCAATGTCGAAACCCTCGTCGTCGAGGGAGCACCGGCGACACGGCTGCTGCAGCTCACCCGGGACGCCGACCTGCTGGTGGTCGCGACACACGGGCACAGCCGGGCGGGCGCGGCCCTGCTCGGTTCGGTGAGCATGCAGTGCGTCGGCCGTGCCGCCTGCCCGGTCGTCGTCGTCCCGGCGCCCGGCCCGGACCGGTGACGACCGGGGGTGGCAGCGCTCCCACGTTCCCGCCGTCCCTCGCGTTCCCGCCGCCTCTCGCCGGCGCCACGCGCTACCGCTACCTGCGCGTACCTGCACGCCGTCCGATCCTGCCCGTCGGTCCGAGCTGTGGCACGAGGGGCACCACCGGTCCAGCTCCAGGACCGGCCGCTGCATGCAGAAGTCGCCTTCGGACCGGTGCCGTGTGGACCGGCGGACCCGCAGCAGGGACTCGACGTGGCGCGACGCGTGCGTACCGGCACCTTCAACGTCAACGGCTTCACGTACAACACGGAGGATCATCCGGTGACCGAGGGTGTCTCAGCGTCCCGTGAACTCGGGCTTGCGGCGCTGACCGAAGGCGGCGATGCCCTCCTTGAAGTCGCTGCTGCGCACCGTGAGCTCGACGGCCACCAGCTCGGACTCGAGGGCGGCGGCAAGGTCGGTGGACAGGCCCCGGCGCAGCAGTCCCTTGGTGGCTGACAGCGCGAGCGTCGGCCCCGCCGCAAGGTCGTTCGCGATCCGGGCCGCCTGCGCCGCGAGATCACCGTCCGTAACCACCTCGTCGAAGACACCGAGCTCATGGCCGCGCCGCGCGTCCAGGGGCTTGCCACGCAGGAGCACCTGGGTGGCCGGGCCGATCCCTACCCGCCGGGTCAGCAGCCAGGTGCCGCCGCTGTCCACCGCGAAGCCCAGCCCCGCGAACGGCTCCACGAACGAGGCGCTCTGCGCGGCCACGATCACGTCGGCGGTGAGCGCGAGGTGCGCGCCCAGGCCCATCGCCCGACCCTGCAGCGCGACGACGACGGGCAGCGGGCAGTCCCACAGCGCCTGGATCATGCGGTTCGCACCGGCACGTACCGCCCGGATCAACCCGCCGGCGACGGGGCGTTCGGCACCGGGCGCGTTCACGGAGACGATATCCGCGCCCGCGCTGAAGTGCGGCCCCGCCGATCGGATGAGGATCGCCCGGGTGGCTGCGCCGTCGACCGCGTCGGTGACGGCGGCGGTGATTCGACGCATGTCGACGGCTCGCAGTGCGTTGCGGGCAGGCGCCCGGTCCAGGACGATCTTGAGCAGGCCGCCGTCGGTGCTGACGACAACCCCGTCGGTGCTCATGCCGCCGGCTCCCGCGGGAGGCCGAGCACCTGTTCGGCGATGGTGTTGCGCTGGATCTCCGCGGTCCCCGCCCCGATCGTGCTGGCGCGGGTGGCGAGCAGGCCCGCCGACCACCGCCCGCCCTCGACCGGATGTGCCTTGCCCGGCGCGAGCACCGCCGACCGTCCGGTGATCTCGACCGCGAGAGCGTGCAGTCGCTGCTCGAACTCCGTGAAGACGAGGCGTCCCAACGACGCCGTCGGACCGGGCTCACGTCCCCGCAGGAGGTCACCGAGGACCCGCAGCCCGCCGAGACGCACGACCTGCAGGTCGGTCTCCGCCCTGGCCAGCGCCTGGCGGACGAGCGGGTCACCGGCGCGGTCGAGGCGCACGGCCAACCCGACGAGCTCGTCGAGGACGCGGCGGTACTTCGATGCCTGAGCGATGAAGGCCGTCGAGCGTTCGTGACCGAGGCTCGTGCGGGCGATCCGCCAGCCCCCGCCCTCCTCGCCGACGCGATCGGAGATCGGCACGCGGACCTCGTCGAGCGTGACCTCGTAGAACGACGTGTTGCCCGTCATGTCCACCAGGGGAACGACGGTGACGCCCGGAGCGTGCATGTCGATCAGGAGGTAGCTGATGCCGGCTTGGCGCTGCGCCTGCGTACCCGTGCGCACCAGGGCGAACATGCGATCGGCGGCGCGGGCGTTCGTAATCCAGACCTTGCGCCCGGTGACGACGTACTCGTCGCCGTCGAGGCGGGCGCGGGTACGCAGGCTCGGGAGGTCGGAGCCGGCGTCTGGCTCGGAAAACCCCTGGCACCAGATCTCGTCCCCGCGCAGCGCCGGCCGCAGATAACGCTCGCGCTGCTCCTGCGTACCGTGCACGATCAACGTCGGGCCGACGACGAAGGTGCCCCCACTCGGGTGCGGGGGCAGCCGGCGCCGGGAGACCTCCTCGGTGTAGGCGACCTGATGGGCGAGGGAGAGGTCCATGCCGCCCCACTCGCGGGGCCAGCCCGGGGCCGCGAAGCCCGCCTCGACGAGCCTGGCGGCCCAGGACCGCTGCCACGCCAGGCGCTCACCGGCGTGCTTGGGCGCGGGTCCAGGGTCGTGGGTGTCGAGGAACTCAGCGAACCGGGCTCGGAACTGTGCGGGCGTCTCATCCATGGCGTCTCCAGCCAACCGCGTGCTGCGCCCGCCGGGCATGGGTCCCGCGGAAAAGCGGCTTCTCAGCCGTCTTCTGGCCGCCACGCATGACGGCTGGCCGGGGGAAGCGTGACGCCGAGGATGCGGTCCACCAGGGGCAGGATCTGTGCCTCGGTCGTCGCGCGGTCAGGCGACCCACCGCGGGAGATGACGTCGGCGGCGGGGCCGGACACGATGTGGAACAGCCCCAGGGCGTCGGACTCGGCGTCGACGCGGGGGTCGGCCGCGCCGGAGGAGACCAGCTCCGCCAGGGCGCGGACCAGCGGGGCGGTCAGGGCCGCGCGGCAGGCTTCGACCTGGTTCGGGAAGACGCCGAGCAGGTGACGCCAGTGCGTCGCGAAGAGCGCGGTCGGCTTCGCCACCCGAGGCACGTACGCCATGTCCAGCACGCCGTCGAACCACGCCCTGACCCGCACCAGCGGATCAGGGTCGGTGCACACCCACTCGAGGCGCTTGCTCGCCCGCGAGACATCCTCTTCCAGCAGGTGGAGCAGAAGGTGGTCCTTGGTCTCGAAATGACGATAGAAGCAGCGCGTCGACAGGCCGGCGGTGCGCAGCACACTTTCGATCTTGAAGCCCCACCAGCCGCCACGCGCCAGCGCGGCTCGAGCCGCCGCGGTCAGTCGGGCCACCTCGTCCCCTGGGCTCGCCGCTAGATCGGTCGAATGCACCTGGGGGCGAAGTAACCCTGCCTCGTTCACGACATCGACGGTAATCGCGAGCGCGAGCACTGTCTATCGACCGGTTGCAAGACGGATGCGGCTGTTGTCCCACGTCACCGGCGGGCCGACCGGTTTGAGCCGAATGGTGGCCATTCCCGATCCGTAGTGCGCGGCTGTCGCCGCGGGCAGCCCTTCGCTGGGCAACGAGAAGCCCGCGTACTTCGCGGCGCTGAGCTCCGCGACGCGGACCGTCTGTTCCCGGTCGAGCTGGTGGTCCAGGATTGTCGCCCGGCACGACAGCTGGACCGCGGTGAGCTCCACCCAGGCCTTCCCCGATTCGACCAGGAACGAGGCGCGGGGGTCGCGGCTGATGCGCAGCACCTTCTTGCTCCTCGCCGGGGTGCGCAGGTAGATGTCCGAACCGTCGACCACGAACCAGCTCGGCAGGGCGACCGGCCAGCCGTCGGCCTTCAGCGTCGTCACGATCGCGGTGTGGGCGGCGCGGATGCGCTCCCACGCCTCCTGCTCGCTCAGCCCGATACCCACGGGCACCTCCGGTTCGTTCAGCGGGCTGCCAGCGCGTCGAGCGCCGCAGCGTGGAGTGGGTCTCGGGGACCGTTGAGGCGCCGGGCCGCCTCCGCCCGGCGCACCGTGAAGTGGATGCCGGTCTCCCAGGCGTAGCCCATGCCGCCGTGTAGGTGCAGGCAGCGCTCGCCGGTGAAGGCGACAGCGTCGACCGCGGCCAGGCTGGCTGCCGCGGCCAGCGCAGGCGCGTCGCGGTCCCGCGAGTCCCACGCGGCGGCCGCGGCCCGCGCGCAGGCGCGGGCGGCCTGAAGCCTGGACCAGGCGACCGCGAGCTGGTGCTGGACCGCCTGGAAGGCTCCGATCGGCCGGCCGAACTGCTCGCGCTCGCACAGGTAGACCTTGGTCGTGGCGATCGCGGCATCGCCCGTCCCGACCAGCTCCGCTGCCCGCAGTATCCGGCCGAGCGCCGACGCCCGGCCGAGCAGGACCGGACCGGCGACCTCGATCTCGTCGACCACCGGGAGATCGCGAAGCCGGCGGCTCACCCGCGGACGGGTGGGGTCCATGTCGTCGACGTCCGCCGGATCACCGAGGACCGCGTGGACCCGCAGCGAGCGACGGTCCGGGGCCGGTGCCAGCAGGACGTCCGGCAGCAGCGGCTCGGCCACGACCGCGAGGTCTGACGGAGCGGGGTCGAATGCCGCGACCACGTCACCCGCGAGGATGCGCTCCGCCAGGGCCGTGCCGGCGCTCCCCGCAGCGCCGGGCGTGTCGTCGGCGAGCAGGGCCGCGGTCAGGACAACCGCCTCCAGCACCGGCTCGGCCAGCAGGACCCGCCCCACCTCCTCGGCGAGCAGGGTTGCATCGACACAGGACAGGCCGAGCCCGCGGGGATCTGGGACAAGAACCGCGGGGATACCCAGCTCCGTCAGCTCCACCATGCGCTCACGCCGAGCGCCCGTGACGCCTGCGCCCGCCTCGCGGCGCACCGTCGCGGCGATGCCCTCGCGCTCGAGAACGTCACGCGTCGCTCGCGCAAGAGCCCAACCGTCGGTACTGGGAAGAAGGTTCATAACGTCCACGAGTCGACTCGCCCGCGGCGACGGGCGCAAGCGTCCGGTCGAGAACGGTGGTTTCGGGCAGGCGTGGGTACAGGCGCCATATCTGCCCGGACACTGTCCCTGTGAGCACTCCATCCTGGCGAGCACCCCTGCGTGAACTGCTCGTGAGCACGGCCGCGCAGCACCCGCTGTCGCTCGCCGTCAGGACCCCGGCGGGGACCTCGGCGACGTTCGGCCGGCTCGCCGCGGCAAGCGAAGAGCTCAGCCGCCGGCTGGAGCCGGGTACCCGGACCGGCGTCCGGCTGGGCAACGACCTCGCGTCCGTCGTCGCGCTTCATGCCGCGTGGCGGGCCGGCGGGAGCGTCGTCTCGCTCAGCCGCCTGCTGCCGGACGCCGAGGTGACACGCAGGGCGGGCGACGCCGGCTGCGCCACGATCGTCGAGCCGGACCCCGACGGCCTCGGCGCACGTCTTGTCCATGCGGGCGCTGCGGCAGAAGCCCGTAACTCGCTTCCCGACGAGGCCCTCGTCATCTTCACCTCGGGGACGACCGGCCGGCCCAAGGGCGCCGCGATCGCCTTCTCGGCACTCGAAGCGAGCATCCGCGGCATTGCCGCCGGCAGCGGACTACCACCGGAGGGCCGACCGGTGAGGACACCGGCCCGCGAGCCGCAGCCGGTGTTCGTCCCCGTCGCGCACATGGGCGGGTTCCTGACCTCGCTCACGTCGTGGTGGCTGGGCAAGCCGGTGTTGCTGTGCCACAAGTTCTCCGTCGGGCTGGTCGCGCGGATCGCGGCCGAGTGCAGGATCGGAGTGCTGCGCGTGACCCCGTCGATGGTCTACGAGCTGGTCCATGCGGATGCGTCGGTCACGCTCCCCGGGGTCAGCAGCGTGACCGTCGGCACCGCGCCGCTGCCCGAGACCACCCGCATCGCCTTCGAGACCCGCTACGGCGTGCCCGTGCTGCGCAACTACGGCCAGACGGAGTTCGCCGGCGCCATCGCGTTCGAGCGGCCCGACGACGTCGCGGCCGGACGGCGGCCCGCCGGCAGCGTCGGACGCGCCGCTCCGGGCGTGCAGGTGCGGATCGTCGACGCCGACGGGGTGGAGCTGCCGCGGGGGCGCATCGGGGAGATCCAGGCCCACGCCGCGTCGGCGATGTCGGGCTACCTCGACGACGACGGTCGGGTGAGGAGCTCCACGACGGGCGGCTGGATTGCGACCGGTGACCTCGGTGCCCTCGACGCCGACGGGTTCGTCAGCGTCGTCGGTCGGGTCAAGGATCTGATCCTCTGCGGGGGTTTCAACGTCTACCCTGCACAGGTCGAGAGCGCGCTCAACCGGATCGACGGCGTGCACGACAGTGCGGTGGTCGGAGTCGCCGACGACCGCCTCGGGGAAGTCCCGGTCGCCGTCGTCGTCGGCGCACCGGCGCTCACCGAGGAGGCCCTTCGCCGGGCACTGCGGGCCGAGCTGGCGCCCTACGAGCTTCCTCGCCGGATCCGATTCGTCGACTCCATCCCTCGCCTGGACACCGGCAAGATCGACCGGGCAACCGTCGCCGCCCTGGCGACGACCGAGGAGGCTGCCTCGTGACCACGGTCACCCCGACCGCGATCGAGGGCGATAACCTCAGTTCCTTCCGCACCGAGCTCCGTCGCTTCTTACACGACCACACTCCCCCGGCGCCGCACGCCGGCTCGGCGATCGCCACCGACCTCACGCCCGCGGACGTCGCGCGCCAACGGGCCTGGCAGCGTCAGCTGCACGACGGTGGCTGGGCGGGCGTGGCCTGGCCGAAGAGCCACGGTGGCCGCGGCGCGGGTGCCAGCCAGCAGCTCGCGTTCCACGAGGAGATCGCGCTCGCCGGTGGGGACACGATGGCGGGCTTGTTCCTCGTCGCCCTCTCCCACGCGGGGCCGACCGTCATCGCGCGGGGCACTCGCCAGCAGCAGCAGCGGTGGCTGCCGGGCATCCTGCGCGGCGAGATCA
>NZ_CADDZT010000005.1:5742-6497 GCF_902812655.1 Candidatus Frankia meridionalis | reverse complement strand
ATCTCGCCGCGATCAGCACCAGGGCCGTCGTCGACGGGGACGCCCTGGTGGTCACCGGCGAGAAGCGATGGAGCACCTTCGCGCAGTACGCCGACATCGCGGAGCTGCTCGTGCGCACGGATCCGTTCAGCCGGCATGGTGGCCTGACCTACGCCATCGTCGACCTGGACTCTCCCGGCATCACCATTCGGCCGCTGCGTACGATCGGCGGGCCGAGCGAGTTCTGCGAGGTCCGCTTCGACGAGGTGCGCGTCCCGCTCGCCAACGTGATCGGAACGGTGGGTGAGGGCTGGCAGGTGGCGACGACGACCCTGCTTTTCGAGCGCAGCACCATCACCGCCCCCATGGTGCTCGGCTCCCTGCATGCGCTGCGCCGGCTCAGTCGGCTCGTGGCCGACGATCCCATCGCGACCGCGGAGGTCGCCGAACTCACCGTCCGCGCCCTCGCCGTGCGCGCCCTGCTCGAGCAGTCCGTCGCCGAGCAGGAGGCCGGCATCGAAGGAGCCGGACCGTCGGCGTTGAAGCTCCTCGCGACCGAGCTGAACTACGAGGTCCGGCACTTACACGCCCGCCACGACCAGTCCGTGTCGCAGCCGTGGTTCACGTCCTTCGGTCTGCGCATCGGCGGCGGCACGTCGGAGATCCAGCAGACGATCATCGCCGAACGCGTGCTCGGCCTGCCCAGACACCGATAGGAGAACCCGTGCCCGCGCCCCTGGACGGCTTCCGCGTCCTCGACCTCTCGATCGGCGTCG
>NZ_CADDZT010000005.1:0-5504 GCF_902812655.1 Candidatus Frankia meridionalis | reverse complement strand
GCCGCCGGCGACCCCCTACGCCGCTGGTCAGCGAGTGGCGCGGCCATCGCCGCGGACGACGACAGCGCTCTGTTCAAGGTCCTCGCCGCGTCCAAGCAGTCCACCGTGCCCACCCTCGTGGAGGCACCGGACCTCGTCCGCTGGGCGGACGCGATCGTCTGGTCACCCGGGTCCGAACTCGCCGCCAGCATGAGCCCGGCCAGGTTGCGGGAGCTCAACCCGGCCGCCCTGGTGTTGTCGATCACGCCTTTCGGCCTGGCGGGCCCGTGGGTCGGCCGGCCGGCCACCGAATTCACGCTCCAGGCCATCTCGGGCGGTGTGTTCGCACGAGGCACCCCGAGCCGGCCACCCGTCTGCGTCGGCGGGCGGACCGGTGAGTGGCTGTCGGGCATGATCGGTGCGGTCGGCCTCCTCGCGTCCTACCTCCGACGCCTCGGCACCGCCCAGGGTGAGCTCCTCGACCTGTCGATGCTCGAGTCGATCGTGCTGACGCACACCATGTACGAGGTCAACTACCTCAGCATCGCCGGCGTCCCGCCGTATACCCGCCGCCTGCTCAACTTCCCTGGCATCGAGCGCGCCAAGGACGGCTGGGTGGCGTTCATGGTCGTGACCGGTCAGCAGTGGCTCGACTTCTGCGTGATGGTCGAGCGGGCGGACTGGCTGGACGACGAGAGCCTCATCCGCCTCGAACAGCGGATCAGCCGGCGGGACGAGCTGGCGCCCGTGATCGCCGACTGGATGACGAGGCACACCACCGACGAGGTCATCGAGATTGCCGAGGCGCTGCGCGTGCCGGTCGCCCCTGTCGGCAACGGTGCACTCACACCGCGGTTCGACCACGTAGCGGCCAACGGGCTGATGACGACAAACCCCCGCGGCGGCTTCGGCCAACCCGATCATCCCTACCGCTTCCCGCGGGGCGGCCCCCAGCTGCGTGACTTCGCGCCGGCGCCCACCCTCGGCGAACACACCGCGAAGGCCAGGGCCACCTGTAGCCCGCGAGAACCGGCCAGGGGGACCGGCCGGGCGGCGCTCCCCTTCGAGACCCTGCGGGTCTGCGACCTCGCCGCGTTCTGGGCAGGACCCATCGTCGGCTACGTACTCGCCCTGCTCGGCGCCGACGTCATCAAGGTCGAGTCCGTGTCCCGACCGGACGGCATGAGGATGCGCGGCGCCAGGTCGTTCCGCGAGGACCTCTGGTGGGAGACAGGCCCGAGCTACCACGGTGGCAACGCGGGCAAGCGGGGCATCACCCTCGACCTCGGTAGTGCGGAGGGCAGGGAGCTGCTCCTCGAGCTCGTCTCCCACTCGGACATCCTCGTGGAGAACTTCACGCCCCGCGTCATGACCTCGTGGGGCCTCACCTACGACGTCTTGAAGGCCGCGCGGCCCGACCTCATCTACGCGCGGCTGCCGGCGTTCGGTTCCGACGGCCCGTGGCGGGACCGATCCGGCTATGCGCAGACCATCGAGGCGGTCTCCGGCATCGCCTGGATGACGGGTTACCCCGACGCGCCGCCACAGTTCGCCAATTCCGTCGGCGACCCACTCGCGGGCTCACACGCGACGATCGCGATCTTCCTGGCCCTCGAACACCGCCGGCGTACCGCAGAGGGCTCTCTCATCGAAGCACCGATGCTCGGCGGAGCGTTGAACATCTGCGCCGAGCAGTACGCCGAGTTCAGCGCCTACGGGGCGCTCCTGGAGCGGGACGGGAACCGGAGCCCCACGGCGGCACCGCAAGGGCTGTACCTCTGCGCGGACTCCGGCGGTGACACCTGGGTCGCGGTCTCGGTCGAGACCGAACCGCAGTGGCACGGGCTCCGCAAAGCCCTCGGTGAGCCGTCTGGATGGGACTGTCTGAACAGCCGCGACCAGCGCCGGGCCCGGCACGACGCCATCGACGGGACCATCAACGCCTGGACGTCCGGGCGCCGGGCCGCCGAGGTCGAAGACCTCCTCGTCGGCCACGGCGTGCCAGCCGCGGTCGTCGGCAACGGCGCCCTGCTGGACTCCAACCCTCAACTGCAGGCCCGTGGCTTCTTCGAGGAGCTCGCCGGCCACAAGGTCGTCGGCTCGGCGACCCACTCCGGCTACCCCATCCTGTTCTCCGGCGGACCCCACCCGCCCGTACACCGAAGGACCCCTCCGCTGCTGGGCGAGCACAACCACGAGATCCTCGGCGGCCTCCTCGGGCACTCCGACGCCCAACTCGCCGCGTGGGAGGCGGCAGGCGTAATCGGAACGAGGCCGAAGCCCGGCTGAGCCACCCGCCATCGACAGTCAGGCGACGTTTTGAACCACGTAGACCGCGGTGGCGCAATGGTCTCGAAACTGGATGCCTTCACGGCAGACACGGCAGACGGCAAGGGTCTTGCGTCGAGCGGGACGGCGCCGCCTGACCACCGCGATCTGAAAGTTACGGACCTGGCAACACGCAGCCGCGATCTACAGAGCCGAGCAACACCCCCACGCAGACGCAACAGTCACCACAACCCGCCTCACCATCTCCGCCTGCCCACCGAGATACGCGGCAGCTTCCCTCATCGTCCAATTCCCCGGAACACTTGCGGGATCATCCGACCGTAACGCCATCACCGCCAGTAGTGCAGCATGCAGACACTCCACCTCCCGGTCACACACCGGGAGGTCATCACCACCAGCCGCCTTACCGACGCTACCCACATCCCCGATTTGATCAAGCAGGCAGCAGCGAAGCTCCTCAACCCGCCGATACGACTCCGTGCCGGCACGATCACCACCGCCCAAGCCTGAGCAGTCCACCCTACAGAAGGAATCTGAATCCCTTCTCGGCCGCGGTATGCAGGTCATGAGAAACGGTGGTTCCACCACCGTTTTGCCGCCATCGCCATCTGTATCTTCCATGGCTGGAGATCGTTCTGCGCGATCTCTTGCCACATTCGGTAGTTCGCTACTGTGAACGCGTTGACTGCCTCCACGGAAGCGCTCTGCCAGGACGAGAATTGTCGTGACCAGGCGTCAGCCTCCCCAGGGGTGTGACCGGCGTCAATCAGCCGAACGATGAGAATAGCCACATCGACCCATGCTGGCCCTCGGGTAGGCCAAGCCCAGTCAATAAGGTGTGCCCTGCCGTCACTATCGATCAACATGTTGTGGGGTGCGAAGTCCGTGTGTAGCAGACAGTCGCCCGCAAAAAACTTGAACGTCGGCTTGTCCGCGTAGCTATCCCAGCGTTGTTCAACGTTTTTCAGGGGAAGTTCAGGGCATGGAATCTGTCCGAGCAGCCGCACAACTTCGGCAATTTTGGAAAGATCGGGAGATTCTGGTGAATAATCGGCGTGTCTCCCTTCAATGTGTTCGAACCCTAAGAAATTCCAACCTCCAGCCTCAGCCCGCCAGAGCACCTTTGGCCCGATATGAAGGATATAAGGATTAATCGCCGCCTCTCGTTGCTGTGTGTAGATTTGTCGATGGTCGGAGGGCATACCCTTGACGAAAATTTTTTGCGTTGGCGTACACAATGTTACGGCAATCCCGGAGTTGACCCCACCCGAAGCGGTATCTGCGTCCAGAACAGGACCAGTATATTCTTGGATGACGCTGCGGATAGCCTCAGAAAGATCATTCCAGTGGATACGCGGCATCGACACTTATTTCCCCATGGGTAACGGGCCGGGCCGCTCCAGTATTCTGGCTACCGCAGCGGCCCGGCCTCTAGTCGACTAGTACGGTACGTCGTCGCCGGCGTTGCAACTGCACTTCGATGATTCTACAAGCGCGTTCACGTCGTCGAGGAAGACGATCTCGTCATCCACGGCGGGTCCGAGCGCGATTTCCACAAGAACAGCTGTCATGGCTACCTCCTTTCAATGCTGGCAATACATGGACAGTGGCGCCTTCGCCTTGCGGTACAGCGTGGCAAGTGGCATGCACGTGCCACACGTGCCGCTCAAGGTGCAGCCGGAGCAGCCTCCTTGGCGAAGCAACAGGGAGTCGGCAATGCCGCCGAGACGGCTTAATCCTTCGACTCCTTCGTCTATCAGTGAGATTTGAGGATCGCGACCTACTTTGCAGATGGAGGCCATACCATGCGGATCAACGTGAAAGAATGTATGTCCGGCGTTGCAGCCGGTGAAGACTTTCCGTTTACGCAGATGCTCTTCTGCCTGAGTCGGCAGGCTTTCCGGACCACCGTAGATCGTCGGTGACATATTTGTGTATACTGCGTAAGGTATTTTTAAACGCTCTGCCATAGCCTTCATTTGATCTACCTCGTGGGCATTCTGGCGTGCGACAACCAGGCTCAAGGCGATCGGCAGACCAGCCTCATGCGCAGCAAGCAGGCCCCGAGTGAAAGCCGCAAATGATCCGCGCCGTCGCGTTAACCCATCATAGCTCTCCGCAGTGGCTCCATAAACACTGAGAGTGAGCCGGTATGGACGGCGTGAAGTAAGAAGATCGAGAATCTTTGTGTTCGACAGCCTTGATCCGTTAGAGGAGATACTGATCATCATTCCAATTTCATACGCTAAATTGTAGACTTTCGTAAACAATTTGTCGATCATCGGTTCGCCGCCGGTGAGCTGAAGCCACAGCACCCCGGCGTCACGCATGGCATACAGTAGCCGTTCTCGGTCGGGCCAATCCAGCCCCTCGAACTTCTTCAGACCGAGATAACAGTGTTCGCAATCGTAATTGCAGCCCAGATTCAGTTCATACGAAGCGCGACCGTACCCGTAGGATGACGAGGCACGCACGAGAACAGTATCCCTCACGGAGCGTCCGGTAAGGTTAAACCCCCACGAACGTTGAACCGCGTCCACAAGCCATTCCGGGGCGACATCGACCGTGGCGGCAGCCTGCTGAAGCTCGCAGTATTTCCTATACGAGATTTTCACCCCCCGGTCGCTATCCGGACGCAGTATCAGGTAGTAATCCAAAAATGGGCTAGCGATCAGATCGTGCACGGTCTCTCCTTTCCGTCCTGTCAACCGAACCGACCCGGAAAATTCGGTGTCGTCGGAGAAATTCGGGGTGGTGTCGACGTCAAAATGCTAGATGAGGCTGTCGTACTCTCCGGCTTTCACCGCAGCGACAAAATCGGCCCACGCAGTCCCCGAAACGACTACAACACCACCGAGCGTGGAACCCAGCACCACGCCGTGCACGGCGGGAGCGACCTTCACCGCATCGACCACACCAGCTGTGATTTTGGCCGGTTGGCGCCAGAACAAACCAGGAATCTCAGCGACTGGAGCGACCGAGGATATGTTTCTCATTCGGAAGGAAGTCGGGGAGATGGAGCCCGCACCCGTCCACCGACAATCGACCTTCCCGAGCGGGCGCAAACACTGGTTACACTGTAACCGTCCATTACCACAAATTGGCCTAATACCATCGGCGGGTGTTGGCCGACGGCAACGGCCAGTTCCGTACTCTCGGCGAATCTCACAGGCCCGACCGCCGCAGCGAACCTCGCGTACTGGTCAGCGGCCGTCACACTCTCAAACGCCATCACT
>NZ_CADDZT010000004.1:99837-106247 GCF_902812655.1 Candidatus Frankia meridionalis | reverse complement strand
CACCCCGCCCATCCCCGCCAGCGCGGTCACCGCCACCGACCCCGACACCGCCAACCGGGCATGCAGCTGGGCGAGCAACGCTTCCCGGCCGACGAAATGCGCCAACCGGGCCGGCACACCCCAGACCGGCAGACCCCGCACCACCTCCGCCGGCCGGTGGACATCACCAGGATGCGCCACTACGGCGTCAACGGTCCGTTCCTGCTCACCGAGCTGGATGACAACCTGAACCTGCTGCGTCTGGTTCTGCTGCCTGTTGTGGTCACCTACCTGCACACCGTGCGCACCGGAGGCGTCCACACTCCCCGGACCGTCGGCTTCCCCTCCCGGCATCCCCACCACCGTTGCCACTCATGTTCCCGGTGGCGGAGCGGTGAACGTGTTCGTCTGCGTGTTCCCGTCACCCACCTGGACCCCTTGGGCGCCGCGGACATCGACCGAGTATTTCCCGGCGGCGGAACCCGCAGCATCCAGCAACGTCATCAGGTACTGCGCCGCGGCCACCACCTCGTAGTCCCCAGCCGCACCACTCCGTGCGAGGACATGCCGCAACGGCTCCTGATAGACGTCCGGGTTTCCCTCATGCAGCTCCAACACCCCGGCCGCCTCACGATCAGCGGTGAACAACCGGCGCAACCGATCCCGCAACGCTGCATACGCACCCGTCACCGCGGCACTCGCCGACTCCGTCAGACCACCCGCGGCCCCCGCCGCGAGCGCACCCACCACCAGACTGACCGGGTCCACCCCGTCCCCCTTTGCTACGGCACTCACGGCTAGCGCAGACTGCACCAGTCTCACTGCCCAGTGTGGCGCAACCAGACCCGAGGACCATCAACCCGGGCACATCCATACCCAGCCCGCGACAGCAACCGCTGACAGCAACGTGAACGGACGTTGACGGACGGCCACGAACGATGGAGGCCCGCCGATCCAAGCTGACGAACGTCGGTGAACCTCCACGAACATCACAAATATGACTTTTAAGCTACGGGTCAGTCTCTACGCGGAGTGCATACATCGGCCGAATCGGAGAAATCCTGCCGCGCCGCTTCCCCCTCCTCGACGCGCCGAGCGCGCCTGCGGTGCGGGTCGGCTTGCCACCGAGTCGGGATGACGGCAACGCTGACGGCAACAGCAGCGGACGGCAGTGGACGACCACGGACGGACGAGGCTGCCTGAGCAGACACGACGGACGACCGGGGACCACTACGGGACCACGCGCCACGCCTGAAAAGCGGAAGGTCGGCGGTTCGACCCCGCCCCTGCCCACCACCTTAAGCAGGCAAGACAGAAGCCACCGGCGACGCCGGTGGCTTCTTTGGTCTCAGTTGCCCCTCTTCCTACCGTTCGGCGCCACGACTCCGGCCACGCCGTCGTCCGGGTTCGGCGTCTACCAGAGCAAGCCGCCATCCAGCTCAGCGATGCCGGTCAGGACGCCCGTGGGCACGCGCTGATACCGGGTGGCCATGCTCGGCTTGAGACCGGACGATGACGTCCAAGACTGCGCGGGTAGGGACGTGGAGGACCAAGAGCAACATCGCCGCAGAGTGGTGAGCGTCGTGCAGCCGCGCCAAGCGCACGCCGGCCTTGACGAGCAGGCTGCGCCATTCCTCGTAGTCCACGGGGCCCGGTAGCCGGATCACTGGCAGCCGGCTCGGGGACATGGTCCGGACGACGACCAGGCCGCCGCTGTGGCGGTCCGGGCCGGCGGCGGGAGCGCCTGTAGCGGCAAACTCCTCTCGCCCGCCGGGTAGCTACAACGCGCCGGTCCGAGGCTCGGCATCATGGTCGGGCGACGGAATGGGAAGCTCGATCCGTCGCTCAAGGCGGGCCAGTGGCACATTTAGACTTACACGTGCCACCTCATGGAAGGCCGTAAGCTCTCGGACAAGCCTTCCAGTAGCCTCTTTCCATATGCTCGGCGAGCCGGGTGTCTTTCCTCGGGCGATCCATTCCATAGCCCAGACAGCGCCATTCAGACTATTTCCGGCTTCAATACAGCGTTGGTCGCCAAGCAGAACGACCCGCTCAAAAGAAATTGTTCGCGAAAGCTCCGCCTTGTCCAAATCTGCTATTGCCAATTCTTCGCTCGCAGCCATGGCGGCAATTGGGTCCCAGCCCCTCATCCCTGCTATCTGCCCGGTGATTCGCGCCATGTGGACAATATAGCCTATATAGTCACAATACGTATCGTACTTACGTGTATCCCAGCGAATCGCAATATCTCGCCGATACCTCGAACGCTCTACGAGAGTGGTCCCCACCAGCGATCCAGCCGCGCCGAGTACAACACCAGCCAACGTAAAGATCTGCGCTGCGATGTCCATAGCCTCCCCCAAGGCAAGATCGATGGCAGCAGCAAAACTGCCGCAGGAACTATAACGCCGCAATCATCCTGTCTACCGACAAATCGGGTATCATCACGACGTGTCGACGATGTGTAACGGATCGCAAGCATCTCTGGCGAGACGCTGCGTCCTAGCGTTCTTTGCTTTGATGGGATTAGAAGAGGGGGTTTGGGCGAGTAGAATTCCGGCGATTAAGGCTGACCTTAGCCTCGGCTACGGAACTCTCGGCCTAGCATTGTTTGCAATTCCTCTCGGGACGGTTATAGTGCTCCCGGCCGCAGGATTTCTCGTTGACCGCGTCAGTAGCCGTGCAGTCCTTCGTTGGGCCGCTCCTTGTGCAACATCGGCGCTAATTTTCCCAGGACTCGCCCCCAACGCCGCAGCACTTACCGCTGCGCTCACATTCTTTGGCGCTGCACTCTGCTTCTTGAACATATCAATGAATGCTCACGCGGTGCAGGTGGAGCAGGTTTATGATCGACCGATCATGGCGGGATTTCACGCCTCGTACAGCCTCGCCGCGATTGTTGGCGCAGGCCTGGGCGGGTTATTCGCCTACATTGGCCTATCGGCGCGACCGACCTTTATCCTGGTATCCGGATTCCTCGCCGTCGTCGCAATACTAGTCGGACAGATACTCCCGTCATCCCCAGTTGAGGACGTACGCAGAGAGGTCGAGCCGAAAGGCCTCTCCACGGCGACTGTTTGGCGAGCGATTCTTGCATTGGGACTGCTGGCCACCTGCGCAGCGTGTGCGGAAGGTGCAATGACGGATTGGATCGCGGTCTACTTCCATGACGATCTCGGGGGGAGTACCTGGATCGGCTCCGCCGGCTTGATCTCGTTCTCATCCGCAGTCGCAGTCGGACGCATCTTTGGTGATAGACTGAATGAACGTCTTGAGGCCGTTCCACTCGTCCGGGTTAGCGGCCTGATAGCAGGAACAAGCCTGATAGTGACGCTACTGGCGTCGGAACCGATCGTTGCGCTAGTAGGATTCTTTCTCGTCGGTGCCGGGATTTCATGCATGACCCCTCAAGTTGTAAGTGCCTCCGGCCGACTCGGTTCCAATCGAAGTGGGCGGAGCCTTTCGGTGATAACCGGGATGAGTACCATCGGAAATCTTGGAGGCCCTGTAGTAATCGGGTTCGCAGCGAATGGTACCGGTCTTCGTATTGCGCTAATGATACCGGCGTTTTTGGTCCTTGTGGTTGCAGCGTCAGCCTCTGTGCTGCAACCACCTTCTCGACAAGCATAGCAAATCCCCGCGAAATCGATGTTGCTGAGACATAAAGCCGGCCAGCGCTGTTCGAGGTCGCTTAGCGGAAATCCGTGGAAGGTCGGCGGTTCGCCTCCCCTGCCCACCGCCATATGCAGGCAAGACAGAAGCCACCGGCACGCCGGTGGCTTCTTTGATCTTAATCCTGGTCTCAATCGCCCCCGCTACGCCGTCGGGGCCAGGGCGCCGGAGGCGCCGTCGTCCCCCTCGTCGTCCGGGTTCGGCGTCTGCCAGAGCAGGCCGCCGACGAGATCGGCGATGCCGGTCAGGACTTCGGTGGGTACGTGCTGGTAGCGGGTGGCCATGCTCGCTTGGGACCAGCCCATGACGTCCATGACGGCGCGGGTCGGGACCTTCAGCACCAGAAGCATCGTCGCCGCGGTGTGGCGCGCGTCGTGCAGCCGCGCCGGGCGTACGCCGGCTTCGGTGAGCAGAACGCGCCATTCCTCGTAGTCGGCTCGGGGGTCGATGGGCTGGCCGGTCGGCTGAGCGAAGATCCAGCCACCTTCGATCCAGAGGTCCGCGGCTTGGGCAAGCCGGTCACGGGCGGCGTGCAAAGCGACCGTGAAGCTGCCCCGGTCGGGATCGATGTCAGGCCGAGCGAGGGTGGCGTCGGCGATCGCGATCCGTAACGCCTGGTAGGTGACGAGCAGGGCGTAGATCTCCTGATCGAGCCCGGCCGGGGTCTTCGCGCGCAGCACCCGGCCGCCGAGGATCGTCGACTTGATCTCCAAGTAGGCGGTTTCCACCTCCCAGCGATCATGATAGAGCCGGATCAGATCCCGGGCCGGGCAGACCGGGTCGCAGACCGTGGTCACCAGCTGATAGATCCCGGTCCGCCGTCCCGCACTGGTAGAGATCGTGATCTCGCAGCGGATGACGCGGACCTCGACCGGTCCCATCCGGGACAGCCACGACCCGTCGGCCAACCGGGAGCAGACCGGGAGCCGCCGGCCGTTTTTCACCCGGACCAGCAGGTCAGCACCGGTGGCGGCGATCGCGGTGACCAGCGGCTGGCCATCGAAGCCCCGGTCCGCCAGCACGATCATCCCGGGGTGTAACGCCCGGAGTAGCTGGCAGGCGTAGGTGGTCTCGCCGAGCGCGGTCGACCCGAACGTGGCATCGATCACGGTGCGGGTCCCGCATGCGACCAGCGCCAGCAGCCGGACCATCGGATAGCCGGTGCCGCCGTGGTGGCCGCCCCTTACGGAACACGCCCAGGTTCGCCGCCGTGTCCGGGCAGCACAGCGTCGTGCCGTCGATCGCGGTCACCAGCAGTCCCCGCCACCACACCCCGCGGGTGGCCAGTCCGGCGGCCGGGCCGCGCAGCAGGTCGAACAGGGCACACAGCGGGCCGACCCCCAGCCGGCAGCGGGCCTGCGCCAACGCGCCGGCGGTCGGCGTGGCTACCGGCAGGCCGTCCAACCCGGCGACCAGCTCACGCCACACGCCCGGCCAGCCGACCTCGGCGTGCAGCACCCCGGCGGCCAGCAGGAGATAGACCACCACCCGCGCGGGCAGGTCCCGCACCCGCTTTTGGACCTTCCCGGTCTCCGCCAGCACGGCGTCGACCATCTCGAACGGCACGATCCTGGTCAGTTCACCCAGATGACCGGGAGCGAACCGGCCCCGGCGACCGTGATGACACGCGTGATGACTGACTCAGTGGTCAGCGGAGCTCCGTTGCCGTTTCAGCATCGACACGCTCAACAGCTCAACCCTTGACAGGCCGCCACTCCCGCTAACTACACGGCTTTGGAGTTAGCCGGGCCGTGTACGCCCGGAGACGGGGTGCAAAACCGGGCCGATCGATCGTGTGGAGGGAGGGTGAGGTGTGGCAACGCCGGCCGCCGACCAGGGACACCAGAGGACCGCAGGGGACGTAAGAGTACGTGTACGGACATCCCTGGACGGAATGGACCGGCCGTCGCTGCGGGCAGCCCCGCAGTCCAGGCACCGGCTGCTTTTCCTCCAGCACCACCGTGGCCACGTAAACTGCCACGTCGCCGTCGAGATCTACCGCCGGCCAAACGGCTGGTGGCTACATCCTGATCGGCTCAGGGTGAATTCGCTGTCCGGCGCCAGTGCGTGGGACGGGCGAACGCTGTCGGCAGGCGGGTGCCCATGTCCCCCTTCGACGCGTTCACCTGAACCTGGGTGAGGAAGAGGCTCCCGCGCAGGTCGGCCCCGCGCAGGTCGGCGTCGCGCAGGTCGGTGCCGAGCAGGTCGGCCTCGCGCAGGTCGGCGTCGCGCAGGTCGGCCCTGATGAGATATGTCCCGCGCAGGCTGGCCCCTCGTAGGTCCGCACCGCGCAGATTGGCACCGATCAGGTCGGCGTGCTGGCGGTTGACGGTACGCCCGGGTACCCCGGCCCGAACGAGCTCGCTGGCGCGCGCCAGCAGGGGACCGGCTTGGGACCGCACGGCCGCGACGTCGAGTCTGAGCAGATCCTGCGCATTACCCGCGGTGAGCCGCTGGACCTCGGCGAGCAGGGCACGCAGGTCGCGCCACACCGGCCGGGCGGCCGGCCATCCAAGTGCCTCGGTGAGATGGCGCAGCACCTCGTGCAGCTGGCGCATGACCGCGAAGACCTGGAACATCCGCGGCGCGGTTTCCGGAGCGTCCCGCCAGTCCCGGCCGCCGAAGGTCACCTGGGAGACCTGTTGGCCAGCGCCGAAGCACTCGAAGACCGTGCAGCCGCGATATCCGCGGTCGCGTAGCCGTGAGTGGGTGGCGCAACGGAAGTCGTCCCGCAGATGGGCGCATGGTTGGCCGGCGGG
>NZ_CADDZT010000004.1:93387-99329 GCF_902812655.1 Candidatus Frankia meridionalis | reverse complement strand
CTTGTCGACCGGGAAATCGGCGGACTTCGTGAAGGGCAACGCCACACAGCACAGACCGAAACACCGGTTGCAGTCGGACGTCAGACGCGAGCTGATGTCGATCACTGGCGGGGCTTTCGGGTCCCGGGGCACGGAACACGACCTCCTGCCACAGGCCGGCGGCCTGCGCGGTCGACCGTGATACTGCGGACTGTGGCAGCATACCAACGGCGCGCCACCACCTTCGCCGCGACAGGAGGGAAAGCTGGAGCTCCACGAGTACGCCCGTCTGGACGCGGTCGGGCTGAGCGCCCTGATGCGCGCCGGCGAGCTGCGGCCGGCGGAGGTGGAGGAGCTGGCCCGGCGCGCGATCGACCAGGTCAACCCGGACCTCAACGCGCTCACAGGCCCTCTGTTCGACGAGCCGTTGGCGAGCGATCCGGGGGGTCCGCTGGCCGGAGTGCCCTTTCTGATCAAGGATAGCGGGCCGTTCGCCCGCGGTACCGGGTTCACTCTGGGCAGCCGTGGCATCCGTGGCGCCGTCGCCACCGACGACCACGATCTGATGGTCCGCTTCCGGGCCGCCGGGCTGGTAACACTCGGCCAGACCACCGTTCCGGAGCTGTGCCTGAACCTCGCCACCGAATCGGTGCGTTACGGGCCGACCCGCAACCCGTGGAACCTGGACCGTGGCGTCGGCGGGTCCAGCGGTGGTGCCGCGGCGCTGGTCGCGGCCGGGGCTGTGCCCCTCGCGCACGCCAACGACGGCGGCGGGTCGATCCGGGTGCCGGCGTCATGCTGCGGGCTTCTCGGCCTCAAGTCCAGCCGGGGCCGCACTCCGTGCGGCCCGTTGGTCGGTGAGGCGGGATTCGGGCAGGTCGCCGAGTTCGGACTCTGCAGGTCGGTGCGTGACCTGGCGTCCCTGCTTGACGCGGTGAGCGCGCCGCCGGTCGGCGACAAGTACCCGACCGCGCCGCGGGCCAGGCCCTACGTCGACGAACTGCGTGCGGATCGCGCTGATGACCGCGCCGTGGTCGGGCACGCCGGTGGACGCCCAGGTCACCAACATTGCGATCGCAACTGGGCAGCTGCTCGAGTGGATCGGGCACACCGTCATCGAGGCGGCCCCGGCGGTCGACACGGACGACATCATTGAGGCATCGACACTCGCTGTGATCTCCACCGGCGCGGCACTTCTGCGGGCGCCTCACCCACCCTCCCCCCTGCTGGAAGCCGTCTCCTGCCAGATCCTCGGCGAGACGCGGAGCAGCACCGCCCTGGACCTCCTCGCCGCGATCGACGCCCAACACCGTGGGAGGTTCTGCTTCAACCAGATCGCGAAGCCAACAGGCCAGGGGTGAACCCGCGAGCTTCCTGGAAGGTGTCGTGCGTCAGGATTCTTGGGCGAGCGGCCAGGAGATCACTGGCTCAGACCTGGCCTAACTGCGCGGCCAGGTACACGATGTCGGCGGGATCGCCGTGGACGAGCACCTCGTGCACCTCGCGGTATGCCTGGCGGAACTCGGCGAGGATGGCATTGACGCCCGCGGCGTCGACCGGTTCCCCGAGTTCGACTGCCGCGTTGGCGAGGCGGCGAACGCCAAGGGTGGCTCGCTGCGCGGTGAGCAAGCGCAGCGCGATCGCGTCGAGGCTTGTGCTGTCAGTCATGTTTGGCCTCCGCCTTCTGCGCGGTAGCCGGCTACGCCTGGCAGCCACGGTGCTGGACGATCGGCCTCGGCGCACTCGAGGTTCGAGGTGGCCACCCGGCCGACGTCGGCGGCGTCGGGAAACTCGTTAGCTGGACCCAGGGTCCGTGGCCGCCAGCCTCCGTCGAGGGACCCCTGGCCGCGGACCGGAGCCAGCGACACGCGCAGTTCGTCTCCGCTGAATCCGGAGGTCGGATCGGCTGCATGTGTGCGGATATCTGTGGGGTCGGAACCTGTGAAGTCGGGACGTGACAGAGAAGGAGCGCCCCCGTCGTCGGCGAACCGGTCGAGGTCGACCTGGCCAAGATTGGCCTGCTCAAGAAGGGAAATCATCTGGCCCATCGTCACGACGGCCGCCTCACCCCGACTGCGAGCACCGTCGGATGGCCAGGACCGGCAACGACGCTGACCTTCGGGCGACGTTCGTAAGATTCCCGGTCATTTTCAGACTACGCCAAGTTTCCGCGCGAGCCGAAGTGTCGATCTTCATTGACCTCAGGCCCTCATCTCGATCCAGGTGATCGGCATCGGGCAGGCCGCCGCGACAGATGTAACAGCACCCTCATCATGCCGTTCCCCGTCGAACTCCTCCGTTTTTCGATCAGGCCCGCGGCGTCGAGTGAGGCCAAGGCGTCTCACCAAGACCGCCCGCTGACCTCCAGACCAGCCGTGGTATGAGCCACTCCCGCACCCCGTCAACCCCGGCCAAGGGACCTGACAGCGGCTCGACACCAGTTGCTGACACAACCTCGGACGAGAGCGACCCACCACTTCCCCTTCCACCGGCCCCAACAGCCGGAACTCCACAAAGCCGCACCCTATCGACACGTCGTTATGACCGATTGACCCCATCCGCGGATCGCGATAGGGTTGGCGAAAGCAACCCGGTCGTCAGGGTTTCGTTGGCTGTTTATTTGACCGTTTAATCGGCGATATTGAGTTTAGCCGCGGCTGGGAAGGCGATAAGCCATCCGAACCGACCGGAACGCGGTACACCCAGTCGACATCAATCCGGTCCTGCCTTCCGTCACCACAAAGGAATCTGTCATGACACGCCGCGCACGGCTACGAGCCATCCTTCCCTTAGCCCTGGCACTGCCGATGGCAGCCGTGGTTGCACAGCCCGCCCAGGCTGCGGAATCCTGCTCCGCCGCACACCGACCCGTCACGGACTACGCCGGGCAGCGCTACGAGTACCGTTACTACTGCAGTACGTACGTGGGCTCACCCGTGTACGGAAATATTGACAAGAGCTTCACGAACCCGCTCGACGACAGCGGCTACATGTACCGGTCATCCCGTGTATGGGTTGTCTGCCAGGTCAAGGGCCGTCCCAACCCGGTTATCCAGGGGAACACCAACACCTGGTGGCTGTACACCCAGGGTGACGCGAGCCGGCCCAACGCCTTCGGATTCAAGAACGGCTGGGGCTTCCTGCCCGCAACCGCGGTAAGCCAGGGCGGCCAGAACAAGTCAGTTCCCGGCGTCCCGGTCTGCCTGGGGCGTGCTCCGACGTCGTCGATCGGCAGTGCACCCGGCGGTCAGCAGACCTTCGGCAGTGCACCCGGCGGTCAGCAGACCTTCGGCAGTGCACCCGGCGGTCAGCAGACCTTCGGCAGTGCTCCGTGAGCCGCCGCGAGGCAGAACCGTCGCTGCCGATCTCGGGAAGTCGCCGGATCTTCTGATTCGCCGGGCACCTCGCCCTCGCTGACGACTCACGGCGCCAAATTGGACGGTGAATGAGCCGGATCCGTGGAGAAGGCCCAGGTAGTGGTGTTCTACCTGGGCCGGCAACCCGGACCGGGGTTGCCGATCCGGACCTCGCGAAGCGAGGCGTAGGTCGGCTTCGTGACTTCCGAAAACAGGCCCTAGCCCGCGAAACCGACAGACCGGTGAGGGAAGGGTCGAGGGATCTCCGTGAGATGAAGGGTCTTCGCGGTCGCGGCCATCGTCTGCGCCGCGAATTCGGGATCGTCGGAGAGTCTACGGCCGAGGGTGGGGATCATTTCGTTCAGCACGGGCAGCCATGCGTCATAACGGTCAGGGAAGCAGCGCCGGAGAAGATCAAGCATGATCGGTACGGCGGTGGAGGCACCGGGTGAAGCTCCGAGAACTCCGGCGATGGAGCCGTCTCGCGAGGCGACCACCTCGGTTCCGAACTGGAGGATTCCCCCCTTCTCCGGGTCCTTCTTCACGATCTGCGCCCGCTGGCCGGCCGTAATGATCCGCCAGTCCTTCACAGTGCCGCTCGGAACGAATTCCCTGAGCGCGGCGATCTTCTTCCTCCGGGTTGCCGTCAATGCGTTCACCAGCAAAGCGACCAGCGCGATGTTGTCCCTGGCCATGGCGATCAGGGGAATGATGTTGTGCCAACGAATGGATTTCGGCATGTCAAAGATTGAGCCGTACTTGAGGAACTTCGGACTCGATCCAGCGTAGGGACCGAACAGGATCGATGCCTTACCGTCGACGATTCGGGTATCGAGATGCGGCATCGACATCGGCGGCGCTCCGATCGGCGCCTTGCCGTATACCTTCGCATGGTGCAAGGCGACGAGTGCCGGGTTGTCGGTGCGGAGGAACTGTCCGCTGATGGGCAGCAGAGCGAATCCGTAGGCCTCGGGGATACGTGACTTCTGTAGAATTTTCAGTGCCCAACCACCGGCACCGACGAAAACGAACCGCGCGGAGACGTCCTTGTCAAGGCCGTTCCTGCTGTTATGGACCCGCAGCCGCCAGGTGCCGTCGGGATTCTGCGTAAGGCTCGTGATCTCATGATTGAGATGAATTCTGACGCCGGACGACTCAAGCGATCTGAAGAGCTGGCGGCTCAGGGAGCCGAAGTCCACGTCGGTTCCGGATATGTCACGGGTTGCGGAGATGGGTTCGCCGGGTTTACGTTCTTCGATCAACAGCGGTGCCCAACGCTGGATCACCGCTGGGTCGTCGCTGAACTCCATGGCGGAGAACAGCGGCTCCCCGCTCAGTGCTTCGTATCTCCTGCGGAGAAAGTCGACGTCCGCCGCCCCTCGAACGAAGGTCATGTGTGGCGTCGAGTTGATGAAGGTCTCCGGGTTGGAAAGGGTCCCGTCCTCCACAAGGTGTGACCAGAGTTGCCGGCTTACCTGAAACTGCTCGTTGATGGCGATGGCCTTCTGCACGTCGATGGTGCCGTCAGGACGCTCGCTGGTGTAGTTCAGCTCGCACAGTGCCGCGTGACCGGTGCCCGCGTTGTTCCACGGATCCGAACTCTCCTCGGCCACCCCGGGCAGTCGTTCGTATACGTCAATCGACCAGTCCGGCTGGAGTCTGCGCAGCAGAGTACCGAGCGTGGCACTCATGATCCCCGCGCCAATGAGAACGACATCAGTGCCCTGACGGACGCTATCTGTGGTGGGTGATTGCGCATTCATGTAGCTCTCGGCCTTCTTTCGCGATTCTCGCCCTGGCGCAATTCCATCGCACAACTCGGCCATACGCACGTATAAGTGAGGTGGTGAGGCCTCAATCACGCGACGACAGGACTCCGTTGGTCCGGCAACCACCGTCTGATATGGGTGATCGACGGCAGGGTGAAGGCATGGATGCCCCGTGAGCTGGGATGATGTACTTGTGCCACAATCACCGAACCGCTAGAACGGGCAATTACGAGATCGAATTGTTACATGCTTCTAACCTGGTGCTTTCGTAGGAGTTTCCGGTCGGCATGCCGACACGGCAGGTAAATAGGGCGGAGTGCCTTTCTGACAGGGGAAAACGGTGGCTGTCGATAGTCCGGATGGCCGAGCCGGCAGGAACTCCGCCGGTGACGTACCGCCGCCCCCCTTGCACCCGGTGGTCGGCCCGCAGCAGCCGATGATCCTTCCGGCGGCACGCACCCGTCGGCACCGTGCGGGAAACCACCGTGCGGGAAACCACCGTGCGAGAAACTCTGTATGCCGCCTTGCAACGCACATTCATCCCGACCGACCTTGCCGACCGCCGGCCGGATGGTCTCTGCGTCGGCGAACCCGGTGCCCCTGTTCGTCTACGGGACCCTGCTCTTCCCTGACGTCGTCCGCATCCTCATCGACCGCGACCCCCACCGTCGGCCTGCGACCGTCCACGGCTGGCGTGCCGCCGCACTACCCGGGCGGGTCTATCCGGCCCTCGTCCACCAGGTTGGATCCAGCACCAACGGCAACCTCATCGAAGGCCTCACCGCCGACGAATGGCAGACACTCGACATTTTCGAAACCGACGAGTACGCCCTCACCC
>NZ_CADDZT010000004.1:92165-93240 GCF_902812655.1 Candidatus Frankia meridionalis | reverse complement strand
CCTACACCTACACAGACCCCACCGCAGTCGGACCCACTACGTGGAACCCCGATGTCTTCGCCGAGCACCACCTACCGGCCTACCTCGACCGATGTCACTCCTGGCGTCGGCATTTCGACGTCGCTCGGTGGTAACGGGCTTCATTCCACGAGGACTACCCGGTGGTCGGAGCCCCTCCCGCCGGTGCCGCACCCTCCTTTTGAGCCCGCGCACCAGCGGGGAGGAAGAAGTCGAGGCGACGACAACAGGAGGTCGGAATGTCCAGTTGCGAGGTTTGCGGCAATGACTACGAGATGAGCTTCGAGGTACATGCCCAGGGTGCCGTGCACATTTTCGACAGCTTCGAATGCGCGATCCACGCAATGGCCCCGATCTGCGACCACTGCGGGGTGAAGATCTCCGGGCATGGCGCCCAGACCAACGGGCAGTTCTTCTGCTGCGCCCACTGCGCCCGTGCGGCAGGCAGAACGGAGATTCGCGACCATGCATAGCGGACGTCAGACCAGCGGTGCACCGACCTGACGTCGGGGTAGGAGTGACGGGCGGACGCGGAGGCTTGCCCGGACCCGCGTCCTGTCCGGCCTGGGTCACCCGCACCGGTGAACACTTCGTAGAGCCGGGAATACAGACAGCGATGACATGACTTGAAGCGGCTGTGAAGGCAGTCGTGCATTCGGTCACCGGTGATCCGGACGTCCTGTACCTGACCGATCGCCCGGTCCCGGAGCCGGGTCGGGGCGAGGTACGGGTCCGTCTGCACCGCTCCGGCGTCAACCCGACGGACTGGAAGACACGGCGCGGCGGCGGGCCCGGCCAGCCGCTCCCGTTTGCCGAGGTCGTACCGAACCAGGACGGCGCAGGAACAATCGATGCGGTCGGATCCGGGGTCGACCCGGATCGCCACGGTCAGCGGGTCTGGATCTGGGAAGCCGCCTGGGGACGTGCTGACGGCACTGCGCAGGAGTTCGTCGTCCTCCCCGAGCGCCACGCCGTGCCACTGCCCGACACCGCCTCGTTCGACCTCGGCGCGAGCCTCGGCATCCCCGCGTTGACCGCCCACCGCTGCCTCACGGTC
>NZ_CADDZT010000004.1:88037-91686 GCF_902812655.1 Candidatus Frankia meridionalis | reverse complement strand
ACCGGCGATGGCACCGACCGTGTCGGCCCAGGCACGCACACAGGCCGCGCCATCCTGGTCGCAGGCGGCGCCGGCGCGGTCGGCAACGCCGCGATCCAGCTCGCAGTCTGGGCCGGTGCGGACGTGATCACGACGGTGAGCGGCGACTTCAAGGCCGACCTCGCACGGGCCGCGGGCGCCCGTCACGTCGTGAACTACCGCGCCGAGGACGCGACCGACGCCATCAGAAAGATCGCACCGGACGGTGTCGACACCGTCGTCGAGGTCTCCCCCGCCCGCAACGCTGCGCTGGATGCGGCAGTAGTCGGCCGCTATGGGGTCGTCGCGGTGTACGCCGACGACGGCGCCCAGCTCGTGTTGCCCATCCGACCGCTGATGGTCCCCAACGCCCGCTGGCAGTTCATCCTCGTCTACACCATGCCCGAGCAGGCAAAGCTGCATGCGGTCGCGGATGTCGCCGCCGCCGTGGAAGCCGGGGCACTCCGCGTCGGCCAGGATGCCGGCCTGCCACTGCATCACTTCTCCCTCGAACGAACCGCGAACGCGCACGCCGCTGTCGAGGCGAATACGATCGGGAAGGTCCTCATCGACATCTCCTGACCGGCAGCTTCAACCCCACCTGTCTCGGCCGTGAACGCGAGTGTCCGCGGCCCGAGCCGGGAAGAACCGGCCGCAGGGTTCCCGCAGGGACAGCCGACAACCCCGCCGACCATGATTCTTCCTGTGCTGTTCCCGGTTTCCCACGAAGGAAACCGGCGCTGGCGGAAAAGGGCTATCTGGAACGGTTGTAAAGCCCGACATCCGAACTCTCGATCAGATCGCCGACCACCGTGATACCACCGGGTACGTCCGCGGCCCGCCCGACATAGCTTGCCTTTGTGGGTGAGGTGCCGAGTTGGGAGTAGTCCAACGGCGGGGTAAGGCCGCCGGTCTCGACGCGGGTCAAGCTGTTCTTCGCCGCGAGCAGACCCTCTCTGGTCAGGTCACCGTTACTGCACGCCTTTTCCAGGAGCTGGTCCATAACCACGGCCTCCGACCAGCCGTCGACCACACCGAGAGTTGGCGACTGTTGAACGTGAGTAGCGAGGAAGGCGTCATGTACCTCCCGTGCCCCAGCCTCGGAAAAACCGACGGACGGCAGTACCAGGTAAAGGTTCTTCTTCAGTGCCGGGCCGGCCGGACCCGTAAGCAGGCTGGGAGCGAAGCTCACATTGCTGGCGAGAATCGGAACGTCAAGTCCCACCTTGCTCGCGGTGCTGGCCACCGCGGCAGTCTGCGCCGGGGTACCGGTGAAAAGGATAGCGGTCACTTTCTTGGCCGCAAGTGCGGTGACAGCGGCAGTCATGTCGGCCTGGTTCGGATCAATCTTCTGTTCAACGAGACCAAGCCCATGCCGTTTGGCCATGTAGGTGGACCCGAGCAACGCGCTCATCCCCAGCTCGCTGTTGTGATAAATGTGGCCGATCGCGCCGCCATCCTTGATCTTATGCTGCTGGATCAGATAGTCGATCCCATTGATCATCTGTATATCGTAGGTTGCCCCGACAATCATGTAGTACCTGTTGTCGGTGAGAGCAGGAGCCCATGTCTCGGCCATTGTCACGATCTGGTCGGAGTCGATCGACGGCCCGAGCTTCGTCGCCATCGGTGAACCAAGTAATTGCTCGATGGCAAGGACCTTGCCCTTCATCCCGCTATAGATCTCCACCGCGCGGTCCGTGTTGTATCCATGGTCCCTGACGTCCAGCACGACGCTGTAACGATTACACACGCCACCGGTGGCGTTCTTCTGGTCCCAGTACAATTGCTGCGCGTCGGTCAGGTCCTTCGCGAGTCCCTTGAAAACGCCAGAAAGATCAGTGAGCACGCCGAGCGTCAGGACGCTACCTGAAATTCCTGCACTCGTTTTGATTTTTCCACCGGCCTCGTGGGTTGCTGCTGCCGCGTCGTTTTCTGGCGTGCTGCCGGTACCGCAACCTGCGCCGCCGACAACGAGTGCACCGGCAACAAGCAAGGATGCCGTACCCCGACGGCCTAACGGGATCATCAATTTTCTCCTCGAAGCAGCGGACCGGCCTTCATGGGCATCGGGTGACAGTACCGATGGCCAGACGACGGCAAGCCCGCCGGCGTGACCCTTGATGGGTAATCAACCGATTGTCCGATATTTACTGATATATTCTAATTGACTCCCGGAGTGGAGTACGGGTGAATTCGACAAACAGACGATCATCTCCGGGAAGCGTCATATACAGCTCAAACATCAGAATGGGAATCCTTGCTACCACATGCCGCTATTCATCTCAAGGGTGTGGATATCCCCCGGTCGAAACGGCCGCTCCCGGGGAACCGGCCCGACAGCATCCACGGCACAGGTACTACGGATCTGCGTAGACAGAACCGGATCATGCCAGGCAGCCCGATCATGCCTGGCAACGAGGGACTGGCAACGAGGGAGAGGAGCAGCCTTCGCCGGGGACGAACCGAGCCTGCGGCTGGATGCGGCCAGACGGTGGACCCCAACGGCGGAAGAAGCCCAGAAACTCGACACGGTGGACACGACACGCCGATCCAGACGATACGGCCCGACTGCCAGCCGGCCCCGGTAAACGGTGACTCGAGATGAGAGCGCCCGAGGACGGGTGCCGCGAGCCCGACAATCCTGTCCTCGAGCGCTCTGAAGATGACCAGCGTCGATCCGAGCACCTGACACTGCGACATCTGTCCGTGGGCTGTCTACGACACCCTCTGTCTACGACACCCTCCGTCGCCGACACCCTCCGTGGACGTCGGCGGGTTCGCGTGCCCGCCGACGACGGACCCGCGGTCCCGCCGCACCCGGACGGCAAGCATCTTCTGGGGCGAGGAAGCCGGTCAGGATCCTGGTGGGCAAGTACTGATCCCCGGAAGGGGGGAAATCATGGTTTGCGACCCCTCTGGTGGTGGAGATCTTCGACTGAGAGGCACCCGCCTTCCAGTCGAAGATCCCGCAGACGCCTGGACATACCGAGACGCCCCCACCGTCGGTGGCCTCAACACATCAGAAGCACAACCGTTGCCTCCAGTTAGGGCAACCGTCGTACCGACCTCCTCCTTGGCCCTAGCCTGATCGCATCTCAAGGAACCGGAGACATCTCGAACCCGGCACTTGCGGACCGCGGCGGCGAAGATAAGGAGGATCCGATGCGTCCGATCGCATCGACGTGGAGCTATACCTCGCTTCCCACGGTTGGGACCCCCTTGAGGAGCGCGCGCACCTCGGCCTCCCGGTAGCGGCGGTGACCGCCAAGGGTGCGGATCGAGGTGAGCTTGCCCGCCTTGGCCCACCTGGTCACTGTCTTTGGGTCAACCCGGAACATGGTCGCTACTTCTGCGGGCGTCAGCAGCGGCTCAGCGTCCGGTGTTCTCGTCGTCATTGTGTTGGCCTCCCGTCACAGAGCGTCGCTCCGTCCCATACAGATCGTGCATCCTTCGGGGGCATTTCGGACATGGCACGTCGGGACCATCTGCTGACTAGTCACATGACGTCCGAAGCGAGCAAGCACGCTCAGTTAGCAGTTCCAAACTGTCAGCTTGCCGACTCTCGCACCTGAAGCGGTCTCCATCGGTTCAGGACACGCTCATACGCCGCAACCGCGACATCTGTTCG
>NZ_CADDZT010000004.1:56480-88012 GCF_902812655.1 Candidatus Frankia meridionalis | reverse complement strand
CCGCCTCGTCCAGGTCTTCCACCGAGGTATCGCTACGCAGCGCCTCGTCGTCCAGGAGGTCGACGATCCCCCCGTAGTCGAGTTCGATCCGGCTGTGTGGGTGGAAATCCTCCAGCCAATGCCGGAGCTCGACCAGACCGTCGACACCCGGCGAGTCCGGAGCCGTGCGGCGAAGTTCGCCAAGCGCCTCCAGAGCCCGCCCCACCCGCCGCCGGGCGAGGTTCATCGATGTCCGGTAGGACAGCGACCGGTCCGCCGTGTCGCCGGTGATCAGCATGCGCTCCGACGGGTCGAACAGGACGAACCACGGTGGTGGCACGATCCAGGTGCACGTCTGGACGTAGACCTTCAGGTCCGGGCGCCGAGCTCGCCAACGGTCGAGTTCGCTCTCGGCCGGATCGGCGAGACGCCGCGGGATGAACGCCTCCGCCACCCGCTCCGGCAGTTCACCGCGGAACTCCATCGCGGCCTGCCACACGCGCAGTTGGGTGTACCAGGGGCAGACGAACAACAGACCGTCCGCCATCTGGATGAAGGCCGACTCGTCCGCGACGTCCAGCGACGGGCGGATGGTCGCGACCAGAGCGACGACCCGCTCCCGGCGCGCACCGGCACGGCGGGTCGGCACACCACCCTTGGCCGCGTACCGCTCCCAGCGAAGCCGCTCAGCCGCCGGGAAGGCCGCCAGCGGTTCGTACACCCGCAAGTAGGCCGCCGGACTCACGACAGGCGCCACGGACAGATCCTGGCACGTCGGATGCGCCAGGGGGCTACCGCGGGCCCCTTGCCGACGCCGGACCACCGGTTCGAACCCGGCAGTCCACGGCAACACCAACAAGCAATCATCGCTATCACACCGGACCTATGGATACGTTGCGGACGCCGGTCACGCCCGCCTGTCTGCTCCCACGTACCCGACAACGCACATGTAACCGACAACGCACATGTAACCGACAACACGTATGTACCCGACAACGCACACGTCCCCGACGAAGGGAGCCCCAACGGTGCCGTCCGTCTTCAGTTCCGGCTCGCAACACGAGCAGGTGGTGTTCTGCATGGACCACGCCAGCGGACTGCGTGCGATCATCGCGATCTACTCGACGGCTCTCGGCCCGGCACTCGGGGGGACCCGGTTCCACCCATACGCCGACGAGGACACCGCCCTGCTCGACGCCCTCGCTCTGTCGAAGGCCATGGCGTACAAGGCCGCCTGCGCCGGTCTGGACCTCGGGGGCGGCAAGGCCGTCATCCTCGGCGACCCCGACCGCGACAAATCCGAGTCCCTGCTGCGCGCCTATGGACGCTTCGTGGCCTCCCTCAACGGCCGTTACATCACCGCCTGCGATGTAGGCACGTACGTCGAGGACATGGACGTCGTCGCCCGCGAGTCTCGATGGGTGACCGGACGGTCGCCCGAGCACGGTGGTTCGGGCGACTCCGGCGTCCTGACCGCCTCCGGCGTGTTTGCCGGGATGCGGGCCTGCGCCCAGCACCTGTGGGGCTCACCGTCACTCGCCGGCCGCCGCATCGCCGTCGCCGGGGTCGGAAAAGTCGGTCGGCGCCTGGTGGGCCACCTGGTCGCCGACGGCGCATCCGTGGTCGCCGCGGACGTCAACCGGGCAGCCCTGGACCGGCTGCACGCGCAGCACCCGGACGTCGAGCTGCGCACCGACCCCGACACGCTCATCAGAGCCGATGTGGAGGTGTACTCCCCATGTGCGCTCGGTGGGGTGCTCACCCCGCAAACAGTGGGTGCCCTGCGCGCGCGCATCGTGTGTGGCGGGGCTAACAACCAGCTCGCCGGCACAGGCGTGGACGAGCAGCTGGCCTCGGCGGGCATCCTCTACGCACCGGACTTCGTGGTCAACGCCGGTGGCCTCATCCAGGTCGCTGATGAGATCGAGGGCTACTCGCACGAACGGGCTCAGGCCAAGGCCAGCCGCATCTTTGCCACGACACTGGACGTTCTCGCCCTCGCGGAGCAGACCGGGGTGACCTCCGTCGTCGCCGCGACCCGGCTTGCCGAGCGCCGGATGACCGAGATCGGGCAGCTACGGAAAATCCTCATCCCATGACTATGGGAGACCGATTTCGGATTTCGATCTGTGATTCAGATCACGCATCGCTCACCACGATCGCCCTGCGGCCCGATAACTGTCGGGTTGGCGTGCCGAGGAGCCCGCGATCCCTGTAGTCTCTGGAGGCACGAGATAACGAGAGCACCGGGGCGGGTCCCCGTCGTCATGTTCGAGGGGGTCGAGCCATGGGGCGCGGCCGAGCGAAGGCCAAGCAGACGAAAGTCGCCCGCGAGCTCAAGTACAACTCGCCCAACATGGACCTTGATCGGCTGAAAGCCGATCTGGGTGCCGGTAGTGCGCGAGAAGACACCGCGGACGATTCGTACTCAGATGATCCCTACGAGTACGACTACGCCGACGAGGACGACGACACCGGTCGGCGGTAGCAGTAATGGCAGTGGCAACAAGGGCAGCAAACCCGCCAGAACGCAGACATGGTTGCAGGTCTGCGGGCTCCACACCATCGCCAGGGACTGTCTCCTGGAGGTTGGCGAGCGCTACCGGGGTTCCTACCGCGTCGCGAAGCGACGTGGTAGGCCCTGATCCAGGCGGCGAGCCGGCAAGGTGGAGGAGGTCCGGATAGCAGTGTTCCATCCGGACCGACGACAACACAGCCGGACGTCGTCTGGGCGTGGTAGGTCCCCGTAAAGATCCGGGGGACACGCCGTGGCGTGGCGTGATGTTCGACGTCGTCGACTACTTCCCTCGCGCCGTTGTCGACTGTGGACCCTGATGCCGAACGTGATCCACCGATTGCGCCGACCCTCATGTGGCCTATGGCACGATGCGTGTCGCTCGCGCCAACCCTCCCGGTCGGTACGGACTCGACCGATACACGTGGCAGACTGGCGGAGTCGCATCGCTGTCGGACCTCGTCCGGCCGACACCTGATGCCGACCGTTCTGTCCAAGTAGGTCTCGACCAGAGCGTGTGAGCCTACGAGAAGGCTACTGACGGGCATCGGTGTGTTGCCCGCAAGGTCGAGACGGGGGCCGGCCACATGTCCACGAAGCCGCCGTCCGCCCCCCGGGAACCATTCGACGGTGCTACCCAAGGTAGCGGCAGGTTCCGCTGTTCTCGCACGCCCTCGGCGCTTCGCCGCATGGTTTCCCTCACATCCGTCGCGACCGTGACCATGATTGTGATCGTGACGGCGGGCCTTGCGGCACACAGCGATCGGCCCGTCTTGGAGGCCTTCGCCCTGGCCTTACCGGTGCTGGCACTCGGCCAGCTACCCATGGTGGTCCGCCGTGCCGGCGGAACCAAGGAGTGCCTGGACCTCGGGGAGGCCTCCCTGATCATTGCGCTCGCCCTGGTACCGGGCCCGTGGGTCGTACTGCTCAGCCTTCCTGCAGCCCTCGCCCCGCGCCTCGCCGTTGGACGCAGGCCACGCCGGGCGCTGTTGCGGACAGCTGTGGTCACCACGAGCACGGGGATCGGCGTCCTGGCCGCATCCGCGATCGCGGGGGGCCGTGACCCACTGGTGATGTTCCCGGACGTACGAGCGTTCGCCGCGGCGGCCGTCGCGGCCGCCGCCTACGCGGTGTCGACCCGGATTCCGCCCAGATACTGGTTTTTCCGCGCCGGCGGAGGTCCGGAAGATCTCGAGACTCCGCGGTTCCCGTCAGCGGTCGCCAACACCGCGCTCGGCCTGGCAGTGGTCGTCGTCGGGTACACCAGCCCGCTCGCCCTGCCTGTGCTTCCGCTCGCCGCGGCTGGCCTGGGCATCCTCTACCGGCTCAAACTGCGGTCGTTGGAGGAACACAGCCACTGGAACGAGATCAACGCCATGTCACACGAGCTCATCCACGGGGACGAACTCGCGATCATCGAGATCGCCGGACGCGGCGCGGCAACGCTCTTCGAAACGGACTACCCCACCCTGACCGTGTGGCCTCCCCCGCAGGCATCCATGGATACCCGGCCAGCCATGGACACCCGGCCGCCATTGGATACCTTGACCGCGTTGGACACCGCGACGGCAACCGACATCCCAGCGACAACCGACGCCCCGACGGCGGGCAATCGGCGCCCGAGGCAGGAACCGACAGCACCGGGCCGCCGCCCCCGCCGACTGTCGCGTCGAGTCCGGGAGGTCACCACCCCGCTCCTCGCGGGTGAGCAGCAGATCGGCGTCCTCACGTTGACCTTCGACCGAGCTGTGGTCTGGCATGAGCATGAGGACCAGGTGCTGGCCGCTTTCACCCATGCGGTCTCCCGCGCCCTTGTGCACGCCCGGTTGGATGCTCGCACCCGCAGGCAGGCACAGGAACAGGCCCATGACGCCGGACACGACTGGCTGACCGGACTCGGCAACCGCCGGCTGTTGATGACCAGGGCCGCCGCCGAGCTCGAACGGCAGGCACTCGCAGGTGGATGCACCGGCCTTCTCATGATCGACCTTGACCGCTTCAAGATTATAAATGACACCCTCGGACACAGCGCCGGTGACCGTGTGCTCCAGGCCATCGCCGAACGGCTACGCCGCAGTGTCCGAGACGATGACGTGGTCGCGCGGTTCGGCGGTGACGAGTTCGCCGTTCTCGTCACCGGTATCGACAATCCCGGTCAGGCTGAAACGGTCGCCGCCGAACTGGCCGACGTGCTCTGCCGCGACGTCGTCCTGGACGGTATGCCGCTCGCGGTCGAGGCCTCCGTCGGCCTCGCCTGCTACCCGGACGACGGCATCACCGGCGAAGAACTGCTGCAACACGCCGACATCGCCATGTACCAGGCAAAACATTCCCACCCCCGGTGGCGGCGGTTCGATGGCGACGACGACTCCTCGCTCGAACGTCTCGCACTCATCGCGGAACTACGGTCCGCAATCAACGGGAACGAGCTGGTACTCAACTACCAGCCCCAGGTCGAGCTCCGGACAGGTCGGATCAGCGGCGTCGAGGCGCTCGTCCGTTGGAACCACCCGCGGCGGGGGATGCTCACCCCCGAGACGTTCGTGCCCGCGGTCGAACAGTCCGGGCTGGTGCAGGACTTCACCAGGGTGATCCTGGAGCAGGCGCTGGTAGCCTGTGCCGGCTGGCGGGCCAGCGGTTTCGACCTCACACTGTCGGTGAACCTCTCGGCCCGCAACCTCCTCAACACCGAACTTCCAGGAGAAGTCGCCAAGCTGCTGGTGAAGCACAACGTCCCGGCGTCCGCGCTCACCCTGGAGATCACCGAGACCGCGATGATGGCGGACAAGCGGATGGCCCACGGGCTGCTGGCCCGGCTCCGGGAGATCGGCGTCCGAATCGCGGTCGATGACTTCGGCACCGGATTCTCGTCCCTGACCCTGCTACAGGAGCGTGTGCTCGACGAGGTCAAGGTGGATCAGAGCTTCGTCCGCAAGCTGCTGGTCGAACAGAGCGACGCGGCGATCGTCGCAGCCACGATCCACCTCGCGCACACCCACAACCTGCGGGTGGTGGCCGAGGGTGTGGAGACCGTCGAGCTGATGGAGGCGCTGGCCGCATTGCACTGCGACTTCGCGCAGGGCCTGCACATCGGCGCGGCGATGCCGCTGACGGAGCTGACCAGCCGACTGCGGGACACCGCGTCCGCCCCGCAGCTGGCCGTCGGCACGAACGCTCGAATCCTGCCGCTTCGCCGTCGCCGCCCCACCAGCCCCGCCTGAGCCCGCTCGACGACACACGGGATCGGCACACGGGATCGGCACACGGGATCGGCACGCCCCGACGCACGACGGTGACCGCACAGACGGAAATTGTCGGTCGGTACGCCTACTCTTCCGGTGTCCGTCCGATCGCAGGAGGAAACCATGGTGGAAATAACAAGCTATGCCCCGGGAACACCCAGTTGGGTCGACCTCGGCAGCCCGGATCTTGACGCATCCACCGAGTTCTACGGCGCGCTGTTCGGCTGGGAGGCGCACAAGGCACCACAACCGGAAGCCGGCGGTTACACCATGTTCCAGTTCAACGGCAAGTGGGTTGCCGGGGTCGGGCCACTTTTCAACACCGATCAGCCTCCGGCATGGTCGACCTACATCTCGGTTGCGGACGCCGACGCGACCGTGGCCGCCGCGACAGCGGCCGGCGCGACCGTGCTCATGGCTCCGATGGACGTACTGGACGTCGGCAGGATGGCCGTCCTGCTCGACCCGGTGGGAGCGGCGATCTCGGTATGGCAGCCCAGGGCCCACGCCGGAGCGCAGCTTGTCAACGAGCCCGGGGCCTTCTGCTGGAACGAACTCGCCACCCGCTCGATCGAACCGGCCAAGAACTTCTACAGCAACGTCTTCGGATGGGGTGCCGAAACCAATTCGATCAACGACGTCGAATACACCGAGTGGAAGCTGGACGGCAAGTCCATCGGCGGCATGATCAAAATGAACGAGCAGTGGCCCGCCGGGGTCCCGTCCCACTGGATGGTCTACTTCGCGGTGACCGACACGGATGCGGCCGCGGCCAAGGCCGAGGATCTCGGTGGAAAGATCTCGGTACCGCCGACGACAATCCAGGTGGGCCGATTCGCCGTGCTCAACGACCCTCAGGGCGCAGCATTCTCGGTGATCGCAATGAGCGAACCGTCGACCTGACCGAATGTACCTGACTACACGCGCCCAGTTGGACACGTGAAGTCGAGAACGGATCCTGATGGGTGATCCTCCCGGAACATCCCGGGGAGATCACCCACCGGGAGGGTCACCCGACAGAAGGATGATCACCTGCCAGTCGGGCCCGTACCTCCCCTGCGGCACTGTCCACTGCGCCGTCATCGCGGCCATCGGTGCCATCAGTGCTATCAGTGCCATCAGTGCTGGCAGCATCATCGGTGACGCTGTCACCGACGACATCACCGAGGATCCAGGCGGGTACCCCGCGGACGGCGAGAAGGTCGAGGGCGGCCGATGCGTCACGCTCGGCAAGCACCGCGACCATCCCCACTCCGAGGTTGAACGTCCGTTCCATTTCGACTCTGGGGATACCACCACGCCCGGCTATCAGTCCGAACAGTGGCGGTGGGGTCCAGGTGGAGCGGTCCAGGCGAGCAGTCATGCCGGTGGGAATCACTCGGGCCAGGTTGGCCGCGAGCCCACCGCCGGTAACGTGCGCGAAGGCGTGGACGTCCACAGCGGCGGCGAGCGCCAGGCAGTCGCGGGCGTAGATCCGTGTCGGGACAAGCAGCGCCTCGCCAAGAGTCATCCCCAGACCGTCCTCGTGGCGGGCCAGCGCGGCACACCCCGCCGGCGACACACCACCTGGTCCGTCGGGGTCGACCGGGCCGAACAGCGCATGACGTACCAGGGAGTAGCCGTTGGAGTGCAGGCCGGACGAGGCCATCGCAACCACCACATCACCGCCCCGCACCCGTTGCGGGCCCAGGAGCGCATCCGCCTCCACAACACCGACACCGGTCGCGGCAAGATCGTAGTCGTCCGCGCCCATCAGACCGGGATGCTCGGCGGTCTCACCGCCGACAAGTGCGGCACCAGCCTGCTCACAACCGTCCGCGATTCCGGCGACTATCGCAGCGACACGCTCCGGGATGACCGCGCCACAGGCGATGTAGTCAAGCAGGAACAGCGGCTCCGCACCGCAGACCACCAGGTCGTCCACGACCATCGCGACCAGATCGACGCCGACCGTGTCATGCCGGCCGACAGCCCGCGCAAGAGCAATCTTCGTACCGACGCCGTCGGTCGACGAGGCCAGCAGCGGGCGCCGGTAACGGGTGACGTCGAGGGCGAACAGCCCGGCAAAACCCCCGAGCGTTCCGACCACCTCGGGGCGGGTGGCCCGAGCGACATGCCCACGCATGAGCGCGACCGCCCGCTCCCCGGCATCGATGTCGACGCCCGCGTCCAGGTAGGAGGTCGAACCGTTCGGGCCGGTCGACGAAACGCTCATCGTTGCCGCACCGCCGGGATGACGCTGCCGACCGGCACCGACGAGGAGTCCGCTCCCCCCGGGTCGGACCCGACTTCGGCCCGCGTCGACAGGTCCGAACCGTCACAGTCACCAGAAAGATCGGTACGGTCACCGGAAAGGAAATCGTCCGCGGACGGGGCGGCGCCGTTCAGACCCATCGTGATCTCGTCCGCAAAAGTTTCCTCGGGCAGGACACCCGCGGGAACGACAGCCTGAGCACCAGCGGCCGGTTCGCCGTCCTGAGGATCTTCCAGCAGGTACTTGCCGAGATGATCCACGTGCGGCAACGGAACCGGGTAGACACCGTCGAAACAGGCCCGGCAGAGCTTCCCGGCCGGTTGACGGGAAGCCTCGACCAGTCCGTCCAGTGACACGTAAGCCAGGGAATCAGCCCCCAGCGACTCGCGGATCTCCTCAATGGAGGCACTGTTCGCAATCAGTTCGGCGCGGGTGGCGAAGTCGATGCCGTAGAAGCACGGCCAACGCACCGGCGGCGAGGAGATCCGTACGTGCACCTCGGTAGCGCCGGCCTCACGCAGCATCCGCACCAGTGCCCGTTGGGTGTTGCCGCGCACGATCGAATCGTCCACGACCACAAGCCGGCGACCGTCGATGACGTCACGCAGCGGGTTCAACTTCAGGCGGATGCCGCGCTGGCGGATGGTCTGTGACGGCTGGATGAACGTCCGTCCCACGTAGGAGTTCTTCACCAGCCCCTCGCCATAGGGAATGTGGCTGGCCTCGGCGAATCCGACCGCAGCCGGAACGCCGGACTGCGGCACCCCGATCACGAGATCGGCGTCCGCCGGCGCTTCCCGGGCGAGGGTCCGGCCGACCTCGACGCGGGTCGCGTGCACGGAACGGCCGGCGATCGTGGTGTCCGGACGGGCCAGGTAGACGTACTCGAACAGGCATCCATGCGGTGTCGCCGGCGCATACCGACGTGACCTGGGGCCACCCGCGTCGATGATGACCAGTTCACCGGGTTCGACCTCGCGGACGAAACCGGCGCCGACGATGTCGAGAGCAGCGGTCTCGCTCGCCACGACCCAGCCCGAATCCGGTCCGTCCCCGCCGAGCCGGCCCAGGACCAGCGGATGCACGCCATGCGTGTCACGGGCGGCGTAGAGGATCGAGGTGTCACAGAACACCAGCGAGAACGCGCCGTCCAGCCGAGGCAGCACGTCCATGGCCGCTTCTTCCAGCGTCGGGCCGGAATGCGCGGCCAGCATGGCCGTGATCAGATCCGAGTCGGTTGTCGCCCGGATCCGGCCCTGCCCGGTGTCGACGAGGTCGGCGGCCAGCTTGACGGTGTTCGTGAGGTTCCCGTTGTGGCCGAGCGCCACCGCGCCCCCACCCCGCGACGACCGGTAGGACGGCTGGGCGTTTTCCCAGGTCGACGACCCTGTCGTCGAGTAACGGGTATGCCCGACGGCAACGTGACCGGACAGGCTTGCCAACGTCACCTCGTCGAAGACCTGGGCGACAAGCCCCAGCTCCTTGAAGACGAGGACGGTCCGGCCGTCGGCAACCGCGATACCCGCGGCCTCCTGGCCTCGGTGCTGCAACGCATACAGTCCGTAGTAGGTAAGGTTCGCGACATCCTCGTCCGGCGCCCACACGCCGAACACCCCGCAGGCGTCCCTCGGACCCGGATCATCCTCGTACTCGGACGTCCAGTCCTCGGCGCTCGGGCACCGAACGTCCGTACGCCGCGCGATGACACGGGGGACGTCCGCAGTTTCGGGGGTTGCCGCCGGACGGACAGGGGGGGACATCGAACAGTCGCCGACGTCGGGCAACACAGCTCCTTGGGACGTCGTTTGTACTGGTCCGGCGTCCACGCTAGCAGCGCGAGCCCTCCCGACACCCGTCGATCTCCAACTCATCCGGGACGTCACGGCCATGTCCGATTCGGGTAGTGCCTCGAGCACATGCAGCACACGTACAACATCTTCGAACACGAAGGTCGCCAGCGCCGCCGCGAACCACGGACAGATACCCAAAGATCGGATAAAACGTTCCGAAACCGAACGAAGCGGCCTAGAACGACGGCTTAGAACAGCGGTAGGTAGGGACGCAGATCGGCGCGGGCGCCGCTGGCCCGCACTCGACCGTCCGTCACCGCATCCGCCCAGCCCACCCGGCCAACCGTGACCTCGACAAATGTCACCGGGTCGATTTCGACCACGTTCGGCGGGGTACCACGGGTGTGGCGCGGACCCTCGACGACCTGTACCGCGGTGAACGGCGGTATCCGCACCTCGACCGAACGCCCCGGGGCACGTGCGACGAGCAGACCGGTGAACGTCCTGACGGCCAGTCGCAACGCGTCCCGGACGGGCTCGCCCCCCAGGTCGATGCCGTGGACGACGCCCTCCGCCACCTGAGCGCCCAGGAACTCCCCGAGCCGCATCACACCGGCCGGAGTCACTACCTGGCGCCGCGGGTCGGCGCCGTCGAGTCCAGATGCCGCAGCCACAACACAACCACGTAGCCGCGTCCGGGCCGTCTCCGCGGTCATCTCCGCGGTCATCTCGGCCCCCACGCCCGCACCCACACCCACACCGAGGACCCCGGACAGGTAGTCGGCCAACGTGACGGCGACGGCAGGCGGGGACGGGGGAGGGTCCGGGTGAGCGATCGCATCGGACAACGCCGACACGGATCTGACGATCTGGCCGACCAGGTCCGCGACGGTCCGGCCGGGCAGCCTGCTCGGCTGCGCGAACGCCTCGTCGGTGAGCGCGTCCACCCCGTCCGCGACCCGTTCCCACTGGCCGACCACCGCCGACACCAGCTTCGGATCATCATGACGAGCTGTCGACACCACCGGAATTTATCCGCTTCGGACGGCACGGCATCTGCTCTCCCTTCGAACGGCGCTCGAAGAGGAGGATGGGACGATGGACACGCAGCCGTACGGGAACGTGATTGTGGCCGCCGGGACCGGCGACACGCCGGCTGACCCCGAAGGCCTCCAGCGACGCAATGACGATCATGAGCGCGCCACCTTCGACCAGCTGGACGATCCGTTCGGGACGGCCGCAATCCGACGCCGGGTCCTCGACGCATGGGCCGCATCCCCGGCACGTTTCCGCGAGGACGCGAACGCCGAGGAGGACGCGGCCCGCGGCGCCTACCGTGACCGGCTCGTAGTCGAACTGCTCCAGAACGCGGTGGACGCGGCCCGTGTCGCAGCCGTCCCCTGCCGGGTCCTGATGACCCTGACCAGCGGCTACGACCCTGCTGGTAACTGGCGCGAAGGCATTCTGGAGATCGCCAACACCGGGGCACGGCTGTCCGCGGCCGGAGTCGAGTCGCTGTCCACCCTGCGCGCCTCGGCCAAGCGTGACACCGCTGCTCTCGGTCGCTTCGGGGTCGGTTTCGCCGCGGTCCTGGCTGTCAGCGACACCCCGTCGATCGTGTCACGGGGCAACCCGGACATCCCCGATACTTCGGTTGTTTCAGGCATCCCGGGCGGTCGGGACGCTGGTCACGGAGTCCGCTGGTCGCAGCGGGAAACCATCGACGCGATCAGAGCGCTCGACGTGCCGGCCGTCGACGCCGAACTGGCCCGCCGAGACGACGCCGTCCCCGTGCTGCGCCTGCCGTACTCGTTGGTGGACGCGGCGCCGCCACCTGACGGTTACGACACCGTGGTCCGGCTACCGCTGCGCGACGCGGACGCCGCATCCCTGGCCCGCAACCTCCTCGAGGGTCTCGACCCGACTCTGCCACTCGTCATGCCCGGCCTTGCTGAGATCACCGTTGTGGTCGACGACTCGCGGAACACACTGACCTGTGCATGGACGAGCCCCGGGCCCGATATCGAGATCGCCCTCCTGGACGGCAGACGCTGGCTGGGCCGGGTGCGGCGCGGAGTGATCCCACCGGAGCTGCTTGCCGACCGGCCGGTGGAGGAGCGTGCCCGCACCGGGTACGAGGCACGGGCCATGGTCTGCGAGGGTGGCTGGCCGGACGGCGTCCCCACGCTCGTCCGCGCACCGCAGCCGACCGACGAGGCGCTGTCGTTGCCGGTGCTGGTCAGCGTGGGCCTGCCACTCGAGCCATCCCGCCGACACACCGTCGCGGGTCCGTTGCGCGACTGGCTGGTGGACCGGCTCGCCGACGTGGTTGTCGACCTTGCTGTCGACCTCGGCACGGGCGGGCTGCCTGCGTCGGATGTCCCGCCGGCTCGCCGCGGTGACGCCATGCAGGTCACTGACGGCATTGCGGGGACCGAAGCACCGCAGACGGCCGATCCCGCGCGTCCGGAGACGGCCGTTCCCGATCTGTTCGACCTGATCGCTTCAGGACGGAAACCGGCGGGAATGCAGCGTCCACCTGTGCTTTCCCCACTGGCGGCGCTCGAGCTCGTCCCAACCGGGCTACCGTCCGGCGATGTCGACGCGAGGCTCCGGGACGCTTTGCGCAGGCTTCTTCCGGATGCGCCGATGCTGCCCGGAGGGCACCGAGGGTCCGACTGCGTCGTCTGCGACCTCGGCCCGGCCACCGATCCGGTCACCGTGCTGCTCGCGGCTCCGGCCAACAGCGCCGAACCCGGCGGAGGTGTTCCCGACAACGGCGGGACGGTGCTTGCGGACGGTGACGCCCTGCCCGTTGACGATGACCTTGATGGCCGCGCCGACGAGCAGGGTGGAGCCGTAGACGGTCTGCTGCCCACCGCCTACGCCGCCCGGCGCTGGCGTCCGGCGCTGGACACACTCGGAGTCCGGCGCCTCGACACCGCCGGGGTTGTCGAGATCCTCTCCGAGCTGCGCCGGCCACCGGTCTGGTGGGCACAGGTGTACGCGGCGCTCGCGGGCGCTCCCGACCGGGACGCACTCGGTGCGCTGCCCGTCCCGCTGGCCGCGTCCCCCATGGACTCGGACGCTCACACGAACATAGCCACGCCCACGTCCACGTCCACGTCCACGCCCACGTCCACGTCCACGTCCACGGATACGGACGGCCGGGGCGGGAACCTCGGGGTCCGGGTGGTCACCGGCCCACGCGGGGTGCTACTCCCCACCCCCGATCTGGACGTGGTCGCGCTGGTGACCTCCGGCCTGCCATTGCGGGTCGTGCACCCGGACGCGTGTACGGGTGCGGCCCGCGATACTTTGCGCACCCTCGGCGCGGTCGAAGGAACCCCCGCGGGCGTGCTGCGCGACGGGTCGGTTTCCGATGCCATCAGCGACATCGATCCGGACGTCGGCCCCGACGCCGTGCGCATGCTGGCCACGGCCGTCCTCGCGTTGGTGCGGGACGCCGACTTCGGTGGCGCGAACGCTGTCGGTGAGCTGCCGTGGCTCGCCGACCTGCTGCTTCCCGACACCGACGGTGATTTCAGCCCCGCCGGTGAGCTTCTGATCGCCGACGGCCCGCTTGATCAGGTGCTTGCGGCGGACGCACCGTTTCGGGTTCTCGCGGACGACGTCGCGCAGGCATGGCCGACGCGGGTGCTGGAAGCGGTCGGGGTGCTGCGAACCTTTGCCGTGCTGCGCGCCGCCGACGTCCGGCTCGACCCGGACGAACCCGTACTACTCGACCTGGACGACAGCGACACCTGGGTGGAGGAGCTGACCGCACGCCTCTCGGCCGAACCCAGTGGCGCTCCCGTCGGCGCCGGGCCTGGCGTGCCGCCTGTCGTGGAGACCTTCACCGCCGTCCGCGACCTGGAACTCGTCGATCCGCCACGGTGGCCCGAGGCGCTCGCGGAACTGGCCCGACCGCCGTTGCGGAACATCATCCTGCACTCCGGCCAGGTCAGGCAGGCCGGCCGGTCAGCCGGCTCCGACGACGATGTGGACACGTCATACACACGCTGGTGGCTGTCGCGGCACGCGCTGCTACCAGTCGCGGAATCGGCGACGCTCCTACCGCCGCCGGAGCTGGCCCTGCCCGGCGCGGACCCGCTGCTCGACGGGCTGTTCGCGCCGGCGGCCCCGCTGTCCGGGGTGGACGTCGACCTGCTGCGCCGGCTCGGTTGCAGGCTCACGCTCTCCGACGTCCTGGGCGACCCGGACGCGGTGCTCGACCTGCTCGACCGGCTCGGCGACACCGACCGTGAGGTGCCATGGCCGGCTGCGCGTGTCCTCTACATGGCCGCGGTGGATGCCGTCGCCGCGCTCCCTCGCGACCCCGGTGACCCCGGTGACCGGGCGACCAGCATCGACCCGCCGCTGACCGTGCGCACGCCGGACGGGGTGGTGCGGACGGCGGACGCCGTGATCCTGGATGCGCCGGACCTGTCGCCGCTGCTCGGTAAGGGCCGAAGCGCGCTGCGCATGCCGCTGGACCGGGCCGCCGAGGCCTCCCTCGTGCTAGGGGTGCCGTTCGCGTCGTCCCTGGGCGACTGCGATGTCATTCCAGCGGCGGCGGAAGATGGTGATATGCCCGAGGAACGCACCGCGCCGGACGGTACGCCGTACCTGTCCCATGCACGCCTGCTCGTGGCGGATGTCGACGGCGAGCCCACGCCCGTCCCGTGGCGGGTGGTCGGTGGCATCGGCGGGGAGATCCACGTCGACGCGGGCGCCGGGACGAACGCGCTGGCCCGGGCCCTGGCCTGGCACGCCGGCACCTGGGACCGCAGGCACGCCATCGCCGAGGCCCTACGCGACCCTGCCGGTGAAGATCAGCGTCAGGCCGAATCCGACCTCGACGACTCCTGAACCGACAGACAGAAACCGACAGGCGGGAACCGACAGGCGGGAACCGACAGGCGGGAACCGACAGGCGGGAACCGATGGGAGAGGAGCGGTCATCAGTGGGCACGACACCGCCGGCCGCACGCCGGGAGCTAGATCCGCTGCCCTATGACGGCGTCATGTCGGTAACCATCGGCACGATCCTGTGGCTGGTCGCCCTGGTCGTCATGCTGCCCTTCTGGGGTGATCTCCGCGATGACGGCCACCTGTGGTGGATCGCGACCGCGGCCGTCGGCGGGGTGCTGGGTCTGATCGGTATCTGGACGACCGCCCGCCGCCGCAACCGGCTGCGGCGGCGGGCGTCCCCCTTACGACAACCGGAGGTTCCGGGTCGGGCAGGGTCATGACCTCGGACAGTTCGACACGTCGGCGGGTCGGCTGAACAAACCGAACCGGTCCACTGAGGTGCGGGCGGTGAAGGTTCCGTTACGGAGATCCAGCTTGCGGATGACGACCGGCCTGTTCTTCGCGTCACCGTACCGGTCGAAATCGAGGTAACCGCTGGCCCCGGGGACGGCGCCGGGTCCGCAAACGCTTCCCAGGGCATCCTTGAGTTCCGCTCTCAGCGTCTGGGCTCCCTGGTCGGCGGACAGGCCTACCGATAACGGGTTGATGAGGGCGTCGTTGAATTTGTAGATGAGAAGCAGTGAGGCGTCGAACGCCAGCATGACATGGCCGGAGATCAGTGAATGCCGAATTCGGTCAAGCTGTTGTTTCCACATATCCGGGATCGGCGTCTTCGCATACTCCGCTGGATATACCGCCGGAATCTCGTCGGGTCGGAAGGGGCCGAAATCGGCGAAGTAGAACGGATGATCACCGGTGCCGCTCGAGTCGATCTCCTCGGTTTCGGTCTCAAGCTCCACCGCATCGTCCCCGGCGATGATCGGCATTGCGGGATTCCCCCTTCCGCAACTCGATCCGTCGAGTGCTCGAAGCAGAATGTTGACACTGGTGGTTCGACCCGTGTAGAAAAGAAGGTTTGGGAGTTCTCGCGGATCTTTGCACTGGTCGTCCAGGGCCTGCACCAGGAGTTCCCTTTCGGTGGTGCCGCTGGAGTCCGTCGGTCTCGTAGTAGCGTCTCCGGACCCGGGAAAAGGGACGATGACCGGTGGCTTCACAACATCCGGCAGACCCTGCAGCGATTCCTTTATATCCTGGGCCAGGTTGTCACTATATTTGTCCTGCCGATCTTTCGCGGGTGCGGATTTCACGATCAACGGACGCAGCGGTACATCGCCGGAAACCTCCGGGATTCTTTTGTTTTTCAGGGCGTCGACAATCGCCTGCGCCTCCGCCCGGTTCGTCGGTCCGATCCGGAAATACCAGGGGTAGGTGCGCCCCCCCGACCCGTCCGGCGCGGTCAAGGCGTCGTCGGAGGCGGTCGAGGAGACGATCGGGATCCGGGTATTCTGGTTCAGGAAGTCCACCGCGCGCTCCGCCGGAGCCACGCTCTGGAAGAAACCGAGCACCCCCACCAGTCGATGATCCTGCTGAGCCGCGAGATCGACGTGCCGGGCGACCGTGTATGCCTCGTTCGACTGCCAACCGACGTTCGCGACCAACAGCCGGATACCCGTCCGTACTTTGACCTCTGTCTTACCGTTCGTCGCCGCGGCGTTCCACGCCTCCTGCGCGAGCGTCGCGCCGCGCAGTTCGTTCACCCCGCCCTGTCCCAGGGTCTGCGGCGCAATATCCAGACCGGTGGAACCGATACCGGTCAGCGGCGTGGCGACAATGACCGTGAACACGGGAAGCCCCGACGCGACGACCGCCGCATTCTGTGTGGCGATGTCATCGAAGAGGCTGTTCAGGCCTGCGTCGGCGGTGCCGAACCGGTACCCGCCATCGCTGAATCCGATGCACTGGGTCCCGACCTGCCCGACCCAGGTCTCGGCCGGCAGCAACTTCGTGACCGGCTTTACCCGCACGCATCCCGGCGCGGAGACCGGACTCCTGACCAGCCATCCCAGAGCGATACAACCAACAATCGAGATCGCTATTATGATCGTGGCCCACGATCGATGATCATCGACAAAGGACGCCAGAAGGCTCCGGCCGTTCCCACCACCGCCCGGCGCGTCCGTCCCCGCCGGCAGGCTGTCCACGTCCGCTGCCATTCCTCTGCGCTCCCTACTCCGCCGCCCGCGTTCCCGGCCAGGGCACCCGCACCCCTACGGCCCGCGCATCCTCGGGGATTATCACGTGTCGCCCAGGCGGCCGATGCGCCGGTGACGTTTTCCCGACCACCGGGCAGGCGAAAACGGCGGAATACTCCCACTCGTTCGCAACCCCGAGTCGGCAGTATCACTACAGACCAACTGGTGACTGCGGACCGACAAACGTCACGGCCGCTCAGGTCGCGGGCTTTCCCCCGGAAACGAGGTACTCACGCCCACGTACTGCCCGAGCATTGCCGGAGAGAGGCCCGCCTTGTGCAGCACCCCGACGCCGATGACACCGGCAAGGGTACTCAGCACGGGAGCCGCCGGGCCGATCGTCGTGGAGAACGCCGTCAGGACAACCACTCCCGCCACGGCCACCATCGCCATCGCGATGATCGCCAACCATCGTAGCCGCGATCGCGCCGTCACCAATGCGATCTCGGCCTCCGGTAATTCGTACCATCGTCCGTCGACAAGCAGCTCCAAGGCCAGGTTCAACTGGGCTGCCAGGTCCGTGAAGGTGGAATCCAACGGTCTGACCGTCCAGCGCTGAAGTTCCCGCAGGCCGTCGGCCTTCGCCCGGCTCAACCGGAAAACCTCCGCGCGTATGACCGGGGCAAGTCTGCGTGATGCGAGAGGGATGCGCTCCACGACCACTGCCGCACGCTCCAGGTCCACCGCGATCTCCCAGCGGAAGTCCGTGTCGTTCCGGAACCGTTCGACTGGTAGGCGTCCCCGCTCGGCGTCGTTGGCGGGCCGTGGGTCCGGCATCTTCAGCTTCTCGAGGATCTCGAAGATCTGGATCGCCACGCGGGATTCGTACATGCCACGCGCCGGCCAGCGCCCGGTCATCGAAAGCAGCAGATAGGCAACGACGATCCCAGCCTGGACGACCGCGAGCATCCGGGGGCGCGCCGCGAACGGCAATGCCGGGTCCGCACTCAACAACGCCACGCCCACGAGCAAGGCGACGCTGACCAGCCCGAGAACAATATCGCGTTGGCTACCCGGACGGAACCGGCGGCTGTCGAGATCAACCATGTCTCTGGCAAGTTCGGATGCCTTGTCGGCATCCAGCGTCGTATACCTTTCGATCCGCGCCTGGTACCGCCCCGCCCCGTCCAACGGCATCCGCCGCCCCTTCCAACGACCCCTGGGCACTGCCGGGTGTGTCGACCTTGCCACAGAATGCCGTCGGAACGTCCGGGAGAATGCCTGGGGAACGGCCGAGCCGGGCCGGTGGGTTGGGCGCGCGCGTCGGCACCTCGCCACACCGTTGGTCGCCGACCGGCTTCGAACCGGCGTCACGTCGCACCGTCGCGCCCTGCGACACCCACACCGCGGTCAAGGACCCGGTGCTGGCCTGGGCGGACGACCGCTGGCATCTGTGGGCGTCCTGCCACTTCCTGGACGACCGGTTCCACCCGGTTGGCGACGCCCCCGCCGCGATGTCCCCCTTCCCGCCGGGTGGCCTGCGCTACCTGAGCGTCGTCGAACTCGCCGACAGTGGATGGCGGCTGTTCTACGAGGCGACCCGTCCCGACGGCGCGCACGAGCTGCGCACCGAACTCCACCATCCGACAGACTGACCAGGACGGCCTGCGCACAAAACGGGGAAAGCAAGGCGAAAAAGGCGTCAGTCGAGCAGGTCGGGCTGCTCCTCGACGATGATCTGATAGAGCGCCTCGAAGGACCAGCGGGCGCCCAGCTCGCTGGAGACCTGGCCGGCGGTGAGACGGGCCGTCTCGTCGTCGAGAACCCGTAGCTTCCCGGCGGCGGAGGCGATGAGCTGGGCCTTGGCCGCGCGTTCCGCGGCGATGAACCAGTAGGCGGCCGACTCCACCGAAGTACCGACCGACAGCAACCCGTGGTTGGCGAGGATCGCGAGCTTGCGCTCACCGAGTGCTTCGGCGATGCGGCGCCCCTCGTCCGTGCCGAGTACCACGCCGTTGTAGTCCTCGAAGATCACGTGATCCTCGAAGAAGGCGCACGCGTCCTGGCTGATCGGGTACAGCGGCTCGCCGATCGCCGACAGCGCCTTGCCGTACAGGGCGTGCGTGTGCGCGGCGGCGACGACGTCCGGACGGGCCGCGTGAATCTGGGAGTGGATGGCGAACGCGGCCGTGTTCAGCGGCCCGGTCCCCTCGACGATCTCTCCGGCATCGTTGACGAGCAGCAGGTTGGATACGGTGATCCGCCGGAAGTCGATGCCGAAGCGGTTCACCCAGAAGTGTCCGGGCAGCTCCGGGTCACGCGCGGTGATGTGACCGGGAAGCCCCTCACCCAGACCCAGCTGGCCGAAGATGCGGTACGCGCCGGCCAGGTGCTGCTTGCGGTACAGCCGCTCCTCGGCAGTCGTCCGCAACGGTTCGGGCCGCGGCCAGGCCCCGCCCACCGACGGCGCGACGATGTTCTTCGACGAGTCCCACGAATCCGGCTGTGGGCCGCCCTCCCCGGCGGTGACGCTCTTCTCCGTACTGATGTTGCCGGTACTGATGTTGGCGGTACTGATACTCATCGTTCGGTCCTTTCCCCCTGAGGAGGCGATAACCAGCGGACCAGCAGGAACTAACGGACCAGCAGGGCTCGGCCGGCCGCTGCATGGACGGCGTCGTCCTGCGGGGTGTGCACACGCGCGCACAGCACATTCCGATAATGGCGCTCCAACGGGTTCGTGCGGGTCAGTCCGGGGTTCCCGATCAGCGCGACCGCCGCACCAACCGCGTTGATCGCGGCGTTCGTGACCGTCGACTTCACCGCGTTGCCACGGGCGGCCGCGGCCACATCTCCGGTATCGACGTCACGGGCAGTTGTCTCGACCAGCATCCGAGCTGTCGTCAGCGTCACGTCGATCTCCCCTACCGCGGTCTGGAAACGCGGCAGGCTCGCCAACGGCTTGCCGAGGTTGGACGGCACCCGCTCGTGCAGAAAACCGATCAGCCAGTCGCGGGCGGCCTCGGCGACCCCCAGATAGATCGCTGAGATGGCGAGACCACCCCACGCGGCGATCATCGATCCCGCCGCGGCCAGATCCTGCAGCCCTGACACGGGAGTGAGCCCGACCGCCGCGTCGGCGTCCAGGTAGACCCGGTCGAAGACCACGTCATGGCTTTCGGTCGCCCGCATCCCGAGGTGGTCCCAGGTGCGGACGATCTCGATACCCGGGGCGTCCGCCGGCACCAGGAAGGTGCCGACCCGCGGCTCGGCGGACACCGGCCCGTCCGGGGCGGCGGGGTTCCCGCTCCTGTCGGCACCCGGGTCCGACGCCGGGTCGGTCGCCCCCCACACCAGCATCCAGCGCAGCACCGGCGCACCGGTCGAGTAGATCTTGTGACCGGTGAGTTCCCAGCCGTCCCCCGTCCAGCGGGCCGTCGTCGCCGGCAGCCCGCCACGTGCGGGGGTACCGAGATCCGGCTCCACCCGCAGGTGGTTCACCATCGCACCCTCGTCGACGGTGGAACGCGCGATCCGCGCGTATGCCGGCTCGGGCCATCCCGCGCCGCGGCTCGGACGCGCGTGGGCCAGATAGGTCATCGCGAGAACGAGCGCGGTCGCCGGGTCGCCCCGGGCGATCGCGGCGAGCACGTCGACCACGGTCGAAAGATCCGCGTCCCCGCCGCCGTAGGCGACCGGAACGGTGAGCCCGACCAGCCCCGCCTCATGCAGCCGCACAAGGTTCGCGGCCGGAAAGGTCCCTGTCCGGTCGTGTTCGGCCGCGGTCGTGGCGAACTCCGCGGCCAGATCGGCCAGCAGCTCCTGGCGGGGCGGCCCAACAGATGCCGGCGCGCTCGACATGGGTGACCCTCCGGTGGAAGAACATGGTTCGCCGGGCGGGCATCACAGCAGTTACCGTTACACCCGTCCGGCAGACCAGGAATCCTGCAATTTGATTTGAACAACCATATTCAGAAACTGTAAACGATGGAGCGTCAGGTACCGAATTTCTCGATCTCGGTGTTGAACGCCGTACTGAAGTAGTCGGCCACATTCACCTTGGACTTCAGTAGTTCCGCCTTGACGAAAACGTCCGCGACATCCTGTGCGGAACTGATAGCCGCCGGCGAGGTGGGGATCAGCTTCGTGGGACGCTGCGCCTCACCGGTGTTGAAGGTGTCCAGCGCCTGCGCCACGGGCTGTTTCGTCTGGTCGGCAATGATTTTCGCCCAGTCGTCGGGATGCGCCCGCGCCCATGCGTATGCCTTCTGCTGACGCGAGAGGAAGTCGGCGATGGCCGCGTGCGTCGCCGGGTCCGCGATCGCCTTCGGGGTGGCCTCGTAGGCGAAGTTACCCGACAGGATCTTCTCACCGCTGCCCAGCGTTGTCGCGCCGCGCTGCTTGGTGGTGATGACGGCATTGCCATAAGTAGCGAGAGCGTCGACGCTGCCCGACAACAGTGCCGTCACACCGTCGGGGACGGTGAGTTTCACCGGCTGGATGTCGTTCCAGCCGAGGCCCGCCTGCTCCAGCAGCTTGTAGAGGAAGTAATGGGCCGTCGTGCTGGCGACGTACCCGACCTTCTTCCCCTTCAGGTCTGCGATGCTCTTGAGAGGGGAACCCTTGGGAATGACGACTTCCTGAAGCAGCGTCGTCGCCTGCTCCACCGCGATGACCTTGAAATTGCCGCCGCCCGCCGACTGGCTGGCGAAGATGGGCGGGATCTCGCTCGATTGCGCCACATCCAGGTTTCCGGCAGCCATCGCCTGAAGCTGGAGACTGCCACTGTCAAACGTCACATATTGGACTTTGTACGGCGTGTTCGCCAGGCCGGCGGATTCCAGGTAGAGCCGCTGCCGCTGATATCCGGTCTCCCCTATCCGTAGCGTGACACCACTGAGGTCCGGCGTTCCCGTTGCATTCGCGGCGGCGGTGGCGGGCTTACCCGAACTCCCTCCGCAGGCAGCCAGGACGGCTGTCATGGCGAACACCGCGGCCAGTGTGCAGGCCGCACGGAACCGGGAACCGAGCCGCCCGGACGGCATTCGTCCGGTATTTCCAATATTCATTTTCTTTAGCCCCCACTATTTAACGGTTGGGCGGATAGTTCGCCCGAAAAAAGGTCGACAGCCCAGGACCGGGTCGACGATTCCGCGTAGCCGCTCATTGCGAGCCGCTCACGGTAATGGTCCCGTAGCGGCCGTCGTGGTAGATCAACGGTGCCGCGTCATCCCCGGAGTACGCCTGCAGGACCCGGGCCACCAGGAGCCGGTGGTCGCCGGTGGCGATCCGGTGCTCAAGGCGTGCCCGGACCCAGGCCGCCGTCTCGGCCAGCAGCGGCTCACCGGTTGGCAGCCGCGTCCAGCGGGTGGGTGGTGCGAACCGGTCGATCCCCTTCGACGCGAAACGGCGGGCCGTGTCGTCCTGACCGTCGCAGAGCAGGTGCACGACGACCGTGTCCGCGACGAGCAGCGCCGGCCAGCTTGAGGAGCTCGATGCCACCGACAGTGAGATCAGGGGCGGGTCGAGCGAGAGCGAGGCAACAGACGTGGCGGTGAAGCCGATCGGCCCGGACGGGCCGTCCAGAGTCACGACCGTGACCCCGGCCGCGTGCCGGCGGAAGACCTGGCGGTAGCTGGCCGGGTCAACGCCCCGGCCGGTGCGGCCATGACCGGTCGTGTCATCGCCGGCCATTTCATGATCAATACCGGCGGAATCGACGTCACTCGCGCGAGATCCACTCACGAGTCGGACAACCCGGCCGTTCGCGGCACGGTGGTCGTCGGATCCGTGCTCGGTGCCGGCGCGCGGCTGGACGGAATGACTCATCGTGCGAACTCCGCCTCGGTGGCCGACCCCCCGGTCGTCAGGACCGCGGCGGATGCCCGGATCAGGCCACCGTTCGCCGCGGTCCAGCCCTCGACCTGGGCGTCGAGGTCCGGCAGCTGGGCTTCGAGGATCGAGAATGCCGGGGTGGGAACGGTTGCGCCCAGTTCCGCCAGAAGCGGGCGCAGATGCACCTCGGCGACGGCCTGGTGATTCGGCGCACCCGAAACGATCACTGGTACGGCGACCACGCCGGCCAGGCCGCCCGACGGCAGCAGATCGAGGAACGCCTTGAGCAGGCCGGTGTAACTGCCCTTGTAGACAGGCGTGGCCACGATGAGCACATCAGCGTCCCGCACGGATTCCAGCGCGGTGGCGACAAGATGGCTGGTGTCTGCGAACAGATCCCGGGCTAGCAGGGCGAGGTCGATGTCAAGGGGACCCGTGGTCTGGGCCGCATCGACCGCCAGGTCTGCGACGATGGCTTTCGAGATTCTCTCGGCGACGGCACGGGCGACCGTGCGCGTCCGGGAAGCTGGGCGAGGGTTTCCGGTCAGAACGACGATACGCGGGACGGACCGCGACATGACCAACCTCCTCTGGGCTCCGCGAGGCTCCCGGAGACACAAAAAATCATGATTGTGCCCCTTTGGCCGCGCAGGTGGGCGTGAAGTTGACGAGCATCGCCGACAGGGGCGGAGTCGGTCGGTCCGATCGGAATCGCTTCGTGGCGGTACCCGCCAGGGCAGGCCCATGATTCCGGGAATCAGGGCCTGCCCTGGTCGGGTCCGCCGGTCTGGCGGGGTCCGGGTCGGCTCAGCCGGACCAGGCGGTGGCGGTCCGCGCCGGTGACGATGTGGTCAGGTCGTCAACCACTGAGCGAGCGGACGAAGAACGGCGCGACATCCAGCTTGTGGTCGATCACACCGGCCTCGGTGTACACGTCCGCGGTTGCCTGCAGGGTTTTGATAATCGTGTCGTCGATCGGGGGAGATTCCACCGTCCGGCGGTTGGCCACCGCCGTGGCCACCGGTTCCGGCAGCTTCGTCAGCGAGGCGAACAACTTGGCGAAGTCCGCTCTGTTGGTGTTCGACCAGTCGAAAGCCTTGGTCTGACGGGCCAGGAAGTCGGCGATGGCCGCCCGCTTGGTCGCATCCCCGGCCGCCTGCGCTGACGCGACGGTGAACCCGAGCCCGGAACTGATCCCAACCCCGTCCCGGATGATGCGCGCGCCTTTCTGCTCCGCGAGCGCGATGTAGGGGTCCCAGGTCGCCCATGCGTCGATCTGCTTGGAGTCGAACGCGGCCGACGCGGCCGACGGGTCCAGGAACGAGATCGTGGCGTCGCCGGGGGTCAGCCCCGCCTCCTTGAGCGCGCCGAGCAGCAGGTAGTGCCCGACGCTGCCCTTCGTCGTCGGCGAGACGGTCTTGCCCTTGAGATCTGCGACAGTGTGGATCGGTGAGTCCTTGGGAACAAGCACCGCGACAGCCTTGGCGGAGGTGCGGGTCACGCCGACGATCTTCAGTGGCGCACCGGCGCCGATCGCGTTGAGAGTGGGCGCGTCACCCGCGGGGCCGATGTCGGCGGCATTCGCGCGCAGCGCCTGTAGCAGCGGGGCGGCAGCGGCGAAGTTCGACCATTCGATCTTGTATGGAGCGTCCTTGAGGGCGCCGGCCGCCTCAAGAATCGCCTTGGTCTGACCGACCTGGTCGGCGACGCGAAGAGTCACACCGGAAAGATCGATCTTGGCGCTTGTCGCGGCCGCCTTCGGGCTCGACGAGCCGGACCCCCCGCCGCAGGCTGCGATGACGAACACCGTCGCGAGTGCGGCAGCACCCACGAGCAGTCGAGGTCTAGAACGAGCGAACAGGCGTGGCATCAGGCAACTCCGAGGCACGGGTGTCTCCCGTCCGGATCCGGTACGGGCTATGACAGACGGAGAATCAGTGATCAGTGGAAGGACCGCATCCGCCGCTCCTGGCTACCGAGAGTTCCAGTTACAGAGGGTTAAGCGATCGAAAGGCAACCAGTGGGACGTCGATGGGATTCGGAGCGAGGCGCCCGAGGGCCATCATCGACAGCGGCTGCTCCAGGCCCGGGCGTAATCCACGCAGCGGCGCCGCGTCAGGATCGTCTCTGCAGGCATAAAACAGCACTCTGCGTATGAACACCTTGTTCAGTCAAGTAGTGGAAAAGTAATCCAGGTCACATTACATGTTCCATTGACGCAGGTAGTAGCAGTGTGATTCCGTTGATCTCGTGTTGAAGTCGGCGCATCTGGTTACCCGGGGTCACATCGACCTTCTTCGGGTGAAGTCCGCCGCATGTCCGGCCTACTGACCGACATGTGACGCGGAGCGCCGCACCAGTCCTTACGGCTCCTCCCAATCACGCAGCGTGATCTGGCCTCGTTCGGGTCGGCCCCGACAGAGCTCGGGTCCCAGCAGATCGCCCACGGCACATGCCGTCATCCGACCGGATGTCCACCGCTAGTGACGATTACCGCGGAGAAGCTGTGACAACCCAGATACTTTCTGTCGAGGAGAGCGCGACAGTACACGCGCCCGACCCGGTGGTGAGCGCCGAGCCGTACGCCTCGGCGGAGGCAATACCTGCCCGGCACACCCCGACGTTGGTGACGGTCATCCCCTCGACCTCCAGGCGACGCGGCGTACCCCGATGGATCCGCCGGCCCGTTGGTCCGCTGCTCCTGCTGCTCCTGTGGCAGATCGCGAGCTGGAGCGGGAGCACGTCCACCGAGCTACTCGCGTCGCCGTGGACCGTTGTCACAACCTTCGGTGACCTCGTCAGCAGTGGCGATCTACCCAAGGCGATCGCGGTGTCGTTGCGCCGCGCTGGCACCGGTCTGCTGCTCGGCGGGTCCATCGGTATATTCCTGGCGCTGGTCGCGGGGTTGTTCCGGCTTGGTGAGGATCTCATCGACGCATCGGTACAGATGATCCGGACAGTACCGTTCGTGGGCCTCATCCCACTGTTCATCATCTGGTTCGGTATCGGCGAAACCCCGAAGATCGGGCTGGTTGCCTTCGGTGTCGCCTTCCCGCTCTACCTCAACACCTATGCCGGTATCCGCAACGTCGATTCCAGTCTCGTCGAAGCCGCCCGTACGGTCGGGCTGAGCCGCCTGGGGTTGATCCGACACGTCATCCTGCCGGGCGCACTGCCGAACGTGCTGGTCGGATTCCGCTACGCACTCGGCATCGCTTGGCTGGCACTCATCTTCGCCGAACAGGTCAACGCAAACCGGGGTATCGGCCAGCTTCTGAACGACGCCCAGGAGTTCCAGCGGACCGACATCATCGTGGTCTGCCTGGTGGTCTACGCCTTCCTCGGACTCACCGTCGACGCCTTCGTCCGACTTCTCGAAAGGGTGCTGCTGTCGTGGCGACCAGCCTTCAGCGGAGCGTGACCACCCTCGACGGCCAGGACGGCACCCCGCTCGCCGTCGGGGTCCGCAATCTGCGGCGCGCCTTCGGCGACCACACCGTCATCGAAAATCTCGACCTTGACGTGCCGACCGGCCAGTTCGTCGCGCTGCTCGGCGCGAGTGGCTGCGGAAAGAGCACGCTGCTGCGCATCCTCGCCGATCTCGACACCGAGTTCAGCGGAGACGTCCGGGTCGCGTCCCGGCGGGCCGTGGCCTTCCAGGCACCGCGGTTGCTGCCCTGGAAGCGCGTCTGGCGCAATGTCGTCCTCGGCCTGCCCGGCCGGCCGGACAAGACCCACGCGGTCGCCGCGCTGGAAGAGGTGGGCCTGGCCCACCGGGCCAATGCCTGGCCCAAAACCCTGTCCGGTGGTGAGGCGCAGCGGGCGTCGCTCGCCCGGGCACTGGTGCGCGACCCGGAACTGATGTTGCTGGATGAGCCGTTCGGCGCGCTCGACGCCCTCACCCGGATCAAGGCGCAGAGCCTGGTCGAGCAGTTGTGGCAGCGGCACAACCCGGCGATCCTGCTGGTCACACACGACGTCGAGGAATCACTGCTGCTGGCCGACCGCGTATTGATCATGAAGGACGGGGTGATCGCCCACAGTGTGGACGTCACCCTGCCCAGACCCCGAAACGTCAGCGACCCGCAGTTCGTCGCGCTGCGCGCCGAACTCCTGACCTGGCTCGGGGTCGGGGACGGGGACGGAGTCGGGGACGACCCGCACCAGGCGACACCGGCGGCCGGCCGGATTCCACCCCAGGACGCGCAGGAGTCGTTGCCCAAACGGACGATCCATTCATGAGCTCTCACCAGGTACCCCAGTTCGACGATGTGGACCCCTTCCACCGCCGGTTGCACCAGATCACCCAGGCCAACCTGAACCCGGACACCGCGCAGACCGGCGGAATGCGCCGGTTCTCGGCAGTCAGCGGCAAGACCGTCGGCTCGTCCAAGCTGTGGATGGGCCAGGTGCACGTCGCCCCGGCGACCGCGTCGGGCAACCATCACCACGGCAGGTCCGAGACCGCGATCTACGTGGTGAGTGGCCACCCGCAGTTCGTCTTCCTGGACCAGGACGTCGACGCGGATGAGGGGCCGGGCGCCGGGCGTGAGGTCCGGGTGCGGACCTCACCCGGCGATTTCATCTTCGTGCCGCCGTGGATCCCGCACCGCGAGGAGAACCCCGACCCCGGCATCGAGGCCATCGTCGTGATCGCCCGGAGCACCCAGGAGGCGATCGTGGTCAACCTCGAAGGCCTGGAGTGGGCCGGGCCGGTCCTGACCGACGCCTCGGACGTCGACGCCTGTTCCTGACGCCCGCGCCGCCCCAGTGCCCGTGGGCACCGCTCCGCACGCACCGCTCCGCATCGTGCCGATTTCCCCCCGCAGCCAAGGAGTACCACCATGCCCGTCGAGTTCATCGGCCTGATCTCCACCCGAGAAGGCTCCGAGACGCATCAGCCGTCCGGCCCGGTCATCGACCGCGACTATGTGCGCCGGTCCGCGCGCGTTCACGAGGACGCCGGCTTCGACAAAGTGCTGATCGGCTATAGCGCCGGCTCACCTGACAACATCCAGGTCGCGGCCTACGCGGCCGCCCACACCGAGCGGCTGGGTTATCTGATCGCGCACCGGCCGGGCGTGGTCTTCCCGACGGTGGCGGCCCGCTACTTCGCCACCCTCGACCACTTCGCCGCGGGACGGATCGCCGTCCACATCATCACCGGCGGCAACGACGCCGAGCAGCGGCGTGACGGTGACTACCTGACGAAGGACGAACGCTACGACCGCACCGACGAGTACCTCGACATCGTCAGGAAGACCTGGACGTCGACCGAGCCGTTCAGCCATGAGGGTCGGTACTACAAGCTGGAGGACCACCTGGCCACCGTGCGCCCGGTACAGCAGCCGCACATCCCCCTCTACTTCGGCGGGTCGTCGCAGGCGGCCTACCGGGTCGGTGGCAAGCAGGCGAACGTGTTCGCGCTGTGGGGTGAGCCGCTGGCGCAGACGGCCGAGCAGATCTCCGCGGTGAACCATGCCGCGGTCGACGCCGGTCGCCCGAAGCCGGGGATCAGCGTGTCGTTCCGGCCGATCCTCGGCCCAACCGAAGATCTGGCCTGGGAACGTGCCCACCGCATCCTCAAGACCACGCAGGAGAAACTGGACGCCCCGAACAGCATCTTCCGGGAGTTCCGCAGCCGCCGGAACCCCGAGACCGGACCGCGAAACGTCGGGTCGCAGCGGCTGCTGGCCGCGGCTGCCGCCGGCGAGCTGCACGACCGGGCACTGTGGACGCCGCTTGCGGCCGCGACCGGCGCCGCCGGCAACTCGACCGCGCTGGTCGGCACCCCCGAAACAGTTGCCCAGGCACTGCTCGACTACGTCGACATCGGCGTGACAACGCTGCTGATCCGGGGCTATGACCCGTACGACGACGCCATCGACTACGGCCGCCACCTGATCCCCCTGGTCCATGAGGAGATCGCCCGGCGCGATCGGGGCGAGACCGCGAACCGCACCGCGGTCGAGCCCGTCCCCGCGGCACTGGCTGCCAATGGCGCGAGCGCGAACTGACCGGCCCGTCCGGATTCACCAGCCCGTCCGACCCCGTCCGACGTTGATGCCGGTAGTGGACGCGTTCTGGCCTCCTCGCCGCGAGCACGACTTCGACCAGCGCTGTCCGGGTCCCGCCGCACGGTAGAGGCAAGATCAACGGGCGTGAAGGCGCCACCACCGGAATTCTTGGTGTCGCCCGCGCCGCTCGTCGGATTCAGGACCTGGAGCACCCGACCAAAGGCGGTTTGATCATGGCCTTTCCCCTGCCGCCGGAGGCCCAAGGAGTCGAGAAGGAGCCATTCGCATGACAGCGCCGCAACCTCGTTCACCTCGACAACCTTCCCATCTCGAACAGGCCCGGCTCGCCGCGGCACCCGGTGGTCAAAGGCTGCTCGATCACGGTTCTTCTCGTACTGCCGGAAACCCCAAGGAACCGAGACGCCGTCCGGACGGTCTGTTCGCCACCCGGTCGGCACTCGCGAACCCCGCGATCGAGCAGTCAGGCCACGACGTGGTGCGGCTCGCGCGCGGCGGGTCGTGGCAGTTGTCATCCGGCCCCACCACGGTTGCCCCGCCGGAATACCCCGAGCGCGGCGTATGGGTCGACCGTCCCACGTGGAGCGCCTCGGTCGACGGACAGGCACTCGACCTGACCTACCTGGAGTTCAAGCTGCTGGACTTCCTCGTACACCACCCGGCACTGGTGCATTCCCGCTCGGCGCTCCTTCGCGCGGTGTGGGGCTACGACATCGGCGAGGACTCCCGGGCCGCCGGGCGGACGGTGGATGTTCACATCACGCGGCTGCGGCGCAAGCTCGGCCCCGAACACCGGGACCGCATCGAGACCATTCGCCGTGTCGGCTACCGCTACCGCCCGACATCGGTAGCCCGCTATCCGTGACCTACCTGATGCTCCGAGAAAACGCGGCGGTAAACCAGGCGGTCACGAACCCGGCGGTCACGCCACCGCCAACCGGCGCCACAGCGGATGAGGACGCCGTGGCGCCAGACACCCGGGACGGACAAGGCCACGCACAAGACGCTTGTGACTGTGGAATTTAGCCGAGCTAAGAAGGTACGTTGGCCCGATGGACAGCACGACCGAGGCCCAGCTCGCATCGGTCCTCCGCCTGTCCGTCATGCGCCTGTCCAGACGATTGCGCCAGGAGCGGTCGAACACGCTGACGCCCACACAGATCGCCGCCCTCGCCACACTGAAACGCCATGGGTCGATGACTCTTGGCGAACTCGCGGCGCACGAGCGGGTACAGCCGCCGTCCATGACCCGGGTCGTCGCACACCTCGCCGAAGCCGGACTGGTTGCCCGGACCGCGCATCCCACCGACGGGCGACAGGTCATCGCCGGGATCACCGAGGCGGGCCTCGATCTGCTGGAGGCCGACCGTCGCCGCCGCGACGAATGGCTCGCCGAACGCCTGGCGTCGCTCAGCCCGGACGAGATGGCGGCGCTGGAGCGAGCCGCCCCCATCCTCGACGTCCTTGCCGGCTCCTGAGATACCCGGTAACTACGATACGTAACTACTAAACATCCGATAGTTGCCAGGACGGGTCAAAGTTCCACCCAGCCACCGCGTTCACGGGATGCGTCCGCGGCAGTGAGCAGCCTCGTCGCGGTGAGAAGATCGTAGAAGGTGGCGCCGCGTACCAGGGCGGCATCGTTGAGCTCCGTGACCCGGACGACGTCATAGGTGGCCTCGACCAGACCGGGACGCGTGCCCGGGACATCCCGCATCAGCAGGTCCCGGGTGCCGTTGGCATCCTGGCGCAGAACTCGGCGGCCCTGCACGACGATCCGTCCCTCGGTTCCACAAATCGTGATCGTGGCGGTGTCGAGCCGGCCGTCCGGACGTTCGTTGACCAGAACCGTGGCGCCGCTGGACGACAGCAGCGCAAGTGTCACGGGTGCGTCGACGGTCAGCCTGGCGGCGGGCATGGCATCGGGATGGGCGCAGACGGCGAGTACCTCCCCGCACCAGCGGCCGACGAGATCGAAAATCTCAGCTCGACCGGACGCCCCAGCCGGGGCGGCGAGCATGGTCACCTGATCGAGACGACCGAGCGACGCGATCGATGCCTGTACATGCCAGGCTGCCGGCCAGGCGCGCCCGTTCATCGCGACAACATGTGCGAGGTCGGATTCCTCGGCGAGGTCCGCGACGACCCGTAGGCCGTCCGGGTCAGCGGTCATCGGGCGGGATAGCAGCACGTGCAGGCCCGATTCGACAGACCTGCGCGCGATCACGTCGGACCCCGGCGGCGCCATCTCGATGCACACGGCCTCGATCTCGTCCGACAGCATCGCGACCAGATCCGCATAGGCGCGGGGCGCTCCTGCTTCCGCGGCCCAGGCGAGCGATTCAAGTGGTTCGGGCGCGAGCAGGCCGACCACGTCCACACCGGCATCACGCAGGACCGGCGCGGTCGTACGGTCGCTGCCGTCAGTGACCAGAGCCATCGCGCCGGGCAGGTCGGGCTGGAGCAGCCGGGAGTCACGGCGGCGCTCCCGCCATACACGCGCGCCTGCCGGGTCTCGTGGGGCCACCAACTCGGGAACCGTTGTCACACACCGATAGTGCCCGCCACCGCGGCTGCCCGGAGCGTTATCCCGGACTGACTCGGTCTCAAACTCGCCGCTACCCTCGGCGATTGACGATCACCGAGGGCGTACGCGATCCTGCCCGGTATGGTTCGGCTGTTCGTGGCGCTCATACCACCGGTGGAGGTGGTCGAGCCGCTGCGTGGCGCCGTCGAGCGGCTGCGAGCCGAGCATCCACGGCCGGCGGCGGCCCTGCGTTGGACTCCACCGGAGAGCTGGCACATCACGCTTGCCTTCCTCGGCGAGGTTGCGGACACGGTAGGACCCGAGCTGATCCGGAGACTGGCGGAGGTC
>NZ_CADDZT010000004.1:51972-55879 GCF_902812655.1 Candidatus Frankia meridionalis | reverse complement strand
GGGGCGGACCGCATCGACGACACCCGCCCCTGGCGTGGGCACCTCACCCTTGCGACCCGTGGGTTGTCCAGGGCGGGAGGCCGCCACGCCCCGTCGCCGTCCCCGGACGCGACAGAAACTCTGACCCCGATGGTGGACGCCCTCGCCACAATGTCCTGCAGGCCGTGGACAGCGACGGAGTTCACCCTGATGCGTAGCGGGTCGACTCCGCAACGCCAGTACGAACGGGTTGCCACTTGGACGCTTTCCGGTATCCCCGATTGAAGCCGGTCTGACGCGGCGCAGATCCGCGGGCAGATGACAGGGCTGTCACAGCCTCGTCGACGACGGCGATATCCCGACCGGCGAAGTCGGACAGACCAACACGGATAATCTTGCCCTGGGTGACCAGAACGTTCATGGCTGCCGGATCTGGTCCCACGGGGTGTTGCGGTCGACATGGTCCACCGAAGAATCTCCCGTCGATCATCCGTATCCGGTGTACCCACCCATGGCCCGGGATGCGCCGCTGAAGATCCGGCGCCGGGTCTGGCATCCCTATCCAAAACCTCCTGCTTACAGTGCCCGGGTAAAGATCCGACACGGCGCACCGAACGGAATCTAAGGGGTGTTGCAGGACACGCCGGGCGGACCGCACCGATCACGGGCATGTGGTGGCGCGAACCGCGAGACTTGGGGGCAACCGTTGCCTACCGCCGAAGCGGCCCAAGCAGTCCACACCCGGACGCCCCGGCCACGGCGCGCGCACACCGATGTGATCGCTACAGCGAGAGGAGACCGGCGTGTCCGAGCAGGTCAGCACCCTGACCGTCACCGATAACCGCACTGGGCGGACTTATGAGATCCCGATCGAGGAAGGCGCGATCCGGGCCAACGCGCTGCGCTCGATAAAGGTCGACGAGGGCGACTTCGGTCTGATGACCTACGATCCGGCTTTCACGAACACGGCGAGCTGCCGAAGTGCCGTCACTTTCATCGATGGTGATGCCGGCATCCTGCGCTATCGTGGCTTCCCGATCACGGAGCTGGCCGAGAAGAGCAGCTTCCTGGAAGTCGCCTACCTACTGCTCGCGGGCGAACTGCCGACGTCATCAGAACTCGCGGTGTGGGAGAGCGAAATCACCCACCACACCCTCGTACACGAATCGATCAAGAAGTTCATCGACGGCTTCCACCACGATGCCCATCCGATGGGGATGCTGTTGTCCACCGTTGGCGCGCTGTCGACCTTCTACCCGGACGCAAAGGAAATAACGGATCCGGGGCTGCGGCGACTACAGATCGTCCGCCTTATCGCAAAGATCACAACTTTGGCGGCGTTCTCCTACCGGCACTCGATCGGGCTGCCCTATGTGTATCCGGACAACGACCTGTCCTACGCCGGCAACTTCCTGAACATGATGTGGAAGGCCACCGAGCTCAAGTACGAGCCCGATCCGAACCTCGCCCACGCCCTCGACGTCCTGTTCATCCTGCACGCCGACCACGAGCAGAATTGCTCGGCCAACGCGATGCGCGCGGTTGGCAGCTCTCAGGCGGACCCGTTCTCCGCGGCGGCCGCGGCGATCTCCGCGCTGTACGGCCCGCTGCACGGCGGCGCCAACGAGCAGGTACTGCGGATGCTCACCGACATCGGGTCGGTCGAGAACATTCCCGCCTTCATCGAAAAGGTGAAGGACGGCAAGAAGAAACTCATGGGCTTCGGCCACCGGGTCTACAAGAACTACGACCCGCGCGCCCGGGTGATCCGCCAGGTGGCGGACGAGGTTTTCAAGGTCACCGGGACGAACCCGATGCTCGACCTCGCCATGGAGCTGGAGCGGATCGCCCTCGAGGACGAGTACTTCATCAAGCGCCGGCTCTACCCGAACGTCGACTTCTACACCGGAATCATCTACCAGGCGATGGGCCTCCCCGTGGAGATGTTCCCGGTGCTGTTCGCGATCGGACGGATGCCCGGCTGGCTCGCCCAGTGGGAGGAGGGCCTGCTCGACCCCGAGCAGAAGATCGCCCGACCGCGCCAGCTCTACATCGGCTACGACGAGCGTCCGTACACCCTGATCGAGGACCGGTCGCCCGATCTCGGCGGTGACTCCGACTCGATCGCCGCCCTGGCCGCCCAGGCCGCTCCGACACGTCCGCGTCGCTAGCCGACACGATGACCACCGGGACTGCCGGACTGACCCACACCGGTAGAAGGAGCAGTCCTGGAGTGTTCCGCGGAACACTCCAGGACCGCACGTCCGCTCCCGGGTCAGGAACCGCCCCGACCTACAGCCGTTCGACGACGTAGTCGATGGCGCCGGTCAGTGCCTGCACGTCGGACGGCTCCACAGCCGGGAAGCAGGCGACCCGCAGCTGGTTGCGGCCGAGTTTCCGGTACGGCTCCACGTCGACGATGCCGTTCGCGCGCAGCGTCCTCGCCACCGCCGCCGCGTCCACACCCTCGAAGTCGAGGGTGACGACCACCTGCGAACGCTGCGCCGGGTCGGTGACGAACGGCGTCGCGTACGTCGCCTTCTCCGCCCAGGTGTAGAGGATCGACGAGGACTCGGCCGTGCGCCGAACGCACCACTCCAGGCCACCGCGGGCCAGCATCCACTCGACCTGGTCGGCGAACAGGAACAGGGTGGCCACCGCGGGGGTGTTGTATGTCTGGTCCTTGGAGCTGTTGTCCCGGGCGGTCGTGAGATCCAGGAACGGCGGGATCCAGCGGTCGGACGCAGCGATCTCGGCCAGCCGATCGAGCGCCGACGGCGAGAGCAGAGCCACCCAGAGCCCGCCGTCCGAGGCGAAGCTCTTCTGCGGCGCGAAATAGTAGGCGTCGGCCTGCGACACATCGACCGGCAGGCCACCCGCGCCGGACGTCGCGTCGACGAGGTGCAGCGCATCCGCGTCCGCCCCGACGGGCCTGCGGACCGGCTTCGCCGCGCCCGTGGACGTCTCGTTGTGCGGCGTCGCATACACGTCGATGCCGGGCTCGGGTACCCAGTCGGGGTGACTGCCCGGCTCCGAGGAGATCACCGATGGCTCGGCCAGGAAGGGCGCGCCCTTCGTCGTGTCGGCGAACTTGCCACCGAACTCGCCGAACACCAGATGCTGGGAACGCTGCCGTACCAGATTGAAGGCGGCCGCGTCCCAGAAGGCCGTGGACCCACCGACGCCGAGCACCACCTCGTAGCCTTCGGGTAGCGAGAAGAGTTCCGCGAGACCCGCCCGGACACGTCCGACCAGGTTGCGCACTGGCTTCTGCCGGTGCGACGTACCCAGCAGTGACGTCCCGGTCGCGGCGAGCTTCGCCACCGCGTCGGGACGTACCTTGGACGGTCCGCAGCCGAAACGGCCGTCCGCGGGACGCAGGTGGCCCGGGATGACGATCTGGTCAGGCATGGATGTCCCCCAGCGGCCGGGGCGCGGGACCGATGTAACGCGCGGACGGACGGATGAGACGCCCGGTGCGCTTCTGCTCAAGAATATGGGCGCTCCAACCAGCGGTACGGGCGCAGGTGAACATCGACGTGAACATGTGAGGTGGCACCTCCGCGTAGTCCAGCACCACCGCGGACCAGAACTCGACGTTCGTCCGCAGCGGTCGGTCGGGATACCGGTTCGCGAGCTCCTCGATGGCGGCGGCCTCCAGCGCCACGGCCACCTCGTAGCGGTGCGAACCGAGATCACGGGCGGTACGGCGCAGCACGCGGGCACGCGGGTCCTCCGCGCGGTAGACGCGGTGCCCGAAGCCCATCAGGCGCTCCTTGCGGTCCAGCGCGCGGCGGACGTAGCCCACGGGGTCGCCGGTGCGCTCCACGTCGTCGAGCATCGCGAGCACCCGGGACGGCGCGCCACCGTGCAACGGGCCGGACAGCGCACCGACCGCCGAGGACAGGGCTGCCGCGGCATCCGCGCC
>NZ_CADDZT010000004.1:41434-51947 GCF_902812655.1 Candidatus Frankia meridionalis | reverse complement strand
GCCTGGACATGCTTGGGGTCCGGCTCCCCCCGCCACCGGATCATGAAACGCTCGGTGATCGTACGAGCCTTGTCGATCTGCTTCTGCGGGACGGCGGGCTGACCGAGACCGCGTGCGGCCTGCGCGACGAAGGACAGCGCCACCACGGACGCCCGGGCCAGGTTGTCGCGGGCCTCGGCATCGGAGATGTCGATGAGCTGTCCGAAACCCCAGTAGGGGGCAAGGGTCGCCAGTGCGCTCTGCACGTCCACCCGGATGTCACCGGAGTGGACCGGCAACGGGAACGGCTCAGCCGGGGGCAGACCAGGTTCGAAGGAGGAGTCGACGAGCAGCCCCCACACGTGGCCGTAGTCGACCTTCCCCACGAGATCCTCGATGTCGACACCGCGGTACCGCAGCGCGCTGCCTTCCCTGTCGGGCTCCGCGATCTCGGTCTCGAAGGCGATCACGCCTTCCAGACCGGGCTTGAAGTCACTTGTCTTCTCGGCCATCGAGGTCCCGGCTCCGCTTCCTGTCTTCGCCGGCCGGTTCCGCTGAGGCGTTCCGGGATGTCCCGGCACGTCGAACTCCGAACACCGACCGTTACCGATGTGGATAGTTACATCATCATGCGCAAGAACCTGTTTGCATCCTGCCCTGTCCTCGGGACCAGTGCCAGAATCCTGCGGGACGACTCCCGTAGCCTTCCCGGCGCCGTTGAACCTACCCGGCCGATGACCGGCCCCCGCCACGTCACGCCTTCCGAAACGGGGCGGGTCACAGCGTGGTCCCCGGACCACCCGCAACGTAGCGGACGCAGCTCCGGCGGCCGAATGCCAGGATCGGTCAGGTGTCGGCCTACCCTAACCACGCTCGGCCGTTGATCATCCCGGACCCGGCGGTCCAGCGGCGCGACTACACCGCCGGCGGGCTGACCGAGTCCGATCTTGCCGTGAACTGGGTGGCGCAGTTCGCCCGTTGGTTCGCCGAGGCGTCCGAGGCATTCGAGGCGTCCGGTGAGCCCCGATCGGGGCTCACCGAGCCGAACGCGATGGTGTTCGCGACCGCGGACACCCATGGACGGCCCAGCGCGCGGACGGTCCTGCTCAAGGGGTTCGACGAACGCGGCTTCACACTGTTCACCAACTACACGTCCCGCAAGGGGCGGGAAGCCGCCGCGAACCCGTACGGCTCGCTGGTGTTCCTCTGGTACGTCCTCGAGCGACAGGTCGTCGCCACCGGCAGCCTTGAACGGGTGTCGGCCGCGGAAACGGCAGCGTACTTCCGCTCCCGGCCCCGCGGGTCGCAGCTCGGGGCATGGGCGAGCCGACAGTCCGAAGTGATCAGTTCCCGGGACGTCCTTGAGAGGCTCCGTGCCGAGCTGGACGCCCGGTGGCCCGAGCCCGAACAGATCCCCGTGCCCCCGTTCTGGGGTGGGATACGGCTCGTCCCGGAAACCGTCGAGTTCTGGCAGGGGCGCCCGGACCGCCTCCACGACCGGCTCCGCTACCGCCGGACCGGCAAGGACGAGGGCGGCCCAGACGCCCGCGAACGCTGGGTGATCGAGCGTCTGTCGCCATGACCTCGGAGAACACGGCCGAAGGACTCCCCGACCCGGCGGCGGGCGTGGGCTCGGGGCTGGGCCGGCGGATCGCCCGCACCGTCCTCACCGACATCGGTCCACTGCGGGCCTATCCCGCCTATCGGCGGATGTGGTCAGGAGAGACGATCTCCGCGATCGGCTCCATGATTACCACGACCGCGGTACCGTTGCAGGTCTACGCCATCACCTCGTCGTCGTTCGCGGTCGGGCTGACCGGCCTGGTCGCCCTCGTCCCGCTGGTCGCCTTCGGGATGTTCGGCGGGGCGATCTCGGACGCCGTCGACCGTCGCCGGCTCGCCCTCGTCACCTCGTCCGGGCTCGCCGCGGTGTCGATCGGGCTGCTCGTCCTCGCGCTGGCCGACGTGCACGCGGTGTGGCCGCTGTTCGCGCTGGTCGCCGTCCAGTCGGCGCTGATGTCCGTCGACCAGCCGGCCCGGCGCTCGATGATGCCGAGCCTGGTCCCGCTGCGGGAGCTTCCCGCCGCCACCACTCTTCAACAGATCGGCTGGAACACCGCGCTGACCGCCGGGCCGCTACTCGCCGGCGTCACCGTGGCCGCGTCCGGTTTCACCCTTGCCTACGGCGTGGACGTCGTCACGTTCGCAGCCGCGCTCTACGCCCTCGCCCGGCTGCCTGCGATGCCCCCGCAGGGCGGCGGCACCCGGGCCGACGTCGCAAGCGTCGTCGAGGGGCTGCGGTTCCTGCGCGGCCAGCCGGTGGTGCTCATGACGTTCGTCATCGACATCATCGCGATGATCTTCGGGATGCCCAGAGCGCTCTTCCCCGAACTTGCCGGGTCCCAGTTCGGTGGTGGCACGCAGACCGCCGGGCTGCTCTATTCGGCTGTCGCCGCCGGAGCGCTCACCGGAGCTGTCGTCGGAGGCTGGTTCGGCCGGGTCCGGCGACAGGGGCTCGCGGTCGTCATCTCGGTACTCGCCTGGGGGACGGCGATTGCCGGCTTCGGGCTTGTCCACAACCTGTTCGTCGGCGTGCTGCTGCTCGCCGCCGCCGGAGCCGCGGACATGGTAAGCGCGGTGTTCCGCAATTCAATGCTCAACGTGGCCACACCGGACGCGATGCGCGGACGCCTCCAGGGTGTCTTCATCGTGGTCGTCGCCGGTGGCCCACGACTCGGCGATCTGGAGGCGGGAACAGCCGCCGCCGTGGTCTCGCCGACGTTCTCCGTGGTCAGCGGCGGGTTGGCCTGCATTGTCGGGGTGGGCCTGCTCGCGGCGGCCGTCCCGTCGTTCATCCGGTACGACTCCGCCGCCGCCGTCGCCGCAGCCGAGAGAAACGAAGAAGCAGAACCGCTCCAGTAGCTCCGACCTCTTAAGCGTTACTCGCGGTTACGCAACCTTCCGAGACCAGGCACGTGACCAGCAAGGTAACGCGCCCCGAGAGCCTATGGACACCAAACGTGCTCACACTTTCGTGCATCCCTTTCACCCCATGTCACCCCAAGTGAAAGTTCACGAACCACCATTGGTACGGTCCCTCCAGCAAGCGGCTGTGACAGCGGCCATAGGGCCACTTCCGGCCTGCAGAACGTCTGAGGGGACGAACACATGCGTTTGGGCAGGACGCGGCTGGCTCTGGCCTGCGTACTCGGTTCGGCAATGGTCGGGCTGAGCACGCCGGCAGCCTGGGCGACAAACGACTCGGTCGCACCGGCCGGCACGCCTTCGGCAACGCCATCCATCAAGGGATCCGCGACACCGGCGGGGATCGAGACACCGGCGGTGCCGCCGACTCCCACGGTCAGCGCCTCCGTATCACCGCCCCCTGCCGCGCCGTCACCGACGGCTACGTCATCGCTGCCGGTGCCACCGATTCCCACCGGCCTTCCATCGGGTATCCCGGACATCCCGCCGGACATGCTCAAGGACCTGCTCGACCTGGTCCCGTGGCTGCCTACCGACCTTCCCGACGACCTGTCCGGTCTCAAGCCCCAGCCATTGGTCATCACCTACACCTGCGGCCCGAAGGGCCCGAACTGGAAAATCAGGAACACCTCGGCCAAGGCGTTCGGATTCGGCTGGTTCGACACTGATCTGAACGGTGAGATCGGCGAGATCAAGGCCAACCAGACGATCTCCCTGAGGTCCTCCGCCATCGCGGTGCTCGCCACCCCGTTCGACCCCGAGACAGGCCAGCTACTGCTGGCGATTCCCGCTATCGGTGTCGCCCTGTGCCCCGGCGCCGAACCGCACGTCACGCCGACCCCGACGGCCAGTTCGGGTTCCACCGGGGCTACCACGACCGCGGTCTCGAAGACCGTGCCGGTCGCAACCGCGGCAAAGCCCATCGTCACGGACAGCGTGCACTTCACAGGATGATCACTTCTGCCCTGATCGGACGCCGTCGCCCCGCAACCGGGTCGGCGGCGTTCGGCGCGTCGACCGCTTCTACCGCCACCGCTTCTACCGCCACGGCCCGTAGTCCGAAGGTCAGTACTTCAAGAGCCGGGCGTGCGAAGCTTGCACTGGTCATCCTCGCCGGGCTGGTTGCCTTCACCGGCTGCGGCGGATCGGGAAAGAACTCCGGGAGCACGCCGAAGGAGCCTGTTTCCGCGACAACGATCCCGGCACCGGTCCGCAGTCAGCTCGCGGCCGCCACCGCCATCAGCGCGGATGGGACGAGCACCATCGTGTCGGCCAAAGGCGCGGTCGTGGACATCTACAAGTCGCCGACCGCCACCACCGCGTCCAGCCAGCTGCACAACCCCAACGAGGCCGGCGCCCCGCGGGTCTTCCTGGTGGTCGCGAAGCTCCCGGACTGGTGGCAGGTCCTCCTGCCCGTGCAGCCCAACGGAAGCACCGGCTGGGTGAAGGCGTCCCAGGTGAACGCCACCCGCACGGGCTACCACCTGGTGGTGGCCCGTAAGGACCACCGGCTGCGGGTCTACGACAAGAAGACGGTCATCGTCGACGAGCCGATCGCCGTCGGCACCGACGACACACCGACCCCGGGCGGCCGGTTCTTCCTGGCCGAACTGTTGGCGCCGCGCAACCCGGCGGGACCATACGGTCCGTACGCGTTCGGGCTCAGTGGTTTCTCGACCACCCTCGCATCGTTCGAGGGACAAGCCCCGGTGATCGGCATCCACGGAACGAACCAGCCCAACCTGCTCGGTCAGGACGTCAGCCACGGGTGCATCCGGGTACGCAACGACGTCATCACCCGGCTTGCTGGCTTCCTGCCGCTGGGCACACCGGTGGAGATCGCAGCCTGACAGCTCCGAGGTTCAGCCGGCCGGCTCGGTCCCGGATCCACTGGATCCGGGACCGATGGATCCGGACACCTCGGCAAGGGCCCGTGCGGCAAGTCTCAGGTCGGCGACAAAGCCCGCGTAGATCTCGTCCCGCCTGTCGGGCTCGGCCCGCAGCACCGCGCTGGGATGCAGCGTCCCCACGAGCCGGGCCCCCGAACCCGGTGGTCCCGCCAGCAGCCGGCCGCGCATCCTCGTCACCCGGAATGTGGGTCCGAGCAACGCCTGGCCTGCGGTTGCGCCGAGCAGGACGACGAGCACCGGCCTGATCCGGTTCAACTCGGCCGTGAGCCACGGCCGGCAGGCGGTGACCTGGCGGGCATCCGGTGTCTGGTGGATGCGCCGCGGACCGCCGCCCGTCCGGTATCTGAAATGCTTGACCGCGTTCGTCACGTACAACTCGTCCCGGTCAAGACCGGCGTCCGCGAGCGCTCTGTCGAGCAACCTGCCGGCCGGTCCGACGAACGGGCGGCCACGTCGGTCCTCGACATCACCGGGCTGTTCCCCGACAAGCACCATGCGTGCCTCCGCCCTCCCCTCCCCGAAGACTGTCCGGGTGTCGGGCAGTTCCGCAAGGTCACAGCCATGGCAGGAGGCAGCGGCCGCGGCAAGCCCGACAAGGTCGGCGTCTGGAGGGACGAACGCGGCCGCACCGGCGTCTGCGGCGCAGGAACGGGTCGTCACGGTCCGATCCTCACATCCGCCGCACCCTGCGCGCGACACCGGCCCGGCTGTCGATCACCGCAACAGGTACCGAAACATACGTTACTTTACGTAATCGGTGCATACTGGTGCCGAGTCGGGGGACCGAACGCACCACGGCTTTCAGGGGGTAGTCGTCATGGGAACATCCCGGCCAACACATCACATTCGGATCCGAACACTCGGCGTGGGACTGCTCTGCGTCCTGCTGGGGTCCGCCGCCACCTCCTGCGGGGGCACGAAGCCCACCTCGACCGCCGGTGCCGCAGGGCAGCAGCCACCTCCGACGCAGCTCGCCGCCGCACGGACAAGTCTTCACGCCGAGGACTACGTACTCACCGAGGGTCCGGAAACCACCGGCTTCGGCGCCAGCGCGTCACTGGACAACCGCGGCGCCCTGTCCGTCGACGCACTGACCGGGTTCGCCTCGTGCATGGGTCAGGCCACGACCGATGCGAAGGTCCAGCCGCTGGACTCGGCGAAGGGACCATACTTCGCCACGAGCGACAACCTGATCTTCATGGGCTCGGTGGCGGCGATCTACCCGGCCGATGTGATCACGAGCGCGGTCCGGGTCGCAGCCGAGCCGGCCTTCCCCACCTGCGTGGGCAAGTTGCTCAAGCGTGGCTACACCGAGGCTGCCAACCTGCCCGCCGGTAGCACGTTCACGGTCCTGTCGACCTCCGCCCGCAAACCACCGCCCGGCGTGACCGCCCTGACCAGGGTGAAGACGACCATGACTCTGGACGGGCCACCGGTGCCGATGACGTTCGACCTGATGTTCGTACTCTCCGGCCAGGTCGAGAGTTCATTCGTGGTCGGCAGGGTCTTCGACGCGCCCGACCAGGCTGTCGTGGATCGGGTCGCCCGGCAGGTCGTCCGGAAGGTCTCGACCCAGTAGCCGCATCACCTGGTTCCAGGCCACGGCGGGCATTCACTGATGGACTACACGAAAGCTACTTTCAGCCACAGTGTGGCAACATGACGTCATCGCTACCCATGAGGTGTTCTTGTCTGCGTGCCCGAACCGCACGACCGACCAGCGCGAGACCGCCACGATGGGAGTGGGGACGATTGACACCGCAGGCTGCCGGATGGGATCGGGGTGTCCCAGACGCATGGGCCCACGTCGTCCAGACCGTGCCGAAGATCGGCGCATTCGCGTTCATCATGATCTGCGGTGGTCTGGCCGCCCGTGCGCTCACCAGGATCGTCAACCGCCTCCTCGACCACGCCGGCGCTGACAACCTGCTCGACCGGGGCGGGCTCCCCCGCGCGCTCCACCGCCCCGCGCGCGACCTGCGCCTCGCGATGATGCGGCTCGTACTCACCGTCGCGCTGTTGACACTCCTCCAACTGGCCGTCGGCATCCTCGGCGTCAACCCGGTCAGCGACCTCGTCCACGGCCTGGTGCTGGTGCTCGCCCACGCGTTCCTCGCCTGCGCCATCCTCGCGTTCGGAGCCACCATCGCTTCCAGCGGCCGTACGTTCGTCTCCAGGACGCTGACCGGCCTGCCCTACGCCGGTATGGCAACGACCATCGCCGCGGGCGTCATCATGATCTGTTTTGGCAAAGCCGCCCTGGACGAAATCGGCCTTGCCACCTCCGTGACAACTCCGATGCTCTACGCCCTGCTCGCGACCGCAGCCGGAGTGACGATTGTCGGGGTGGGCGGTGGCCTCATCCGTCCCATGCAACGCCGCTGGGAGGAGATCCTGCGCCGTGCCGGGCCGGAACTGATCGCCGCACAGTCCACCTGGCGGGACAATCGAGCCCGTGCCGCCGCCGAGGAACCGATTGTCGTGCCCGTGAATGACCTTGCCGGCGTCAGCAGTATGGTCACCATCAGTAACGTCGGCGGGCGAGTACCAGAAATACACAATCGGGATGTAGCTGAGCCCGGGTACGATCCTGGGCCTGCCCTCGCCCCCGATCAACAGCCATAACCAACCAGGAAGCGATCCGATCGCACGACACACCCGCACATTGCACGATCAAACCCAATGAAGAAACAAAAGATCTGGGTCCAGCGCGACGCACCGGTGCTTGTTCGGCGAACTGACGCACGCGACGGGTGCAGGTAAGGCACTCTGGGTACGACGGAGTGTCGCGGCCAACGGCGGCGCCGGTCAGTCGCTCCGCCAGGCGGATGCGCTGGCCATGGCCCGCCGTCACGACCTGAAGATCTACGTCGTCCGCGGCCCGAGGGCCGCCCTGGTGGGACGCGGGAAGCGGGGAGACATCTCGGTGGACACGCCATCAGACCTGGAGCGTTCCCGGCTGCTCCTCGTCTGGCTGCAGGCCCGTCGCGCCGTCGACCACTGCCTGTCGGACCTACTCGCAGCCGGACCGGCTGGCGAACGCCGCGTCCGTGAGCAGCTCGAACTTGTCGACGAACTCGAAAACCGCGCTCAGGAGGCGTTTGCGCGCTACCGCACCGTGGCCACGCACGCACAGCGACCGGACCTTCCCTGTGATGCGGATATTCCGGACTGGACCGTCCCCGCCGACCGCCCTCGCCTCGGCGTGGTGCGCACCGGCGAGCGCCACCCCAATCCCGGTTCCAACCCGCGACCAGAACCACAACGACCGCTGGCGGCGCCGGGCACCCAGCCGCCGACCGGTTCCGTCCCGGGCATGAGCGGGAACACGGTCCCGGACATCGTCACCGGATCCGCCGCGCACCCCTCGCCCCCTTCCTCCCAGGCGGCAGCCTTCCCTCCGCCGGGCGTCACACCTCTCGCCGGCCGGGAGACCAGAACAGACCTCACCCACGGTGGCCGCGCCACTCGAGGAGTTCAGCGCCGGCACCGGTGACAGGCCCGTAGCTCCAGCAGGACAGAATACGTATGGTGTCGTTCCTGCGTCCCCGTCGTTCCGTTCTGGCCTTTTGTGCCGCTTTTGTCCTTGCCCTGACCCTGTGCGCAGCCGGATGCGGGAACATGGGCAGGTCCCGCACGGCGTCCACCGCCTCACGGACGACGGGACCGGACGCCTACGAACGATCAGGACGCACACCGCAACTACACATCACGCTGCCGCCCGCGGGATCCGCCCGGCCCTTCCCGCTCATCGTCGCGCTGCACAGCCTCTACAACGACAGCCACGAACCGCAGTCGGAGTGGGGATTCGACAAGCTCGCGGCCGAGGATGGCTTCGCCGTCGTCTACCCCGACGGGCTGGACGCCTCGTGGAACGCCGGCACCTGCTGCGGGCAGGCCGCCGCCCAGCATGTCGATGACATCGGATGGCTGCGGGCGCTGATCTCGCATCTGGAGCAGCACTATCCGATCGACCGGCACCGGGTGATCCTGGTCGGCTTCTCCAACGGCGGAATGCTCGCCTACCGTTACGCATGCGAACACGCCCCTGAGATCGCCGGCATTGCGGTGGTCGCGGCGAGCCTGCAGGCCACGGGCTGTACGCCGGCGGGGCCGGTAGCCGTGGTGGCCGTACACGGCGATCTCGACGAGCGCGTTCCATACGCCGGCGTCGCGTGGTCCGACGTGTTGGGAACAGCGATCACGTCGGTCGAGCAGAGTCTGGCGCCCTTCCGAACAACTGACCGCTGCCCCTACCCATCACCGTCCAACGACAACATCCTTACCAACGGCGATGGCCTACCGGTCCCGGACAGCACTGGTGGTTCGTCGAACGGTGTTGTCGGCGACAAGGCCGCGGCAGGTGCGAGCGGCGCCGCTTCGGGCAGCGCAGGAGCGGCAAGCCGCGACAACAGTGAGCAACGGCGGGTGCCTGTCGGCGGCGCAGCCGGCGCGAAAACGTCCACGGCCCCGTCCACGGCCCCGTCCACAGCGGCGGACGTCAGCCCGCAGGCCGCGAGCAAACGGGAAACGGTATGCGCATCCGGCAAAAGGGTCACGGAGTTCCTGCTGCCGTTCGTCGCTCATGGTTGGCCACCCGTCACCGGCCCTGCCGGTTTCAACACCGCAGAAGTGATCTGGCGGCTACTGGCACCAATGCGCTCGTACACACCGGGACCCAACCTCTGAGGACGAATCAAAGATCTTCGGCAGTGTCGATGGCGACCCCGCCACCGTGTCAGGGATCAGGGATCAGGTGGGGCTGAAGGACGCCCGCAAGCTCTCGACCAGGGTCGTCGCCATGGCCGCCGACGCCGATGGCGATCGAGCAATCAGGACGTAGACGGCGTTGCCTACCGACACGGTACGCATCACATAGGTGACCCGCTGGCCTTCACGCAGATACGAACCGACCAGTTCCTGAACAGCAGCCCCTGTCGAATCCGTGACCTGGCCGGACCTGTCCTTGGTGAGGCCCGGTTGCGTCGCGAACTCCGAGTCCTGGACGGCCTTGAGTGCCGCCAGCGGGTCGGAACCCGCGACCCGTGCGACACCGACCATCAGCGTGCCGGTCGTCGTCGTCGTCGCCGCCGTCGTCGTCGCCGCCGACGGCTCGACGAAGAAGACCGCGGTGTTGTCCCGACGCTGTTTCCATACCGACGGATGGGAGAACTTCGCCCGCTGCTGCGTGTCGGTGTAGGCGACCCAGTCGGCCGGCACCGTTGCCGTCGCACCTCCCGTCCCCGCACCCGGACTGGCGGACGCCGACGGCGTCGTCCCGCCCGAGGGGGCGGCGGTGCCCCTCGGCGTGGTGGGCTGCTGGGCGGTGGTGCTCGCTCCGCTCGGACTGACCTTCTGCCAGACAAAGGCCGCACCGATTCCGACGACAAAGGCGACACCGAGAAGCACAACGGTGTAAAGCAGCCGCCGCAGCAGTGGAGCGACTCCGCCGGCATCACGGCCGGCATCACGGAGTTGGTTGCGGTGCGATCCGGTGTCCTCGTCCTCGAACGGCGGGTCGGCCCCGTCGTCCCGGCGCCGGCCACGCGCACGGTCACGTTCGGAACGACCAGTGTCAATCTTGTCAGCGGCGGCCGAGCTCGCTGCCCGGTCGGGCCGGTCAGCGCCGGGCCGGCGGG
>NZ_CADDZT010000004.1:37622-41146 GCF_902812655.1 Candidatus Frankia meridionalis | reverse complement strand
CCCCGCCGGTCCGCGGCATCCCGCGGGCGTCGCGCGCCCGGGACCATTGTCACGCCGTCGGGTGACGATTCGTCGACCAGCAGAGGTTCCTCGCGACGCGACGATGTCTGAGGTGACCGCTTTGCGGTCGCAGGACCCTGCTGCCTCGGCTTGGCCGGAGCAAGGCCGTCCCCGAGGGAACCTACGCCCTCCGGCGGGTACGTCCCGCCGGACCGGCGCAGGCTTCCTTGCTGCGGGTAGGATGCCGCGGGCCGGTAGGCACCGGGACTGTCCGGCTTCGGCGTGACGGAGCGGTAGGCCTCCTCGCCATGGCGCGGACCCGGATCTACGGCCGGCGCCGATGGCACGGACCCGCCGGAAGCGAAGCGGGTTACCTCGTCGTGAAAGTCCGCGGCGGCACCGCCGAGCGTGGTGCCGGCACCCGGTGGGTATTCGGCGACCGGTGGATATTCGGCGGCCGGCCCGTACCCACCGCCGCCGCCCGGCACCGGCTCGGGGTGGTAGCCGGCGCCGTTCCCGTAACCGGCAGCCCGATCACCCCGGCCGTATCCGGTTTGCGGCGCTCCGCCGGTCCCCGGGTAGGAACCGGCCGGCCACTGCCCGGGTTCCGGGTACGCCCGCGGTACCTGGCGCTCGGCCTGATACCCGTCAGTGTGCGGATATCCCCCGGCTTGCGGGTAAGGAGCCGCCACCGCACCGCCCGCGTAGCTCCCCGACCCCTGATAGGGGTCAGGGTCCTGGTAGGAGCCAGAGTCCTGATAGGGGCTCGCGGACTGGTAATGACCTTGATCCTGGCCGCGGCCCTGATCCTGGTAGGAACTCGGAGGATAACCGTCCCGAGGCTCAGAGGCCGGCCTTCCACCGTCGCCGGGGTATGCCGGCGACTCCGGCGTACCGTCCGCGACCCCGGGTCGACGCGGATTCGCCGCGTCAGACCGTCGCACGCCGTCCGCCACCGACTGGCCTCCCATCGCGGTCCGCGCCCAACCAGATGTCCCTCATGGGTGTATCACGGCGTTGCGCTGGCGTTGCGCGCGCCCAGTTGACAAAAATTCAATCAAGGGGATCAGATATTCATACAATCGTCCAGTCCGATGATGTTCTGCCGCGCCGCCGGAGGCCTTCAGGGATGGCCTATACCTTCGGAACCCGGCATACCCGCTCAAGTAGTAGCCCACCGGTGACGAGCACCACCGCAGCGCCTATCCCCAGACCAGCGGTGATCGCGTCAGCGCCGGCCGTGCCGAACTCGTCCGACCGTGGCAGCACGTACCCGAGCACCGCCGCCCATGCTCCCGCCAACGCCGCCCCGGCCAGACTGCTTGCCTTCGCCAGGGCCGCCAACCGGGCCACAGTCAGCGGCAGGATGGGTTTCGTCCCCGGGCGCCCCTGCAACCGACGCCGAGTGATCGACGCGGTCTGCGCCTCCGCCAATCCGACAATCGCCAGGGACAGCGGTGCTGTCCGCGGGAACCGCGGCAGATCCTGATAGCCGAAGATCATAAACACGTACGCCAGCACGCCGACCACCGCGGCCGCCGCCGCCAGATCCCGCACCCGCGTCGGTTTCATCGGTTCAGGTTCCAGGGCGTGCGGCGGACCCCGGAAACGTCCATACCGGCGACCAGATCGGCGACCCGGCCGTGCCCGGGCAGGATCGCGTCCGGTTCGACGTCCAGCCACGGAACGCAGACGAACGCACGCGTATGGGCACGTGGATGCGGGATCAGAATCTCCGGGTCGTCACTGACCAGGTCACCGCAGGCGATGACGTCCACGTCCAGGGTGCGGGGACCCCAGTGGACCGTCCGCACCCGCAACGCCGCCTGTTCGGCTGACCGCACCGCCGCGAGCAGGGCGTGCGGTGGCGCCGCCGGGACCAGCACCACCGCGTTGAGGTAGTCGTCCTGGTCGGGTCCGCCGACAGACGCGGTCTCGTAGACTCCGGAGACGGCCACCACACCGAGCATTCGCGTGGCGGCGTACAACCGCTCGAGGCGGTCACCGAGGTTCGAGCCCAGCGCGAGCACCGCCGTACGCCCCGCCGGCCCCTGGACCGTCGATTGCGGCACCGCCGACCGCCGAGACCGTTCTGGATGCGCGGCTGCGCTCACGCCGGCCGGTTCCGGCGAACGGTGACCGCGACGTCGGTGAACGGCAGAGGAATCGGTGCCGCCGGTTTGTGTACGGTCACCTCGGTCCGGGCCACCCGGCCGTCGGACAGACAGGCGTCAGCCAACCGGTGCGCAAGCGTCTCGATCAGGTCGACGGGCTCACCGGCAACGATCCGGGCAAGTGCCTGCGCCAGCGTCCCGTAGTCGACCGTCGCGGCGACGTCGTCGCTCACCGCCGCCGGCCGGGTGTCGATCCACAGCACGGCGTCCACCACGAACTCCTGGCCCAGCTCACGTTCGGCAGGCAGCACACCATGCCGCCCGCGGACCCGCAGACCGGTCAAGATGATGCGGTCGGATTCGGCGGCCGACGAAACCGCGGTCATACGGCCCCCGCGGGCGGACGTCGCGATTCGGCGGAGCCCGGCGAAGTGGACCTCATGCGGGTCTTCGCATCCCATCTACTCGCTGTCCGCATCTCCACCGCCTCCGCTCGCGCCGCCTCCGCTCGCGCCGATTCCGTCCGCGCCGCCCGGGCACCCCGCCAGGCCTGCGCGACCCGGACGGCGTCAGCGGCCGCACGCACCCCGTGCACTCGGACCGCCCACACCCCCGTTGCCGCCAGCAACGCCGTCGTCGCCTGGGTCGCGTCGTCCCGGTCGTCCGCCGGCCGCGACCGCCCGTCGGCATCCGCGAGCAGACTTCCCAGGAAGGACTTGCGCGACGTACCGACCAGAAGGGGATGGTTCAGTGCAGCGAAGGCGTCGGTGTGGGCGAGAAGCGCCCAGTTGTGCCTGGCCTTCTTCGCGAACCCGATCCCGGGATCTATGATCACCCGTTCGGGTGCGATCCCGGCTGCCAGCACGAGACCGAGACGTTCACGGAGTTCGGCGACGACCTCGGACACGACATCACCGTAAACCGCGCGGGTGGACATGTTCGCGCTTGCGCCCCTGGCATGCATGAGAACGTAGGGAACACCGCGCTCCGCGGTGAGAGCCAGCAGGTCACGGTCGGCCGCGCCCGACACGTCGTTGACGATGACAGCACCCGCGTCCAGTGCGGCTTCGGCGACCGCCGGGCGAGTGGTGTCCACGCTGACGGCCACGCCTGCCGCGGCCAGCTCCGTGACCACCGGCAGCACCCGACGCAGCTCCTCGGCGGCGTCAACCCGGCCCGCGCCCGGTCGGGTCGACTCACCTCCGACATCCACGATGTCGGCGCCGTCGGCGGCCATCGCCAGGCCGGCACGGATCGCCTCGTTAGCGGTCGCGTAGGTACCGCCGTCGGAGAACGAGTCCGGAGTCGCATTGATCACGCCCATCACCCGGGTACGACCCACCGGTTCGACAAGACTGCCGCTGACCTGCTCGGACGCCATACGTCCTCACGCTAGCCCCGGATAGCGGC
>NZ_CADDZT010000004.1:34504-37294 GCF_902812655.1 Candidatus Frankia meridionalis | reverse complement strand
CTCAGCACGTCGAGCGGCGGTAGGAGTAACGGTAGACCGGACGGAATCCGAGCGCGGCGTAGAGCCTGCGAGCCGCCGTACTCGTCTGTTCGACCTGCAGGTACGCGCGGGATGCGCCCGCGTCCGCGGCCCAGGCCGCGAGCCTGGCGAGGACGGCGCGTGCCGCTCCCCGACCACGGGCGGCCGGCAGGGTCGCCATGCTGTAGACACCGAGCCAGTCACCGTCCACAACCCCACGGCCGACGGCGACCGGCACGCCATCCAGCGCGCACAACGCGTATGCAGCGGGCACCGTGAGGTTCTCCAGCACGCGCAGGGTGCCGTTACGCTGCCCGGCGAAGGTCTCCAGCACCTGCGCGGCGACATCCAGCCAGATGCCGTCCATGGCGTCGAGGAGTACGGCATCGAGGAGATTCGTCCCCCTGCTGCCGTTATCCGCACCGATGCGGGCGTCGCCGGGGGCGCCGGCGGCCAGTCGTCCGATCAGGTCCGTGAGATCGGCGGCGCATACATCGGTCGGTCCGGTGTCGTCGAAGCCGGCCGTGTCCAGTGCCTGGTGGATGCCTGACGGCCGGGAGACCGGGGTGATCTGGACCGTCGCCGGCAGACCAACGGGGGCGTAGAACTCCCTGACCACGGCGAGCGCGGCGGCAACGTCGTCGACGTTCCCACGCGCCCAGACGGAGTTGCCACGCCGGGAGGATCCGGCCGACTCGCGCAGCATCCAGCCGCCGAATCGCAGCTCGCGCAGCGGCGGCCAGGCACGGTGGGCCAACTCCTCCAGCTGGCGGCTGAGGACGGCATCGACCGGTTCGCCGACAGTCGGTGCCACAAGCGCATCCTGGACGGACCGGCTTCCGACAGGCTCAGTGTTCATGCCGCGCCCACCGCCTGTCGCCCGGGGGCGGACCCGCACTGCCCACGCGCCTGAGGCTACCTGTCCGGTATTCCCTGGGTCGTCCCGAGGTACGAAGCGGCCTCGGTACGCGCGGTGCTCCGCGGTCGACGCTTCGCTGTCCGCCGCGGTCATGAGCGCTATGCGTGGTCGGCCAGGGGACAGGAGCGGGCACCTTTGCCCACAACGCGTGGATATCGGCCCATCGGACGTGCAGCCAAATTGATGCGGAGGCGATTTGATGCAGAGCCGAGCAAAACCGGTCAGGTACACAGCGACGAAGGTTTGATACGATCCGGAAGCCGTGACGGAACGGACGGATGCACACAGGGAACGTGATAGATCTGAATGTGCGCACCTCGCATGGTCGGGCGCAACCACAAGACGCAGACTTTGTTACCCTACCGTAACGAAAGCTCAACCCGGAGGGAACACCCGGGCCCTACCGTTTCTTACGGTAACGTCATCTGTAACCACCGCCCGACAAAGGAGCCGGGCTCCTTCTCGAGGGGCATGGAGTCAGAAGTGTTGGTGAACCCACCAGGCGATGCCGTATCGGCAGGTAGATCGGGTGAGGCGACCCCGCCACACGGGGTGCCGGCCGACTGGGAGTCGCTTCACGACTGGGAGTCGTTGGAAGGCAGCCCATGAGCAAACTGGTTACACTCGTTGCAGCTGTCGATGTCCAGCCGACACTGGAACAGACGGATTCAATGCTGACCGAACTGGGTCAGATGCCGCGCAATCCCACCGTCGTGGGGCTGATCGACGCCCTACTCGACTACCGAACACTCCTGGTGAGTCTGAGCGGTTGATTTCCGGCTCACCCGGGCACGCGAACCAGTCAGGTGGTCTCTTGATTCTTGGCGATGAGACCACCTGACTGGTCCGACATTCATGACACGAGAATCCCCAGGATACGCACTACCAGTGCGTTACTAGCGGGATGCTCCGAACGGCTGGCCCTGCTGCTGGCCCTGCTGCTGGCCCTGCTGGCCGAACTGCTGGCCCTGCTGCTGGCCGATCCCCTGGCCGAAGCCCTGCTGCTGGCCGCCGCGCTGCCCAACGCCCGCACCGACGAGCTCCTGGAGTCGAGTCTCCACATAGCGCTCGCTGTGGTGGGTCTTGTCCGCGATCCGCTGCACGAGGTCGTTGACGTCACGAGCCGCGTCGAGGTCCGAGGTGCCGACCTGCCCGAATTCGTCGAGCAGCCGGTACCGAATCTGCTGCCAGTTCTGCCGCAGCTGCTGTTCGACCTGCTCCTGCTGCTGCTGCTGTGCCATCACGTTAATTCCTCTCGTCGTGTACTGACCGAACAAGAAGTGACCCTACTCCACCGGCCGCTCGCCCAGTCAACCCCAACAGCTAACTTCGTTGTTGTAATTCGGAAAGTTTCTCATGCCCCGAAATGCCGGGATGCCGCGAAAAGGAGAAGAATAACGACGGAACCGGCACGGTATCACCCGGTCCGCATACCTGGGATGCCGTCGGTGAGGAAGTTGTCGATATATCCGGCAACAGAAGCCCGTGCAGCCACACAGCGATACCATCCGGCCACGTAAAGCATTTACGGCGAGGTCGACGTCATTCGGTCCACAGCTACCCACCATGTGGCGCCCGTTGCATCGACTCTTATTCGACCAACATTTGACTCCCGACCTTCCAGTCAATTTTGAAAATAACTCCGGGTGGGCGACAGGATCTCGAACAAGGAGTTAGGAATGGTTGCCCTCCGCCCGGCGACAGCTATCTGTGCTCACAACGGAGCACCCGTCCGGCACCCTGGGCGAACATCCGACCAGTAATCCCGGCCCGGCAGACAAGCGAAGCTCACGCCGCTTCGTGCGGCCGACCGGGTGCCAACCGGATGGATGCCCCAGCTCCGGAGGCAGCGG
>NZ_CADDZT010000004.1:29725-33807 GCF_902812655.1 Candidatus Frankia meridionalis | reverse complement strand
CGACCTCAAACCGGCGAACATCCTGCTCGCCTGGGATGGCCCGAAAGTCATCGACTTCGGTATCGCCCGGGATCTCGACAGCTCGGACCAGACCCGGACCGGCCACATCATCGGGACCATCGCCTGGATGGCACCCGAACAGCTCCGCGGCGAGCGGGCCGGACCAGCCGCCGACATCTTCTCCTGGGCGATGTGCGTCGTGTTCGCCGCGACCGGACGCCACGCATTCGCAGCCGACACCCCGACCGGGACCGCCTACCGCTCCCTGAACGAGGATCCGGACCTGACCGGCGTGCCGGAGGCTCTCACCCCGCTGCTACGCCGCGCGCTGGGCAAGGACCCCACGGTTCGACCGACCGCGGTCGGAGTCGTTTCGGCTCTTCTCGGGCAGCACGTTACCGGCGTCGCCGGCGCCGACGAAGCCACCCGCCGCCTGCTCGGTGCCGGATGGGTGGGGCCCACACCGCCACCGCCACCGCGACCGTTGACCGGCCGATCGCAACGTGAGCCAGGCGGGCGCCGCAGGCGGCTCGTGCTCACGAGTGCGATCGCGGCGGCCCTGCTCGCGGCGGGCGCCGGACTGGCACTGGCGCTCACCTCCGATCGGACGGACGGCGCCACCTCACTGTCGGATCCACGGGCTGTAACCGCCTCACCAGCTGGGACTTCCAGCACCAGGAGGTCCCCGACCCGCCCGCCGGCCGCTTCGGTCACGACCACCCCAGGCTCGCCGGCGTCCACACCGACACGGGGGACGGCTTCGGCGCCCACGCTGGTCACCGAGACCGGTAGTCCGTTGGGCGCGGGTGTCCGCTCGACGGTCATCGCCGACGCCTCCGGTGGCACGGTCTCCACCTGGCGCGGTCCGTCCACGTCGATCTTCGGTCGATTAGGCGGCGTCACGGATGGTGGTGCGATCACCCTCTACTGTGCCGTATTCGGCCAGTCCATCACCGCACGTAACACCACATCGCGACTGTGGGACTACACCAACTCCGGGTGGATCAACGACACGTACACGCACACTGGCACCTTCGACGCTGTCGTTCCCGCCTGCGTCGGTAACATCAACAACCCGCGGCTGGGAACGGGAGCGCCGAGGACGGACATCGGCCCGTTCCCCGTCCTCACCGATAGCGATAGCGATAGCGATGGCCTGTCGGTTCGGTCGTCGGCCGGGGTGAACGCGCCGGTGATCGCAACCCTGCGGAACGGGGACCTCGTCCGCACGGTCTGCTGGGTCCACTCGACCTACGTCGCGCCCCCGGCTGCCCTGTCCGCCGGCAACGACAACTGGGACCGGTTGTCAACCAGCGGCTGGGTCCCGGACTCCTACGTCTTCAGCGCGACCTCCCTGTCCGCCGCCCCCGCCTGCTGACACGGCCCGAGGACGAGATCGACCAACGACGATGACACGACGGTCGACGTCCAACAGTCCGTCTCCGCGCCCGTGCTCCGGCCGGGTCGCGGGGACGTGCGCGGTGCTGTTCGTCATGCTCATCGTGGCCGTCAAGACACGGTGGTCGCCGCTGTCCCTCCTAGACGTCGACCTGACCGAGAATCTCAACCACGTCGCCGCCGCCCACCGATGGGTCGTCGATGCGTCCGGTGTCCTCGGCGTGGTGTTCGAACCGTCCGCGTTCCGGGTGGTTGCCCTGATCGCGCTGCTGGCGATGTGGGGCCGGGCCAGCCCGGTTCGGGGTAGGCCCGCGCGTGGAATCGGCCGGCTCGAACCGGCCGGCGTCCGCAGGCTGGCCGTGTTCGTCGGGATCACCGTCGGCGTCGGCGGGCTCGTGAACTCGGCCGCCAAGGCACTGGTGGGTCGGGCCCGCCCGCTTGTACCGCATCCGGTCGCATCTGCCCATGGAATGAGTTTTCCGTCCGGGCACTCCTTCGGAGTGCTGGTCGCCGCACTGGTACTGCTGGTCGCGCTCGAAGCCGTCCAGGGTCGGCGTCCACGGATCACGACGATGGTGCTGGTTGGGTTGGTTGTGGCCGTGGTCGGGTTCTCGCGGCTGGCACTCGGCGTCCACTACCTGTCAGACGTTGTCGGCGGCTACCTGCTCGCCGTGGCATGGACGGCAGCTACGCTCGCCGCCTTTTCTCGACACACCAACAAACGATCTTTCTAGGTCGACGAGGTCGATAACACGGACAAGACGGATGAAATGGACATGGTCGCCCTCGGCCTCATGGAACTCGGGGTTCACGGCACCGGACACAATCCATGCACTTTCCGGGCACATCCACAAGCGATTTTCCGATACGATAGCAACATCGTATGTTGAATTCATCGACCGGACCCCAAAAGATTCATGTCCGGAAGAAGACGGAGACCTCTGATGAATATCGAGGCCCTGCGAACTGTCAGGGATCTGATGGCAATCAGGAATAGGGCATCCATCTGACGCTTTCATCCTCGTATCGCAGGCTGGCCAGCCGGACGGCGAACTGCGCTGCCACCCGCGGATTGCTGGCGAGGATCGGCACCACGCTTGTGACCAGTTTCAGTTCCCGCACGGCACGCAGCGCCTCAAAGCCCGACCAGCGCGTCACGTCGAACCCGTAGGAGGATGCGAGCACCGCGTGCTGCTCCGGCGGGTAGCCGAACCGCAGTCGGCCGACGGCAACCGGGATCAGGTCCCATTCGGTCGGTCCGTAGCAGGTGGCGTCGAAGTCGCACAGCACCACGCCCCCATCCCGGCTCCTGATCAGGTTTCCGAGATGGGCGTCGCCGTGAACGATCCCCGGCGGCAGGGCGTACCTGACATCCTCGAGCGCCGCTTCGACCCGGCAGGCCATGCGCCTCAGGAGCGCGAGGTCGGCATCGGCGAGCTCCTCGGCATCGGCAAGACGCCGGCGGACGTCGTCGAGCGGGTCCCAGCGCGGCAGGGCATCCTTCGGCAATGGCAGCGTATGAAGCTGTTTGAGCGCTATGGCCAGGTCGGATGCGGCCGGACGCACGCCGGACGGCGTCGATCCGCGAGTCCGGGGATGGGGTGAAGGCCGTTCGTCCGTCAGTGTCCAATCCGCAGTTTTCGCCTGCGACCCAGACCCGACGTCGATCCACAACGTGGCCACGGCGTTGCCGACCCGCAGCGGTGCGGGCATGCCTGGCATCAGGCGTACCGCCGGGACATCGTGGCGGGCAAGCCATCGGGCAACCTGGACGACCTTGTCGGCGCGGTGCGCCATCGCCTGCGACCCGGATATCCGGACGATCATCCCGGCCCGGGGTAAGCGGAACACGGCGTTGGCCGCAATCTTGATGACCTCCGCGTCCCGACCGTCCACTCCGACCGCCCCGCAGATCTCCTGGAGAATCGACCACGCCTTCGTGACGGTGAACCGGCCGACTCCCCCGCCCGCGACGGACCGCGGAGCCACCCCGCTGCCGGATCCGCCACCGACGGACCGGCAACCGTCGCATCCCGTGACTCCCACCCGAACCCTGCCTCGCTCCTGATCAAGCCCATACCTGTAGTCACTGATCCGGCCAAAAGCAGCGCGATCATTATTTGCCTCGCGCCCACCGTTCCTCACACATCCGTCGAAACCGACGGGGGAGGTCCGGAAGGCCCCCAGGGTTATTGGAGGTCAGTTCCTTCGCCTGTGCTCAGGCGTCTCTCGATACCCTAAGACACACGGCAATTACTGCGAACCCATAAAGAAAAACCATCAATAGACCAATATGCCGATCGGATAACTACAGCAGCACCTCCTGATTCGGCCACGACGCCTTCCCGGATCCGGCAGCGCCCACCGAATCGGCCGGCAGCCGCCCGCGCACTCCCTGCCGCTGCCATTCACGGACGAACGCGGCAAGCTCCCGGACATCCCGGACCTCGCCGTGTGTACGGGTTATCGCCAGCAGCTCGTCAGCCCGATTCGACGCGGACGCGACCGCGCGGCTCCAGGAGATCGCAACCGCCTCGGTGGCCAGCGCGCATACCCGGTCAAGCTCAAGGCGTCCCTGCCTGGCCAGGGCCAACGCAAGATCAAGCCGGATCACCGAGCGGAAGCCGGGTGCTTTCATCGTGTCGAGCTGCGGCATTGCGAGCTGCGCGTGTTCCTCCGCTGCG
>NZ_CADDZT010000004.1:25082-29682 GCF_902812655.1 Candidatus Frankia meridionalis | reverse complement strand
AGATCCCCACTGTTCCACGGGAATCATGTCGGCGAGGTCGTAGGCGGTGTCGAGGGCACGGGCGGCGGCGCGGACGTCTCCAAGCGCGGCAAGCGCGCGGGCCTCCTGGCAGACCAGCCGCGCCCGTACCGGACCGACGCTGACCTGCCGCAATCCGTCACGCGCCAGGTGGAGAGCCACGTCCGGGCGCCCGCTGTAGAACTCGGCGACCGCGCCGATCTCACGGGCGGAACCCCGCAACGGACCGTCACCAGCCGATTCACCAGCCATGTATCCGTAAGCGGCCAGGGCTCGGGCCGAGTCGGACTCGCCGAGCTTGAAGGCGGCATCTGCGTGCAGGACGGCGGCCCGACCTGCGACGACCCGCAGCCGACGAGCGTCGGAGGTACTCAGGGAGTGCTGGGCGAGCCGGTCCAGATCTCGCCGTAGCCGGACCGCCTGGGCCGCGACGTGCGAGGGAGAGGTGTATTCATGAGTGTGCAGCAGCGCGGCCAGCCGTTCCTCGGCGTGGGCGAACCTGGTCTGCAAAGCCGCTGTACCACGCACATCCACCACATCCGCAAGTTGCCTGTCTGGGAGGAAGGCGCCTACCACGGTTGCGCCGGCGTAGAGGTGGAACTGCCTCCGGCTGGATGCCGGATGGTCGGCGTCGCCCGGGGCAGGCGTCGTCGGTGTCGAGAGAACGTACTCATCCGGATGGTCGTCCGGTGGCATCCGGGCAGCGGGAATCGAGGCGGCACTCGTAACCGGAGGGATCGGGTGCTCGATCCCGGCTACCACCGGCCCGGCGGTGACCGGGCGAGCTGACGGGGACAATTCGTCAGCGTCGGGCATGACTATGCAACTCCCTGGTGTCTGTCGGTGGAGCCGGTGTCCTGTCGGTGGGACTTGAGCAAGGCGGTTCAGGGTTGGCGGGGCCACGTGTTGGTACCGCCTATACCCGAGCGATCTCTTTTAGCAAACGGAATGCAACTTAAGGTAATGCCAGGAAAGCCTGGCGCAACATGCGCCGGAGCAAGAGAGCACGCCCAGACCACGACACACAGCAACTGCCGGCGCCTACGGAACGTGACATTCGGTCATCTGGCACAACGCCATCCGATGAACCAATTTGGTTACGTTCGGTTGCTTTCAGGTCCGGCGATGATCTGGTTCCCGTTCTCGGCCGGCGGATCCGTCAGCGGCCGGGATGCGAGTGCCCCCCGCGTAGCGTCGCAAGCCAGTCCGCGGCACTGCGGAAGGCGTCCTCGGACGTGGTGGGCCGCACCGTCGGGACCCGCCTGTCCGCCCTCGGGTAGCTGCCGAGGAACCGGACCTCGGCGCAGATCCGGTGCAGCGCCGACAGCGCCTCCCCGACCCTCGCGTCCGCTATGTGGCCCTCGCAGTCGACCGAAAAACAGTACCGGCCTAAACCTGCGCCGGTCGGCCGGGACTCCAACCGGGTCAGGTTGACACCCCGGACCGCGAACTCCGTCAGCATTTCCAGCAGCGCGCCGGGATGGTCATCCCGCTCGAAAAGCACCATTGTGGTGCGGTCGAAACCGGTCGGCGGCGGCGGTGGACCCGGACGGCCGACGAGCACGAACCGGGTCTGCGCCCCGTCGACGTCCTGGACGTCGTCAGCGAGTATCGACAGGTCGTAGCGGGGTGCGGCGAACGCGCCGGCAAGGGCGGCGTCGATCTCACCGGCCTGGACACGCCGGGCCGCCTCGGAGTTGCTGAACGACGGTTCCCACTGTGCGTCCGGCAGGTTCTTCGCAAGCCACCGGCGGCACTGCGGCTGGGCGTGCGGATGGCTGGAGACGGTACGAACGGCATCGATACCGCCGCCAGGCCTGCCGAGCAGAGCGAATCGGACAAGAATCACGACCTCGGCGATGACCTGCAGGAGATCACCAACCGCCAGTTCGTCCAAGGTGGTCGACACCGACCCCTCGACCGAGTTCTCGAACGGAACGAGAGCGGCGTCGGCATCACCCTGGCGGACCGCGTCAAGAGCAACCGCCACGGTAGGAACCGGATCGAGTTCGGCTTCGTGAGCGACCGCGAGAGTGAGCAGCGCCGCCTCGGAGAACGTGCCGGGAGGACCCAGATAGACCAGGCGGGTCGCCGATGTCATATCGCCACCCTCCCGCTCCGGCGGAGCATGGCCGTCGAGGCAACGCCGACCGCCGCAGGGGAGCTGGTCAGGCGTGTCGTGCGCATTGCCGCAGCCTCGTCCGTACCCGGGGGTTGGGTGCCCGGGCCCGTCCGGACCGGATCTGCGCGTCTCACCTTCACGATCCTACGACCCGGTGACGGACCGCATTAGCGGGGCCTGATTCCAATCAGCCATTTTATGTACTATTACCGACCATTCGGACTGCTACGCTCCGCAAGCAAGGCCCCGCCGGGACCGGCGGACAGTTACCGGACTCCAGCCCGATACCGGACTCCAGCCCGACCGGCGCCCGATCAACACCCGCGAAATCTTCGAGTGATCTCCACACCCGCAGCCATGATCATGGTTACGTCGGCGGTTTCCCTGACACGGGCCGGATCCGTCCGCAGACCGTGCTCAGACCCACCGTAAGGTCAGGGGCGTGGACATGGAGGATGTGCGGCTCCTGCTGGACGCCGTGGCCTCCGGCATGGTCAGGCCGGACGAGGCCCTGGGCCGTCTGGCCGCCGGCCCCCTCGGCGACGGCACCGGCTGGACCGACCTCGGGTACGCCCGCGTCGACACCCACCGCGGCCTGCGCACCGGTGACCCGGAGGTCGTCTATGCCGCCGGCAAAACCCCGGCGCAGACCGTCGGCATCGTCACCGAGCTACGGCGCATATCCGGTCCGACCCGTCCGACACTGGTCACCCGTGCGGACACGGCCACCGTCGCGGCCCTGCGCGCGAGGTGGCCGGGCGAGCTCACCACATCCACCGAGACACTCGACGGGCCGCACACCGAGACATCCGGCGAGGCATCCGGCGAGGCATCCGGCGAGACCGGCCCGATGACCGGTTGGGCACCGACAGCCAGGGCACCGATACCGTCCACGGTTGTCGTCGGGTCGTTACCGCCGGCCCGCGGCCGGGTGGTCGTCGTTTCCGCAGGAACGTCGGACGCCTCGGTCGCCACCGAGGCCGCGCTGACCGCCCGCGCGTCCGGGGCGGCGGTTGAGACGATCACAGACGTGGGGGTTGCCGGGCTGCACCGCGTCCTCGCGGTCCGCGACACCCTCGCCGCCTCGGACTGCCTGGTCGTCGTCGCCGGTATGGAAGGCGCACTGGCAAGCGTGATCGGTGGCCTCGTCGGCACCCCGGTCGTGGCCGTCCCGACCAGTGTCGGATACGGGGCGTCCTTCGGCGGGCTCGCCGCGTTGCTCGGGATGCTCACCTCATGCGTACCGGGGATCGCCGTCTGCAACATCGACAACGGCTTCGGTGCGGGGCTGTTCGCCGCCCGGATTACCCGCCGTGCAGCGCCAGCCCGGAATGGGTAGGTCGTTTCAGCTGTGATAGCGACGGGTTCTACCTACACCCGGCCGGTGCCGGCATGAGCTGTAGGTCGTTTCAGTCGTTACAGCAATGGTTTCTACCTACAACTCCATCTCGCTACTCGAGGGCGGGTTCGGCAATCCCGACCCCCCGGACCAAAGTGGACGGGTGACCGACACCAGAGTGCCTTCCGCGGACTGTGAGCCAGCCGTACCGAGCGGGCGAACCCGGCTCGCCGAGCCGAGCAGGACCGCGCCGGCCCGGCGGGGACGAATCGGGTGGCTCGACCTGTCCAGCGGTGTGAGCGGGGACATGCTGCTCGGTGCTGTGATCGGCGCACTCACCGGTGCCGGCCGGCGCACCGAGGTCATTACCGACGCGGTCGGCGCGCTGGAGCTTGATGTGCGGCTGGAGATCAGCACAACATCTCGAGCCGGGCTCGCCGCGACCCGCGTCCACGTCATCACCCCGGACACGAACGCCCACGACACGAACGCCCACGACACGAATGCCCACGAGGGTGGGATACCCGGTGCGGAGCATGACAACGGGTACGGCCGCCGCACCTGGGTACATATCCGCGAGCTGCTGGCTCACGCGCCACTCACCGCCGCGGTCCGCGAACGGGCACTGGCCACCTTTGGCGCGCTTGCCGAAGCAGAGGCGGTCGTGCACGGCATTCCCGCGGACGACGTGCACTTCCACGAGGTCGGGGCACTCGACGCGCTCGCCGACGTGGTCGGCGTCTGCGCCGGACTGGACGCGCTCGGCCTCGACCGGCTCGTGGCGTCTGCGGTCGCGCTCGGCGGCGGGTCGGCCCGCACCGAGCACGGCGTCCTGCCGATCCCCGGTCCTGCCGTCCTGGAGCTGCTGCGTGCCACCGGCATGCCAGGTCACGGGGGTCCGGTGGAGGCGGAACTGTGCACGCCGACCGGTGCGGTGCTGGTCTCGACCCACGCGGATGCCTACGGTCCGTTGCCGCCGATGCGGGTGGAGGCGGTCGGTGTCGGTGCCGGGCAACGCGACATCCCCGACCGGCCCAACGTGGTCCGGCTGATCGTCGGAACCGCCGTGTCCGGAGAATCGCCGGCCGCTGACATTGCGGCCGCAATGGCACCCGCGGCCA
>NZ_CADDZT010000004.1:19753-24524 GCF_902812655.1 Candidatus Frankia meridionalis | reverse complement strand
CATCCGACGCCTGGCTCACACCGATGCTCATGAAGAAGGGCCGTCCGGCGCACACCCTGTCGGTCCTCGTGCCGGTGCCGCTGGCGGACGCGGTCCGACGCATGATTTTCATGCACACTCCGACGCTCGGCCTACGGGAAACCCCGGTGCGTAAACGAGCTCTTGACCGCACCTTCTGCAGCGTGGACGTCAGCGGTGAGACCGTCGCCGTGAAAATCGGAATGCTTCCGGACGGTCAGATCGTCACCGTGCAGCCGGAGTGGGACGACGTGCGTCGGGCCGCCGCCGTATTGGACCGACCGACCCGCTGGGTGCTGGCGGCGGCGACGTCCGCGGCGTTGGGCACAGCACCGGACACAGCAGGACCACAGTTTTTCCGTCCGGACCCGGGCACCGGGGACGACCCGGCCCCGTCGGGCATGCGATCCTGAGACCGCGGGTCACCGTGGGATGTCCTTGGCAGATACCCCTGGCAGGCGTGCGCCGTCCGATCTCGAGCATCTGATGATCACAGTGCGTTGATTTCACCGACGAACTGGTCAACACGGGAGGAGCGGACCGCCCAGCCGGGATCCTGAAGTTGGACAACCCTGGCATGAGGGCCGATTGTGACTGATATCCAGTGAGGCCACGACTGGGCGGGATCATGGACGGAGACATCGACATCGACACCCGAATGGACAGCCCCGACTTCAGCCGCGCTCCGGCGGGCGATCCCGGAGCGTTCCAGTCGTTGCCGTCATCAACGTCCTACCCTCCGTCCGACCCGCCGGAGTCGGACAACGAAACCTCGTATGTCTTCCAGCCCCGCCAGGATCCGATTCAGCTGGTCAGCGGTCCGGATCCGCAGCCGGGGCACACCTTCCCGCCGGGTCCGGTCCCACCACCACCGGTCCCGCCGCCACCGCCGTATGTCCCGCTACCCGGCGGTGAGCGCAACCATGACCCGCTGACGAACTCGTGGCCGGGAACGACGCATGACCCGTTGGTCGGTTCGTGGGATCCGTCGTTCGATCCACTCGGCGACCCATGGCCGGCCGGTGCCAGCGGTGCCTCGCAGCCGCCATCCCCGGTACCGCCCCCGGGCGGACCAGGGATGTCCATGACCGGGACGACGACATACTCCGTTCCGGGCGGTCCTGGTCCTGGCGGCGTCCCGTCATCGGTCCAACAGCCCTGGAGCGAACCGTCTGCCTACGGTCCGCACTCCGACCGTGGCAGGTACCCGGGCAGTCATCCGGCTCCGCCCGCATGGATGCCACCACCGCCCCAGTCACCACCGCCCCAGTCAGCGCCGCCCCAGGTACCCGCGCCTCATCTCCCCGGGTCCGCCGGCTTCGGTCCAACACAGGTCGACCAGCGGGTTTCCGTCGTTCCGTTCCGGCACGAGGAGCGCCCGGACGGCGCCGGACGGACTCCCGCGCCGCCAGCCGTACCACCACCCGGAAGACCCCTCGATGCCCGGGACACCCACAACAGCGGATACAACCTCGTCCACGAACAGACCGGTTACGTGAGCCCCGTCCATCCACAGGCGCCGGATTACCACAACGATACCCAGTACCCGGACGACACCCGGTACCCGCCGGACTTCGACTCCGCCGATCCACTGGGTGTCCCACGCGGCACCCCGGACGTGACGGTCGGCGCACCCCTTCAAAGCGAAGATCACTTGTCATATCCGCCCATCTCGGCGGACTACCCGGCCCAGGCACCGTCGGCCCAGCAACCGGCTGGTCCGGCCACAGCGGCACTGTCGCTGGACCAGCCGGGTATCCCACCGCTCTACCGCGACAACGGCCGTGGTTACCCCGATGGGCAGGGGCCTGGGCCGGCATTCCCCGGTCTGCCCTACTCCGGAGGATCACAGCCGGGTCCCCCGTACCCGGACAACTCCTACCCCAGCACCGAGTATCCGGCGCCACCGCCCACCGGCGTCCTGCCTGCCCACACCGACGCCGCGAACGGCAGGCCGGACGGGATGCGCCAACCTGGCGGCGCATCCAACCGGCTGCTGACCAGCGCCCTGCTCCCGACCCCACCGGACACCGCATCCAGCGGCTGGCGCAAGGTGATTTTCAGGGCTTCCGGTGGGACGATCAACCTGGGGCCCTCCGCCGACGAGGCCCGCCACCGCCGGCTCGTCACGCACATCCGCACCCCGCTGTACGACTGCCACCGGATCGCGGTCATGTCCCTGAAGGGCGGTGTCGGAAAGACCACCACCACCGTGGCCCTGGGGTCGGCCCTGGCCAGCCTGCGCGGAGACCGGGTCGTCGCGATCGACGCGAACCCGGACCGGGGAACGCTCGGCGCGAAGGTACCGCGGACGTCCGCGAACACCGTCCGGGACCTGCTCGACAACGCCGGCTCACTCCACCGTTACGTGGACGTGCGCAGGTACCTGTCGCAGTCCGACAGCCGCCTTGAGGTCCTCGCGTCCGCGAACGACCCGGAGATCTCGGAGGCGTTCGCCGACACCGACTACCTCGCTGTCGATGACATCCTGCAGCGGCACTACTCGATTCTGCTGACCGACTGCGGCACCGGGATTCTGCACAGCGCCATGCCCGCCGTCCTGAAACTCGCCGACACACTGGTGATTGTCAGCAGTTCCAGCGCGGACGGCGGTTCTTCCGCCAGCGCCACGATGGACTGGCTGGAGGCGCACGGGTACGCCGAGCAGGTCCGCGAGGCGGTGACGGTCATCTCGACGTTCCCGGTGAACGGCGAGTCCGTGGATGTGGCCGCGCTCGAACAGCACTTCGCCGCCCGCACCCGGCGGGTCGTCCAGGTGCCCTATGACCCGCACCTGGCAATCGGTGGCCGCATTGTCCTGGAGGACATGCGAAAACCGACCAGGCAGGCGTTCCTGGAAATTGCCGGCGCGGTTGCCGAACGGTTCGGGCTGGAAAGTTCGCGTCCCACACCGGCCGGGTAGATCGGCTCCGCCGGGTCACGGCAGGGCTCAGCGGGTGATTGCGGCGGTCACCCGGCGGACACCCGGGCGGCGCAGCTGTCTCGCCACCGTGGACCTGCCCTCCACGATCCGCCCGAACAGGCCGAACGTACCCGGCACGCAGGTCAGCAGCGCGTGAAGCACCCAGGGACGGCGGACGAACACAGCCTGCACCTCATGGCCGGCGTCCATCTCGGGCCCGAGCACCGCCTCGATACGGCGGGGATAGTCCGCGAGCGCGGACAGCTCACCAGCGGCGGCCCGCGCGGCGGCCTCTCCGGCGAGGCGTCCCGACCGCAGCGCGAACGAGATTCCCTCTCGGGTCCACGGGTCGAGCAGACCCGCCGCGTCCCCGGCTACCAGCACCCGGCCACGACACAGCGGCGAGCCGGCGGCACGCACCCGCGTCAGATGCCCCGAGTCGTGCAGCGGCCGCACCCCCTCCAACCCGAGCCTGCGCACCAGGTCTGCGTAGTACCCCCGCAGCGCGCCACCGTCGGCCCGGGATCCGATCACACCGACGGTCAGGATGTCGCCCTTCGGGAACAGCCAGGCGTACGAACCGGGCACCGGGCCCCAGTCGAGCAGAACCCGACCGGCCCACCGGCCCGCGACGCGGGAGCTGACCGGGAACTCGCCTTCCAGACCGACGTCCACCTGATCACACCGGACACCGACATAGGTGCCGGTCCGCCCGGACGTGCCGTCCGCACCGACAACGACCCGCGCACGGACGTCCGGCCCACCACGCGCCGACACGACGACACAACCGTCCTGTTCGGCCTGTTCCCGCAGGCCGGTGACGTGGACGCCGGTCCGCAGGCCCGCCCCGGCGGCGCGGGCCGAGTCGACCAGCGCCTGGTCGAACTCCGACCGCATCACCATCGACAGCATCGGCCGACCGGGCCGTCGGCGGGTCCGGGCCAGCCCGCCGTCCAGGGACACGGTGAGCTGGTCGATACTCCCGCGGACCAGCCCCGACAGGTCAACGCCCGCATGATCGACCGAAAGGCCGACCAGACCGCCACCGCAGGTCTTGTAGCGGGGTAGCTCGGCCCGTTCCAGCAGGCAGACCGTGGCCCCGGCCCGGGCTGCCGCGCGGGCGGCGCTGGCTCCCGCCGGGCCGGCACCGACCACTACCACGTCGAAGATCCCGTGGGACGCCTCACCGGGCGTGTCGGACGGCATATCGGACGGCATGTCGGACGGCATGTCAGCGCAGGGTGAGGGTCCGGCCGACCACGCCGGCACGCATCCGGCGCTCCGACGGGCTGAGCGGGCCGAGGTCGGCGACCGCGTCCTCCAGCCGGTCCCGCAGCGTGGCAGCCGGCGTCTCGCAGCTGTCCGCGTCGGCGCCCGGCGCCAGGTCCCACACCGGGACGACGAGGCCGTCCGCCCGGAACGAGCCGATGAAACGGGATCCGTCACCCACGGTGAGTTCGCCGGCAGCGGCCAGCCGGGCGAGGGCGTCGAGCAGGAGTTCCTCGTCGTAGGGCTGGACCCACCGCAGATGTGCCCGTTCTCCGGGACGACACCAGTAGGCCGCGTCCACCGAGACCAGCCGAGCGGTCGGGACGACGGAGGCGTTGGCCCGTTCCAGGACGGCGGCGACCTCCTGGTCAAGGCTGCCACCGTCCTCGGCCGGGGGAAGCCACCACGCGAACCCGGGATGGACGGTGATGTCCAGCGGCGCCGGGTCGAGAAGGTCCAGCAGCGTCGGACCGGTCCTGCCCGCGTCGGCAGCGGGATCCCCCGCCGTAGCCGGCGGTAGGATCACCGGGCTTGCGTACTTCCCCTCAAGGGCCGCGAGCA
>NZ_CADDZT010000004.1:7776-19504 GCF_902812655.1 Candidatus Frankia meridionalis | reverse complement strand
GGCCTGCGGCAGGATCGTTCCGAGCACGATAACGCGGTCGGCGTGCTCGGGATGCTCCGCGAGAAAGCCCGCGGACAGCTTCAGCGGGGCGGTGGCGCTCGGAACGAGTTCACGCAGGGCCACCAGATCGGGCTCGTCGGCGCGGCCCACGAAGGGACGCAGTACAGGCGTGGGCCGCCGCCGCACGCCATGGCATGCCTTGTAACGGCGTCCCGACCCGCACGGGCAGGGTGACCTCGGCCCGACGACCGGATGCTCTGCCGCGTCCACGTCCGCCTCGGAAGCATCCGGCCCTGGCCCGGCCGCGTACGACGACGTGACGCTGGGCGCGCGAGGCCCGGAATAGGACGGTACGGGACGGTGGGCGGTCTGTCGGCGGACGATCGTGCACTCCTCAGTTTGGCGGATCAGCTTGGCGGACTTGATACGCCCGCAAGGCTAGTACGTGCCACCGACATCTCCCGGCGACCCACCGCGGCTCGTCGCGGGCGGTTCGCCACCTCGCCACCTCGCCACCTCGCCCCGGCCGTCCTGCCCGAAGGAGTTCAAGTCGGTTAGTGGTCACTTGCCGGGGTACCACTGCCGACATGGAGATCAGATTTTCGCTGTCCCTCCCCCGCGAGGAGATCTCCATTCCCGTCGTCCGTCGGATGTGCGCCCAGTCGCTGAAGGTTCTCGGCGTGCATCAGGACTGCATCGACGACGTCGGACTCGCGCTGACCGAGGCGTGTGCCAATGTCTTGCAGCATGCCCGGGCTGACGACTGGTATCAGGTATTCGCTGACGTCGACAGCCAGGCGGCGGTCATCGATGTGGTGGACAACGGAGGTGGTTTCGACCTGCTCGACACGGACACCGTGATTATGGATGTGCCTGCCGAGGAAACGGTCTGCGAAAACGGCCGTGGAATCTGTGTGATGCGCGCGCTCATGGATGACGTCCGGTTCGACACGGTGCACGAGCCGACCCGCGGCACTCGGGTTCATCTGGAAAAACTGCTTCTGTGGGACGAGAGCGCGCCGGCGAACCGGCTCGATCGGCATGCCACCCGGTGCGGATCGTGGACCGACGGCAGACCGCTGTCCGCAACGGCCCACCGCTGACCACGACCCGCCGCGACCCACCAGCACCGATCACAGCCGATCACAGCCGATCACAGCCGATCACAGCCGATCATGAACACCGGGTCGTCGACTGATCGCCGATACACTTTCGGTACCCACTGCCCGGTCGAGCCGATCAACGGGCGCACCCGGGAACCGCGCCACGGCCAGATCTCGGGATGGCCAGATCGCGGGACGACCAGATCGCGGGACGACCAGATGAGGTGGCATGAACAGCGACCAGGACGTACCGGTCGACAACACAACGCCGGTCACGCGACGGATTGGGGTGGTGACATTCCCAGGCTCGCTGGACGACCGGGACGCCGCCAGAGCTGTCCGCCTCGCCGGCGGCGAAGCTGTTGCACTCTGGCACGGCGACATCGAACTGTCCGGTGTGGACGCGGTGGTCCTGCCCGGCGGATTCTCCTACGGCGACTACCTGCGCGCCGGCGCGATCGCGCGCTTCTCTCCGATGGTCGACGCCATCGTGAACGCGGCCCGTGACGGACTGCCCGTCCTCGGTATCTGCAACGGATTTCAGGTGCTGTGCGAGGTGGGACTGCTGCCCGGGGCGCTCACCCGAAATGCCGGCCTGCATTTTGTCTGCCGGGATCAGCCACTACGGATCGAGAACACCACGACCGTGTGGACGTCGGAATACTCGGCCGGCGAGAAGGTGGTCATCCCGGTGAAGCACGGCGAGGGCCGCTACGTGGCCGGTCCGACGACCCTTGCCGAGCTTGAAGGCGCAGGCCGGATCATTGCCCGCTATCTCGGCGGGAACCCGAACGGATCGGTCGGCGACATAGCGGGCATCTGCAACGCCGAAGGCACGGTTGTCGGGCTGATGCCCCATCCCGAACATGCGGTCGAACCGCTGACCGGCCCCGGCTCGGACGGCCTGGCAATGTTCGCCTCGGTCGTTTCCGGCGCGCTCGCCGACAGTCCGGTCACCCGTCCCTGACATTCCCCGTCCCTGACATCCCCTGGCCGTGACATCCCCCGGCCGTGACAGCCCCGTCCCTGACATCCCCTGGCCGTGACAGGCCGCCGATGATCGTCGACTTCCGGGGAGTCTGGGAACGGACGCGGACTGGAGTTCGGTGCTCCCGCACCTCGGTGTCACAGGTCAGGGGTGTCAGCCGGTGGGGAGGGGCTGCTCGGCCCAGATGGTCTTGCCACTGCGGGTATGACGGGTGCCCCAGCGCGTCGTGAGCTGGGCGACGAGGAACAGGCCGCGTCCCCCTTCGTCGAAACTGTGGGCCCGCCGCAGGTGCGGGGCGGTGCTGCTCGCGTCGGAGACCTCGCAGATGATGCCGCTGTCCAGGATCAGCCGCAGCTCGATGGGGATGCGGGCGTGGCGGATGGCGTTGGTGACGAGTTCGCTGACGACCAGTTCGGTAGTGAAGGTGGCTTCGTCCAGTCCCCAGACGGTCAGCTGACGGGATGCCTGCGCGCGGGCGTGCGCGACGATGGCCGGATCGTCGGACAACCCCCAGGAGGCGACCTGCCCGGCGTCGAGGGCACGGGTCCGGGCAACGAGCAGGGCGACATCGTCCGTGGGACGGTCAGGCAGCAGGGTCGCCAGCACGGTGTCGCAGATGGTCGCCAACGAGCGCACGGGACCAGTCAGGGCACCCCGCAGCTCACCCAGACCCGTGTCGATGTCGCGGCCGTGAGATTTGAGCAGGCCGTCGCTGTAAAGGACGAGCAGGCTGCCTTCGGGTAGTTGGATGTCCCAGGCTTCGAAGGGCAGGCCGCCGAAGCCGAGTGGGGGGCCGGCTGGTACGTCCAGGAAGTCCACGGTGCCGTCGGGCGTGACGACGGCCGGCGGGGGGTGACCGGCACGCGCCATCGAGCAGATACGGGAGACCGGATCGTAGACCGCGTACAGGCAGGTGGCTGCTATATCGCTGGATGCGATGTCGTCGGCCGCGATGTCGCCGGTGGTCATACCGCTGACGGCGCTTTCCACGAGGGTGTTCTCCTCGGCGCTGAGGCGGATGACCACGTCGTCGAGGCGGGTGAGGAGCTCGTCGGGGGCGAGGTCGACGTCGGCGAGGGTGCGCACGGCGGTACGTAGCCGGCCCATGGTCGCGGCCGCGTGGATGCCGTGGCCGACGACGTCACCGACGACCAGGGCGACCCGCGCGCCGGACAGCGGGATCACGTCGTACCAGTCGCCGCCCACCCCGACGCCGGAGCCCGCGGGCAGATAGCGGGAGGCGACCTCTACCGCGGTCTGTGCGGGGAGACCCTGCGGGAGGAGGCTGCGTTGAAGGGTGACGGCCGTGGTGCGTTCGCGGGTGTAACGGCGGGCGTTGTCGATGGAGAGAGCCGCTCGGGCACACAGGTCCTCGGCGAGGATCAGATCGTCCTGCTCGAACGGCTCCGGACGCCGGTGGCGGGCGAACATGACCGCGCCAAGGGTGGTCCCGCGGGCCCGTAGCGGCACGACCATGATCGAGTGGAACCCGAAGTCGCGGATTCGGGCGGCCCTGGGCGGGCTGTCGGTGATCCAGGCAACAAGGTCGGGGTCGGTGACCCGGTAAAAGCGGGACCGGCCGGTGGCCACAACGCGGGCGAGGGGCGAGAACTCCGGATGGGTTTCCATCGTCCCCAGCTCGACCACGGCCTCGGGGCAGCCCTCGAGGACCGACTGGTGTGCGGTGCGGTTGAGCGTGACGCTGCCGGAAAGCGGTCCAGCTACCGGCTCACCACCACTGAGCACGGAGTCCAGCAGATCAACGCTGGCCCAGTCCGCGAGCCGGGGAACGGCCAGATCGGCCAGCTCCTCGACTGTCCGCGTCACATCCAGGGTGCTGCCGATGCGGGTGCTGGCCTCGTTCAGTAGAGCGAGACGCTTCCTTGCCCAGTGCTGCTCGCTGATATCAGTCACAGCCTCAACCACCCCGTGTAACCGGCCGGTCGGATCCTTCACCGGCCAGAGCCCGACGGACCAGACGTTCTCGTGGGCCCGGTCAGGGCTGCGGGCCATGATTTCGAAGACCACAGGTTCCCCGCTCCTCACCACCCGGGCCATCTGTCTCTCGGCCAGTTCGGCGGCGGGGCCGGGCATCAGATCTGTCAGGAACAGCCCGCGTGCGTCGTCTTCTTCCATGCCGAGCGCCTGACACAACACAGCGTTCACCCGCAGAACCCGCAGGTCCGTGTCGCAGAACAGCATGCGCATCGGGGACTGGTCGAACCCCCGGTCCACCAACGTCCGTGTTTCCTCGCGCCTGCGCAGCTCCTCCGACGCGGCGATCAGGAACCACTGGACCTTCCCATAATTATCCACCAGCGGGTACGCCCACAACTCCACATCCAGAATGCGACCGTCCTGATGCTGTAGCGCCACCTGCCCGCTCCACGCCTCCAGCGCCGCCGCCGACCGCCCGGCCGCATCGGGTAGGTCCGCGGCAAGCAGCTCCGCCGCGGACCTACCCGTCACCTCGGCCGGCTTGTAACCGAACAGCCGCTGGGCGCCGGCGCCCCATCCCGTGATGACGCCCTGGGCGTCGACCGCAGCCATGGCCGCGTAGGCTTCCGGATAGAAGTCATCGAATCGGGCTTCTCGGACACCGGGATGCCGCCGCCCATGCCCACCGCCGTCCAGGTCGCCCACGCCGAATCCTCCCCTCCGCTGATCCCGGAGGAAGCAGCACATGACAGCCCTACCCGTGGGACGACGGTCAACACCCTCCCCCTCCCCGCTGCGGTTCTCGACGTATTCCGGACCGGGTCGGCAGGCGTTACGGTCCCGATCGCCGTGGTCATCCGATCGCCATAATCGGCTCCATGCAGGATGGGTATTCCGACGGGACGGACCTGGAATCATGCTGGTGGAGCTCGATCACATGGCCGAACTCCCCGGCTACGAACCGAGAGAAGGTCTTCGGCGGACCGCGTCCAGGTCCGGCGCACCACCAGAAATCGCAAGGGGAGAAACAAGAAGGCGGCCTCGGCAAGCAGGTTGGCAACGCTGCCGCACCGGTGCGGCAGGGCCACCAGGGCGCCACCAGGGCCACCAGGGCCACCAGGGCCACCAGGGCCAGGGAAGGAGCCCGCACGCCGGGCCTGGTGTATGCCGCACGACTCCCGCCGCACCTTGACTGTACAGGCGTGCCGGCGCACCGTTATATCCATGCGCTGAACGACGTCCATACGCTGAACGGAGAATTTATTTTATTTCGTGGAGGCCGCGTGAAGATTCTGGTTCAGGATCGCATGTCAAATAGTCACCCGCCTACCAGGACCGGCCGAGCCGGCGCCTCCTTACGAGCTCAGGTCATTACTTTCCGCATGCGCATACCCCCATCAAGGATGGATGAAACCATGTCAAAGAACATGCTCCAGGGGGCGGATGACCCTGCGTCACCCGCATCGGATGACGCAGGCAAGGCACGGCTGCCCACCGCATTGATCGAAAGCCAGCAGACGTTCTCGCGTATGTGGACGCTGACCCGCAGCCTCACCGAGGCGGTCGCGACCGAGCAGACGACCGTAGCCGCCCTCGCCCTCGCCTACGCAACCCACGCCCCCGACGCCGAGGTGACGGACGCCGAACGCGTCTGGCGGTACGCGCATCAGGTGCGTCACTCACTGCAGGAGCAGCTGGCGGCCGGGGCGCTCGGGGTCATCTGCGACGAGCTCGCCGACCGTCTTCTCATCGCCGCCCGCGCGGGCGACGTATGAGCCCGACCATCCACACCAACGCTCGACGGCGAGACCCCGATCCGACACCTCGGCCCATGTGCGGCCGACGCCGCGATAGTGACGGCCCCAGCGGACATCGGTCGGAGCCGTAGGTAGTTTCCGTCGCTACACCGACGGTTTCCACCTACGGCTTTCGACTGCCATGGCGCCGAAGAGGGCTGGCAGAGTGGACGAATGGGCGGCCCGCAACTCGTCCAGACCGACGGTGAAGGCGTCCTGGACATCGAGGATGTCGCCGTCCACCACACCGATACGCCGCCACGGCAGTCCACGGGCACCGCACATGTCGGTGAAGCGCAGCTCCTCCGACCGGGACACGGCCACCAGCGCGCGTCCCGCCGACTCGCTGAACAGCTCGGTGAACACGTCCGCGCCGCGGGGGAGGACGACCCTGGCGCCGCGCCCGCCACGCAGGCACGACTCGACCAGCGCCTGTGCCAGACCACCGTCGGACAGGTCGTGCGCCGCGCTCAGCATGCCGTCGCGTGAACCCGACACCAGGATCTCCGCGAGCCGCTTCTCGGCCGCGAGATCGACGACGGGTGGCTGCCCGCCGAGATGCCGGTGCGCCACCCACGCCCACTCGGATCCGCCGAACTCCGCACGGGTCTCACCAAGCAACAACAGCGAGTCACCCTCGTCGGTGAAGCCGATCGGAACCCTCCGGGCCACGTCGTCGAAGATGCCGAGGACGCCGACGACCGGCGTCGGGTTGATCGGAGTGGGCCCGGTCTGGTTGTAGAAGGACACGTTCCCCCCGGTCACCGGCAACCCGAGCTGACGGCAGGCGTCCGCGAGGCCCCGGGTTGTCTCGGCGAACTGCCACATGACCTCCGGGTCCTCCGGGGAGCCGAAGTTCAGGCAGTTCGTGACCGCGATCGGTACCGCCCCGGCCGCCGCCACGTTGCGGCACGCCTCGGCGAGGGCGAGCTGGACGCCCGCGAACGGGTCGAGCCGCGAGTGCCGCCCATTGCCATCCGTGGCCAAAGCGATACCGAGGCCTGTCTCCTCGGAAAGCCTGACCACCCCGGCGTCCTCGGGCTGCGCAAGCACCGTGTTCGCCTGCACATACCGGTCGTACTGGTCGGTCACCCATTCCTTGGAACACAGATTCGGTGAGGCGATCATGGTCAGTAGCGTCGCGCGCAGTTCGTCACCAGTGGTCGGACGCGGCAGTGTCGCCGGGTCGTCCGCACGCAGGGTGTCCAGCTCCGCGGGCCGACGGATCGGCCGGTCGTACACGGGCCCGTCGTCGGCGAGCGATCCGGGCGGGACGTCGACGACAACGTCACCGTGCCAGCGGATGACCAACCGTCCACTGTCGGTAACGGTTCCGATCCTGGTGGCAAGGACACCCCAGCGGTCGGCGACCGCCAGCACCTCGGGCAGCGCATCCGGGGTGACGATCGCGAGCATCCGCTCCTGGGACTCACTCGCCAAGATCTCGTGCGGCACCATCGACGCCTCCCGCAGGGGCACGAGGTCGAGGTCGACCGCCATCCCGCCCGGGCCGCCGCCGGCGAGCCCGGCCGCGGTCGTCTCGGTCAGCGCGCAGGTGAGCCCGGCGCCACCGAGGTCCTGGATGGCAACGACCAGTCCACGGTCGAACAGTTCCAGGCAGGACTCGATGAGAATCTTCTCGGTGAACGGGTCACCGACCTGAACGGCCGGGCGGCGCGCCGGCCCGCCGCCCTCGTCGAAGGTCGCGGACGCTAGCACCGACACCCCGCCGATGCCGTCCCGGCCGGTCTTCGCGCCGAGCAGGACGACCGCGTTGCCGACCCCGGTCGCTGCCGACGTCTGCACCCGTCCGACCGGCATCACCCCCACGCACAAGGCGTTGACCAGCGGATTCCCGAGATAGGTCGGGTCGAAGACGACCTCGCCGCCGATCGTCGGCAGGCCTAGGCAGTTGCCGTAGCCGCCGATGCCCGCAACCACCCCTGGCAGCACTCGGGCGGTGTCGGGAGCATCGGCGTCACCGAACCGCAGCGGGTCGAGTACAGCGATCGGCCTGGCTCCCATGGTGAGGATGTCGCGGACGATCCCACCGACGCCTGTCGCCGCGCCCTGGTAGGGCTCGACAAAGCTCGGATGGTTATGTGATTCGATCTTGAATGTGACAGCAAGGCCTTCACCGACAGCAACCACCCCTGCGTTCTCGCCCATCCCGACGAGCAGACGGTCACCGGCAGGCGTGTCGCGGAACTGCCGCAGATGCACCTTGGATGACTTGTACGAGCAGTGCTCACTCCACATCACCGAATACATGGCGAGCTCGGCGTCGGACGGTGTTCGCCCGAGCGTGGAAACGATGCGGGCGTACTCGTCGTCGGTCAGGCCAAGTTCGTGGTAAGGCTGCGGAACGTCGCCGGACGGGACGATGGCGGGGGCGCTGGGTGTGCCGGTCACACCGTCCATCTTCCCGGACGCTCCCGGCAGGACAAACCTTGTCGCCCCACCCCGTCCGGCATGGGGGCCGGGCCGGGGGCAGGGGCAGGGGCAAGCCGACGACCAACGGCTCAGGAGTGGCCGTAGGGCTCCGGTCCGGCGCTTTCGCCCGCGGACGCGTACCCGGAGTCGTCGGGGACCGAGCCGGGCGGGTGCGCGGTAATACCGACAAGTTCCAGGTCTGTCGGCTCCAGATCGGACGGGTCGTCGTCATACACGATCGACTCAGGATGCGCGGACGGAGCGACCAACGCCTCCGAATGGGCGCCGCAGCCATGGTCGAGCGTGGTCACCCGCCCGTCGTCCGGAGCCATCTCGTTCGCGCACACCCCGAACAGGCGTCCGAGGATTCCAGCGAGGCGTACATGAAAGCCGCAGGTCAAGCAGGCGGCAGGGGCGACCCGGGCGATCGAGGCCTCCGGGCCGGACTCTCCCGCATACCAGCGGGCGACAGCGTCATCGCGACCGACCAGGGACAGCAGGCGTGGGCGACCGAGCCCGAACTCATTCCACGCATCGGTGTCGACGAACTCCTCGACGTCCCCGAGACGCAGGGTGAGCCGCGGGTCGTCCGCGGCGGTCGGCAGCAGGTCACCGACCCCTACATCACCGGGACGCAGTCGCTCCGACCACGGCACCCACGGCGGGGCGGTCATCGCAAGATCACCGGGCAGTAGCACCACATCGTCCACCGTGACCTTCCGCATCCGCGAGGCACGGGTGACCACGACTGTCCAGACCCAGCCGGGGTAGGCCCGGACCGTGCAGGCGAACCGGTGCAGCACGAGCCGTTCGCTCTCGGCCTCGACGCCGAGATGCTCACCCACGGCGTCCGGATCACCGGCCTCGGCGACCGCGGCGGCTCGGGCCTGGTCAACAGCCGTGGCGCATACGGCATCCAAGGTGGGCGCCTTCGGCGCTCTGGGGGACCGCGCAGGCCGTGAAACCACCGGTGACCGTGGGGCCGCTGACGACCGGGACGCCGGAGCGACCGGACCCGGTTCGTCCGGCCCGGCGGCGGGCCTGTCGGGAACCGGCGCTCCCACACCCGGCGTTGCCGGGGTTGCCTGGGTTGCCTGGGTCGTCATGATTGCCGGGGTTGTCGGTGTTGCCGGGTCGAGCTGTACGTCCTGAGCCTCCACGACACATATTGTCGCCCACAGGTTCGGGAACTGCGCCGCGTGGTCGTGGTGGCCCTCCCCGGGGAGGACAGTCAGCATGGTGAGCGTGGGCACCGGCGTATCCATGGGGGTCCGGAAACTACGTGCGTCCGTGCGTCGCGGCGGCGCCGAACAGTCCGGGCTCGCTTCCCTGACAGAGCTGTCCTTCGTCAACGCGGCCGGGGACGCCCTGGTGACCGTGACACTGGCCGGATCGCTCTTCCTGACCGTACCGACCGGCGAGGCCCGGTCCAAAGTCGGCATGTACCTATTGATCACGATGGTGCCGTTCGTCCTGTTGGCGCCGGTGATAGGCCCGGTGCTGGACCGGTTCGCCTACGGTCGCCGGACCGCCCTGGCCGCGATCTGTCTGGCCCGCGGCATGCTCGCCTGGCAGCTTGCCGGCGCGATCAACGAACGGCTACAGGTCTACCCGCTCGCGCTGGGCCTGCTGGTGCTGTCCCGGGCGTTCGGCGTAGCCCGCAGCGCGGTCATTCCCCGGGTCACACCGCGGAGCCTGACCCTCGTCAAGGTCAACTCCCGGATCTCCCTGGTCAACATCGTGGCCGGATCGGTGGTGGCGCCGCTCGGTCTCGCCATCGCGAAGATCCCCCTCGTCGGCTACCCATGGGTGCTGCGGATCTGCGCCATCGTCTACATGGCGGGCGTCCTGCTGGCATTCAACCTGCCCAAACACGTCGATTCCGCCGCAGGTGAGAAGCGCGCCTTTGTCCTGAAGGAGATCCTCACCCATCGGGACATCACCGGACGGCTGCGCCGCGTCCTGGGCGGGCTTCCGGTTGCCCTCCGAGCGTCCCTGGTGCTGCGCGGCCTGGTCGGATTCCTCACCTTCTACCTCGCGTTCCTGCTACGGACGAACGGTGGCAACAACCTGTGGCTCGGCGGGCTGGCGATCTGCGCCGGCGTGGGTAGCGGCCTCGGCGTGTTCATCGGCGGGCGACTCGGCCGCCGGCGCCCGGAAGCGCTGCTGATCCTGTCCCTGCTCATGGCGGCGGGCGGATGCCTCGGCGCCGCCATCAACTACATGAAGCTCACGTCGCTACTCGCCGCGTTCCTGGTGACCATGGCCGGTTCCATGAGCAAACTCGGACTGGACGCGATCATCCAACGCGACATCACCGAGGACACCCGCAACTCCGCGTTCGCCCGCTCCGAAACCGCGCTTCAGCTTGCGTGGGTCGCGGGCGGCGCGTTCGGCCTCGTCGAGATACCGGGAACGCTTGGCTTCGCGGTGGCTTCCGCGGCGGTTCTACTCACGATGTTCGTGGAGGTCCGAGCGCTGCACCGCTCGCGGACCGCGGCCCGTACCACCCTGGCCCGTACCACCCTGGCCCGCACCGGCATGGCCCACTTCGATCCAGGCCCGCCGGGCAAGCCGTTGCCACATACACAGGCCTTCGAGGCGCCTGTTCCCGCGGACATCAACCCGCCGACCCTGGTGGACCCGCACCCGTCTACCGTCCCGGACAAACCCGACCGGGACGCAACCGCGAGGCCCGAGACGGATCCCCTCGCATCACAGCCGACCATCCCGCAGCGATCCCCTTACCGCCGGTGGGAACGAGACCTCCGGTGAGACCGATAACCCACCGTTTAGGGCGCGAGCCGACCGGCCCCCGGCCTGCGGAGAAGGATAATCTCCGATCGTGTCCGTATCTCGGCTAATCCCCCGCGCCCGGTGGCGACGCCTCGCCGCGCTGCCTGTCCTCGGCGCGCTCGTCCTGGTACTCGCCGGTTGCGACCGGCCGACACCGCTGGTGACCATCCAGTCCGGAAGAAACTTCGTACAGGCGCACGCCGCCCAGTATGATCGCGACGGTGCGGTGATCAAGGATGCCGGCTACCAACCGCCGGTCCTGCGCGCCGTTCCAGGAGACAGCGTCAACATCGACGTTCCGAAGTCGGTTGCCGACAACGGGTACTTCCTGGCGTCCAACGACACCCGCATCTCCGACATCATCACGGTGCAGCACTACCGGCTGACCGTGCCGGACGGACGGGGCCAGGTGAACCTGACCATCTTCCAGGCCCCTCACGGCGGCTCGAACGGGGCGTCGGGAAGCTGGCCGTTCCGTCTCGTCGTCCAGCCATAGCATTCATGAACTCAGGCGTCAGCTTTCATGAGGTCGGCTCCATGAGGTCCCGGTGAACCGGGTCCTGGTTGTCACAGCGGTCAGTCCGGAGGCGGACGCAGCCTGCGCCGGGATGATGGGTCCCTGGCAACCACGGGCCAACGCATCCGCCTCGGCACAGCCGTCCCGCGGCGGTCCC
>NZ_CADDZT010000004.1:0-7751 GCF_902812655.1 Candidatus Frankia meridionalis | reverse complement strand
GGGCCGTCCTGGGACCGCCAGCTGCTCACGGCCGTGCGACTCGGTCCCTATCTGGGACGCCGATCCGGTGCGTTGACCGTCCTGGCCGCGGGAGCCGCCGGTCCGGCGGCGGCGGCCGGCACCGCGACAGCGCTGGCGACCGCCCGTGCCACCGGGGAACCGTTCAGCCTGGTCATCTCCCTTGGTGTCGCAGGCGGTTTCACCGGCCGGGCCGACATCGGTGACCTGGTTGTCGCGGATGCAGTGGTCGCCGCGGATCTCGGTGCCGAGTCCGGCCTCGACACCTCGGCCTGCGGGCCAGGGCAACGGCCCTCACCCTCGACACCTTCCGCATCCGGCGATTTCCTGAGCCTGGACTCACTCGGGCTCGGACCGTCCGTGCTGACGCCGCACGAAGGCGTCGTCCGGCGGCTCGTCGAACTTCTCACCGGCACCGGGCGTACGGTCACCACCGGGCCGGTCCTCAGCGTCTCGACGGTCACCGGGACCGACCAGCGGGCCGCCGCCCTGGCTCTGCGGTTCGGCCCGGTCGCCGAGGCCATGGAAGGGTACGCGGTCGCCGTCGCAGCGTCCGCGTTCAACACCCCGTTCGCGGAGGTCCGCGCAATCAGCAACCTGGTCGGTCGCCGCGACCGATCCGCCTGGGACCTGCCAAGGGCCTTCGCCGGGCTGAGCGCGGCCACGGCCGGACTCGCCGCCGGCATCGACGCTCTCACCGCCGTCCTGGAAACCCCCGGCAGCGCCGAACCGGCCAGGCCGGTCCCCGGACCCGGTATGTCATGACCGGTTCGAGGCCGCCATCCCCGCTTCAGCTGGCGATCTCCCCGTGCCCGAACGACACGTTCGCGTTCCACGCGCTGACACACGGGCTGGTCAAGGGCATCCCCGAGGTCACGGTGACCTTCGCCGACATCGACATGCTGAACACCCGGGCCGCGGACGGCCTCGACGATCTGGTGAAGGTGTCCTACGCGGCCCTGCCATGGCTGCTGGACTCCTACCAGCTGTTGTCGGCCGGCAGTGCGCTCGGACGCGGGTGCGGGCCACTCGTCCTCACCACCGGACGGGACGACCTTCGCGGCGCGCATGTGGCGATCCCCGGTATGCGCACGACCGCATACCTGCTGTTTCGCCTCTGGTCCGAGCGGCATGGGGTGGGCGGTATCGACGTCCTACCGTTCGACAAGATCATGCCGGCGGTGCGGGACGGGCAGTACGATGCCGGCCTGGTGATCCACGAATCGCGGTTCACCTACCCGTCCTACGGCCTCACCGCCATCGCCGACCTCGGCGACTGGTGGGAGTCCGAGACCGGTCTACCCATCCCGCTCGGTGCCGTCCTCGGCCGACGCGACCAGGACGGTACCGCGTTGTCGTCCGCGGTACGGGCCAGTGTCGCGATGGCGCTTGCCGACCCGGAAGCGTCGCGGGCGTACGTCCTCGGCCACGCGCAGGAAATGGATGCGGGCGTGGTGGACGCCCACATCGGGCTGTACGTCAACGGCTACACCCTCGAGCTCGGCGACGAGGGTTACGCGGCGGTTGAGGTGTTACTGGGGCGGGCGGCAGCCGCTGGACTCGTCCCGCCCCTACCCACCCCGCTGCGCTGAACCGAACGGACCCGTGCTGCCACCGCGCCGGCGTCCCGCAGCCGGCACAACCCGCAGCCGGCACAGCCCGCAGCCGACTCCGGGCTGGTGGCCCCGCTCAGGTATCCAGTTCGTCGGCGACCGCGTGGACGACCTTGGCCACCTTCGCGGCGGTCCGACGGTCGGGGTAGCGGCCCCGACGCAGTGAGCCCTGCACCTCGTCCAGTAGTTTGATCATGTCTTCGACCATGCTGTGGAGTTCGTCGGGACTGCGCCGGGCCGCATGGGCGGCGGCCTTCGCCACCGACGGCGGAGCCGCGAGCACCCGCACCGACAGCGCCTGGTCTCCACGACGGCCCGCGGCGACACCGAACTCGACCCGGTCGCCGGGCTTGAGTTTCTCCACGCCGGCCGGTAACGCGCCCTTGTGAACGAACACGTCACCGCCGTCGTCACGGCTGAGAAAACCGAAGCCCTTGTCGACGTCGAACCACTTGACTTTGCCGGTGGGCACGGGCGACCTCGTTCTGCGTCACGAAGGGAGACTGTCGATGAGATGTCGAGGTCTCCAAGGCTATCCGGGGACACGCCGACGGGTGGTCATGCGTGGTTATTCGTAACCCGGAAACCATCCGTGGCTGTTCGGGCAGCTCGGGATGACCGACATCCCTGGATCTTCCCGCATCCCCGACACATCCCGACTTCCTGGCACGGACACCCCGCATGGTCCGTAGGCTGGCGCATGTGGACGAGGAACAGCCGCACCGGCCAAAGGTGGCGCGATCATGAGTCTGTCCGCGCCGCCGGAGGCCCCAGGGGAAATCCGGAACCGGGCTGACCTGCTTGTCCGGACGGGCGTGGTGCTGTTCGCGATCGGGCTCGTCGCCACCGCGGCCGTCATCATCCCGTTCTTCTTCGGCGTGACCGAACGACCCGTCTGGCTGAACGTGCTCGCGGCCGGCGGGCTGACCGTCGGCTTCGCCGTCGCGCTCCTCGGCATCGTGGCCATGGTCCGCTCCCCTGCCCCGGTTGATGACGTCGACGAGACGGACCCGACTCCCGACACCGACACCGACACCGACACCGACGTCTAGTGTCCGGGAGGCGTCAGCAGCTCGTTCATGGAGCCGGAACGGAAGCCGCGTTGATCGATCTCCACCCGGTCGAAGCCCTCGACCACCGCCAGCAGATCCGGACGTGCGGTCAGGGCGCCCACCCGGTCGGCATCCACCTCGACCAGTGCCGTGTCGTCGAGGTCGCGGACCCGCAGATTCGTCACGCCCAGCTCGGCGGTGGCCATGGCCAGCCGTAGGGCGACCTCGGCCCGTTCGACCCGGGCAAGGCGCGCCGGCGACACCTCGGTGCCGTAGGAGATGCGGCTCGCCAGGCAGGCGGCAGCCGGCTTGTCCCAGGTCGACAGACCCCAGCGTCGCGATGCCTCACGGACCTCGGCCTTGGTCAGACCGGCGTCCCACAGCGGGGTACGCGCCCCCCGGACCGCGGCCGCCCGGATACCCGGTCGGAACCCGGCGACGGCATCGTCGGCGTTCGTACCGGTCACCACGTGGGCCAGCCCGAGGGAGTCGGCGAGCGGACGCAGTGTCTCGGTGAGCTCCGCCTTGCAGAAGTAACACCGGTCGGAGCCGTTGGCCCGGTAACCCGCCCGTCCCATCTCGTTGGTGGACGGCGTGAGATGGCGAACCCCGAGTTCGGCGGCGAAGCTCGTGGCGGCCCGCAGCTCCGCGTCCGGCAGGGACGACGAGACCGCGGTGGCGGCCACCACCGCATCCACGCCGAGTGTCCGGACCGCGGCGGTGAGCAGGAAGGCCGAGTCCGCGCCCCCGGAGAAGGCGACCAGCACGGATCCCAGTTCGGCGAGCCCGGCCGCAAGCCTGGCCAGCCGCTTGTCCAGATCGGATCCGACGACAGATCCAGGGGCGGAAAATCCAGGGGTGGAGTCCCCCCACGCGGCTGCCTCCGACGGCCCGGATACCTCTGACAGCTCGGCTGCCCATGATGCGGATGTCGACACGGATCCGAGCGTAGTGACCGGGTACGCCGCGAGGTCACATCGTCCACGGATAGGGTCTTCAGACGTGGCCAGGGTCGTAGTGGACGTGATGCTGAAGCCGGAAATCCTCGACCCTCAGGGACAGGCGGTGCTGGCCGCGCTGCCACGGCTGGGAGTGTCCGGCATCGTCGGGGTGCGCCAGGGCAAGCGCTTCGAGCTGGAGGTGGACGGCGAAACGGACGCCGAGGTACTCGCCCGGATCGACCGGCTCGCCGCGTCCCTGCTCGCCAACCCGGTGATCGAGGACTATGTCGTCCGGGTCGAGTCCACGCCCGGCTAGCGCCGCGTCGACCGACCTGGGCCGACCGTCGTGGAGGAGTTCAGGCGGTCGGGTCGGTCGGGGAGAGGAACTCAACCCGGCGTCCGCACGAGTCGCAGACGGCGACGCGAGCATCCGGCTCCTCGTCCGCGGGGACAAGGTGCGCCAGCGGGACGATTCCGCCGCACCACGGGCAGGTGAGCCACGGCCCGTCCGCCCCGCGCCCTGATGACTCCACATCCAGCGATTCCACGTTAGTCACGGTCCCACCGCGCACCTGCCCGCGTGGGCAAAAAGGACCTTCGATGACCGAAGCCAACCACGCAGGGCCATCGGCCCCGGTCACCAACGGCACAACGACAGGACTCCCGAAAAAACCGGACACCCATCGGCGGATGCGTACGGCCCAGGTGCGAGACTCCTGCCATGCCGGAACTGCCCGAGGTGGAGACCCGGGCTCTCTTCCTTTGACAGGATGGTCGGGTGAGCTCGGACCAGATACCTACAGTCTCCGTCGACCAACTCCCGGCCGAGACGTCGACGGATGCCGAACTCCTGCTCCTCGACGTCCGGGAACCCGACGAGTGGGATGCCGGGCACATCGCCGGCGCGGTGCACATCCCCATGGGAGAACTCCTCGACCGTCTCGACGAGGTGCCGCGCGAGCGGGACGTGGTGGTCGTCTGCCGCTCCGGGCAGCGCTCAGCCGCGGTCACGGCCTACCTTCACCGCTCGGGTTGGCAGGCCCGGAACCTCAACGGCGGAATGATCGCCTGGAATGCCGCGGGGCGTCCGATGCAGAACACCGCGCCGCATCCGCCGGCTGTGATCTGACCGCTGTCCACGGCGGCGGCCGCTGCGGCTGCGGCGGCCGCCCTACCGGCCCACGGCAGGGTGGCCGACACACCGATCCATGGCCGGCCATATCGCACGGTGGGTGACGTGGGTGACGTGGGTGACGAGACACTGGGCGTTATGACCGACCACCAACCCGCTCCGTTGACAGCCTTACCGGTTTCGTGTGCCGAGCGGAACCACAGTCGCCCGGTTCCGGCTCCAGCCATCGCCAGGATGCGGGCGCTGTGCGTGGCCCTTGCGGTGTGCCTGGGGCTTGGCTTCGTCGCGGCCGGCTGTGGAGCTGCCGACAACGTGGGGGCGCAGGCGAACGCCGGTGCGGGCGGCGGAGCCGGCGGGCGCGGGCAGGCCACCGTCGCCCGGACCGCCATCACCACGCTCCAGTCCATTCCGGTCCGCGCGGCGACAACATCACCGCAGTACCGGCGGGACGAGTTTGGCACCGCCTGGCAGGACGTCGACGGGAACGGCTGCGACACGCGCAACGACATCCTGCACCGGGACCTGACCCTGGTGAACGTGAACAAGAATGACTCGTGCATCGTGCTGACCGGAGAGTTGAAGGATCCGTACACGAACCGGGTTCTCCGCTTCAACCGTGCGCGGGCCGCGTCCGCCATCCAGATCGACCACGTGGTGGCGCTTTCGGATGCCTGGCGGACGGGGGCGGCATCCTGGTCGCCGGAGAAGCGGGTCGAGTTCGCGAACGACCCGGAGAACCTGCTTGCCGTCGACGGTCCGACGAACCAGGCCAAAGGTGACGACGACGCCTCCGAGTGGCTGCCGCCGAACCAGTCGTTCCAGTGCCCGTACGTGGCTCGACAAATCGGGGTGAAGGCCCGTTATGGGCTGTGGGTCGAGACGGCCGAACGCGACGCCATGCGCCGCGTACTCGCCAAATGCGCAGGTTAGAGCGATCGGGAATAGGGCTGTCCGGCTCGCGGCCTCCTGATCGAGCTCCCCACCCTCACACACCCTTGGTTACATCTGGCAACTATTCAAGTACAATTAACGTTCTCGTTACCAGAGCGAGCCTGCTGTGAGGGCTCCTCCCGGAACCCTCACAGCCATGTGGATGTAGTGAGTGGGTGATGGCGTGGTGGGACGGGAGGGGGAACGGCTGGACCTGTTCGACCGACTGGAGATCGGGATGGCCGTCATCGGTGTCGCTGATCGTCGGGTACGGCGGGTGAATGCGGCGACGTGTCGGATCCTGGGTCGTAGCGAGGCGGACCTGGTCGGTGGCACCTGGGACAGGCTGATCCATCCGGCCGACCGGGCGGAACAGTCGGGCTTGGCGGCACCGTCGGCAACCGAGGGACGGACCGGGTACCAGGATGTGCTCCGGTTCGCGCGTCCGGACGGTTCGGTGGTGCATGTGCTAGCCACCGCGGTGGTGCTGTCGGATGATCCGGACGGGGAACCCTACTACCTCAGCCAGTTCCAGGACATCACCGAGGAGATGGCCGCCCACCATTACCTCCGGCTGCTTCTGGAGAACACCCCGGTGACATTGCTCCTGATGGACCCGAACGGACGCATCGTGTTCGCCGAAGGCGAGGTGAGCATCGCCCATGTCAACGCTGGGCGACGGTCGTCGATCTTCGAGGCATTCAGGGGCATGACCATCCTGCCCATGGTCCGAAAGGCGTTGGGTGGGGAGCCTGTCTCGGCTGTCATCGAGGCGCACGGGCGTCAGTTCGAGGCGCACATGGTGCCGATATTCGACGTGAAGGGGATGGTGGCGTCGTTGGCGGTCGTCGCCACGGATGTTACTGATCGCGAGCGGGCGCTGGGGGAGTTGCGGATTCGATCCGCGGAGCAGGCGATCGTGGCGGAGCTGGGTCGGCGGGCGTTGGCCAGTCTGGAGCCTGATCCGTTGTGGGAGGCGGCCGCGACGGCGATCGCCGGTCATCTGGCTGCGGATGCGGTGACCGTGTACGAGTCGTTGCCGGGGCAGACGGTACCGCGGTTGGCCGCGGTCGTGGGGTCGGCGCCGCAAGCGGATCCGACGATGAACGGTAGGGGCCGGTCGGGGTTGGTGGTTCCGGTCGGTCAGCCCGACAGTCCCACCGCGCTCCTCACCGTGTACCGCACCACTCCGGGTTCGTTCGCTGATCGTGAGGTGGAGTTCGTGCAGGGGGTCGCGACCGTGCTCGGTGCTGCCGCGGTCCGCTTCCAGGTCGAACGCGACGCCCACTACCGGGCGTTGCACGACGGCCTGACCGGCCTCCCGAACCGCACCGCCCTCCTCGACCAGCTCCAACAGGCGTTGGACACCCGGTCCGCCCGGATCGGAATCCTGTTCATTGACCTCGACGGTTTCAAAACCGTCAACGACTCGTTGGGCCACCACACCGGCGACGAACTCCTACGCGAGGTCGCAACCCGGCTACGCCACGCCGTTCGCCCCCACGACACCGTCGCCCGCCTCTCCGGCGACGAATTCGCGATCCTGTGCCACCACATCACCAGCGAACGTGCCATGCACACCATCGCCGACCGCGTCGTGACCACCCTGGCCGAACCGACCGTCCTCGACGGCCGCCTCGTCACCGTCACCGCCAGCGTCGGCATCGCCCTGTCCGGCCCCGACCTCCCCGACCCCGACAACCTCCTACGCGCCGCCGACATCGCCATGTACGCCGCCAAACACCACGGCCGCGACCGCTACCTCCTGTTCGACGAAACCATGCGCGCGGACGTCCTGGACCGCCTCACCACGGAAAACGACCTCCGCCACGCGCTGGCCACCACCGGGCTCGACCTGTACTACCAACCCATCCTCACCATCACCGGCGAAACCATCGGCGCCGAAGCCCTCATCCGCTGGCACCACCCCACCCGCGGCCTCTTGCACCCCGACACCTTCATCCCCCTCGCCGAGGAAACCGGGCTGATCATTCCCCTCGGCCGATGGGTCCTGCACACCGCCTGCCACGCCGCCGCCGCATGGACCCACGGACCACCCCCCATC
>NZ_CADDZT010000003.1:23858-29676 GCF_902812655.1 Candidatus Frankia meridionalis | reverse complement strand
GGGCCATACCGGCATCCTGCGCTGAGGAGGTGGTCCCGGGCTGGTGCCCGGGACCATCCGGTCGGCTGAGCATGGTGAACCCGTAACGCGTCAACCTGTACGGAACGAACCGCGTGCTTCGAATGCTGTTTGTCGGACAGCGCTCCTGACCACCATGCCGACCTGCCGCGCCTGTTTGGCGGAGGTCCGCTAAATGGCTGCGGTGGGAACTGACGACAGATGAGGTGCGCGGCCGCGATCCGGGTTACGGTTGACGTGTCCACTCAGACCCCTGATCCGGCCTGGAGTGATGAACATGCGTACTTTCTTTCCTGATCGTGGGCTTCGGAGATGAGCCGGCCGACTGACTGGGATGTTCTTGAGCTGGATGGCGATCCGACTCCGGGTGACCCGTCTGCGGTGCGGGAACTGGCCCGGAGGTTCCTGGAGTTCGCCGCCGCCGTGGAGCATGCGTCCGGGCAGGTGACGGCGGTAGCCGGTGATGGAGTCGTCCGGTCGTGGGTCGGTCAGGCCGGTGATTGCTTTCGCGACGAGTTGGACGAGATTCCGGGACAGTTACAGAAACTGGAGACTTCCCACCGGATGGTAGGCAACGCGTTATCCGCCTACGAGCCGGTTCTGGACGCCGCGCAGACACAGGCCGGCAGGGCGCTCGCCTGCGGTCGTGAAGCGCGTGCCCGCCGGGATCAGGCGCAGCTGTTGGTCGGTCCGGCACGGACCGCGTTCGCCTCGGCGATGTCGATGGTCACAGATCCCGTGCCGGCTTTTCGCGCCTATGCCACCGAGGCACCGCAGCCTGATCCCGTACAGGTCGCACAGGTGATCCGGAACCTGGATGTCGCCCGGACCAGCCTCGATCAGGCAAGAAAATCGGTACAGGCCGCGCAGGACGATCTGGATGTGGCCCGTCGGCTTGCGCTTTCCGCACAGCGGATGCGCCAGGACGCGGCGAAGACCTGCGCGCATGCAATCCGGGACGCGTCCGAGGCCGGGATCCGAAACAGGTCCTGGTTCTCCTGGGAAAGGCTGAAAGAGCGGGCCGGCGAAATGTGGCACGCTGCTGTCCGGGTGGCAAGAATCACCGTTGCTCTTCTTGGCGTCGTGGTGCTGCTTGTCGGTGGCCCGCTGGCGTGGGCGATGCTCGCCGTCGCCATCGTCGTCCTCGTGGACACCCTGGTCAGATACGGCAACGGCCAGGCGTCGCTGTGGGAGGTCGGGCTCGCGTTACTCGACTGTGTGCCCAGCACGAAAGGCCTGACGACCGTCGGCGGACTTGCGCGCGGTATCCGCGGCGCCGGACAGGCTCTCCGCGGCGGCCGCGCCTACACGACCACGTTGCTGAAAAATCTTCTCTCCCACGGGGGCACGGTCACTCCCGACGGCCGGATTCTGATGGTCGGTGGCGAGGCTCTCGGCGACACCCACCAGGCGGCGAAAGACGCTTTCGTAACCGTCCGTTCGGGCGATGCGGTGGCCGGTCGGGCAGAAGACGTGGTGTGGGCAGGTGAAGACGGCCTGACGCTGACCGCCGAACAGAACGCCGCCGTGAACCGGTATATCGATGATGCCGCAGACATCGAACCATTTATTCGTGAAAAATTGTCATCATTTCTGGAACTTCATCCGGATGCCGAGATGGTCGGTCTTGATTATGCCCTGAAGTCTGCCGACTCATTGAAAAGAAAAGTCTCCACTGCTTTGTTCCATGCTCCTGGCATATCGATTGTCGATTCTCTCGCGCGAATTCGGGACTCGGTTCGCTACACTGTCCGTATTTCCGTTGATACATACAGCGGAGCGGTCCGGGATACCATGGCCAGCCTGGAGTCCAATGGTTTCGAGAGGCTTGACTTCAAAAACAGGTGGGGAAACGATGGGTATCAGGGGGTGAACTCGACCTGGCGTGATCAGGTTTCTGGTCGGGTATTTGAGATTCAATTTCATACCGCTGACAGTTTCGATGCGAAGATGGTGACACATGGTCTGTACGAACAGGCGCGTCTTCCTGGTGCCAGTGAGGTGCGCCGAAGCGCCCTGGACGTGGAACAGAACGAAATTTTTTCCCGGGTACCCGTTCCGCCCGGTGCAGTGGACCTGACGTAGGGAGTCGAAGTGGACGAAACAACATATTATTTCGCGACCAATCCGCTGCTCCCCGAGAAGGGAGTAATAAGCATCTTACGTCGTCGTCGTAGTGGGGGCGGGGCGCGGCCGGTGGACGAGGTGTTTGCGCGCGACGGGCGATGGCATGAGACAGAGTACCTGCATCGTTATTGGCTTGGGCATGATGATGATGACCTGCTGGAGGTCTCCGAGGCGGAGGCTGACGCCCTTATCGGCCGGTGGACAGGTAAGGATGTCGTTGAGGACAACGGGCGGTAACGTCATGAGACATGGGCAATGCTGAAGACGCGACGCCTGGGCGGACGTCCGGGTCGACGCCTCGGCCTTCGATTGCCCCTGATGCCACCTTCGAGCGGATCTGGCTGGATGACGCGTCCTGGGTTGACGTTGCGCGCAACTGGATGACGGGCGCGGACCAGCTCTACACCGAAGTAACCGAGTCACTACCGTGGCGGCAGGGCAGCATGTGGCGTTACGAACGTTATGTGACGGAACCACGGCTCACCGCGTGGATCTCCTGTGGCAGGCCGGTGCCGTATTCGGCCTTGCTGGATGCGTATCACGCTCTTCGCCGCCGCTACCAGGTCGACTTTGACGGGTTCGGACTGTCCTGGTATCGCGACGGCAACGACAGCGTCGCCTTCCACCGCGACCGGGAGATGCGGTGGCTCGATAACACGGTGATTGCGATTCTCACTGTGGGCGCCCGCCGACCGTTCCTGGTCAAGTCCCGTCATGCGCCGCCCAACCGACGCATTCTGAACGACGACAGCGATGCTTGTGATTTTTCTCCCGGTGCTGGTGATCTGTTGGTTCTGGGTGGGCGTTGCCAGGCCGACTGGTTACATGCAGTCCCCAAGGTGCGGGGGGCAGTGTCCGGCAGGGTCTCCGTCCAGTGGCGGTGGACATCTCGAACGGGCCGGCCGGAGCAGGGCCCTGGCTACGGAGCGCCACGAATCTTCTCCCGCTGACGTGATCTTCCCTCTGCTGTGCAACATCCCGCGCTGACGTAGCGTCCTGCGGATGCGGTGAGCCCGGTAGGAACGCCGTGTCGCCGTGCAGCCTGAATACGATCAGAGTTGTGCTGCTTGACCGCAACCGAATGGACGCACTGGTAGACGAGGTTCTCGCGGCTTACGACCTGGGGTCCGCACCAACCGCGACCCTGCTCAATATTTCGGAGAACATCACCTACCAGGTGGAGGATCCGCCTTCCGGGCGTCGCTGGGCACTAAGAGTGTACCGATCCGGTTACCATCCGTTGACGGAGATCGTATCGGAGCTCGCCTGGGTGCGAGCGTTGCGGCGTGATGGTGTGGTGCGTACCCCCGCTGTCGTTCCTACCCGCCGTGGTGACCTGGTGACGGTAGCCACGCCTGATCCGTCCCGAGTGGGCACCTCGTCCGATGACCCCGGCAAGGCTGGTGGCCCGCAGTGTCGCGAACCGCGCTACGCGGTGCTCTTCGACTGGGTCGAGGGGTCCTCGCCGGAGCCATCCGACAGGATGGCTCTTGTCCGCGGGTTCACCGAACTCGGTGAGATCACGGCACGCCTTCATCGACATGTTCGCGGGTGGCGGCGCCCGAGTGACTTCACCCGGTTCGACTGGACATGGCATACGACCCTTGGTTCGGGCGGCCGTTGGGGTGCCTGGCGGGACGGGATGCGTGCCGCTGTCGGCGCCGAGCGTGGCGGGGCGGCGGATGCCGACCCGGCGGGTGTCGCCGTCCTGGCCCGCGCCGCCGACGAGGTCCGCCGCAGGATCCGGCGGTTCGGGCATGCGCCCGACCGGTTCGGTCTGGTCCATGCCGATATGCGGCTGGCGAACCTGCTGGTCAACGGGGGGTCCGGTGAGATCACCGTTATCGACTTCGACGACTGCGGGTTCAGCTGGTATCTCTACGATCTTGCCGCGTCCCTGTCGTTCATCGAACATGTCCCCGAGGTGGCCGAGCTGGTGGACGCCTGGCTGACCGAGTATCGACGTCACCTGCCGGTTTCGGTGGAAGAGGAGGCTATGGTGACGACCTTCGTCCTGTTGCGCCGACTGTTGTTGGTGGCATGGCTCGGGTCCCATCCGGAAGCTGACGCGGTTGCGAGCGTGGCGCGGTACGCCGCTACATCCTGCGATCTTGCGGACGATTACCTGAGAAGGAGAGGCTGATGTTCATCGAGTACCTCCGTACTGTTGTTGTGATGCCATCGTTTTCCTGCGTAGTAGCAGGAAGGTAGCGTCAGCCGGCGTGGACGGTATTACCCGATATGCCAGGATGAGTTCTCCGTTGGGCCCGCTGCTGCTGGTTGGTGACGATGTCGGTCTGTGCGCTGTCCACATGGGGGAGCCGGACGCCGGGCTGCCGTGGCCGGCCGGGGTTGAACCCGACCCGGTGGCCTTCCGGGATGTGATCGAACAGTTCGAGGCGTACTTCATCGGCGATCTGCTTGCTTTCGATGTGACGCTGCACCCGGTTGGCACACTGTTTCAACGAGCGGTGTGGGACGCTGTGGCGGACATCCCCTACGGTGCGACCCGCAGCTACGCGGAGATCGCCACGGCGGTCGGTCGGCCTTCGGCCTTCCGGGCTGTGGGGCTCGCCAACGGCCGCAATCCCCTTCCCGTAATCGTCCCATGCCATCGAGTGATTGGCTCGAGCGGAGCGCTGACCGGGTATTCCGGTGGTATCGGTCGTAAGCGGCATCTGCTGGACCTCGAACGGCGCACCCTGTCTCGAATCGATCAGTCGGACCCGGGACCGCCCCGATCACTCGCCAAGAGACCGACCGGGACCGCTGGTCGGTTGAGGTGAATCCACACCGGGGGGCCAACCCTCTCCAGTGGCGGTTATTTCGTTTTGTTGTGTAGCGTTTTTGTTCGCCAGCGCGACTGATCTGTCAGGTTCTCGCAAGGTGGAGGCCATCGTCCACGGTGTCCGAATATTGATCTACGCATGTCCGTATACCGATCGCAGGGTGTGGCATCACCTGTGTCCGTTGAGTCCAGCGACGACCAACTCATGGATGTTTCAGAACAACTAAAGGTCAACCATCTACTCCCCAGGGTGATGTCGCACCAGGGATGATTACGCAAAGAGCCTCATCAACCTCTCAAATGTTACACAACGTGTTCGTGAAGTTGTGTTGTCCCCGTGTGTCGATGGTGGTCGGCATGGGCGCTGCCGCCCGTATCGCCGGGGTACCGTGCTTGAGCGCGCTTCGGCCGATGTGGACCGAGGCATCCGGCTCCTGCGTAAGCCGGTGTGCCTGGTGAGAATTTAACTACTTTCGGTACAGGTTCGCTGTTCTGGCTGTATACGCCAACAGGGCGAAAGGAGGAATGTGGTCGAGGACACCCGGGCTCTGCCCCGGCACGCAAACGTGGGGACGCAGTTGGTGATCCCGGGCGCGTTGGTGCTCATGCCCACGTCCGACTCCGGGACGCCTGTGGCGGATCGTTCCGGCTGGCAACGTGCGGTGCTGCGCTCCGGTCTTCCCCGTGCGGCCAAGCTCGTGGCGCTTGCCATCGCCAGCCACTCCGCGGACGCTTTCAGCGGACCGACCCGGACGACGCTGCCCGGGTCTGTCGCGGCCTGCGCGCCGGGGCTCGTGACGCTTGCCTTCGAGACCGGCTACAGCCGTACCCACGTACAACGCCAGATCCGACTGCTACGAAACCTGGGCTGGCTGATCGGGCTGA
>NZ_CADDZT010000003.1:21848-23570 GCF_902812655.1 Candidatus Frankia meridionalis | reverse complement strand
GCGAGCTTCGCGCTGAGCATGTCCGACTCCGTTCGGGCAGCCGAATCCGCAACTGCTGTCAAGGTGGGCGTTGGCGAGACGCGCGCCGCGAAGACCGCTCCCGCCCAGTACCCGCAGGCCGACTACGCGGATGGCCCGCGTGCCGGGAGCACGCCGGGCGTCGCCGGGCGCGCTCGGCGCGTGACAGGCTCGCGGGCCGCTTCGGACCGGCCGACTGCCGCCGCCCGACGCCGTGCCCGAATCACGGGTGCCGCCATGGCCAATGCGTTGACGGTGGTCGGGGATTTTTCGCTGGTTACGGCCACCGCGGTGCCGCCCGCTGTCCCCGCGTCGCCCGTGCCGGCGTCCGCTGCCGCGGTGCCGCCCGCTGTCCCCGCGTCCCCGGCGGGCACCCTACGAACCGCCGAGGCCGGGCCGATCGGGCCTCGCCGCACGGTTCATCCCGTCGCCGAAGCCGCCGAGCAGGTTGTCGGGACGCTGGCCAGGGCGATGCGGCGCGACCCGCAGACCTTCGGCGCCGCCCGAGACCGGCTCACCCACATCCTGAGCGATAGTTCGTGGAATGCGGCGGAACTGGCCATGCACCTGGTGGACACCGTCGGGCCAAGCCTTGGCGCCGGTCGGGTCGACGACCCCGCCGACCACCTGCTCCGGAGGCTGGACCACCTGCCGGCATCCTCGTCGGAATGCCTGTGCCGGTCGTGCCGGTCGTGGATTGCGGCTCCGGCCGTCGCTGTGCGTCGTGTCGAGGTCGGGCCCGCGGTCGCCATGTCGGCAGCGGAGCCCGACTCGGTCGCTCTTCCGGAGCTTGCCGCGATTGAGCAGGCAGCCGCTGCCGGAGCCGCGCAGGCTCGGGTCCGCCCGCAGCGAGCCAGCGGCGCCGCCTGAGAGATAGTGAGGAATGGCAGGAACGGGCATGTCCGGGGGTGGTTCGGTGGTGCCAGACGGGTCGTCGGGCGATCTGCCTGAGGGTATGGACGCCGATGTGATCGTGATCGGCTCCGGCTTCGGCGGCAGCGTCGCCGCCCTCCGGCTGGCGGAAAAGGGCTATCAGGTCATTGTTCTGGAAGCTGGCCGGAGATTCCCGCCAGAGGCGCTTCCCGCGACCAACTGGAACATACGTCGGTATCTGTGGGCACCTCGGCTGGGTTGCCACGGATTTCAGAAAATTACCCTGCTCGGCCGCGTTCTCGTTCTTTCCGGCGCGGCTGTCGGCGGCGGGTCGGTGGTGTACGCAAATACTCTCTACCGGCCGTTGGACGCCTTCTACACCGACCGGCAGTGGGGACATGTCACCGACTGGCGGGACGAACTGGCTCCTTACTATGACCAGGCCGAACGCATGCTCGGAGTGGTGCGAAACCCGACGACGACCTACACCGACGAGGTGTTCCGGGCGGTTGCCGAGGAAATGGGCGTCGGTCACACCTTCCGGCTCGCCGACGTGGGCGTGTTCTTCGGCCGAGACGGGAGAAAAGAACCCGATGTCGAGGTCGAGGACCCGTTCTTCGGCGGCTCGGGACCGACCCGTACCGGCTGCCGTGAATGTGGCGCATGCATGACCGGCTGTCGCTGGAACGCGAAGAACACCCTGGACTACAACTATCTCTATCTCGCGGAGAGGCACGGCGTCCGGATTTTTCCCGACACCGAGGCAACCGTGGTCCGTGCGCTGCCCGGTGGTGGGTACGAGATCGGGACGGTCCGTACCGGGTCCTGGAT
>NZ_CADDZT010000003.1:6380-21531 GCF_902812655.1 Candidatus Frankia meridionalis | reverse complement strand
CGCACTGGGTACCACCCGGCTTCTGCTCACGATGCGGGACACTGGCGTGCTGCCGGCGCTGTCGCCACGAGTCGGTGAACTCACCCGCACGAATTCGGAGTCAATTGTCGGAGCCACCAGGTTCCGTCCGGACAGGCGGATCGCGAGTGGGGTCGCGATCACGTCCTCCTTCTACCCGGATGCGGACACCCATATCGAGCCGGTCCGCTACGGTCGGGGCAGCAACGCGATGGCCCTGCTGGCCACGCTGATGACTGATGGTGATCACGGAACGCCGCGTTGGGTCAGGTTCGCGCGTGAGGCCCTGCGGCATCCGCTTCTGTTCGTGTCGTTGCCGCTGCCGTGGCGATGGTCGGAGCGCACCATGATTTCTCTGGTCATGCAGTCACGAGACAACTCACTGAAGGTCACGAGACGAAGAGGTCTGCTCGGGCGGTTCAGGTTGACCAGTGCGCAGGGTCACGGCGAACCCAACCCGACCTGGATTCCCGTCGGGAACGACGCGACCCGCCGGATCGCCAGGCGCATGGGCGGGTTTCCCGGCGGCACACTGACGGAGATTTTAGACATCCCGATGACCGCACACATACTCGGTGGTGCCCCCATCGGGGATTCCGCGTCCAGCGGGGTCATTGATCCCTACCAGAGGGTGTTTGGATATGACGGACTGCATGTCATCGACGGCGCGGCGATAACGGCCAACCTCGGGGTCAACCCGTCGCTGACCATAACCGCGCAGGCCGAACGCGCGATGTCCCTGTGGCCGAACAAGGGCGAACGCGACACGCGCCCGCCCGTCGGGTCGCCCTATCGCCGCGTTTCACCGGTTCGCCCGATACATCCGGCGGTACCCGATCATGCCCCGGCGGCCTACCGCATCGGGCGTTCTTAGCGCAGGAGCTGCCTGGGTAGCCCTGCCTCCTACCGGATGCCGCGGCCGGATTCGGCGATCGGGTCCACCTCGCTGCCCGCACCGGGCAGACCAGTGCTGGATGGACCGGTGTTGGAAGGTCCGGTGTTGGAAGGACCCGTGTCAGAGGGGCTGGACACCGCCGGATTCGGGTCACTCACTGCGGACGGGCTGACGGTCGTCGCTGTGATCGGCTCGTTCGCGGGTGCCCGCCGAACATTCGCGCGGGCCGCTACCGCGGCACCGGCACCGGCACCGATCAGCAGGAACGCAATGATCCCCCGGCGACGGCGCCGGTGTACCCGCTCGATCTTCCGCTCGGCCTTGGCGAGCTGTTGCTCCAGGACGAACTGAGCTTTCTCCGCCTGGGCGCGGGCTTTCGCCTCGTTGTGGAGGGCGCGTCGGGACCGGCTCTTCGTCAGCTGTAGCTCGGTGGCGTTGCGGGCACGTTCCGTGGACAACTCGGCGGCTAGTCGGGCTCTTTCGATCCGTCGCCCGGCACGTCCCGATGCCGCGGCTACGTGGCTTCTCACGCTTGCGGCGGACTGGCCGGCCGTGGAGGCGACGGCTGCGACCTGGCCAGAGGCCATCTTCCGGCTCGCACGGCCCGCCGTGACGGCGGACCCGGTTGCTTCACCAGCTCTGGTCGCGGCACGTGACACCGTCGTCCCGGCACGCCTGGCCGCGGTCCTCGCTGCGGTCGGGATCTCGTTCACGGGTACGTGCTCAGCGGCGTATGAAATCTTCTCCGTCAGCTTGGTGTTCATCAGCTTCCCTTCGTCGGGCCCACGCCACGACCTGCTGGGACTGCCCTACCCATCGTTGCGCTCCGCGCAACACCTATGCGGACTGTGCTCGTAGTAATACTCTTGGTTCTCGCGGCTGTCATGTGGGGTCTGGGCGCCCTGTTGACGTACCTTCGAAGCCGGGTGATGTTCGGATGAAGCAGCCTCGCGAGCCACTGGGACCCGGCGCATACGATCGGCGGAGTATCGACACCGCGGCGGCCGTTGGACATCGGACATGACACCGACCGCCACCGGTGATCAGCCGCTACCAACTCTACGGAAGAGAGCCTCATGGCCGAGGAGCTGTACGCCACGCTGAAGACAACCCAGGGTGACGTCGAGATCCTGCTGTTCGAGAACCAGGCGCCCAAGACGGTCGCGAACTTCGTCGGGCTTGCCACCGGCACCCGGGAGTGGACCGATCCCGCAACGGGCGAGAAGAAGGTGACGCCCCTCTACGATGGGACGATCTTTCACCGGGTGATTCCGGATTTCATGATCCAGGGTGGTGACCCGCTCGGCAGCGGCCGTGGTGGCCCGGGCTACAAGTTCGCTGACGAATTCCACCCGGACCTGCGCTTTTCCCGTCCGTACCTTCTTGCCATGGCGAACTCGGGCCCGGGTACGAACGGTTCCCAGTTCTTCATCACCGTAGCGCCGACGACCTGGCTGGACCGCAAGCACACGATCTTCGGTGAGGTCACCCGCGGCACCGACGTCGTCGACGCGATCAGCAAGGCCCAGACAGGTGCTCAGGACCGCCCGGCCACCGACATCGTGGTGCGGCAGGTCGTTGTCGAACGACGTCAGGCCTGAGAGGCCCGAAGATGACGGGACCGGTGTAATGAGCTCGCCCTGGTCGGAGCCGGATGGCGGCCCCACCGGTCCCAGCGAGCCCGCCGAGCGCCTGCCCGGGTCCGATGCCTGGCGTCCCACGGCCGGGCCGCCTGGCGTGCCGGACGGCTGGACGCCGGCTGCCCAGGCCCGGAACGTCCAATCCCAGAACATCCCATCCTCGAGCGACCGGCCTGTTCCTCACTGCTACAGACACGACAACCGCGAGACCTACGTGTCCTGCCAGCGGTGTGGGCGCCCGATCTGCCCTGAGTGCATGCGTCCCGCGCCGGTCGGGTTCCACTGTCCGGAAGAAGCCGGCGCGGCCGCCCGTCGCGGCGACGGTGCCGCCCGCCGGCCGGGCAGCGGTTTCGGTGGGCGGGCCGTGATGGGACGCCCTGGGCTGGTCACCCAGGTGCTCATCGGCCTCTGCGTGGTCGCGTATTTCCTGCAGGGGCTGCCGGGGCTTTCCGGCAGCGGCACGGACAACACCTTCACCCAGGATTACTCCCTGTACGGCCCATCGATAGCGAGCAATAACGAGTACTACCGGCTCGTGACCGCCGCTTTCCTGCACGCGAATATTCTGCACATCCTGTTCAATATGTACGCGCTCTACCTGCTCGGATACCAACTGGAGCAGATCCTCGGCCGGACGCGCTACCTCGCGCTGTTCGTCGTCTGTGCCGTCGGTGGGAACACGCTCAGTTATCTGCTGAACGGCTTCAACACCTTCTCGGTCGGGGCGTCCACCGCGGTGTTCGGGTTCTTCGCCGCGTACTACGTGATTGCCAGGCGGCTGCGGGCCGACACGTCGGCAATCCTTGTCATCGTCGGTATCAACCTGGTCATCACCTTCACCATCAGCAGAATCGACAAATGGGGACACATCGGTGGTCTCGTGGTCGGCCTGTTGGTCGGCGCGGTCTACGCCTACATTCCGCCGCGCCGCGGCCGGCTCCAGGCAGCGGCCGTCGGCGGCATCCTCGGTGCCTTGTTCCTGGCCGCGGTGGTGCGGACGTCCACGCTCACCTGAGGCTGTCAACCGAGGCTGTCAACCGAGGCTGAGGCGCAGCCGGATCTCCTCCACCGCGTCGGCGACCCGATCGGGTTCGGCGCCGAGCTGACGCCGGCTGAGCAGTACCGGGCCGTCGATCGTGTCCACCGTCAGGATGCGGATGTGGACCCCCCGGCGGTTGTGGGTCAGGGTGTCGGCCCGGACCCGTAGCACGGCGGCCCACGGCAGATGCCGGCGGCGGATCCCGTCCACCAGGTCGATCCCGCCGTCGTCCACACGCAGTGCCGGCCGGGCCACGGCGTCGCGTACGGCCAGGATGAGCAGGCCGGCTCCGGTGACCGCGATCAGCAGGCGACCCGCGGCGTCCAGCGAACCGAACCGGTAGGCGAGTTCCTCGACTGCCGAGACCGTGAGTGTAACCGCGCCCGCCACCGCGTACGAGGCCACCCGCCACCACGGAGGCGACCACACGCGCGGGGCGACGCGCGGGGCGATCCTGTCGTGGGCACTTCTGCTGGTGACCTTGTCGTCCCGCGCATCGTCGTCCTGCACGGCACCCAGCACAGCACAGTTCGCGTCGCCACATGCCCGTCCAGCGCGGCCTGCGTCCGCCAGACACCCGCGACGATTACTATCCGCTGTCTTGCTGTTGCTTCTAGTGATGTTGTGTCCGGTGCTCCGCGTCCCGCGCAGCACGCAGGCGCAGGAGGAGGGCGGACGTGGCATCGTCACCGACAAGACGTGGTCCGGGGAGTCCGTTCCCGCCGATCGCCGAGTTCGGGTTCCTCTCCGACTGCGAGACCACATGCCTGGTCGCCCCCAGTGGCAACATCGAGTGGATGTGTCTGCCGCGGCCGGACGGCCCGTCGGTGTTCGGCGCGGTCCTCGACCGGTCCGCGGGCGGCTTCCGGTTCGGCCCCGACCGGACGACAGTCCCAGCCGGGCGCCGCTACCTGCCGGGAACGAACATCCTGGAGACGACCTGGCAGACACCGAACGGCTGGCTCATCGTCATCGACTGCCTGATCGTCGGACGTTGGCACCGCACTCAGCAGCGTTCCAGGACCCACCGGCGCACCCCGACGGACTGGGATGCCGAACATGTCCTGCTCCGGCTGGCCCGCTGCGAGCACGGCACGGTCGATCTGACGCTGCTGTGCGAGCCGAACTTCGACTACGGCAGCAGACCGGCCGGATGGGCGTATGAGGATGACGGCTATGGCAGTGCGCTCACCGTTGATGACGGGAGCCCGACCGAGTCGGGCCACCGCGGCATCACCCTGCGGCTGCGTACCGACCTGCGGCTGGGCTTCGACGGCCGTCGAGCGCACGCCCGCACCACGCTGACCGAGGGCGGGACCGCGTTCGTGGCTCTGGGCTGGCGGGCGAGTGAGCCCTTCCTTCCCGCAAGTTACGCGGAGGCGGTGGCTGCGGTGACGCGGACGACCGCGTTCTGGCGGCAGTGGCTGTCTCGCGGAGTCTTCCCGGACCACCCGTGGCGCGGGCATCTGCAACGTAGCGCGCTCGCGCTGAAGGGCCTGACCTACGCCCCGACCGGCGCGCTGCTCGCGGCGTCCACGACGTCCCTGCCGGAGACCCCGCAGGGTGAGCGCAACTGGGACTACCGGTACAGCTGGATACGCGACTCGACCTTTGCCCTGTGGGGGCTCTACACCCTCGGTCTCGACTACGAGGCGAACGACTTCTTCTCGTTCATCGCGGACCTCTGCGAGAACGGTGACGACCTGCAGATCATGTACGGGGTCGGCGGTGAGAGCCGGTTGAACGAACAGGTCCTCGGACACCTGTCCGGGTACGACGGGGCGTTCCCGGTCCGGGTCGGAAACGCCGCGTTCTCCCAACGTCAGCATGATCTGTGGGGCGCGATCCTCGACTCGGTCTACCTGCACACCCGCTCGCGTGACTACCTGTCGGAACGGTTGTGGCCGGTGCTCGTCCGGCTGGTGGACACGGCCGCCGAACACTGGCGTGAACCGGACTGCGGCATCTGGGAGGTACGTGGGGAACCTCGGCACTTCACCTCGTCAAAGGTGATGTGCTGGGTTGCCGCCGACCGTGGTCGGCGGCTGGCCGCGATGCGTGGGGACTCGAAGACCGCGGCCCGCTGGGCGGCCGTCGCAGACGAGATGCACGCCGATGTGTGTGCGAACGGTCTCGACGAGCGAGGGGTCTTCACCCAGTGTTACGAATCGAAAGCGCTGGATGCGTCCCTGCTGCTCATGCCGCTGCTCGGGTTCCTGCCGCCGGATGATCCGCGGGTCCGGGCCACGGTCCTCGCGATCGCCGACGAGCTGACCGTCGACGGTCTCGTGCTGCGCTACCGGGTGGAGGAGACCGACGATGGTCTGGTGGGGGAGGAGGGCGCCTTCCTCATGTGCTCGTTCTGGCTGGTGTCCGCCCTGGTGGAGATCGGTGAGCTGGTGCGGGCCCGCAAGCACTGCGAGCGCCTGCTGAGCTTCGCGAGCCCGCTGGACCTGTACGCGGAGGAGCTCGACCCGAGCACGGGGCGGCATCTCGGCAACTTCCCCCAGGCGTTCACCCATCTGGCGTTGATCAACGCGGTTATGCATGTGATACGCGCCGAGGACGGCTCGGGTTTTGCCCACCCGAGCCCGGCCCACCCGACATCATCGTCCTGATCGTCCCGTTCTGAGCGTGCGGTCGGCCGGCCCCGACCCGCTGTCGGGGCCGGCACCTCACACCGGCAGATCACGGCCGGAGCCCGGAGTGCCCAGCGGAACGATATCCACACTGTGGACAACCGTTGGGGACGAATGACAGCCGTGCAACTTCGGACCGCGAGTGATGTCGCAGGTCAGCGCCACTGGGTGGCCACGCCGAGGCCAACCACGACAAAACTGAACCCAACCAGGATGTTCCAGCCGCCGAGGCTTTCCATCCCGGGGATGCCGCCGTTGGAGAAGTAGTACACGAGCAACCACGCGATCCCGATCAGGAAGAGGGCGAGGATCAGCGCGCCCATCCAGGGCGGAGACGGTGGCTTGCGCTTGCGGACCTGGGTGCCCGTGGGCGGGGAGTAGGTCGACTTCTTCTTGCGACGCCGGGAAACGGGCACTGTGCGACTCCTTGGCAATCTTGATGCGACAATCCTGTCAATTTTGCGACCTTGGTGAAATCGTCCACACCGGCGGCACCGACCTCCGACGGTGTGGACCACGTGCCCACAGGGTAGACATTCGTCCCGCGACTGCGCGTAGGCTCACATCCAGCTGGCCCGGGCCTCTCAAACCGGCTGTGCCGGTTCGGGAAGGACTCCGGGTTCGGGGGGACCGGCTCGGCATCGAGTGGGACAGGGACGGGCGGAGCATACGGATGCTGACGCGCTGTGCCGGGCGGCCGTCGTGGTGGGTCGGTCGTCCCAACTCGACCTGGCGGTTCGCGGTACCGGTCGTGGTTGCGCTTGCCGGTTTCGCGTTCGTCGTCAGTGCGGTCGAGGCGGGGGGCGTCGATCTGCGTGCAAGCCATGAGGACCTTGCTCCGCTGATCGGTAAACGTCAGCGGCAGGTTGCCGACCTGGATGCCGCAGCCGCCGAACTCAGGGCACGGATCGCGCAGGACACCCGGTCCCGTTCGACCGACGACCCACGGATCATCGGCGAGCGCAGCCGTGCCGACGCCCTGCTGGCGCCCGCCGGTCTGACCGCGGTCGCGGGGCCGGCCGTCACCGTTGTCCTGGACGACGCGCCCCCGCAGGCCCGCACCCGTCCACGCCAACCCGGGGTGCCCTCACCGGTACCGGATGATCTCGTCGTCCACCAGCAGGACGTCCAGGCCGTCGTCAATGCCCTGTGGTCGGGTGGCGGGGAGGCGATGACGATCATGGGTCAGCGGGTCACCGCGCTCACGGCCGTCCGGTGTGTGGGTAACACGTTGCTGCTGGCGGGCAAGGTCTATTCACCACCGTTCACGGTTTCAGCGATCGGTGATACGGCGTCGATGGTCCGGGCGCTCGACGTCGACTCCGGGGTCGGGATCTATCGTCAGTACGTGGATGCGTACGGGCTCGGCTACCACGTTGAGATCGACCGGGACGTCCGGCTCCCGGCGTATCAGGGCGGTACGGTGCTGCGTGCCGCGACCCCGCTCCCCCGGTAGGTTGCCGGAGGCCTCCGGCAACGCGGTTGCGCCGATCGGGCCGACCCTGGCTTGCCGGAGATGTTTCTCCGTCGTTTCCTTGCCAGAATGGCGCCCAACCGCAATCTGATGAGGAGCGTGCCCACGATGCCAGGTGGATCGACGACCGGGCGGGAGACCGCCAAGACCGAAGCCACCACCTATGCTGACAGGCCGTGGCAGTCATCGTACGACGAAGGCATCCCTCCTGATGTGGAGATTCCCGATATCACACTGGGTCAGCTGTTCGAGAATACTGCCGCCAGATTTCCGCTGAGCCCGGCGTTTTCCTTCTTCGGGACGACCCTGACGTACAGCCAGGTCCAGGAACAGATCGGTGAATTTGCCGGAGGTCTTGCGAAACTGGGTGTCCGGGCCGGCGACCGGATCGCGCTGATTCTGCCGAACTGTCCGCAGCATGTGATCGCTTTTTACGCCGTACTGCGGCTCGGTGCGATCGTTGCCGAGGCCAATCCGCTCTACACGGAGGCCGAACTCACCCATCAGCTGTCCGACTGCGGGGCAGAGTATGTGATCTGCCTGGACCGTACGTACGCGGCGGTGGAGGCGGCCCGTCGGTCCGGGCGGACGAAGGTCCGCGAAGTGATCTCCACGTCCATTCCGGACTTCCTGCCGAAGAAGGACCAGCTGCTACTGCGCCTGCCTGTCGCCAAGGCCCGCCAGAAGCGTGCGGAGATCGTAACGGATCTGCCCGCGGGAGCCCGCGCGCATGCTTTTCTCGCCGTGCTGCGGCTGGGCCGGTCGGAGCCAGTGAGGGCCACGGTGGCCGCGGCGCCGTCCGACGTCGCGGTCCTGCTCTACACCACAGGAACGACCGGTGCGGCCAAGGGCGCGATGCTGACCCACCGCAACCTTGTGGCGAATGCCGTGCAGGGTTGCGCGTGGATTGTGGACGCGAGACCCGGACGGGAGGTGATGATCGCAGTCCTGCCGCTGTTCCATGCGTACGGGATGACGCTGTGCATGATTCAGGGGGTGTTGCTCGGCGCTCACATCGTGCTGCTGCCGAAATTCGATGTGGCCATGGTCTTCGACGCCATCGCCAAGCACCGTCCGACGATTTTTCCGGGGGTGCCGCCGATCTACCAGGCGCTGTTGGACAGTCCACGGGCAAGAACCGCGGACCTCACCTCGCTCAGGAGCTGTGTGTCCGGCGCGATGAAGCTGCCTGCCGAGCTCCAGCAGCGATGGGAGTCCGCGACGGGTACGGCGGTGGTCGAGGGATACGGCATGACCGAGACGTCACCGTTGAGCCACGCCGGCCCGTTGGGTGGCGCGACCCGCCCAGGCTGGATAGGTCTGCCCGTCCCGTCCACCGAGGCAAAGATCGTCGATGCGGAGGACCACACGAAGGAGATGCCGGTGGGTGAGTCCGGTGAACTGCTGATCCGGGGTCCGCAGGTGTTCACCGGCTACTGGGAGAACCCGGATGCCACCAGGACGACGCTGACCGAGGACGGTTGGATTCTCACCGGTGACATCGCGCGGATGGACACCGACGGCTGGTTCGAGATCGTCGACCGCAAGAAGGAACTCATCATCGCGGGCGGGTTCAACATCTATCCGACCGAGATCGAGGAGGTCCTGTCGGGGATCCCCGAGGTTGCCGAGGTCGCGGTGATCGGTGTACCGGACGCCTATCGGGGCGAGACGGTCAAGGCGTTCCTGGTGCTGCGGCCCGGAGAGACGCTCACCACCGAGGAGATGCGGGCACACGCCGCCAAACACCTTGCCGCCTACAAGATCCCGAAAATCGTCGAGTTCCGGACTGAACCGCTGCCGAGGATCGGAATCGGCAAGGTGTTGCGCCGGGCGTTGCGCGACGAGGAGAAGGTAAGGGCGGAGCAGGGCAAGGTCGCACAGACGGACGCCGGTCAGGAGCCCGCCGCCCGCGGCTGATCGGTGTTTCCAGGCCTCCGGCGGCGCACAAAGATATGATCGCGCTGCCTTTGGTCGGGGTCGGACATGCGGACCGGTCGACACCTGGCAGACAGGGGATGAGGCTATGCGGATCGGGGCAATGCGGATCCTGGTCGTGGACAACTACGACTCGTTCGTGTTCAACCTGGTGCAGTACCTGGGCCAGCTCGGCGCGGACAGCGTCGTCCGTCGTAACGACGAGGTCGACGCCGGCGAGCTGGCCACCCTGGACGTCGCCGGGGTGCTGATCTCACCTGGGCCGGGCACGCCCGAGGCAGCCGGCGTCAGCGTGCAGATGGTGCGGGCATGCGCCCTGGCCGGCATCCCGATGCTCGGGGTGTGCCTGGGCCATCAGGCCCTCGCGGTCGCGTTCGGGGCCACCGTCGGACGTGCCCCCGAGCTGCTGCACGGCAAGACGTCCGTGGTACATCACTCCCGTGTCGGGGTGCTCGCGGACCTGCCGTCACCATTCACCGCGACGCGCTACCACTCGCTCGTGGTCGACCCCGCGACGCTGCCGGACGAGATCGAGGTCACCGGGCGTACCGAGAGCGGTGTCGTGATGGCGCTGCGACACCGGACCCTTCCGCTGGAAGGCGTCCAGTTCCATCCGGAGTCGGTGCTGACCCAAGGTGGCCACCTGCTGTTGGCGCGATGGCTGTCGGAGTGCGGGGACGATACCGCCCTGTCAGTGGCGCCGGCATTGTCGACAGAGGTCGAGACCTTGCGCCAGGCCGCGTTCACCTGAGGCAGGGTCTGCCTGGGCCAGGGTCTGCCTGGCCCAGGGTTCGCCTGACGCTGAGGTCTCTCGACCGGGCTGAAGGCGGGGTCAGCTATCCGCCGCCACCGAATCGCGGGGTCTTCGAGGACGTCGGAGTCGGGCTTGTGGAGGACGACGGTGAGGCGCTCGGGGAAGGCGACGGGCTCTTGGTCGGCGTCTGCGTCGGCGTCCCGGAGTCGGTGGACTGCTGCGAGACATAGAGGATCACCGTCGACCCGCGGCCGGCGGAACCGCTACCCGGGCTCTGGCTGACCACGGTGCCGGTCGGGTCGGTGCTCGACACGGACTGCTGGGTCACGTTGAAGCCGTACCGCTGGAGGTCCCTGACCGCCGCGTCGAGGGGCTGACCCTTCTCGCTCGGGACGGTGACCTGCTGGCTGACCACGTAGACGGTGACCGAGTCACCGGGCGCCGCGGATGATCCCGACACGGGGTCGGTGGACTCGACCGTGCCCACCTTGCGGGTTGTCGCGTCGGTGAAGGCGAGGATCTGGACGGTGAGCCCCGCTGTTTTGAGCCTGCTGGTGGCTTCGGCCTGGGTGGCGCCGACCACGTCCGGGACGACGAGCTGGCCGGGCCCGGACGACACGGAGAGGTTGATGGCCGTGGTCTTGGCCACCAGGGTGCCCTCCACCGGATCGACCTTGGTGACGCTGTCCTTCTTCGCGTCGCTCTGCACGGGTGTCGTGGTGACGTTGTTGAAGCCGGTGGAACTGAGGCTGTTCTTCGCAACCGTCACCGACTGCCCGATCAGCCCTGACGGGATCTTCGCCTTTCCCGCGGCAGGGTCACCGGTCCCGCCCTTGCTATTGCTGAGCAGGTGGGTCGCGACCAGTGTGACGACGATGAACACCGCGACCACGGACAGGCCGGCGAGGATGTACTTCCAGGCTCCGGATCGCCGCTCCTCCCGCGGTGGCGGGCCGTCATCGACCGATCCGCCACCACCGGTACCCACCCGGTTGTAGCCGCCGGTCTGGCCGTAGGGGTCTTCGAAGGCGTTGCCGTAGTAGGGGTCGCGGTCCCGCGAGATGGCCTGCGTCCCGCCGTTCGTCATGGCCGGGTTCATCCGGGTGGCCAGCTGGTCGCTCATGATCGGAGGTGCGTAGATACGGCGGCCGGCCAGGGAGCGCTCCAGGTCGTCGCGCATCTCCCCGGCGGTGGAGTAGCGGTGGTCGGGATCCTTCTCCATCGCCTTGAACACGATCGCGTCGGCGTCCGGCGTGATGTCGCGGTCGTGACTGGACGGCGGCTGCGGGTTCTCCCGGACGTGCTGGTAGGCGACGGCCACCGGTGAGTCGCCGCGGAACGGCGGCTGCCCGGTCAGCAGTTCGTAGAGCAGCACCCCGGTGGAGTAGACGTCGCTGCGGGCATCCACCCGGATCCCACGGGCCTGCTCCGGGGACAGGTACTGGGCGGTGCCGATCACTGCGGCGGTCTGGGTCATGTGGGATGTGGTGGCGGTGGTGGCCCGGGCGATACCGAAGTCCATCACCTTGACCGAGCCGTCCCGGCACAACATCACGTTCGCGGGCTTGATGTCCCGGTGGATGATCCCCATCCGGTGGCTGTAGTCCAGCGCGGCGCACACGTCGGAGGTGACCTCCATGGCGCGTCGCTCGGTGAACCGGCCCTCGTGCTGGAGCGCGTCGCGCAGCGTGCGTCCCTCCACGTACTCCATCACGATGTACGGGATGGTCATGCCGTTGATCAGATCTTCGCCGGTGTCGTAGACGGACACGATCGCCGGGTGGTTCAGCGCGGCCGACGACTGCGCCTCACGCCGGAACCGGGCCAGGAAGGTGGGGTCGCGCGCGAGGTCCGCGCGCAGGGTCTTCACCGCGACCTCGCGTCCGAGCCGGACGTCATGCCCGCGGTAGACCTCGGCCATGCCGCCGTACCCGAGGATCTCGCCCAGTTCGTAGCGTCCACCGACCAGGCGAGGTTCGGTCCCGGACACCTCAGTCACGACTGCCACCCGTGCTCGCCTTTCCGCTTCCCGGGCTGGTACCCGTGAACTGTCCTCGAACGCCCGGTCCGATCCTGGTCGTCGTGGTGGCTGGGCCACCCGAGACACGGTCGTCCCCGGTCGTGCTGCCACCGGTGACGATGCCACCTCCGGATCCGGACGCGTGCACCACCCATGTCAGCGGCGGTGCGCCCTGCGACGACCTACCGCTTCCGGCGATCGTCCGGGTGATCAGCGCAGCGATAGTAACGGTTACTATCAGTAAGATTATCAGGATGGGTAGTGACAGGCGTCGCCCGCCGGTAGCCGGGGCGCCGTTACCGCCGTGGGCACGCCGCCGGGCCGCCCGCCCTTCCCACGGCTGGAGATCGGTCGGCGTGCGGTCCGCGCGCGCCTGCTGCCAGGCGGAGGCGTTCGCGGGGTGGACGTCCGGGCGGCTGGTGGCTGCGGAGCCTGCGGTTACGGAGCCTGCGGTTGCGGAGCCCGCGGCAGTGGGGCCAGCCGCCGACGCGGGTGGACCCTGGGGGTCGCGGAGTCCGCGAGAGGCCTTCACGTCCCAGGACGACGGGGCGTCCCAACGTGCCTGCTCCTCCTGCGAAGGGGCGGCATGGGGTGAGGCTGCGTGCGGCGGTGCCGCCCAGGATCGCTGACGGGTCCATGACGGCGGCCGGTCGGGAACAGGCGGTGCCCCCGTCGGGTCGAACCCGGTGGACGGCCCGTTCGGCCCATGCCGCCGTAGGGTCGCCTCCCCACCCGCGTCCGACCGGGGCACAGGCATCGGTCCGACACCACGACGGGTCATGTCCGCGTTCCACAGGTTCCGTCGGATCGCGGCGGCGGTGCGTCCGAACGAACCGGCGGACGCCGGTCGGCGTCCTGGATCCTTCGCCATCGCAGCCTCGACAAGGTTGCGGACGGCGTCGGGGATGTCGGGCGGCAGCGGCGGCGGATCGTCCTGCTGGTGTGCCATGACGACGACGATCGGGTTGCGGTCGTCGAACGGACGCCGGCCCGCCAGGCACTCATAGGCGACGACACCGAGGGAGTACACGTCGCTGGCCGGTGTCACCGGCCGGCCGGATGCCTGCTCCGGGGAGACGTAGTACGCCGTCCCCATCATGATCCCGGTGGCGGTGAGTGGCGCGGCGTCGACCGCGCGCGCGATCCCGAAGTCGGTCACCTTGACCGCGCCGTCGGTCCGTAGCAGCAGGTTGCCGGGCTTGACGTCGCGGTGGACGACGCCGAGGGCGTGCGCGGCCTGGAGCGCGTCGGCGGCCTGCCCCAAGACGTCTAGGGTCTTCTCCGGTGACAGCCGCTTCTCCCGGTGCAGCAGCGCGGACAGCGGTTCGCCTTCGACCAGCTCCATGACCAGATAGGCGGTAGGTCGATCACCATCGGTGATGACCTCGCCGTAGTCGTAGACCGATGCCACGCCGGGGTGCGAGACCCGGGCCGCGTGCCGTGCCTCGCCGCGGAAACGGACGAGGAACGACTCGTCGCTGGCGTACTCGGGACGCAGCAGCTTGACGGCGACGGGACGTCCGAGCGTCTGGTCGAGACCCCGCCACACCTCACCCATGCCGCCGGTGGCGATGCGTCCTTCAAGAAGGTAGCGACCGTCGAGGACCGTACCCTTCGGCGAGGCACCGAACGGCATGGCTGCCGGGTTGGGCCGGCTGTCCGGTGCCTCCCCGAAGGGAGGCTGCGGGCCGGTCATCTGCGGACGTCCAATGCGGCCTTCAGGACCTGCCTGGCGACAGGAGCGGCGACCGAGCCACCGGTACCGAGCTCACCGCCGCCGTCCTCGACAAGCACCGCGATGGCAACGGTCGGGTTGACGGCCGGGGCGAATCCTACGAACCAGGCGTGCGGGTTGGTGTTGTCGCCGTGTTCGGCGGTGCCGGTCTTGCCTGCGACCGCGACGTCGGGGAGCTGCGCCTTGGTACCTGTCCCGTTTGTGACGACGCTCTGCATCATCGTGTTCAGCTGGGCGGCGACCTGTGGGCTGACCGGACGTTTGTACACCTGGGGTTCGGTTCGGCTGATCGCCTTGAGGTCCGGGCCGAGGAGTTCGGCCACGAGGTAGGGCCGCATCAGGACCCCGTTGTTGCCGATGGCGGCGGCGACCTCGGCCATCTGCAACGGGGTGACGCGGTCGTTGAACTGCCCGATGGCGGACTGCGCGGTCTGCGCGCCGTCGAGCTTCTCGGTCGGGTAGACGCTCGTGGCCTGCGCCAGGGGGAAGTCGGGGACGGTGGAGTTGAAACCGAACGCCTCGGCCTGCGCCCGCAGGGCGTTGTCACCGAGGTCGATGCCGAGCTTGGCGAAGGCGGTGTTGCAGGAGATTGTCAGGGCGTGGATGAGGGTGTCGGTTTCCCCGTCATCACAGCGTTCGCCGCCGAAGTTCGGCAGGACGGTCTTACTCTGCGGCAGTGGGAGCTGGTCGGGCGCGGGGATGCGTTCCTCAAGCTGGTGGCCGGCGTTGAGTGCAGCCGCCGCGGTGATCAGCTTGAAGGTGGAGCCCGGCGGGTAGGTTTCCTGCGCCGCGCGGTTGAGCAGTGGCTTGTTCGGGTCGGTGTTGAGCGCCTGGCCGGCCTTGCTGGCCGTGGCATCGTCGTGACTGGCCAGTGGCGTCGGGTCGTAGGTCGGGTTGGTCACCATGGCAAGGATTTCGCCGGTCTTCGGGTTGAGGGCGACCACCGCGCCCTTGCGGTTGCCGAGCGCGGTGGTCGCCACCTGCTGGATCTGCGGCACG
>NZ_CADDZT010000003.1:2202-6058 GCF_902812655.1 Candidatus Frankia meridionalis | reverse complement strand
CGGCCGGGTACTGCCGCTGGTATTTGTACTCGTCGTCGGACGGGACGGACGTGGCGACAGTCTGGCCGCCGGCCACGGCGATCGAACCTCGCTCTCGTTCGAGCCGTTCGGTTATCTGACGGGCATTGCCGGACTTGTGCCGCAGGGTGTCGGCGTCCTTGGCCTGAAGCCAGTTTGCGTTGATCAGTAGTGCGGTGAAGAGCACCATGCAGGCGATGGAGACCTTGCGGATGGGGGAGTTCATGTCGTCCGCACCACCTGCGTCGGGCTGTCGGCCACCGCGTTCGGGTCGAACAGTGGCGCGGCCGGCTCGGACGACGCGGGCCGGCGGTAGGAGTCACTGATCCGCAGCAGCAGCGCGATGATGGCGGCGTTCGAGACGATCGACGATCCTCCGTAGGAGATGAAGGGCAGAGTCAGACCGGTCAGTGGGATGAGCCGCATGACGCCGCCTACCTGCACGAACACCTGCAGGGCCAAGGATGCGGACAGGCCGGTGGCAAGCATCTTGCCGAACGGGTCACGGGCGCCCACGCCGGCCCGCAGGCCACGCATGACGATCAGGCCGTAGATGACGAGGATCGCCATGATCCCGGTGAGGCCGAGTTCCTCACCGATGCTCGCGACGATGAAGTCGGTGTTGGCGAAGGGAACCCGCTGGGGGCTGCCGTGCCCGAGTCCGGTACCGGTGATCCCGCCCGCCGCAAAGCCGAACAGGCCCTGCACCAGTTGGTAGGAGGTACTGGCCGGCCTGTTGCCCTCGAAGGCGTGCAGCCAGCCGTCCACTCTGACCTGAACGTGTCCGAACATCTGGTAGGACGCCACCGCGCCGAGCATGAACAGGGCAAGCCCGATGACGACCCAGGACGCCCGTTCGGTGGCCACGTAGAGGATCACCAGGAACATGCCGAAGAACAGCAGGGACGACCCGAGGTCCTTCTCCACGACGAGGACTCCGAGGCTCGCGAGCCAGGCGACGATAACCGGTCCGAGATCGCGGGCTCGCGGGAACTGCATTCCGAGGAAGGAACGGGAGACGACCGAGAGGACCTCCCGTTTGTTCACCAGATAACCGGCAAAGAAGATCATAAGAATGATCTTCGAAAGTTCGCTGGGCTGGAAGGTGAACGGGCCGACCCGCAGCCACAGGCGGGCGCCGTTGATGGTCGCGCCGACCACCGGCATCGCCGGCAGCAGTAGGAAGACCAGTCCCACCAGCCCGGACGTGTAGGCATAGCGTGACAGCAGCCGGTGGTCCCGGATGACCGCGAGTACCAGCACGAAGACCACCAGTGCCAGCAGTGTCCACACCAGCTGAAGTTGGGCGGCGACGGGCGGGGGGTGCCGGCCAGCCTTTTCGGCGGCAGCCGTCTTGGCCAGGTCGATCCGGTAGATCATTACAAGGCCGAGGCCGTTGAGGGCCGCCGCCATCGGCAGCAGCAGCGGGTCGGCGGCGGGTGCGAACCGGCGTACCGCCAGATGGGCGAGCCCCCACAGCGCGCTGAACCCCAGACCGTAGGTGAACACCGAAAAGGTGATGTTCCCGTTGACGGCCAGTACGACCGCTGCCAGGGCCGCGGTGGCGAGCAGCCCCGCGAACAGCAGGAGCGACAGCTCTCGCCGACGGTACGGAGGCAACTGTGCTCCGGCCGGCACCGGGAACCGGGCGAAGGTTCCCGTGAGGTCGACGGCCTTACCGCGCAGCGGGGGGAGAGCTGTCATCCTGTGGGTGTCATCCTGTTGCTGTGGCTGTCTGGCGACAGGCTGTAGTCACAATGGGGTCACAGGACGGTATCGCACTGGCAATGTCGCCAAGGTTGCCGCGAACACTCCCGGTCGACTTCTGGGCGGCGGCGTCGGTGCCCGATGTCGCCGTCGATGCCGCTGTCGGGGTGGCTGTCGCAGTGGCCTGGTTCGTCGTAAGCAACGGCGTCTCCCGAAGGCGCTTGACGAAGTCACGAGCCTCGGTGAGGCTGCTCACCGGGTAGCCGTTCTTCACCTTGTTACGGGCCAGCTCGGTGAGCTCGCTCAGCGGCATCTCCTGCTCCCGAACCTTGTGCAGGGAGATTCCGGCGAAGCTGGTGTTGATCCCCTCGAAGATCGCGACATGTTCCTTGTCCACACCGACGTAGTACTGGCTGTGAACGTAGATCCAGCTTCCGGCGACCGCGGCACCGAGCAGGACAACGGCGAACAGCCCGATCAGAGCCGGCCGGGGCACCCGTCGCCGCGTGGGATCGTTCGACCTGTCCTCGACCGGATGGTCCGGTTCCGGCTCGTGGCGGTGAGCCCCGGGCCGGCCGATCCTGGCGCCCTTGGCGGCCGGTGACTCCTGGTCGGGGTATCGCGGGTTCGGGCCGGTACGGGCGGGTGTCGCTCCCGGCACGATCCGCTTCTCCGCGGCAGCGCCAGCGACCAGCGGTTCGTCACCGTCGACATCGTTTTCGTCCACCACGTCGGCGACGACGACGGTGATGTTGTCCGGGCCGCCGCCCTTGAGCGCGAGCTCGACCAGTCGGTCAACGGCCTCCTGCGGTGTCGGCAGTAGGAGCGCCTCGAAGATGGTGGCCTCGGTCACGACCCCGGACAGTCCATCGGTACACAACAGGTAGCGGTCGTCCGGGGTCGTCTCGCGGATGGACAGGTCCGGCTCGACGTCACGGCCGTCCAGAGCCCGCATCAGTAACGACCGCTGAGGATGGGTGTCGGCCTGCTCGGGGGTGATCCGTCCCTGGTCGACGAGGTCCTGTACCAGGGTGTGGTCGTGGGTCACCTGGTTCAGGACCTGATCGCGTAGCAGGTAGGCACGGGAGTCGCCGACGTGCAGGACGCCAAGACGGGTCCCTGCCAACAGCAGGGCGGTGACGGTGGTGCCCATGCCTTCCAGCGATCCATCCTCGATGGACATCGCGCGTAGCTGGGCATTGGCCTCGTCCACGGAGTCGGCCAGTGCTTCCAGGATCTCGCTGGCGGCGATGTCCTCGTCCAGGCTGGCCAACTGTGAGATTACGGTCGAGGAGGCGACCTCGCCGGCAGCGTGACCACCCATGCCGTCGGCGACGGCAATCAGCCGCGCGCCTGCATAGGCGGAATCTTCGTTGCCTTCGCGGACGTGGCCGACGTCTGAGCGGACGGCGTAGTGAAGCCTAAGGCTCACCGGTGAAGCTCCAGGACGGTCTTTCCGATCCTGACCGGCGCGCCGAGAGGTACCGGCATGGGACTGGTCACTTTCGTGCGGTCGAGGTATGTGCCATTGGTCGAGCCCAGATCTTCGACGAACCACTGGCCGTCATGGGGGACGAGTCTTGCATGTCTCGCGGAAGCGAAGTCGTCCTCCAGTACCAGAGTCGAGTCCTGCGCACGTCCGATGGTGACAGGCGCCGGTCCGAGCGGAATCGTCGTCCCTGCAAGTTGACCCTTTGTAACGATAAGTTTGCTTGGTGTGCGTGATCGTCGGCTAGAAGGTTTGTTCGTCGGGCGAGGGGGCGCCGCCTGGCGGGCCGGGGCCGGGCGAGACGGGCGTATCGGCGCCTGCATGTGCTGCTGTTGGCGTTTTGTCGGGCCGAACATGTCCAGACGCACCGCTCGGACAGCGGCGAGCACGAATGCCCACAACAGTACGAGAAAGCTGATCTTGACGACCAGCAGAACGAGGTCGCTGGGCTCGGATCCGTTCATAGCGATCTACCAGCCGCGGTCGGTCGGAGCTGGCGCGTCCGGCCCGCCCTGCCGGTCACCGTCGTACGGCTCCCGGCGTCCGGACGCCGGGAGGTGACCGGGACGGTAGGTCTGCTGTTCGTGCATGTCGTCATCGTCAGGACCCGCCGGTGGGCCGTCGCGTCGTGGGTCGCCGTAG
>NZ_CADDZT010000003.1:0-2047 GCF_902812655.1 Candidatus Frankia meridionalis | reverse complement strand
CGGTACGGGTCGTCGCGGTAGGGGTCGGCCGGTGGCGCGGGGTAGCCCCCGGGTTGGCCGCCCCGTCGTGGGTCGTCGCGGCGTGGATCGCCCCGGCGTGGGTCGTCGCGGTAGGGGTCTGCGCCCCGGTACGGGTCGGCCGGCCGCCCGCGAGGATCAGCCGGTGCGGCTGCCGCCGGTATGGGAACGGCCGGCACAGGCGTGGCCGGGTACGGGGCTGCCGGACCCGGCGCGGCTGCTGGGGTACGTCCGGCGACACGGCCCGCCTCGGCGTTGCGCGGATCATTCCGGCGGAAGGCCAGGATCGTCGCGCCCAGCTCGATCTGATCGCCATCCACGAGCTTGACCTGGCTGGCTGGACGGCCGTTGACGATGCTCCCGTTGGTGGAGCCGTGGTCGATGTAGACGAACTGGCCGTCCGGCATCCGGCGGACCTCACCGTGCCGGCGCGAAACCCCCGTATCATTGAGACGGATATCACACTCGACGCTGCGACCGATGACCGTGACTTCGCTGTCCAACGGATATTCACGCTCCTCCCCGCCAGCGCGGCCGTCCGGCCCGGGCTTGGTGGAGATGATGAGGCGTGGTACTCCCGGAACTGTCGAGCGGGGTCGTCCGGTACCGCGTCGACCGGCCACCGCGCCAGGGTCGGCCGCGGCGACGCTGCTGCGGATGCGGAACACTCCGACGTCGAGATCGCCGGCTTCGGCGAGGCGCACACCGACCGGCCCGACGAAGGTGTAGCGCTGCTCGGCCGCATGCTCACGGACCATCTCGGCCAACTCGTCGCAAAGCGCTCGGTTGTAGGGGGCGAGCCTGGCGAAGTCGCCACTGGCAAGCTCGACGGCGAACTCGTTGGGGACGAGTACCCGGTTCGAACTGGTCGCGCGCCGGTCGTCGGTCTCTCTGGCCAACGCGCTGGCGATCTCGACCGGTTCGACGCCTCCCTTGAAGACCTTGGCGAACGCGCCTTCGACGAGGCCGCCCAGGCGGCGCTCGAAGCGCTGTAGCACGCCCATCTCGGCCTCCCTCCTCCTGGCCTTCTACCGGCCCTGAGATCGTATGCTTCCGGTGGGGCGCCGCCCACAGCTTGGGCGGCGTGGATCGCGTGGTAGCGTGATAGTCGCACTCGGGCGAGTGGCGGAATGGCAGACGCGCACGGTTCAGGTCCGTGTGTCTTAACGGACGTGGGGGTTCAACTCCCCCCTCGCCCACGCGAGTCGAGGCGGCCTTGCGTGTTTACACGCCAGGTCGCCTCGTGTCATGTCCGCCCGCAGACGGCTCCCCGGTCCGCTCCGTGTGCAGGATCAGCCCGCGAGTCCGCCCTGTTCCGGTAACACCGCCCCGGCGGGCGGGGGCCGGCCGCCGGAGCCGACGAGCCGGGCGAGCCGGGCGAGCCGGGCGAGCGTGGCTGACCGGCGAACGACCGACATCGGCATTACACCGACATCCGCAATTACTCAGGGCGAATCCGCGATCGGCGCCTCGGTGAACGCCATCCTTGCCAGCCTGGGTGTATATCGGGCGGTCGTCTTATGGGTGTGTGGTGGTGGGTTGATAGGCGGGGAGCTGAGGACAGGGGTAGGCGAGGTGGTAGCCCTGGAGGAGATCGCAGTGGAGGTGGATGAGGGCGGCGAGTTGGGCGGGGGTTTCGACGCCTTCGGCGATGGCGGTGAGACCGAGCGTGTGGGCGAGATGGATGACGGCGGCGACGATGGCGTGGTCGGCGGGGTCGTCGGTCATTTTGCTGATGAAGCGGCGGTCGATTTTGAGGCCGTCGAGGGGGAGGCGATGCAGGCGGCTGAGGGAGGAGTGGCCGGAACCGAAGTCGTCGATGTAGAGGGTGATGCCGAGTCTGCGGAGGGCGTGGAGGGTGCGGGTGACGGCGGCGGTGTCGTCGATGAGGGTGCTTTCGGTGATTTCGAGGCAGAGCTGGTAGCGGTCGTCGGGGTTGGTGGCGTGCAGGAGGGCGGTGAGGTCGGGGAGGAACTGTGGATCGGTGAGCTGGCGGGCGGAGACGTTGACGGTGAGGTGGGGTGGGGGG
>NZ_CADDZT010000002.1:28347-29127 GCF_902812655.1 Candidatus Frankia meridionalis | reverse complement strand
TGGCGGTCGAGTGCCTGGTGGGCGGCGGCGAGCAGCCGGGCGGCGTCCTGGTCGCGGCCGTCGGCGGCCGCCTGTTCGGCTTTCGCCAGCAGTTTTTGGACCAGTGGGTCGGTGCGGGCACGGGCGGTGGCGGCGTCCTCGGCGGCCTGTTCCCGGGCGTGCCGGCGGGTTTCGGTGGCGGCGGCGAGCAGGCCGGTGGCGGTGGCGGTGTCGCTGATGGCGGCGGCCCGGGCCAGCAGGTCGCCGGGGTCGCGGCCGGTGCCGGCGTGGTGCGGCCGGGTGGTGTCGGTGCGGGCCACGGGAAGCCTCCTGTCGTGTCGTGGTGTGGTGGGTGCCGGGTGGTCTGCGTGCGGCCCGCGCACCCGGGAATGGGGTGTGCGGGCCGCACGGGCACGGCCAGGGATCAGTGCTGGTGGGGGATCAGTGCTGGCGGTAGAACTCGGTGTCGTTCGCGGCGTCGACCGCGGCCACGGTCTCGGCGACGGCCGAGTGGCCGCCGTCGAGTGCGGCCAGTGCCGCGTCGGCGCCGTCGCGGGCGCTGGACAGCAGTTCGCGGAGGGTGGCGATCGGGCCGAGGACGGCCGGGTCGGTCAGGCCGGCGTTGGCCAGCCCGGCCAGTACCGTCTCCAGCTCGCCGGTGACGGTCTGGTCGATGTTGCCGCGCAGGCCGGACAGGTAGTCCTTCGTGCCTTGCAGGTCGACGATCTCTGTTGCGGTGGTGTTCATGGTGGTGCTCCTTCTCGTGCGGGTTCGAGTGTGTGCGGTGCGCCCCCCGGGGGG
>NZ_CADDZT010000002.1:25695-28074 GCF_902812655.1 Candidatus Frankia meridionalis | reverse complement strand
TGCGTCTCCGTTCGTCTCGTCCGGGGGTCGTGGGTGCCGGCTGGGTCCGGCGCCTCCAGGTCGGGTCACGCCCCGCCGTCGGGGCGGTGGGTGCGGACCGACGCCCAGCCGCCAGCCGGGTCCGCCGGTACCAGCGCCAGGCGCGGCGGGGCGCCGGCGGTGGCCGAGTCGGTGGCCGCCGACTGCTCGGGCAGCGCAGCCGAGGGGGGCGAGGAGTTGGTGGGGGTCGTCGGGTTGCCGGCGGCGTCGATACCGAGGTGGTCGTTCACCAGCTCGGCGATCCGGCGGGTGACCCGGTCGATCTCGGCCGGGTCGCCGTGGCGGTTGGCGGCGACCGTCCGGTCCCACAGGTCGCGGTCGGCGGGCGGCATCTGCTCCCACCCGACGCGGTCCACGCGGCCGGTCTGGGTCCGCACGGCGCCCCGGTCATCGACGGCCCAGTCGACGGCGACGACGTTCGCGCCCCTTGTGGTGGTGGTCCAGGCCGCGAACGAGCGCCGGGGGGTGTGACCGGTCGCGGTGCCGTAGCCGTCGACGTGAACGACTGGGTCAAGGTGGATCCACTCGGCGTCGTCGAGGTCGACGGCTACGCCGGTCTTGACGTGGGAGCGGTGGACCCATGCCCCGCCGTCGAGTACCAGCGGGTCGCCGTCTCGCGGGCTGTGGCCGCAGGCCGCGCAGTGGGTGTCGAAATGGACGCCGCAGACCGCCCCGCCGTCGACGTAGCGGACGGATGAGTTCTCGTCCAGCTCGGCGCCGCAGCGGGCGCAGCGCCACACGCCGTCGTCCTCGTCGTCCTCGTCGTCGTCCACCACGTCCTGCGGGTCGATCCCGTTCTCATCCAGATCGTGGGTGTCCGGCGGTGGGATGGTGCGGGTGTCGGGAGTCGGTACGGCGCGCTTCGCGGCGCGCCGGGCACGGAACTCCTCGGCCTGTTCGCGTGCCCAGGGCCGCCCGGAGTGCCAGCCCTCGACGAGGGACTGCCACAGGACGCCGAGGACGGTGCCGAGTGTCCGGCCGGCGCCGGAGTAGGTGCGTGCCCGGTCGCCGCCGCCGACCGTGACGTCGCGGCCGCGTGCCAGGCCGTAGCTGTTGACGGCGGCGGTCAGGCTCGCTTTGTACATCGCGTACGCGAAGTACAAGATGATGATCAGATCCATTTGGTGCCCTCCTAGACAAAGATCCACAACATGGACAGCAGGGTGGCGGCGGCGAGCAGCCGGCCGGGCCGGGCAGCCGTCCAGGCCATGGCGTAGGCGGCGGCGGAGACCGCGACCACAAGACAGCCGGCCAGCCGCCGGTGGGTGGTCGGCGCGTCGGTCACGGCGCCGGCGGTGACGTCGGCCAGCGGCGGGGGGTGCGGCAGCGCCGCCGCCCACCGCTCGACCCGGCCCGCCGCGACGCCCACCTCGCCGGGCAGCCATACCGGCCCCAGCCCGGCCGGGGTCTGCACGAGACGTGCCAGCCCGTACGCCACCGCGGTGACCGGCAGGCCGACCAGGAGAACGTAGGCCACACCGGCGCGGCGCCAGCCGACGGCGTAGTCGGCGCACCAGGCGCCCCGGGTGGCGTAGCGGACCAGGGCGGGCGGGGTCGCGGGTGGCTGCGCGACCGGCGTCCACCCGGCGACCCGATGGCGCAGGGCGACTGTCCACCGGTCTGGGGCGGCCGGACTTTCCAGACCGGTAGCCTCGCGCGCGCGGGCCTGCGCGCGGTGGCCGTCCGCCGTCGGGCCGCCGTCCCCGACGGAGGCGTCGATCAGACTTTCCGGACTTTCACGCATCGTGGTCACAGTCCCTGCTCGGCGGCGAGCCGGGCGGCGACGGCCGCCAGGTGGTCGGCGACCTCGGCGGCGACCCGCAGCCGCCGGGGTTCGGGGGTGTCGCCCAACGCGCCGCGCAGGTAGTCGTAGGCGGCCACGAGCCGGGCGTCCGGCCCCGCCCCTGCCCGGCGCCGGTCGTAGCGGGCCCGGCGCCGCGCCCAGCGGGCCTCAAGCCCCGACCGGGTCTGCGAGGTTGTCCGCGGGGCGCTCATGCCAGCACCGGGCTGTCCGCGGACCGGGCGGCCGGTACACCATGGACGGGTACGGCCGGCGGGATGGGTTCGGCGCGCAGGACGGCGAGCAGGGCACCGGCGCGGCGGGTCGACGCGGGATGCCCGCGCTCCTGCAACCCGGCGAGCAGGTTGTCGCGGGTGAGCCGCTGGCCGGCTGCGGCCAGGGCACGGGCGACCGCACGGCCGGGCACGAGAAGGTCGGTGATGTCAGGCGTCGTGCCCGCCGTGCCCGCCGTGCCCGGCCCCGGCCCCGTGCCCGTCGTGCCCGTACTCGTCATGCCCGGCCCCGTGCTCGTGCCCCGTGCCGGAGAGCGCATCGCGTTC
>NZ_CADDZT010000002.1:23502-25360 GCF_902812655.1 Candidatus Frankia meridionalis | reverse complement strand
GGGGCTCGGTGGCGTCTCCCGGTGCTGCGCCGAGCGGGCCCGGCGCGGTGCGCTGCCAGTCCGAGACCGGGACGACCACCTCGACGACCGGAGCGGCCGCGGTCTCGGTCTCGGTAGTGCGGCCGGGCAGCCAGCCGACGGCCGCGGTCGCCCCGCGATCCGCGATGGCCGGGTCCGGGGACGCCGGGGCGGTGCCGGTGGCCGCGGGCGGCCGGGCGGGTCCACGAGTGCCGACCAGGGAGAACGCGAGCAGGTAGAGGCCCGGGCCGAGCAGCGCCACCAGCACACCCCAGCCGCCGGGCGTGGCCGTCTCCAGGTTGCAGGCGATCGTCAGCCCGACCCCGACCAGCAGGACACACGCCGGCCACGTCGTCGCCTGTCCCAGCCGGGTACGCCGGCGGCGTTCGAGGAACGACACGATCGCCAGCGCCTCGACCCCGATCGTCAGCGACCACGACGACACGTCGTCGGCGCCGTGCTCGACCAGGACATGGCGGACATGGCGGAACGACACCGCGAACGCGAGGACACCGAGCAGTTCCGGGAGCACGGTGCTCACCCCGTGCTCCACCCGGCCGCCGGCGGCCGGCACGCTCATGCGACACCCCACGCCGCCACGGTCACCGACCGGTCCGCGACGGGCCGGTCGGTGACGGCTGTCATCAGGCGGCCCCGAACGCCAGGGACAGCAGCCACGCGAACGCGCCGCCGACCACGTTGAGGACCGTGAGCACGACCGCCCCGGCCGACCCGGGGATGGTGACAGCCACCGACGGCAGCACCAGACCGACCCCGGCCGCGCCGAGCTTGTCCGGCACCCGCCCCCGGATGCGCGTGTCGTAGCGTCGGGTTGACCCCGACCCGAACGGCACCAGAGCCCGCGGATCGTCCCGCAGCAAAGCCAGCTTGCCGACCGTGTCCGGGCCGGGTCGCAACGCCACCACAAAGTAGATCAGTAGGACGATCGCCAGGGCGCCGTGCACGACCCCGCCGACCGTGTGCCTGCTCACCAGATCGATCAGTTGGATGATCCAGCCGAGCAGGTGGCGGATCGCGGTGTGCAACCAGCCGGCCGACAGCGCGGCGCCGGCCACGAGAGCGAGGCAGGCGGCGGCCCGTGGCAGTCTTCGTAGGCCCATCAGCACCCCCATGACGAACAGGGGCAGCGCGGCGGAAATGGCCTGCGGGGACGGCAACCCCAGATCGGCCGCGGTGACCGGCGCGAAAGCAACACTCATCATGAGGGTTCTCCGATCAGATCAACGAGGGTGACAGCGGCCGGGCGAGCGGACACTGTCGCGGGACGGGTCGCGGTGGCGACCATTGCGGTGATCGACCGGACGTAGGTCGTGGTCTCCGGGAACGCCGGAACGCCACCCGCCGCCCACACGGCACCGAACCCGGCGTTGTAGCCGGCCAAGGCGAGCTGGACAACATCGCCGTGCAACCGGCCGGCCTCCCGGCCGCGGCGTGCCTGCGCCGCCAGAGCACACATGAACCGGCCCTGCGCGGCGATCGCGTCGGCCGGGTTCCACACGTCGGCGATGCCGTCGCCATCGCCGTCCGTCGCCCACGTCTCCCACGTGCCGGGCATGAACTGGGCTATCCCACGGGCACCGACGGAGGACACCGCACGCGGGTCGAATCCGGACTCCTGGCGTAGCTGCGCGGCGAGCAGCGCCGGGGTGATGTCCGTGCACCGCGACCCGGCCCGGGTGATCCACGGCCGGTACACGGCGGGCACCGCCGTGTCCGCCGCCCACCCGCCGCCCGCCGGCCCGTCGTCGCCGTGCCGGGAGGACAGCACGGCGACGACGACCACGGCCGCGACCACCAGCACCACACCGGCCGCCGTCGG
>NZ_CADDZT010000002.1:0-23445 GCF_902812655.1 Candidatus Frankia meridionalis | reverse complement strand
CGGCGCACGCGCACCACCCGGGCCGGACGGCGTACCGGTCGACGAACCGCCGGCCGGCGGGGCAGGATCCGGGCGGTCACGACCCGACCCGCTTGCCGTCCCGCAGGACGAGCCGAACCTGATCGTCGACGCCGATCAGGAGCCGGGCCGGTTCGCCGGTCTTGTACCGGGTGCCGAACACCAGCCGGACCGGGATGTCACCAGGAACGTCCGGGTTGTGCTTCGACAGGGCGGCGCCCAGCGTGGACAGGCCGACCCGGTCGACAACCACACGTATGTGCGGGTTGAACAGCGGCGAGACGACGTCACCGGCGCGCAGCCCGCGGGGATCGATGCGCCGGCTCATGCCGCACCCCCACGCGCGACGCCCGGGTCCACGCCGGTGCCCCCGCAGCGGCGGCAGCCGCCGGGGCCGGGCTCCCCGACGCACAGGTAGCACTTCTCCGCGGCGACCAGCGGCCAGCGCCGGGTGGGAACGGGACGTACGCCCGCGGCGGGCCGGGCAAGCAGCGCCCGGCGCTCCTGCTCGCTCAGCCCACCCCAGATCCCGGACGGCTCCCGGGTCGCCAACGCCCAGCCACGGCAGGCGCCGATCACCGGGCAGTGGCCGCAGACCGCTTTCGCCGCCGCGGTCTGCGCCAGCGCCGGCCCGGTCGTCCCGACCGGGAAGAACAGTTCCGGGTCAACACGGGCGCAGGCGGCCCGCTGCCGCCAGTGCACGGCCGGCACGGCGTTCACCGCTTCGCCCCGGCCAGCTCGTCGGGATGGGCGTCGGGGGCGTCCTGGTGACAGCCGGGGTGCTCCGGCCCGTAGCCGTACAGCGGGTGGATCACCGGGTCGTCACAGTCACAGTCGCCGATCGGCGCGCCGCAGTCCGCGCAACGTTCTATGGTCACGACCTGCTCGAACTCGTCGAACTCGTCGGGCTCGTCGCAGTCCTCGCCGGCAGCATCGGACATCTGCTCTGCCAGCCGGGTGAAGTACTCGGTTACTCGGGCAATCAGTTCGTTATCTCCAGGTTGCGGCACGTAGCCGAACCGGCCGGTGTGCGCGCAATGCGCCCGGAAAACCTCAGCATCGGTGGGAATGGCCGACGCGGTCTGCGCCGCGATGGTGTCGAAGCAGGCCCGAGCATCCCGCCACCGGTCGGCGCACTCGCCGTGCAATGGACCCACGCCAAGATCCTCAACAGGGCCGTCAATGCCGCGAGTGCAGTGGACGCAGATCAGGGTGTCGACGGCGGTCATGCGGCCACCTCCCGTGCACGGGGGGGCAGGGCCGCTGCCGCGCCGCCGACCGGCCACCCGGCCGCGGCCCACAGGTCGGCGCGGGCAGCGACCAGCGCGGCCGGGAGGGTGGGGATGCCGGCCCGACGGCCAGCGGCCCGGCGGGCCGCGATCGTCATACGGCGGATCCGCCGGGCCACAGCGATCTCGTGGCCGGGCGCACGGTCGGCGAGCGCGAGCGCCAACGCGACCGTGGCGTCAGCTTCCGCGCTCACCGCATCGGTGTACTCCCGCAACACCGGGTCAGCGGTCACGTCCGCGGCGGTGCGGACCGCGGCCCAATGGTCGGCGGCGGCCGTCAGGAAACCGGCCAGCGCATCCGCGAGCGGTGCGGCGGCGGTCATGCCGCACCGCTCGCGGATGCGCTGGCCGGCAGCAGTTCAATCACCCCTTGCATGATCAGTGACGGGTGGCGGTCCGCGAGTGCGTCCCCGGCCGCCTGCGCCGCCGGCTCCGAGGCGTGCAGCCCGGCGGTATACCGGCCGCCTCCCACTTCAACAACCGGGGCGAACACCGGCGGAAACGGAACATCCGGGTCGGTCGGCAGCACCAGGCCACCCGAGGTGCTCATCGCTTCGCCTCCTCGGCGAGGCGGCGGGCGTGGGCTTCGTCGGCGGCGGTGAACAGGTTCGGGAGGTGGCGGCGCTGCTCGGCCACCCAGGTGAGAAAGGCCGTCTTCGCGTCGGCCGGGCTGCTGGCGGTTGCCTCGCTGATCTGCCGCCAGGTCGCGCCCGCCATCAGGGCCCGCAGAACACTGGTCTGCAGCCCGCGCCGTGTGGCGCGGGCCAACGCGACCTCGGTGGCCAGTAGTTCCAGCACCTCGTCGGCGTCAACCCGCTGACCACGGGCGTAGCGCACGGCGATGTCCAGACCCAGGTCGGAGGCCCGGGTCGCCAGCATCAGCGGTGTCGTCGCCCGGCCCGGCCCCGTGTTGAGGATGTCCTCGGGCCGGCGGTGGCGGCTCACTTCTCACCACCGCGGCGCAGCAGTTCCCGGGCGATCCGCTCAACCTCACGGACCGTGGCATCCGCGAGATCCTCTGCGGCGTCACCACCCGATCCGGGAATGAGGATCGGCAGCGACCGACGGCCAACCATCCGCTGGCGGTTCATACGGCACCCCCCGCAGGCACGGGGGCCAACTCCGCGGCAACGGTCGTCTCGAGGCCCAGCAGCCGCAGGATCGGCGCGACGGGCACAACCCAGCGACCGCCGGCCCGGATCGCAGGCACCGGGAACGCGCCAGCGGCGGCCAGGGCGTAGGCCTTTGTCTCTTTGATGCTCAGGACTGACCCGGCGGTCCGGAGGTCGGTCGTCACGCCGAGGGCACGGACTCGGTCCGGTGTCCAGGCAGGTTCTGGTTGGCGGGTGGACAGGTCGGGCATGCTGGTAGCCACGGCTCGGGCACTCCTTCAGATGGCGGGTTCTGGGTCGAGGCCCCCGGCCGGTGTTGCACCACCGCCGGGGGCCGTGTTCTGTCTCGCGGAGCCACCGAGGATCGCGGCGATCTCCGAACTCCGGTAGCGGCGGTGCCCGTTCGGGAGCGCGATCGAGGCGATCCGGCCGGTCCGCGCCCAACGCGCCAGGCTCACCACGCCGATCCGCAGTGCCTTCGCAACCTCGACCGGGGTCATCAACTCGTCCGTCTCGTCCGCGGGCGAGACGGTGGGCATCTCGGTCATGACGTGGTTGCCTCACCGGCGATGGCCGCCTGCAGCGAGGTCATCGTGCTGTCGACTTCGTCGATGCAGGTGCCGAGGTCGAGGAGCAGGTCCCCGTCGTACTCGGACTCGTCGAGCGCCTTGATGGCCTCCATCAGGGTGCCGATCGCGGCGAGCAGGTTGCCGCGGATCGAGACCCGGTCCAGCTCGGGCACGTGACTCACGGTTGCGATCTCCTTTCCTTGATCGGTATGACGTAGGACGTAGGACGTCCTGTGTGCTGCACGGTGTCACACGGTTTGGGCGTTCGTCAAGAGAGAGGTAGGACGTCCTGCAGGACTAACGTTGGGTCCGCGGGAGCAAGCAGTTGATCCGGAGAGATGAGGTGCAGGTCGGGATGACCGTTGAGGCTCCGAAGTCTCGGTATCGGCAGGTAGCCGATCTGATCAGGCGGGACATCACCCTCGGTGAGTACCCACCTGGCTCTACGCTGCCCAGTGAGCAGGAACTGGCCAGCAAGGTGGGCGTGTCCCGGGTGACGATCAACCGGGCTCTCCAGATCCTCCGGGCAGAGGGCATGGTGCGGGTTCTGCGCGGACGCGGGACGGTAGTGCGGTCCGTCCCACCGATCTCCCGGCATAGCAACCGGCGCTACGCGCGAGCGGTTCGCGAGGAACACGGTGCCCGTGGCGCGTTTGATGCCGAAATTCGGAAACTTGGGTTGATACCTCGGTCCGACATTGTCCAGCTGGAGCCGGTCGACCCGCCCGAAGCGGCGGCGAAGGCACTGGGGCTTGCCCCAGGAGAGCGGGTCCTCGTGCGCAAGCGCCACATGTATGCATCTGATGAACCGGTGCTACTGGCGACGTCCTACATTCCCTGGCCACTCGCAGAAAGCGCCGGCCTGACCAAGGTGGACACCGGTCCGGGCGGAACCTACTCACGGTTGGCGGAACTTGGACAGGGGCCGGTGCGGTTCACTGAGGACATCCGGGCACGCATCCCGACGGACGACGAGGAAGTGTTCTTCGGCCTGGCTGAGAATCAACAGGTTTTTGAGATCATCCACATGTCATGGACGGCCGACCATCGGCCGGTAGAGTACCGCGTCGATGCGCTACCCACGTTCCAATGGGTCCTGCACTTCGAGTGGCCGGCCGAGGTCGTCAACCCGGGCAGCCCGTCGTGACGGTCCGGCAGATGGAAGTTCGTGTTGCCGAACTGCCGGCTCAGGCTAGGCAGGGCCAGGACCGGGTCCTGATCGGTGACAACGTTGTTGTTGTCCTGGACGGGGCGTCCGGATCTGACGGCACAGTCAGCGTGGCCGCCTATGTGGATACGCTCGGCGTTCAACTGCTTGGGGCACTCGAGCGCCGACCGACGGCTCCACTGCGAACCGGGCTGCGCACGGCACTCATGGGTGTCACGCAGGTGCTGAACCTGCAGCCGGGCGATTCACCGTCCTCAACCGTCAGTATCATCCGGTCCGCTCTCGGCCACGTCGACGTGCTCGTACTCGGCGATACCCCCGTGTACCTGGCAACCCGATCCGCCGGCGTTCTACGCATCTTCGATGACCGCCTCGCCCAGCTTCCCGTAACGCACCGGCCGGCGGCCCTCGCCAGGCTACAAGCCGGAGGGGGGTACGACGACGAACATCAGCGCATTCTCCGCAAGATGAGGAACGAGAAGGCGCCCTACCAGAACGCCACCGGCGGCTACTGGATTGCCGCGGCCGACCCTGCGGCCGGCTGCGAGGCCCTTGTGCGATCTTTTCCCGCTGAGGATGTGCTATGGGGCGCCATCCTCACCGACGGCGCCGAAGACCCGATGCGACACCTCGGCATCAGCATCGACCACGTAGCCGAACTCAGCGAGGGGGATCTCGGCACTCTGCTCTCCCAGTTTCACAACTGGGAAGAGCGTGAAGACCCCCAGGGTCAGCTACTGCCACGGTTCAAATGCCACGACGACAAGTCGATCGCCGTGGTGACCTTCCGATGACCGCGACCACCGCCACACCCCCCCGACACTCGGTCAGCGTCGCCGGCGTCGTTGTGAACGAAAACGGCCGCGTTCTCGCCATCCGCCGTCGAGACAATGGCCAATGGCAGGCACCGGGTGGCGTGCTCGAACTACAGGAAACCTTCGAGCAGGGCGTTCGCCGCGAGGTGCTCGAGGAGACCGGCGTCACCGTTGAGGTCGACCGGCTCACGGGCGTCTACAAAAACCTACGGCTCGGCGTCGTGGCCCTGGTTTTCCGCTGCCGACCGATAGCAGGTACGCCGCAGCCGACAGCCGAGAGCAGCGAGGTGCGTTGGCTGACGGAGTCCGACGTACAGCAGAGCATGAGCCCGGCCTTCGCCGTCCGAGTGACCGACGCGCTCGCGGGCGATGCGCCCGTCGCCTTCCGCGCCCACGACGGTGTCAACCTCATCAGCTCGCAGATCCCGACTTGACACCCCGGCCCAGGACTTGCCATCGGCGACAGACCACAGTCTCATCCCGCAGAGATCTCGTTCGCCGGAGTCGCCGACGACGACACGCCAACCACCCTCCACCGCCCCGTTGTGCGTTACTGTACGTAGCCACATGATCTGACGGGACACCAAGCGCATCAAGAGCGCCTACGGACGGTTCTTCGGACTGGCTGCGCCACTCTTGACCCGGACCGGCGACCCGCGCAGAGGAAGCCCTCCGGAGGGTCGGACATGTCGACCCCCGAAATTCAAGATCGCCGTGGGCACGTGGTGGACACGGGACGTCCGTCGACCATCGTTCAGGACTGGTGGTACGGACGACGAGAGTAGGCGGTAGTGACTGGTACGTAAGGACTCCTGGCGCCAGCCGTTTACGGCTGGCGAGCGGTTGGGCGGGTTCAAATCCCGGAGCCTCCGCCCTTGACCTGGGAGTTCACGCAGATGCGCGGGCTCTCAGCGTCACGCCGAAGATCATCTATTCACCTCGGCTGGCACATTGATGGCACCAACGGCCGTGGAACGCTGCCGGCGAGGCACAAACGCTGAGATCGCTGCCGCAGCCTGCTCGGCCAGTTCCTCGGCTACCACGGCGTACACGTCCGAGGTGAACGCCACCGAGGCATGCCCCAGCACATCCGAGACCAGCTTCATCGGCGGACCCGCGGCGATCAACATCGTCGCTACGCCATGTCTCAGATCATGGAAGCGGATCGGCGGGAGCGGCATCGTCAGCGCGATGTGCACCGCATCCACCGGCACCCGGTGCCGACGCGCGATCCGCTCAACCGGCCAAGCCTCCGCATGCCGGCGACGGATCGCCGCGTACCGCTCGATCGGCAAGGCGAAGCGCTGCGAGACGTACGCGGGCCGCAGAGAACGGCCGTCCTCGTAGGTGAAGACCCGGCCGGAGTCGGTGTACGCCTCACCCCAGCCCACGCGCTCCTCAAGCTGCTGTTTGCGGCAGGCCAGCAGGATCTTCGCGGTTTCCTCGTCGAAGACGATCTGCCGGTCGCCGTTCTCAGTCTTCGTGTCGTCCAACTCGTCGTCGGCCTGCGCCTGGCGGACGTGCATACGCCGGGTGTTGACGCTCAGGTCCGCCCGTTCCAGGACCACCAGTTCGCCACGTCTCAGCCCCCAGTAAAGGAAACGGCTCTGGCACAGGCGCTGCGCGCCAAAAGACACCCACTCGCGTCGAGCCGGGTCCGCCCGCTGGCCGACGCCGTGGCCGCCGAATGAGCCAGCGCCGGACCAACCCTCATCCCCGTTCCGGCAAGACCGGCGGAGTTGAACCTTCCGCCTGGAGTTGCTGTGCAATGCGTGCAACGGACGTACTACGTGGGTGACCGTCCGGTGGAAACGGCAGACATCGCGATGGCCGGGCACCGGACAGTGCTCGCGAACCGGTTTACAGTCGTGTAACGCGGCGCCTCTACCGCTCGAAGATGTCGTGGGTACCGATCCGCAACCAGATGATGTGCGGGCCGGGCTTGCCCGGGATCGGATCCCCGTACCGCCACAGTGCCCGGCCGTTGCGCGCCCACGTCATCTCGTACACGCCAGGCTCGGACTTGAAGCCCTTCACGCGGAGTCGGGGATCAAACTGGCCAGTCGCCACGCCCGCGATGAACAGCGGTAGCGCCGCGCGAAAGGCGGCCTTGTCCTTCTGGCTCAACCGGTCGTACTCGGCCCGGAAGCGGCCAAGCGACTGGAATGTGGGCACGACCGGACCGTACCGACCTGCCCGCGGTTATCGCCATAGAAGTGCGGTACTGCGTTGCGCGTGTCGCGCCTAGCTTGCGCGGGGACGCGCCTCCAGCTCGCCAAGGAATGCGTCGAACGAGTCGAAGTCGTCGTGGATGACGAAGTCGCCGGCCGCGATGTCCTCGCGCGCTTCGTCGATCGCCTGCTGGGTGACGGGGTCGGGTTCATCCGCCCACTCGTACGGCTCTGGGTACGGCCAAGCGTCGGGTTGTGTCACGTCCCTCCTCGCCTCCCCTGGGCAGTCGGCTTCCGGATCGTCCCCACGGGCGTGGGGACGGCCCTCCTCGTTGCAATCCCTCGTAGGGGCGATTCGAAGAGCATGCCCACACATGAGGGCACTTACAAGAACCGCGCGGGGTGACTCTCGCGCTGCCGCACAAGGGATCCAAACGAGGGTCATCGGTCGCGCCCTGCGAGCGTCAGACCGGTGACGTACCGGCGACCGATCTCCGACAATGCTGCGTCGAACAGACGGAAACGTTGCGGTGGCTGTCTGCCCGGATCCAGGGAGGCCAACCACTCGTGCGTTCATGGCCGTGGATGCGGACCGCGGGCCGGGCGATGATCCGACCGAGCCTTCCTGCTCCGCGGGGGTCATGGTCGCGCCTCCGCCCGATGGCACACGGATCTATCCGCCACCTGAACGGATCGCGGACGGGGTGCGACGGTTGGCTCAGGTGATCCGCGATGAGCTTGACCTGCGGGAGACGTTCACCCACGCGGTCCGAGCTGACCGCGATGCACAGCTATGGAGGACACGACGATGACCGACCTGGGCCGAGTACTCATCCTCGCCGGCGGCCTGTCACCCGAGCGGGAGGTCTCCCTACAGTCTGGTAGACGCCTGCGGGAAGCGTTGAAACGCATCGGCGTCGACGTCGAACTCAGCGACGTCGACGCCATGACCCTGCCCGCGCTCGCCGGTGACCCGCCAGCGGTCGTGTTCCCTGTCCTCCGCGGGACCTCCGGCGAGGACGGCACCATCCGTGAGGTCCTCGACCTCTACGGCATCCCCTACGTCGGCGCGTCACCGACGGCGTGCCGCACAGCCTTCGACAAAGCGACCGCCAAGGCTGCCTTCACCGTCGCAGGACTGGCGACCCCAATATCGGTAACCTTGCCGCGTGAAGCATTCCATGATCTGGGCGCGACGGTGCTCATCGAACGGATCGTGGACCGACTCGGCCTTCCGGTCGTCGTCAAACCCCGCTCCGGAGGATCCGCGCTCGGCGTCACCTATGTGGCCGAGGCGGACCGGATCGCCGAGGCGCTCATGGCCTGCTTCGGCTACCACGACTGGGCGCTGATCGAGCAGGCGATCAGCGGTGTGGAGATCTCGATCGGTGTCATAGACTGCGACGACAGCCCAATGGCCCTGCCCGCAATCGAGATCGAACCGACGAACGGCGTCTATGACTACGCCGCCCGATACACCGCCGGCGCCACCACCTTCTTCGGCCCCGCCCGGCTCAACGCCGCCACCGCGCGAACCGCCGCCCACGCCGCGCTCACCGCCCACCAGGTACTCGGCCTGCGCGACCTGTCCCGCACCGACCTCATCGTCACCATCGACGCAACAGCGCACATCCTCGAGACGAACGTCGCACCAGGCATGACCTCAACCAGCACCTGGCCGATGGGCCTGGACGTAGCCGGCATGGACTTCTCCGTGGTCTGCCGGGACCTCGCCACCCGCGCCCAGAACCGCCCACCCGCCGCCTAGAGCCGGGGGTCGGCTCGCTTTCCCGGCCCGCAAGGCCTACGGACCCGTATCGAGTTGCTCACCTTAAGTTGCGGGATCTCACCTACGAACAGCCATCACCAACCATCGGCACCTATACGATCACAGTAGAAGAACTACAAACCCTCACGGCTCACATGTGGTCGCCCCCTTCGCAGGACACCATCACGCTCGGGAGCGACGATCGCTGCATCCGGGCGGACCGGACCGTCGGGAAGGGTGGAATCCGGTGGCAACCGATGACCTGGCGTCCGCGGTTCTCGACACCCTGCCGACAGCGGTTGCGGTACTCGACTCCGACGGAACGGTTCTGCGTCTCAACCAGGCATGGCGACACAGCGCTGCCACCGCAATCGCGCTCGCCCCCATCCGGCCGGGCGGAAGCCTGCTTGCCGCGTGCGAGGCCGCGAGCGACCGGCTTCCCCATCTCGACCGGCTCGCGGCCATGACCCGGCAGTTACTCGACAACCGTCGCGATCAGGCCACCATGGAGGTCTCCTACTCCGGACCCCATGGACTCCGGTGGCTAGATGTCCGGCTGCGTCCCCTGGCCGGCGGCCGTGGCCTCGTCATCATGGTCGACGATGTCACCGAACGTCACGAAATTGAGAACAGGTTGCGTCATCATGCGACGCACGACCTGGTGACCGGTCTTGCGAACCGGCTGGCGGTCACGGAACGGCTCGCCGCACTCGCGAACGAGCCCGCCAGCGGGCACGACGACCACCCGGCCGCGTTGTTCTTCCTGGATCTGGATGCCTTCCGAAACATCAACAACACGTTTGGCTACCGCACCGGAGATGCGGTCCTGCGCGCGGTCGCGGACCGGCTGGGGTCCGCACTGCGGCCGACCGACCTGGCAGCCCGGTGGGGCGGAGACGAGTTCGTGGTAGTCGCGAGCCACTTGACCAGCACGGATGCGGCGGCATTGGCCGAACAACTGACCCAGACCCTGACGGAACCGCTGCATGTGGACGGTCACCAGATCAGGATGTCGGCGAGCATCGGCATGGCCCTGTCGGTCGCCAGGCCTGATGTTCCGGACAGAATCGACAGAGTTGACGGACCGCGTCGCTCAGCCCACGGCTTGTTCGAGGCGCCATCGTCAGGAGACGCCGTTGCCCTCGTCCAGTTGGCGAGCGAGGTGCTCGTCCGCAGCCGCGCCCAGGCCCAGCATCGGCGACGGCCGCGACCACGTTCATGACGAGATGAGTGTTCGTTATGAGATGAGCCATTTCGACGAGACGGGATATGCTTTGCCGGTATTGCACCGTATCGTACGTATATGCGCCTGACGCTGACCGTAGCCGATCCGGCTGGTGATGTCAGCGCGACCGTGCTGCTCGACACCGACCCCGACACGCCTGTCTCAAAGATCGCAGACGTGCTGGTGAGGCAGGTCCGTCCCACCGGCGTCGTGCCCGCGGAGCCGGCCGTGGGCCTCCGGGTGACATCGAAGCCCCCGGTGAGGACGAGCTCCCGGCCGGCATCACCGACCGGTCATGGGACCTGGCTGCCCGGTATGGATGACAGCGACACACCCGCTACTACCAACAGCGGCATTAATATTACGCATCGCTTCGACCGTCCGGCCCTCGCCACAGGTCGGCCGGCGCTGTTCATCGACGGCCATCGGGTGATCGAGACGCTTACCCTCGCCGAATCCCCGATCCGCGAAGGCACCCTGATCAGCGTCGGTTCACCGGCAGGATGCCTGCCCCGCGAACCACCGGGCCTGCTCGAGGTCCGGGTGGTCGGCGGACCGGGCGCGGGGGTGGTCCACCGGCTCGGTCCCGGCGAGCACATGGTCGGTGCCGGAGCGATCTGCGCCGTACGGCTCGACGATCCAGATGTCGCCACCGAGGCCTTGACAATCACCGTGATGGTCGACGGCTCGTGGAGCATCACGCCGACGGGCACCCCGAACGACCACACGCCCGGTGGGGTACTGATCAACCGCGAACCTCTACGCACGGCTACCGCGATGCCCACCGATGCTCAGATCACGATCGGGTCCGTCCTGCTGGAGCTGGGCATGCCCAGCCGAGCGGACGCCGCATTGAAACCGTCCGACGACGGGGTGGGGCTCGACTTCAACCGGCCGCCCCGCCTGCTCCCCCCGATCCGGCGGACCCGGTACAAGCTGCCGGGCGAACCGTCCGAGCCGGAACGGCGTCCCATGCCGATCCTCATGGCGACGCTTCCGCTCGCCGGGGGTGTCGCGATGGCCCTTGTCTTCAAGCAGTACTACTTCCTGCTGATGGCCGTGGTCGGCCCGCTGGGGATGATCGGGATGCACATCTCCGGCGCCCGGCACGGCAGACGCAGCTACCGCAAGCAGCTGGCCGACTACCGCAGACGCCGGAAGGAGGTCGAAGCCGACGCGCGGGACGCACTGGTCATCGAACGCGGGGCCCGGCGTGCCGACTTTCCCGACCCCGCGACCGTCCTGCTCACCGCGGTCGGGCCCCGCGGACGCCTGTGGGAACGCCGCCGGGACAACCCCGACTACCTGCACCTGCGACTAGGCACCGCCGATCTGCCCAGCGAGGTCGTCATGGAGGACCCGGCCGCCCAGGAACACAAACGCGAGATCACCTGGACGGCGCCCGACGTCCCGGTGACCATCGCGCTCCCCGAACGGGGAGTGCTCGGCATCGCCGGCCGCGGCGAACTGCCCCGGGTGCTCGCCTGCTGGCTGATCGCGCAGGCCGCGACCCTGCACAGCCCGCGCGACCTCGCGATCTGCATCCTCACGGACAGCTCCGGTGAGCAGGCGTGGAACTGGGTGCGGTGGCTGCCGCACTGTCGGCCGAACGAGGGTCAGGACACCGTCGTGCTGCTCGGGACCGACGACGAGTCGCGGGCACGGCGCGTCGGGGAGCTGCTCGCCGCGCTGGCGACCCGCGCTGACGCGCAGGCGAAGTCGAACGGCACGGGTCTTCTCACCGACAGTCCGGACGTGCTGGTGGTCATGGACGGTGCCCGCAGGCTGCGGTCCATCCCCGGCATGATCTCGATCCTGCGGGACGGGCCGGCACTTGGCATCCGTTCGATCTGCCTGGACCGCGACATCCGGCTGCTGCCCGAGGAATGCCAGGCTGTGGTCGAGGAAACCCCGGCGGGTCTGCGTGTCGTGGAGATGCGCACCGAGATCGTCAACAACGTCCGCCCGGACCTCGTCGCGACAGCGCCACCCGGTGATCCTGGTGAAGCCGTGCCGGTCGGTTCAGTGACGGTCAGTTCAGTGACGGTCAGTGGTGTCGCGGCCTGGTGCGAACGTCTCGCCCGCGCCCTGGCACCGGTGCGGGATGTCGGTGGCGACGACGAAACCGCCATCCCGACCTCCGCCCGGCTGCTCGATGTGATCGGACTGGAACCCCCGACGGCGGCGGCGGTGGCCGCCCGCTGGCAGGTCTCCCCGCGTAGCACCGCCTTCGGCGTCGGAATGTCCCTTGACGGTCCGTTCGCGCTGGACCTGCGGCGGGACGGACCGCATGGGCTGATCGCCGGAACGACCGGCTCCGGCAAGTCCGAGCTGCTGCAGTCGATCGTGGCATCGCTCGCCGTGGTCAACCGACCGGACGCGATGACGTTCGTGCTCGTCGACTACAAGGGCGGCAGCGCCTTCGCCGACTGCGTGAAACTGCCTCACACGGTCGGCATGGTCACCGACCTCGACACCCATCTTGTGGCCCGTGCCCTGGAGTCCCTGTCGGCCGAGCTTCGACGCCGCGAGCACATCCTCGCCGACGCCGGAGCCAAGGACATCGAGGACTACACCCTCCTGGTCACCCTCGGCACCGCGCGGACTCCAGCCGGCCGGCCGCTGACGCCGCTGCCCCGGCTGCTGCTCGTCATCGACGAGTTCGCCTCCCTGGCACGCGAGCTGCCCGACTTCGTCACCGGTCTGGTCAACATCGCCCAGCGAGGCCGTTCGCTCGGCATCCACCTCCTGCTCGCAACGCAGCGCCCCAGCGGGGTGGTGTCCCCGGAGATCCGCGCGAACACGAACCTGCGGATCGCACTGCGCGTCACCGACACGTCGGAGAGCTCGGACGTCGTCAATGCCCCGGACGCCGCCCGCATCTCGCCGTCCACCCCCGGTCGTGCCTTTGTGCGGTTGGGACATGCCTCGCTGGTTCCCTTCCAGTCAGGCAGGGTCGGCGGACGCCGGCCGACCGGCGCGGCCGGGGTGGGGACCGCCACCGACGCCGGGACGGTGACCACCGAGCTCGTCCCGCCGTGGGTCACCGAGCTGAACTGGCCTGCGCTGGGTCAACCCGTGCCAAGGCCCCCGCGGCCGCGGACGTCGGACAATGAGATCACAGACCTCAGGGTGCTGGTCAACGCGATCCGGGAGGCCGCCTCGACCCTGCGGATCGCGCCGCAGCACAGCCCGTGGCTCGCGCCCCTGCCGGAACTGCTCACCGTGCAGGCGCTCCTCGGGTCCGTCTCCCACGACTCGCACAGCGGCGGCCCTCATACCGGCGGCCCTCATACCGGCGGCGGTCCGTATACGCTGCCGCCCGTCCCGATCGGCCTTTCCGACCACTGCGACCGCCAGGCGCAGCATCCCTACACCGTGGACATCGAGCACGGGGGGCATCTGCTGTTCGTCGGGTCGCCGCGGTCAGGACGATCGACGGCCCTGCGTACGCTGGCCGGCGCGATAGCCTCGACCATCTCCTCCAGGGATGTGCATCTGTACGCGCTGGACTGCGGCAACAACGCGCTGGCGCCGCTTGTCTCGTTGCCGCACACCGGCGCCGTGGTCAGCCGGGACACTCCGGAACGCGTCCAGCGGCTGTTCACCCGGATCATCGCCGAGGTCGTCGAACGCCAGGAGACCTTCGCGGCCCGCGGATACTCCGACCTTGCCGAGCAGCGATCCGTCGACCATGACCACCCGCTGCCGTACCTGCTCCTGCTCATCGACCGCTTCGAGGGCTTCCTCGCGTCCTTCGAGGACGTCGACGGCGGAACTCTCGTGGAAATGCTGACCCGGCTGCTGAGGGAGGGGCCGTCCGTCGGCCTGCGAATCATCATGACCGGTGACCGGCGCAGCGCGTCGGGCCGGTTCAGTGGGGCGATCGAGAACCGATTCGTACTGCGGATGGCGGACAGATCCGACTACACCATGGTCGGCCTTGCCTCAGGCACCGTGCCGGACGGCCTGCCGGCAGGCCGCGGATTGCGCGTCGAGGGTTCGGTGGAAACGCAGCTCGCGCTGCTTGCCGAGGATCCCTCCGGCCGGGCGCAGGTGGCGGCCCTGCAGGAGCTGGCCCGAGCCGCGGCCGTGCGTGACGGTGTGCCACCGGGACCGGCCGCCGGAGCCCGAACCGACTACCGGCGGCCGTTTCGGATCGACATGCTGCCCGGACGCATCACCGTTGCCGAAACCGAAGCGCTGCGGCCAGCTCCACGAACACGACGGGTCACGGACGTGACCGGACCGCTTGTGCCACTGATCGCCCTGGTAGGTGCGGGAGGTGACGAACTTGCGCCCATCGACATCGACCTCGCCTCCGACGGGCCGGGTTTCGTCATCGCCGGCCCCTCACGATCCGGCCGGAGTTCGGCACTGCTGACCATGGCGGAGTCTCTGCTGGCAGGTGGTGCACAGCTACTACTGGTAACTCCACGTCGGTCACCGTTGTCCGCTCTCGCGAACCGACCTGGTGTCATCGAAGTGCTCGGGGCGGACGCGAAGGCCGCCAGCATCGATGCGGCCTGCCTGTCGGTCGGACCCGCAGGCGGCCTGGTTGTCATCCTGGACGACGCGGAACTGCTGGCGAACGCATCCGTCGCAGATCGCCTGACCGAGTTCCTGCGGACCGCGCGCGATGCCGGATGCGCGTTCGTGGCGGCCGGCACCACCGAGGACCTGACCAGCCAGTACCGGGGGTTCATGGTGGATGCCCGGCGATCGCGCTGCGGGGTGATCCTCGCTCCGAGCACACCGAACGAGGGGGATCTGTTCGGAATGCGGCTGTCACGTAACACCGGTGGGGCCATGCCGGTCGGCCGCGGGCTGTTCGTGCACCGGGGCAGGACGACACCGGTCCAGATCGCCTTCCCCGTGTCCACAAGGCCTGCTTCTCACCACGGATGACCAGCCCACGGTGGGCGGCCGGGCGCCCCTACGAGGGAATTAGCCGAAATAATCAAAAAAGGGTGTTACGACCATTTTCTGACAGTATGATTACATCGAACAGTCAACACGTTCTGTGTGCATGTTCCCGTCCGGCGACGTCAACCCCGATCCACCGGAAGGAGTGTCGATGCGGACCGTGACCACCTCCGCCGCGCAGGATGCTGCCCGCCAGCTACAGTCCGAGCTTTCCGCTCTGAGGACGACCACCGACAATCTGCTCGACAAGGGGGCCATGCTCAGCAACCCACTGACCTGGGACGGCCCCGGGGCACAACTCTTTCGAAACCAGCTCTGGCCGAATATCGATCAGACGCTGCGCTCACTGGGCCAGGAACTCACCGAACTCGCCGACACGATCTCCATGGTCAACAGGCGTACCGCGGATGCCGGAAGCTGACCGACCTCTGGAAGGAAATGCCCATGCCAACCTCCGCGCCCATGACCGTCGTCAGTTCCCCGGAGGCGCTGGCCACGATCGATGAGATGGCCGGGATCATCAATGGAGCACTGCAGACGCATTTCGACAATCTGAGGCGACATGCGGGTGTCCTGCGGGATCCCGCGAACTGGGACGGCATAACAGCGGTCAACTTCCGCGACACCGTCTGGCCGTCCTACGAAAGAATTTTGAACGACGTCCACGCGCAGCTGGACAAGCTCCGGCTTCGGCTGAACGAGATGCTCAACGAGATCCAGAACGCTGGCTGAGTCCCCGCACGGGCAGCTCTCCCGCCCACCGAGAAACGGCAGGTATGATATCGATGGGTAGGTGAGCGACGACTCTCCACCTCCCACCGCGCGAGGCTGGGAGGTCACGGCATCCGTCGACATTTCCACCCCCGGCCAACCGGCCGATGTCGACCGGGCCGGGCAGACCAGCACACTCAGGCGGCATCTTGGTCTGGGCAACGCGGTGATTCTCGGCCTTGGCTCAATGATCGGCGCGGGTATCTTCGCCGCGTTCGGGCCGGCGGCCCGCGCAGCCGGAACAGGTCTTCTCGTCGGCCTCGCGATCGCTGCCGTAATCGCCTACTGCAACGCCATATCGTCCGCCCAGTTGGCGGCCCGCTACCCCGAGTCCGGCGGCACCTACGTGTACGGACGACACCGCCTCGGCGCCGGCTGGGGATACCTCGCCGGCTGGGGATTTGTAGTCGGCAAAATCGCAAGCTGCGCGGCCATGTCTCTGACCGCCGGCTCATACGCCTGGCCGCAGCATCCGCGTCCGGTCGCGATCGCCGCCGCGGCGCTTCTCACCACAGTCAACTACTTCGGGGTGCGCAAGACCGCGGGGCTAACCCGCATCCTGGTCGCGCTCACCCTGGTCGCTCTTGCCGGAGTGGTCGTCGCGTGCCTGGCCGGTGGAACCGCCGATGTCGGACGGTTGAGCCCGTTGTGGTCGGGCGACGGGCTGGGCGCGGTCCATGGACTTCTCCAGGCCGCGGCGCTGCTGTTCTTCGCATTCGCCGGCTACGCGCGAATCGCCACCATGGGCGAGGAGGTCCGCGACCCGGCTCGGACGATCCCGAAGGCAATCCCGGCCGCGCTCGGAATCACGGTGGTCGTCTACTTCCTCGTCGGGTTGTCCGCACTCCTGGCGGTCGGCCCGAGCCGGCTGGCCGGCGCCGTCGACCCACTGGCTGTCGCGACCGGCGCCGGCAGCCTTGGTGGATTCACTCCCGCCGTCCGCGTGGGCGGAGCACTCGCAAGCCTTGGAGTACTGCTGTCGCTGCTCGCGGGTGTCGGGCGCACCGCCCTCGCCATGGCACGCGAACGGGATCTCCCGAACTGGCTCATCGCGGTGCATCCCCGGTACGGCGTTCCGCACCGTGCCGAGCTGCTACTCGGCGGCATCGTCATCGCCATCGTTGCCGTCGCGGACATCCGGGGTGCGATCGGGTTTTCCAGCTTCGCAATCCTGGTCTACTATGCGATCGCAAACGCCAGTGCCTTCACCCTGGACGGTCCGCAGCGCCGGTGGCTGCGTCCGTTGACGCTTGTAGGTGCCGTCGGCTGTGTCGTCCTCGCATTCACCTTGCCGGCCACCAGCATCCTGACCGGCTTCGGCGTCCTTGCTCTCGGCATCGTCGTCCGCGCCGCACACCGCACGCCACGCGCAGGTCGTAAGGCGTAGATCAGATCTCTTACCTCGGGCCCGGCCGATCACAGGGGCGCGGCGAATCCCCTGCCATCAAGGACGAACCGGAAGGTCGAGGTCACCGCGTCGAACAGGTCGTGCAACGCATCGACAAGCACCAGGTTCGGACTGGAACAGGAGATCAGGGCAACCCGGTCCGACTGCGGGATCGGGATGAAGGTCTGCATCATCGTCGTCCTGATCCAGCCGGCCCGGTCGGGCAGGTTGACATCCTCCACACCATAGGAACGCGCGGCCTGCCCGACATGCGGAAGATCGACGAAAGTCACCGTGGTCCATGTGTCGTCCGGCGATCGGGCAGCCTTCTCCGACAGGGTGGCCATCACCGCGGCCGGGGTCACACCTACCGTCTGGTCACCGTCAGGCGCCGGAAGGACCGAGACGGTCACGCTGGCGGACAGCCCCGCACCCTCCACCGCCTCAGCCATAACGCCACAGAACAGCGCGCCGCCGGCCGCGGCATCACTCGCGGCGGTGCGCAGCATCCGGGAGATCGCCGCACGGTTCGCCGCAAGCTCGGGAACGCCTCGGGTGCGCTCACGGACCAGAGTGTCGATGGAAGCGCGTCGGGTCACCGGGTTCAGGTCGATCTCGAACCAGGTATCGGGAACGGTGATCGAGAATCCGTCGGCGACGGGACGGCTGGAGGCGGCGTACCTGCTCAGGCCCCTCGCCCCCCTTCGTCCGCCGGTTGCGACCCCCGCACCAGTTCGGCGTTCAGGTCGGAGTCAACCTGGCGTAGAGCCTGTGCGGACTCCGACGCCATCGTGGCCAGCTTGTTCGCATTGTTATCGATCTTCTTGCGCCCGTCGCTCCAGCCATGTTCGAAATCGTCGAGGGCGTGCTCGACCTCCGCCGACCCCGTCTGACCGCGGTAACTCTCGAGGGTGGAACGGGTCGCGTTCATTGTCGAACGGATCGAGTTCAAGTTACCGGCAAGCGAGTCCAGCCCCGGAAGATCGACTGATACCCGGTCAGTGGTCATCGAAACTACCTCCTGTCCACGCGAAGAGCCGACGACCGGTTACAGACCATCGGAGCGGGACACGCACCCCAACGGTCAGCACATGATCTCTCTACCTCTGGCCAACTCGGACCATGATCGAGGCCTCCGGCGACGCGAAAAAACCATGATCGCACCGCCTTTGGCCGGCTAGCCCTGACCGCGCAACGAGTTCGCGAGCTGAGTGTCCGCGGTCCGGAATGCATCTGCGGCCTTCTTCAGGTAGTCGGCCATGCCGTCCAAACCGGCAAGCGTGTTGGTGACACCGGTGTTGAACTTCTCGTATGAGTCCTGGAACTGCACACTCGACTGGTCGGTGACGTAGCCGCCGGCGACCAGACCGTCGACCGTCTTCTTCAAAGCGCTCAGCTGCGACTCGATGTCGCTCTTACCGTTACGGAGCCTGGTGCTCGCATCGTCCATCTCCTGATATGTGACGTTGAGGTTGGGCATGTTCCGGGGCCCTCTCCTGTAGGTCGACTTCCTGGTGACGGACCCGGATGGTTTCCGGGACCCGTGGTCGCGGCGCTGGCTCACCTGAAGGCTGTTGATCATCCGAAGAGCGCGGATCACGTGAGCATGGAGGATCACTCGGTCACAGCCATGCCGAGACCCACGCTCACATCGTCCAAGAGTGGTACGTCCAGTACGTTGCGTGCCACAGTAGCGATAAACTTCCCCCATGTCCGGATGACGACATGTCGTGTTACATCCCTACCGTGGTCTCGATCATCCCGGTGGCCGCGTCGACCCCCGGCATCTCGTCCGGATCCGTTCCGTAGCAGCTTTGCCGCGGTAAGCATCTCATACAGGATCGATGTTGGCATAGTTACACACGATTTGTACCGATCCGCCGCTTCGAACCCATCCACCGGGCTGCTCCTGGTGGCCAGGCACGTTATCCACAGGCAGGAAGAAGTCCTGGCCGGTCCGGTCACGGGGAGGAGACGATGAACGCCGTGACGACTCCTCGCCGTGAGCATGCCGGGCCATCCGGCCGCAAGCACGCGCGGCGGCCCGGGCAGCCCCGTCCCCGGGTCGCCCGTAAGCCGGAACGGTTGCACACCCTTGGGGCTTTCGTTCTCCTTCTTCTGATCGTCGTCGGTGTGCCGACCGTGCTGGTGCTGTTGGTCGGTTCACCGGTTCCGACGTCGTGGGTTCCCGCCAACGAGCTGACGATCACGACCGACGCCACCACCGTGATGGCGGCCCTGTCGGTCGTGCTCTGGCTGGCATGGGCACACTTCGTCGTCTGTGTGGTGGTCGAGTGGCGGTCCGGGCGGGGCGGCCCGGGCGTCACACCCCGGATCCCGATCGGAGGCGGTCCGCAGACACTGGCCCGCAGCCTGGTCACCGCGACCGTGTTGTTCTCCGGCACGGCAATCCTTCTCACCCCGGCCGTGGACGGGTCGGGGCACCGTCCCGCCATCGCCACGTCGACAACCGGTCCCGCGGCTGACGACGCGCCTCGACCCGCGACAGTGGGTGCGGACGCATACGACGTGCGCGCGGTTCCGCCGTCGGGCACGGAGACCGTCTCCGGCCAGGTCCACGCTGCCGACATACCGTACCGGGGGCTCACCGGACCAGCCCTGCTGGCGGCAGGGATGGTCGTCGCACTGAGCAGGCGACGGCCACGCTCCAGCGACGGCGATCCGGTCGACGATGTCGAGACCGCACTCCGCCTCGCCGCGGATGTGGAGGCCGCGCGGTTCGTCGACCAGACGCTGCGGGCGCTTTCCGGGGAGCTGACCGCGGCTGGCCGCAGCCTGCCTGCGGTATACGCGGCGACCCTCACCGACTCCGCGTTCCACCTGCATATGGCCCCGGCCGAATCTGAGGGACCGCCCGCGCCATGGCGGGTCGGCGAGATACCGAATCTGTGGTGCGTGGATCGTGTGGCCGGCACGTCGGACGGTCCGCCCGTCGGCATTGGATCGGGAGTTTCAACGAGCACCCCAGCGCCCTATCCCGGCCTGGCCACCATCGGCAGGGATGACGCAGGAGCCACCGTTCTCATCGACGTCGAAGGCGCCCCCGGAATCATCAGCCTTGGTGGAGACCCTGCCATCGCCCGCGAAGTGGCCGTGTCCATCGCGGTAGAACTGGCCACGAACCTCTGGTCGGACGATCTGCGGGTATGCATGATCGGATTTTCCGACGACCTCATCGCGATCGCTCCGGACCGGCTACGAACCAGCGCCAGCCTCACGGAGGTTCTGGACGAGGTGGAGGACCGAGAGCGGCGACGCGGCGATGTGGTCCGGGGTGGCCTGATCGGTGGCGTCGGTGCGGTTCTTCGTGGCCGTCAGGCCACATACAGCCAGGCTTTATGGGCGCCGGACCTGCTGGTTCTGTCCGCACCTCCGACCGATGACGAAGCAGCGCGGCTTGCAGCGTTCGTCGGAGGACGCGACTGCGGGGTCGGTATCATCACCGTCGGCGACACAACTACGGCACGCTGGCGTTTTGTGGTACGCCCTGATCGCAGGCTGTCCCTGGGCGTTCTCGGACTGGACGTCATTGCCCAGACACTGTCGGTGCACGAATACTCCGCCATCGTCAAGCTGTTCCAGCAGGCGGAGGTAACCGAAGTCACCGGACCTCCCAGGGAAAACCGACCGGCCGGCGCGGTGGCCCCAGCACCGACTCCGACTCCGACTCCGACTCCGTGGGTACCCGAGATCCCGCCATGGATGCGGCCACCGGCAGTCAGCACAGCATCAGCATCTGTTCGTCCAGATCATCCGGCGTTACCACCGGTTCCCCGTTTTCCTCCCCCACGGACTCGGCCTCTGTCCCAGCCTGCGCACCCAGCGGCCATCACGCCTGCAACCACCCGACCGCCCAGACCTCCAGCACCCTCCGGAAAAGCGGATTCGACCACCTCTCCGTCCGCGGGTTCTCCGTCCGCGGGTTCTCCGTCCGCGGGTTCCCAGACGATCCCTACAACCGGCGAACCGGCCTTTCCACCGCCACGTTCATTCCCGAACCGGATAGAACCAGCCAGTCCGCCACCGGACACACCGCCACCACCCCCAACCATGGTGACAGCGTCGTCCCTGTCCGTGCCTCCGATGGCTTCACCCCAACCGTTACTGCTGGCAGGCACCGCCTCCGGCAACGACACCCTGCCACGATCGGGTTCGCCCGGTATCCCACCACGTTCGGCTTCGACAACACCAACATCGGTTCTGCCACCACCAGTTGCGGTTCAGACGCTTCCGCACGCACCGATTCCACGTCCGGTGGCGCTACCACCGGTGAGCGTGGACCTGTGCCAACCAGCGAACGCCGAGATCCGCGTGCTGGGAACCATCACCGTCGACGCTCCTGGTCCGCTGGATTCAGGGCGACAGGATCTGTTGACCGAACTGGTCGTCTATCTCGCCCTACATCGCGGCGGGGTACATCCGGATGCCCTCACCACGGCAATCTGGCCAGACGGGGTGTCGGACAAGGTGGTGGCCGCGACTCTCGATCACGCTCGCGACTGGCTCGGACCGGACAGCGTCGGTAACCCACGCCTCACTGCCGACGACAAGGGGTACTGGGAACTCGCGGACGACATCCGGTGCGACTGGGACCTTTTCGTCGGCTACACCCACCGGTCCACCCAACCGAACGCGGACACCGAAGCCGATCTCACCACCGCACTACGGCTAGTCACCGGGCCTGTGTGGACGAACCTGCCCGAAGGGCGCTACCGCTGGCTGGCCTCGAGTCCGATCGAGACAACCACATCAGCCGCGGTCGTGGATATGGCCCACCGACTCGCCATGCTGACGTTGGGCTACGGCGACACCCTGACTGCTGTCGCGGCGTGCCGGACCGGCCTTCGCGCGGTGCCGACGGCCGAGATTCTCTGGCGGGACCTGCTACGCACGGTTGCCGCCCGCGGTGACCGAAAGGCCCTGGATGCCGTGGTCAGCGAGATGTACCGGGTGATCGCGCCGCCACGAACCGGCCGGCAGGCCGAGGCGGAGACGAACCTCCTGGTGAAGAAACTGCTGCCTGGATTCCGTCGTAGGTAGGAACCATAGATAGGAGTCCGACGCGACGACATCCCAGACATGTATTACGTTGCATCGCGTTACATCAGCCATACGGCCCGTTGGCGCGGTACGGCGAGGGCGCAGGCGGTGGCTGCCACGGCGGAGACATGGGCGGCAGTGGTCCGCGGGCACGCGCCGCAAGAAGCGCCAGCACCACGATGATCCCGAACGCGGCGACATGAATACTCGGCAGGTCAGGCCTGGCTCCACTGAAGATCAGCGAACCGGGTGAGGTCGTCTTGAGGCGTAGCAGTGCCACCGCCACCGTCACCCGTGCCGCAAACAGGAAGAACCGGTCGGACCGCCGATCGGCGAAAAGGCCTATCGCTACCAGCCCGATCACCACTGCAAAGCTGTCAACCGAATAGACCCGGAAGTCGGGCTGAAACATCTCGAAGGCGCAGAGACCCGCGGCGACCACCGCGATGAAAAACGGGGAGCCACCGGACGGCGCGAGCAACATGGCGAGCAGCAGCATCCCCCCGACGGCGACCGTCCCGACCAGACTGGGCTGATCCGCAATGGCATAGTTCTTCCAGTGGAGATACGCAGGAGCGAACAGGACGACACCGAGCCCGACCATGAGCAGGGCAAAAGCCGTCCAGCGGCCGGAGCTCCAACCGGCCGTCCAGCCCCGCCAGCCAAGAACGGTGACGAGGGCCGCTGCCGCACCAAGCAGAATCAGCCACCAGCCCGCGCGCAGTGGCCAGTGGGTGGCCTCACCAATCCAGCCGAGTTCCGCCAGCGACGTGACGGACAGACCGACGACGCATCCCGCGGCGAAATCACGGCACGAACCCCAGCGGTTTCCCGCAACAAGACCGACAATCGCCACCGGCAGCGCCAGGAGTGCAATTCCGAATTCGCCGAAAATGTTCCATACATCTCTTCCCGCGATGATTGCGGGTGCACGAAACACCGAAGGGATTGCTGCCAGCATGGCTGCTACGAGCAGGCCGACCAGGATCGGCGTCGGCATCGGGATGGAGCGGCCGAACCAGCCCTGCTGCGGCGGGCCGGGCGGTGCAAGCGCGCTACGGACGTCAACGGCGCCCGGCGGCGGCGGTTGGGGGGTCCGTAGCTCACCCTGGGCAGGCCGTTGCCAGGCTCCCGGATGCGGGAGTGGGGGTCCGGTCCGGGGGTT
>NZ_CADDZT010000001.1:10975-11640 GCF_902812655.1 Candidatus Frankia meridionalis | reverse complement strand
GTGGTGGGGTCTGCCAACCTGGCCACGGGACACCCTGGCGGGTGGGCGGGGGCTGCGGTGGTCCGAAGGGATTGACAGGTGGTGGGGCATCTGCACCACGGACGAGACGCGTAGCAATCTGTTCTGATTCGGTGACACCATGTATCTGTCGACCGGTGAGGCCGGCCACCACATCCGCGGCGGCGAGGCGCTCGGCGGGCGACTTGGCCAGCGCCCGAGCAATCACGGATCCGAAGGGTTCAGGGATACCCTCAAGGTCAGGATAGCCGCCGAGGACCCGGCCCATCGATGCGGTCGGCGTCTCGGCCGCGAACGGGTGCCGACCGGTCGCGGCGTAAGCGACGCAGGTACCCCACGCGAAGATGTCAGCGGCCGGTCCGGCCCGCTCACCGGAAAGTTGTTCAGGTGCCATCCAGGCGACAGTTCCCACGCTGAACCCGGTTTTCGTGTTCACCGTGGCGTCGGAAAGCCGGGCGATACCGAAATCGATGACCTTCGGCCCGTCCCACGCCATGATGATGTTCGCGGGTTTGAGATCGCGATGCACCACCCCGGCCGCGTGGATGACAACCAGGGCGTCCGCAAGTCCGACGGCGAGGCTCATCAACGCGGTGCCGTCCAGACGGCCACGACGACGCACGGCGTCCGCCAGGCTTACCCCGTCC
>NZ_CADDZT010000001.1:0-10639 GCF_902812655.1 Candidatus Frankia meridionalis | reverse complement strand
ACATAGGCGGTTGCCATCCAGGGACGGGGTGCGTCCACGTCCGCGTCCAGTACTTCGGCAACGAAAGTGCCACGAACCCGCCGGGCGGCAGTGACCTCCTGCCGAAAACGGGCCCGGAACTCCGGATCCGCGGCCACGTTCCGGTGCGGGAACTTGATTGCGACAGGGGTGTCGTCCGGGGCGAAACCCTGATAGACGACCCCCATGCCGCCTTCGCCGAGACGACCGTGCAGCCGGTAGGGCCCGACAGAACGCGGATCGTCATCAGCCAGCGGCGCGAGCACCCGCTCCCCCCTCGCCAACCCGGATCATGTGCGGAGATTACCCGACCACTCCAACCGCCCCGCCATCCCGGTCACGAACCCGTCGGAGTAGGGGTTCGGGAAGGCGGTGGCAGTGACACCGCTTCGGCATCCGTGGTCAGTCTGACAGGACCGGCGCGAGGACCGCGACCGTCGCGGTGAGAACGACGACGACGAGCAGCGCAGTGTGAAGACCGGCCAGTTCCGCAAGTCCCCCGACAAGCGGCGGACCGATCAGCCAGCCCACATAACCGAAACTGATGACCGCGGCGACAGCCGCTCCGGCCGAAGGTCCCGAACCACTGGCACCGACCCGACCCGCCGCGGAGATCGCGGACGGTACGACACAGGCCATTCCGAGGCCGATGGAGGCGAAGCCGATGATCCCACCGAACGTGCCGATGCCGGTATCGCCGACGGCAATCGCCAGAACGAACACCATGCTCGTCGCCCCGGCCGATACGCGGACCGTGCGGGCGGCGCCGACAGCACCGATCACCCGGTCCCCCAGCAGACGCGCGACCAGCATGGTCACGGTGAACATGACGAAACCGATTCCGGCGACGCCGGCAGGGGCGTCCGTCACGTCCCGCAGGTAGAGGGTGCTCCAGTCGGCGGAGATGCCCTCGCACAGAAAGCTCGACAGGCAGATGAGGCAGAGTGTGGCAACCTGACGATTGAACCGGGCACGGCCAGCTGCGTTCCGCGGAACATAGGCGTGCGTCGACGCAGGGATCACCGTCGGTCCGGCCGGGGTGTCGCGGGGCAGCATCGCCCGGGTCGGCGGGATGCCGATGACGAGCCCGAACACCCCGATGCCGACGAGCTGCCAGCCGAGGGGTATCGAAAGGGCGGCTCCGGCTGCTCCCACGCCCGCGCCGGCGAGGGCACCGGCCGTCCACATCGCGTGCAGCCCCGACATGATCGGACGTCCGCAGCGCTGTTCCACGTCCGCGGCCTGGGCGTTGAGCGCCACGTCAACACCGCTACCGGTCGCCCCCCAGAGCGCGAGGACCGCGAACAGGACGGGCGGGGAGCCGGCTGCCGCCACGAGGACGCCGACGAGGCAGTACGCGAGGAGTCCGACGCTGATCACCGGCACGGTACCGACACGGCCGAGGAGAAGGCCGACGGCCCACATTGTCAGCACGGCGCCGGTGGGCGCTCCGAGCAGCGCCAGCCCAAGTTCACCGTCACTGAGCGCGAGCTTCGCCTTCACCTCGGGAATGCGGGGTGCCCAGGAGGCGAACACCAACCCGAGGACGAAGAAACCACTCGACGTCGCCAATCTGGCCGTGCGTAGCGTCGGTTTACCCGGTAGCGGCAACTCCGGCGCCGACTGGCGAGACATCTCACGCAGCGTACCTTTTTGAACTCTATCCGTAAAGGAAATATTGGTGGTCCTGCATGGACCGTCCGCCGCGTTCCGCCCAAGGCCATAGCCGTAGCTCTCGACAGTCCCGGTCCGCAGCGGTCCCGGCTCCCGGCTCCCGGCTCCCGGCTCCCGGCTCCCGGCTCCCGGCGCAGACTCGGTTGTCGTACACGAGACCGGTACGGCGTCCGGGCGCGACCGGCGGGTCGCGGACGCCTACCCCGACGCCGACCTGGTCGTCTTCGGGCACTCACATATTCCCTGGGACAACAGGGTCGACCGGCCGGATGGTGGCGGGCAGATGTGGCTCCTCAACCCGGGCTCGCCGACGGACCGCCGCCAGCCGTCCTGCACCTTCATGACCGCGATGATCGCCAACGGCCGACTCGTGGATGTCGAGCTGCATCGGCTACCGCCACGCCGATACCCGTTCGGAGATCGCGGGCCGGTGTTGTAGTCTTGCCAAGTCGGTTCGCCATGGCGGTCCGACGGGCGCTCGTAGCTCAACGGATAGAGCACTTGACTACGGATCAAGAGGTTGGGGGTTCGAGTCCCTCCGAGCGCGCGCCGGTTGAGGCAGGTCAGAGCCCCGTACGGGATCACCAGTACGGGGCTTCTGATCGTTATGTAGCAACGGGTGTAGCGACCAGGCTTTCAGACATTCGCACAACGGATGCGGTGCAAGGACCTCCTGATCAGTGCAGCCAATGAGCTTCTCGTCGAACATCGGTGTCAGCGTCGACCCCGAGCGCGGCAAGCCGACCGCCAACGAGACTGGGCACGCCACACCGGAGCTGCTCGATGAGCACCGCTACAGAAGCAGCCATGCTATCGTGATCGACAATTCTGATATCAAACTTGTGAGGTGACGTCGGTGGCCGACATCCTCGTGCGTGACGTCCCCGATGTGGTTCTTGCCGAGCTCGACGCTGCCGCCGCCCGAGCCGGGATCTCGCGTGTCGAGTACCTGCGTCGCACGCTGGCCGCTGAAGCCGAGCGGGCATCGCGCGACACCCACCCCCCGCTCGCCCGGGAGGACTGGGCACAGCTCAACGAACTGATCTCGGACCTCGCCGACGAGGATGTGATGCGCGGTGCCTGGTCGTGACCGAAGGCTGGCTTATCGACAAGTCGGCGCTGGTCCGCATACCGACCCATCCCGACGAGCCCCTCTGGTCACGGCGAGTTGATCAAGATCTGGTACACATATGCGCAGTTACGCTGCTCGAAGTAGGCTACTCGGCCCGCAACGGAGTTGAACACACCCGCCTCCTCGGCACCCTACCGCTCGCACGCATGGTCATCCAGTGGGACATGCCGGTCGCCGTGGCCCGACGCGCCTACGAAGTCCAGGGCATGCTGGCCGCGGCCGGCCATCATCGGGCCCCGAGTGTCCCCGATCTGCTGATCGCCGCGACGGCGGAAGCCGCCGGACTCACGCTCCTGCACCGCGACAAGGACTTCGAGCTGATCGCCGACCTGACCGGGCAACCAGTGTGCCGACTGTCCTGATCTTCCAACGCTCCCCGCGCCGCGATACGACTGACAGGCAAGTTGACAGCCAAGACGGCGGACGAGGGTGGACGCTAGCCCCAAGGCCGTGTAGATAGGCGGGTCAACCATCTGTCAACGGGTCCGGCGCGAGGATGTCGAGGCTGACGGTGGCTTTGTAGCTGGGTCCGTGGAGGTGGCCCTTGGCGGTGTTGGCGGCGTAGTTGGAGATCGCGCGTTTGACGACGCGGGGGCTGACGCGTAGCCACCGGTCGGGCAGCAGGTCGTCGAGCACGGCGCGGCCGATCACGCCGATCAGGTCGACCGTCTCGCCGGTCAGGATGTTGGCGGCCTGGACGAGCTGGTCGCGGGCGGTCTCCAGGGCGGTGGTGAAGCTGCCGCGGTCGGGGTCGAAACCCGGGTCGTGCAGCATCGCGTCGGCGATCGCGATCCAGATCACCTGGTAGGCCACGAGCAGGGCGTAGATTTCCTGCTCGACGCCGTCGGGGGTGCGTGAGCGCAGGACCTTGCCTGCGAGCATCGTGGCCTTCAGCTCGAGGAAGGCCGTCTCAATCCCCCAGCGATCACCATAAAGCTTGATCAGTTCGGCGGTCGCGGGGGGTGTCAGATGGTTGGCTCTGGTGCACATTCGGTGGTGACGATATGTAATCGAGACGAGATGCTGGGGGGAGGAGCATGCGAAGCCACGCAATCCGGGTAGTCGGCAGCGCTCTGAATGTTCATGGCAGCGTGTTGAGCCCGCCCGCCACCCTCGGTGGTGACGCCCCAAATGTCTGGAGTGTCAGGCACATCATCATCCCAGTAGGCCGCAACAAACGCTAACCGTCGGTCACCACCGGAAGTGCGCCAGAGCCTCAGGTCGGACAGCCCCGTGCGAACGGCGATGTGATCACGGTTGGGTCGGTCTTCACCGACGTTACCCTGGGGTGGGCCCGCATTGTGGCCGGGTGGGTTCGTCGACGGATCGACCACGACATAATTCGGCAGCATGGTGCACGCTTGGCCCTTCGTCGGCCGGTCCATCGAGGTGGGCCGGGTCACGGCGGCGCTAGCCGAGGGCCGAGGAATGCTCCTCGAGGGTGCGGCGGGCGTCGGCAAGAGTCGGTTGTTGCGGGAGATCGCCGGGCAGCAGGACGCGGGCACCTTCACGGTCAAGCGTGTGTACGCCACCGAGGCCATGTCCGCCATCCCGTTGGGGGCGCTCGCTGAATTCCTGCCTCATCAGGAGCCGCATGGGGTTGTGGGAGCACGGGAGCTCAACCTCGTCCTCGACAGCCTCGTCGAGCGGCCGTCGAGTGTTCACCAGGTGGTGTTGGCGATCGATGACATGCAGCTGCTCGACACGACGAGCGCCGATCTGGTTCTGCGCGCCACCCGGACCGGTCACGTGCTGGTCCTTGGGACACGTCGGACCCCGGGGCGCGTTCCCGACAGCGTCGCGGAGCTGTGGAAGCGTGACCTGGTCACGCGGATCCCGGTCCCGCCGCTGGACCGGTCGCAGACTGATCACCTGTTGGCGGGTGTGCTTGGCGGCCGAGTGGAGGGACGCACGGGGAACAGGTTGTGGCAGCTGACGGAAGGCAACGTGTTGACGCTGCGCGAACTGGTCGACGGGTTGCGGGAGTCCGGTGAGGTCAGCCAGGTCGGTGGCCTCTGGCACTGGTCCGGAGACATGACCCGGCTACACATCGACGTCTTCAGCGTTCTCGAGGAACGGGTGCGTAATCTGCCCGATAACCTGCGCACGGTCGTGGAGATTGTCGCGCTTGCCGAACCGATCGATTACGGGATGCTCGTCGGGCTGGTCGGGAAATATGCTGTCACGTCGGCCGAAGACCAGAAGCTCATCCAGGCGGACCGCCGACGCCAGCGGCGGGATGTAAGGCTTGACCACCCCGTGTTCGGCGAGGTGGTGCGGAGCATGCCACACGCCGAACGCCATCTCGGCGACCTCGCGGAATACGTCGAGCGGACCGGCATGCGGCGGCGGGACGACGAACTGCGTGTGGCGGTCTGGCGGATGAGATCCAACACCGTCGGCGACCCACTCCTGCTGGTCCGGGCGGGGCGCACGGCATACGCCCGTTTCGATCTGTCGCTGGCCGGGGAACTCGCCAGGGCCGCACTGGCCGCCGGCGGCGGCTTCGACGCCGTCGATCTACGCGCGTCGATCCTCGGTTTTACCGGCGAGCCGGAACAAGCGATCGAACTCCTGAACTCCGCCGAGCCCGCGCTGGAGACCGACGAGCAGTGGATCCGCTGGTCCATAGCGCGGGGAATGATCGAGTTCGGCATGCTGAACGACCCGACCGCGGCTGAGCGCCTGTGGTGTGCCGCGGAAGCCCTTGGCGGCCCCGGCTCGACCCTGCTCCGGGCTGTGTCGATATGTCAGCTCGCCTGGCGCGGCGATTTTCGCACCGCGCACCAGCGCCTGGCCGAGATTGCGGAAACGGAGAAGAGCTGGACCGGCGGGCGCTTGTTCGCCGAAGGGCATCGCCTTGTCCTCGCCGCGTATCACGGTGGCGGCGAGCTTCTACTCGACGAGCTGCGCGACTTCGAGAGCCATCTTCCGGACCATCTACCCGACCTGCCCTACCTGCGGGCAGTCGCCACCCTCGCCCGGTGGAGCGTCACGGCCGCGACCGCTAGCAACCTGCTGCGCGACACCGACAGGGACCAGGCCGAGGACTTCCCACTCTTCGGAGCGCAGGAGGGCCTCGCGGAGGCGATGCGTCAGCGACTGACCGGCCGTTTCAAATCGGCGCAGGCCACCACCCTGGAGGCTCTCACGCTGGCGGAGCGGGGCGGGCAGACGCTACTTTCCGCGCTCCTCGCGGAACAGGCGCACTGCGCCGCGCTTCTGGGGCACCTTCCGGAGGCAGCGCAACTACTTAAGGAAGCCGACCAGCGGCATGCCCGGACGATGACTCTCATGTATCCGTGGATCGAGCTTTCCCGCGCCCAGGTCGCCGCAAGCGAGGGACATTTCGAAACGGCCGATTCCACCCTGCGACACCTGGCGGACCGCCTACGAGACGATGGATTCCACGGCCTGGAAACACATGCCCTGCTCGCCCTGCTCAGATACGGGCTCGTCGGCTCCTCGGACGTCCAACGGCTGGAGCAACTCGAATCGATGGTGAACGGTCGCCTGCCCGTTCTCGTGCGGCGGCACGCCGAGGCACTGCTCGCCGCCGATCAGGCCGGACTGCGGGTGAGCGCGGGCAGCTACGCGGACCTCGGCCTGTGGCACTATGCGGCGGAAACTGCGGCACAGGCCTTCCAGCTACCCCGTCCGAAAGATGCCATCGGGGTCGGCGCACTTGCCGGATACCTCGCCGACCTCCTGTCCAAATGTGACCATCCATGGTTATCCGCGCCTCGGATTCTGATTCCGAAACTCAGCGATCAGCAACGAAAGGTCGCCAGCCTCGCCGCCGAAGGCCTGAGCGACCCCGGGATAGGCAAGAAGCTGTTCGTCACGAAACGTACCGCGGGTAACCACCTCCGCGAGATCTACCGGAAGCTGAACATCTCCGGGCGGGCTGAACTCGCCGGTCTGATGAAACTGTACGAACTGCTTCAGGCCCGCCAGACCGAGCATTGAGCAGCGGATCAGGCCCCAGCCCGCCAGGTCGGTGCCACCACGATCCGCTGCAGCGGAGCAGCTGCTCCGGGCCTCGGTGGCGGACCGGCCCGCCGTGGCGATGAAAGTTGAGTAGCTGGACGCCTGGCTTTGAGTGGTCCTGAAGCTGGAGTTCACCTGTGTGGGCCATGGACGATAGCGGTCGGTCGGTACCGCTCCACCGAGCTCAGGGCGGAGGTGACTCACCGTGCCCGAAAACCGAGGAGTACGCGATGCTACTCGGGAACCTGGATCTGGAGGCTTGAATGTCGGGTGCAAGGGCGGGGGTGCCAGGTGAGGGGCGTTGGCACAGAGTCGAAGCGGTAATTGGCGTCGTCAGTGTCCTGACTGGTGCGATCTTCGGGGTTCTGCAGTGGCAGGAGAGTAGATCGGCAGCCGCGCCCGTCGCGACAGCCGCGCCGGTGGTGTCCACCGCGCCAGACACACCCGACACGTCGGCGTCGGCCGGTGCAGATGCGGCCGATCCCGCAAAGAAGGGCAGGCCGATGGACGGCCGGAATTGCCTGATCGGGACCTGGAAGCTCTCCAGATGGGCCTGGACGCTAAACGCGTCGCAGTTTGTCCTGGACACTCCCGGTACGGTTGACATGAACGCGAGCGACACCTCCACGACTGTCGTTCAGTTCAACGACGACGGAAGTGGGAGCCAGGTCGAGAACGTAACGTTTTCTGGCTACGGAAGTACAGACGGGAATTTTTACTCGTTCACCGAAGTCGGTCGGGCGACCTTCCGCTTCTCCGTCAGTAATACCACTGTCAACTACAGCACGACGAGTGGGTCCTTTGTCGTCGACGCCCGTGTCAATCACACGTATCTGGGCAGACAGACCGTCCCGGCCGAACTTAATCAGGCGGATATCTTTACCTGCTCGGCGGGCAGGCTCACTCTGGCCGACACCGGGTCCAAGCAGGAGTTCGTGCGTGCCTGAGTCTGCCGGGCGGGTCTGCTGTCCTCGTGGAAGTCGTGCTCCGTGCTGGTGCCTGGGAGGTGCGTCTCTCCGTCCAGTAATGACAATAATTAGGTGGTGGACATCTGGAGAGCCGGTCGGTCCATGTCCGACGAGGCGTCCGAATTCGGTCAACTGGCCGATGCGCTTCGGGCGCTACAGGCCACTGTTAGTGGCGTTCAGTTTCCGGCAGAGGTGGCGAAGCGGGCCCGGCTGGACCTGGAAAAGCTGACCGGTGTGCTGGAGCCGTATGCGGTACCGGAAGCCGTGCAGGCCACCGGCCGGATCCCCGGTATCCCGGGCCGGGCACAGCCCCTGATTCCCCGTGGTGCAAATGGAGAAGCCGACGAACTGCGCCTCGTCGGGCAGGTGACGTTCGGCCGGTACTATCGGGCGGATTCGGCGCGGCCCACGGCGGCGCCATCCCACTGATTTCGACGTGTGGAGTGCCAGAAGTCGGCTTGGGCCTGTGAGCTGGGGTTATGCGACGGCTCAGCTGTCGGCATGAGGGTCAACTATGTCCGTGCCACTGCTCTATCTGATCTTTGTTCAGGTCTGCGGCTGGCTGGTTCTACTCGGCCGTTCGTCGTTTGGGTGGAGTTGAATTTTCTTGTTGTTTAAATATTTGTCTTCGTAACAATAAGGGACTTCGTGAACTAATGAAAGAGTTGACGGTACATTTCCTGTATGGCCGAGGTATGTGCCATCGAGCCGTGGTGGGATGTGTGTGAAAATGGCCGGCTCGCTGCTAAATGTCAGCGCCATCTTTATCTCATTAGCTTCTTTGGCGACTTCAACTTTGCTCGCAGCACGGCAGGCGCGATCAGCGGACCGCGCAAATCAGCTCCCAATCATCATCGAAATGCTTGATCGCCACACGACCCAGTCTTTCTACCTGAAAGAAGAGAAGATTTGGGAGGAGCTACCTTCGCGCGACCCAAATTTAGGAGTTACCCGTCTACCGGCGGACATTCGGGGGGAAGTCATTGAAGTATCATTCTTTTACCAGATGCTCGGCTACCTGCTCGCCTTCGAGGTCGTCGACGAAAACGTCGTCATTCTTCCCATCCGTTATCGGCTCGAGAAGACCTGGACGGCCATACGGCCTTTCGTCGAGAGTGAGAGGGTATTACGCGGCGACCCGTATAGCTATTTAAATACCCTGGAAGAGTTTGCGAAGAGTGCTGCAAAAAAGGATGTAGAGGGTATGACCATAATGGTCCAGAAAAGATTATCGAGGATTGGATGATGCTTCAGAGTTGGCGAAACCAAGTGGCCATAGCAGGGCCTCGGCATTTTTGCTGGGCAGCGGTTCGTAGATCGTGGTGAGTGATGTTGGTGGGGTTGGGGTCAGGGCCATTTACCGGTAGTTTGTTGGATCAGGGTGGGAGGTAGAGGTGCAGGCCGTGACCGGCGCCGACCGCGTCGATCAGGGCCTGGAGTTCAGCGGGTGGGGGCGTTGTGGACCATGCCCGCCACCAGCGTGTGAGCACGATGGCGGGGGTCAGCCAGCCGCGGACGGCGCGGATCGCCTGGGGCCAGCTGGGTGGTTGTATGTGCCGGGAAGCCGGTGCGGGCCCCCCTCTCTCGGGAACCCTCCGCCTGGGTCGTCTCCGGTGTGGGGGTGGGGAGCTGCTGGTCGGACCAGGTCTGCCAGCTGAACGAGAACGCGCAGCAGACCAGGGTGAGGTAGCGGCGGATCGCGACGTCGGAACGGACCTGGAAGTCCGCCCAGCCGAGTTCGTTTTTGACCTGTTTGTAGCCTTGCTCGACCCAGGTACGCAGCCCGTAGCAGCGCACGATCTCGGCCAGGTCGGCCGGCGGCAGCGGTGAGGGGGCAGCCGGTGGGCTGCCGGGACGGGGCCGATTGGTGATCAGATACCAGGTGGTGTGCTCGGGGAGGCCGGCCGGGTCAGTGGTGGCCACGACCAGCCGCAGGGGGCCGTCCGTGCCCCAGCAGCCCAGGCGGGCATCGGTCGCCCACCAGGTTTCGGTGTGCCCGTCACGGAACCGGCGGGTCACCCGCTGCCAGGAACCGGGCCGGCGACGGCTGCGCCAGCCGGCCGCCCTGGCGGCCTCGATCGGGGTGTGCGGATCCGCGATACGCGCCCAGATACCCCTGTGCGGTTTGAGGGCCAGCACGTAGGGCACGCCGGCGCGGCCCAGCGCCCCGACGAGGGTGCCGGTCTCACTCGGACCGTAGAAGCAGTCGGCGACCACAGCCGCGAACGGCACCGGCGCCCCGCGGGCCCGACCCACCAGGTCGACCGCGAGCTGCGGCTTGGTCGCGAAGGCCGGATCGTGCGTGCCGCCGGGCAGCCGCCCGGCCGGGGTGTACGGGACGGCGTGCAGACGCTAACGGACACCCGCTCCAAGCGACCGGACATCCACAAATACCGGCAGACAGACTACCTTCTTGCTCCTGTCATCGGATGGTTCGGTCAGCCGACGGATGTCCGTGGACGGTCGCAGGCGACGGACGAAGCGGTTCGAGCCGGGCCAGGGAGAGCATGAATTCGACGCCACCGGTGGCAGCCACGCCGGCTTATGACTACGGACGTCGGCGTACGTCCACGGAAAAAATCAAACCTGCGACCTGCACCGACGAACGTCAGCGGACATAGGCGGATGAACTACACGACCGCTCATAATCCGCTGGTCGGTCTCCGGAAGGTGGAAGGTCCGCATCCGCACACTGGGCAGGTTCGGAAATGTGCTGCCGCGCCGCTTCCGCTCCTCGGCGCGGGCGCACCTGCGGTGCGGCTCGGCTTGCCACCGGACAGCGTGCCGCCCACCACTGCGAGCCGGGGTAGAGACGCGGTATTCGTCACGCACCGTAGTTATGATCGGAAACGATGCT